>JAZKBN010000051.1:76126-117977 GCA_040388605.1 Bacteroidota bacterium | reverse complement strand
CAGATCGGTAGCTGCCTTTGCGGGTCCACCAGGGGAGCATGCGGGCTTCACGAATATGCCTGCTGAGGCTGAAAATAAAGAGCAGCAGCAATTGCCAGCGCAGGTGCCTGCCGCAGAGGTCCCAGCGCCCGGCATAAAAATCGAACCAAAGGAAGCCGGCCACCACCAGGGTTTTAATAAACAGCTCAAACCGATCATGGTTTCGGCGATGCCAATACCATGTAAGCAGCAGGGCCGGTATGCCCAGCTGCAGCGCCAGCATGAATAAAAGGGCTATGCTCATTCGAACAGCTGCCCGGCCCGGGCCGGGGGAGGTATGCGCAGGTGCTTAAACGCGAGGGCCGTAGCTTCACGCCCGCGTGATGTGCGCTTTAAATAACCTTCCTGTATCAGGAAGGGTTCGTAAACTTCTTCAATGGTTTCGGCTTCCTCGCCGCATGCCGTGGCAATGGTGCCCAGGCCAACCGGCCCGCCTTTGAATTTCTCAATAATGGTTCGCAAAATGCGGTTGTCCATTTCATCGAGGCCATTGATATCCACATCGAGGGCGGCAAGGGCGGTTTGGGCAATATCTATGGTAATTATGCCTTTGCCTTTAATTTGCGCGAAATCGCGGGTACGCCTGAGCAGGTTATTGGCAATACGCGGTGTGCCCCGGCTCCGGCGCGCAATTTCGAAAGCGGCATCATCTTCAATGGGCGTTTTCAGGAGGGCTGCCGAACGTTTTACTATGCCGGTGAGCAATTTGCTGTCGTAATACTCTAGCCGACAGTTAATTCCGAAGCGGGCACGTAAGGGGCTGGTAAGCAGGCCGGCCCGTGTGGTTGCACCAATAAGCGTAAACGGACTCAGGCCAATCTGCACGGTGCGGGCATTTGGTCCGCTGTCGAGCATTATATCTATGCGGTAATCTTCCATGGCCGAGTACAGGTACTCTTCCACCACGGGGTTCAGGCGGTGAATCTCGTCTATGAAGAGCACATCGCCCTGCTCCAGGTTGGTGAGCAGGCCGGCTAAATCGCCGGGCTTTTCCATTACGGGGCCGCTCGTGATTTTAATATTGCTGCCCAGCTCCTGCGCAATAATGTGGCTGAGCGTGGTTTTGCCCAAGCCCGGCGGGCCGTGGAGCAAAACGTGGTCAAGGGCTTCGCCGCGGCCGCGGGCGGCGGCGGTAAAAACCATCAGGTTTTCAAGTATGCGCTCCTGCCCGGTAAAATCGGCGAAGCTCAAAGGGCGGAGGGCACGCTCGGTTTCACGCTCCTGCGGGCTAAGCGCTTCTTTGTCTGCTTTCAGGTGATCGGGTCGCATGCTTTGTGTTAGGTTCCTGCAGCCCCTTGGCAAAAGGCGGAAGGAAAGGCAATTTAGGGAAAAAATAGGGAAAAGCGGGTAAAAGGGGTTGTGATGGTTTTATAACGATGAGATGGTGCGCGATGGTGTGGAGACCGGGCTTAAAAGGCCATGATTTTTCTACGGAAGGAGTAACGTTAAATTAGTCTTATGTATTTTTAACAAATCATCGGAGATATTTGTAAATAAATTATATTTGAACTTGCAAAACAGATTGCAATAAATTTTACCCGGCAAAATACTTCACCTGCTGTTTATGTGCAGATACCTGCTTGTACTCTGTTTCATTATGCTTGCGCCGTTCATAATGTTCGGGCAGATTAAGACACCCGCCTCGCCGACTTTTTCTACATTCAGCCCTGTAACAACCATGCCGGGTTCACAGCCAGGCGGCAACAGACAGCCTGCAAACCCGGCAGTAGAATACACTAATAAAATGTACAGAAAGTCAGCAGAACAAAATGAGAAGATATTAAAAACCAATCCTCCCGGTTCGTCTTATGAGGGTTCTGTGCGGGGAGCTGAGGAAGTTCAGAGCCAGACCATAACAGCCGAACAACAGGCAGCCGAACGGGAAAAGCTTCGCTACGAAAAAAGTTTGGCACAGTTCAAATTCGTTTTTACCGAACTGCTGCGAATGCAAAGAGGGAAAATACCTTTCTCGCTGAAAAGAGCGGTATTTTTAGTTGAGGGTGCCTACACAGGCAATGCCATTCCATATTCAGTTTTCAACAAAAAAATTACAGATAAGGTTCATTTGTTGGAAGAAGTTATGAAACGTGAGCAGGTAGCCCGCAACAGCCTGGGTAAAAACTATGCGATACAAAAGCTGTTCGCGGAGGATTTAACAGATGAACAAGGTCGTTTGCAGAGGCACTATACTTATGATTTTGAAGACCCCTTCGGCGAAAATGATTACTCTAAAATGTTTGTCGGCAGGCTGCTGCACGAAGGTACAGGTCAATGCCACTCCATGCCCCTGCTCTACCTGATACTTGCCGAGGAACTGAAAGCCAAGGCTTGGCTCTCTATCTCCCCGAACCATAGCTTCATTGTTTTCAGCGACAGCATAACAGGAGAATTATACAATTTTGAAACAACCAACGGCAACCCCGCTTCCAAAACATGGGCCATGGCTTCGGGCTATATCAGTACCGCAGCCATCAGGAATAAAATCTATCTTGATACATTGAACCGCAGCGCTTTATTGGCGTATGTAATGGCTGATTTGGTGAAAGGATACAGCAACAAAATGGGCGATGATAATTTTGTGATAGCTATGGCAGACAGCATCATTAAAATTTGCCCGAACAGCATTGACGGGTATATTATGAAAGCCAATGCCATGACAATAGCCTGTACCCGTTCAGCAAGAGCAATAGGCCTTAAATCTGACAAACAGTTTTACCTGTATCCTGAATTAAGCAGACAAAACAAGCAAATACATGAAATTTACGATATTATTGATGAGCTTGGGTACAACCCAATGCCTATAGATAAATACCGCGATTGGCTGGCTTCGGCTGATGGTGCGGCAAGAAAAGCGGAAAGCCTGAAACTCAAAAAACAAATCAGCACCAATGCAAAGAGGTAAAAACGTACTGTTATTTGGATTGCTGCTGCTGTTTGCAAGCCTTTATTCCTGCAAAACAAAAAAGCAGGTAAGCGCCATAATGCCCAAAACCGTGAACACCCCGGTGAAAGAGAACATCCGAAGCGTTGCGGATGAAGACCCGAGGACCGGCATGAAAGGCAATATAAAGGCTGCTTACAAACCCGCTCATGAGTCTAAACTGCAAACTGATGCGATAAGCGACAGATATGAAACTGCCTTTAAAACCTTAAACGATATGCTGGAGGGCAAAGCGCCGCTCATTTTTAAGCAGGCAGTTTTTACGGCTGAGCATGCCTGCGACAGTACACTCAGTTTTGAGGATTTCGATGCCAGGGTGCAAAAGCTTACCAGATACTCGAAAGCATGGATGCAGGCAAACCGCAAACTGAATTACCGCGAAAAAGACAGCCTGAACTTCCTCAAAAACATGGCAATATTCAAGGTGCTCAAAGATACCGTGTATTACCTTGACCGAAGCATGGGGCCTATTCCTGTAAAGATGATTGCCCACCTGCCTTATAACTATGATTTTGACGACTTCTTCGGCAAAGCCGACTGGTCGAAAATGTTTGTGAGCAAGCTGCTTGCAACAGGTACGGGCAACTGCCACTCTATGCCCTACCTCTATAAAATACTTGCCGATGAGCTCGGTGCAAAGGCCTGGATTTCGACAGGGCCCAACCACCTCTATATCAGGAACCGCAGCAAAGAGCATGGCTGGTATAATACCGAGCTTACAAGCGGGGTGTTTCCCACCGATGCCTGGATATGCGCCTCGGGCTATATCTCGCTCGATGCCATCCGCAGCGGGATATTTACGGACACCCTCAGTCAAAAGCAGTGCATAGCTCTTTGCATGTACGATCTGGCCAAGGGTTACGAAGCAATAAGAAAGAACAGCACAGATGGCTTTATGATTAAATGTGCCAATGCCGTGCTCAAGGTGCAGCCCAACAGCGTAAATGCGCTGATACTGAAAGCTGAATGCCTGAGAAGTGAATGCGAGCAGCAAATGCAGGCCAAAGGCATCAAAAACATTACCGGGCTCTCGCTTATTCCGGGGTTAAAAACCCGTTATACGGAAATGGAAAGGCTTTATATGGAACCCCTCCGTCTGGGCTACAGGGAAATGCCTGCCCGGATGTACCTGAACTGGCTTACATCGGTGGATGAAAAAAGGGATGGCAATCAAAAAATAGCGCGTACTTTAGATACAGCCAGGTTTGTGCATAATCCCTTTGCAAGCATAGGCAAATCCGGGCGCATGCTTACGCTCAGTAAAGGAAGGTACGATGAAGGGGAAAACAACGACAGCATACAATATATAGGCGGCATGGCGCTCAATATGCGGAAGGGGCAAATTATTGGCCTGCGGCAAAGAGATACCGGAGATTCGGAAACAGTGCAGAATCCAACGGTAATCAGTACCTTTTGGAGCGTAGATCCTATGGCAAGCGAATATCCGAGCTGGAGCCCTTATGCTTATTGCTTGAATAATCCGATTAGGTATATTGATCCGGATGGAAGGGATCCGGATGATTATGTATTCAACGAAAAAGGAAATTTCATTAGGCAAGATAAAACTGACATGCCGGACAGGTTAATTGTGGAAAATTCGACTTCCGGAGCGCAGCAAGTTTATAAATTCGCCTCACCGGAAACTGACCCTGAAGATATTGCCTCGGGTAAAATTAATTCAGTTTCTTTTGTTAGTTTAGAGAAGATAAGTAAAATGTTGGGTAAGGCAGGAGCTTTCGATTCCGAAAACAGGAATAATGGGTTGAGCTATTTGCTAAATAATAGCGAGGGTAATCACAAATTAGATTTTTCCTACTCTGCGATTCCCAAAGAGTTTCCCGAAGCAAGTGACTATCCCTTGGATGCACCTTCACCAATGCTCTTTATTCCTGAAGGAGGAGACGGTTATGTACATAATCATATGAATTTTGGAAACTTCCTTTGGGGTGCATCAGGTCATTCACTTGGGATAGATATATTGACATTAAGGTTAGGTGCTCATTTTAACAGCCTTGCTCACCCGACAACAAACGGTTATACGGGACAATTCGACTCAGAAGACGACCAAAGGTCAATAAACAGCGGTGTTAATTATGCAGCCCGTAATCTACTTAGGCTAAGATCTTGGACACCTACAAAAGGGCTTTCTGCTCCGGCTCAAAAAACTCGATAAGATGTACTACTCAAAGATATTATGCATTGCATTCTTCTTGACTGCTACACTTCAATCATGCAGCAGTCAAGATGATGTTATTGAAGATGTGGTTGAGAAACACAATTTTACTGACTTTAGTAAGTTGAAAAACAGATTTATACACTTTCGGAGTACTGGAACAAACCGTAATACTTCAATTTATTTTGTCGGTGAATTTAGGGGCGCTTGTGGCCCATACGCTGTTTTGGTAAACGATGATGACAATGGTATCATAAAAATCGAAAAAGATTTAGTTTTAATAAGGTGCGAGCATGATTATTTAGATAGCAGCGAAATAGAAATATCTATTAAGGAGTATTTAAAACTTGAATTATATGTTATCGGTGTTGACACCGTCGGCAACGTTTATATTAATCCTAACAGTCAGGACCCGCCGATACTTTTAAGACTGATGCCAAACTCTAAACCAAGTGACATTAATGAATTCAAACATTATAAGGGCAATTGGTATATCAGAAAATAGCGAGGATGTAAACTGAACTGTGTCAAAGGATAAATACGTTATTTTTAACATGCACAAATTAAAGATATGTCCACTGTTTATAGTTATAAATTATGTCTTTATAGTTTTAAGCAACTTGGCTTCGTTGATAATTAGAACTGTTTTAAAATTGCCCTGGCCAAATTTAACCATGTTTGGCCATTCATTTTTAGTAATCATTCTTTTATATAGTCCATTTGTAATAATTTCGTTACAGTTCTTTTGTTCGAGAAATGTTTGGCTGGTATTGCCGGCCATTGTATTTGTAGCAGGTATCTGTTTTACTTCATATTCGGCAGATAATACACAGGCTCCGGCCGACGAATTATGCTCCATGTTTTACTTTGGTTTAAGCCAGGTTTCATATTTAGTTTATTACACTTTGAAAGAAGTAAGCGGCGCGGTAGGAGAGAATATTGTACTTCTGCACATATCCTTCTTCGTTTTCCAAGTACCAACCCTTTATTTCACCGGGAAAGCAAGCAATTACCTTGAAAAAATATTCTTCGGGAAAATATAGACATTATTAGTATGTATGCAGAAAAGCCTGATGAATTAAGAGACTTTATAAGCGACTTTTGTGGTATCCCGAAAGAGGCAATACTGGAAAAATCGGGACTGGAAACAGATCTGAATATATATGGTGATGATGCTGTAGAACTGCTGATTGCTTATGGTAAAAAATTTAATGTTAATGTATCTCAGTTCAAGGCGGCTGAGTATTTCAGTGCTGAAGGAGGGCTAAATCTGCTTTCCAGATTATTCAAAATATCTAATGTAAAGCCTTTACAAGTCAGTCATTTGGTAAAAGGTATTATTGCAGGAAAGTTGGACGAAAGTGTTATCAATAGAGGTTTCAGTAGAAATGTTGCAAAAACTCAAACCTATGATCCGCTCAATCACAATACAAGGCTTTATTGTTTCTCTTTGCCTTTTGACAATTGCATGCACCCCCGATGAGAGTCCACCCTTAACAAACTGCCGTGTAGCCGCACTTACAAGCTATTTCTATAGCTACCACTACACATGGTCGCCCGACAGAACAAGGATGGAAAGCCGAAGCATCACATATACACTTGACGGACTTACCATTGACAGCATCACCTCTTACACCTATTCCGACAATGAAATAACCTGCACGCGCACCTTGCGCAGGAACGGCATCGACAGTTCTCTGAACACAATAAAAGCTATTTTAACCGGCGGTAAAATAAGCTATGAAGCAGAATATAACAGCTTCGGCGATACTGTTAAACGATACCATTATACCTACGACAATAATGAGCAAATGGTATCCCAAATAATAACTTATAGCGCCACAGTCAGGCAGGATACAAATTCATTTGAATGGACAGACGGGAACCTGGTTTGTTACAAAAAAAATGGCTCCTGCTACTACACTTATAAATATAATCCTGATTTCAGACCTGATACCAATTTGGTAAATATGCTCTTACCCGCTGTGCCCCGCTTCGGGCATGGGCCGCCAAATATGTACGGTAAAACAAGCCTTAACCTGCCTGAATATATTGGTAATGGTCTTCATTATTACACTTACACCTATGTAAACAGGAACAGGATATTTCCTACTGAAATGAATGTTACAGAAAACAAAGGAGGTAATATCCATTTCTACCCTGTTAAATACAAGGCAGCTTATATCTTCAGGTAAACAGACTTAGCTACAATACATTAGCTGGGTACAATTTAATTTTTTAATCTTCCCCCCTCCGCATTCAAAATATCAATACATTGCCTAAGTTTTTAAGAGCAAACACTTTAATAATTACACCGAATGAAACAACTGTACGCTTATGTGCTTTGCGTGCTTATCGCAGTACTTTTTTGCTCATATACCGAGGCTGTAAGCGCCTTTCATAAACCCGGAAACGGGAATAAAGGCAATTCTGCAGGCAATAAAGTACGCGCTGTTACCAACGACTGCCAAAGCCCCCCGGTTATTTACACCACCAACCCCGATTTAAAGATCTGTCCCGGCGGCAGTGTAACCTTCCATGCCCCGAAAAAAGGCGATACCATTGTAAGCGCGCATTACAACATTTCCGCAGTCAATGGCACTGTAATAAGCATGGTAACAGACAACAGCGGAAACATATATTATATTCCCGGCTATAACGGCAATGATACGAACCCTGTTTATAAAGTAGGTACAGATGGCAGCCACAGTGTTTTTGCCGGTTCTACTGTTTGGGGAACCAGGAACGGGTACAGGGACAGCGCACGATTTCTGTCGCCAACCTGCCTGGGTCGTGATAAAGCCGGTAATATTTACGTTGGGGAACGTTGGGGAAATGCTCTCAGGCGTATTTCACCAGATGGCATGGTTACCACCCTTACATCAGACGGCCGCGGGTTCAGCGAAAGAGGGCCCTTTGCTTCCTTTTTAAATATACAGGCCATAGCCGCCGACGGGCTCGGGAACCTGTACACCTGCACCGCCGGCCGTATCATAAAAATAAGGCCCAACGGTGAGCAAAGCTTCATGACCGATGCCGTTGCCGGCACCAACCTGTCTATTTTTAACCCGCGCACACTTGCGGCAGACTCTGTAGGAAACCTGTATTATACAGGAACCTACGATAACCGAATAGGTAAAGTAAGTCCCGATGGTCTTGTAAGCATTTATGCCGGCAGCTATAGCGGCGGTTATAAAGAAGGCCCTGCCGACCAAGCCCTGTTCAGCAGCCCTTATTCAATTGCTCTGGATAAAGACGGCAGCCTGTATGTATCAGATAACGGCAATTTCAGGATTCGTAAAATTGATGCCAACGGCATGGTAAGTACTGTTGCCGGCAGTTCCGGTTGGGGTATAAAAAACGGGCTAAGCTCAGTTTCGCTTTGCAGCAGCGTTTTATGCCTTTCTGCCTGTGCCGATGGTAATGTTTACTTTGCCGACGGCTTTCAGCTGCGTAAAATTTTTCAACAGCAGCCCGTTGATTCTTATATATGGAGCAACGGCGCAACAGGCCCGAGCATTACCGTATCTGACTTTAGCGACTACAATGTAAAAACAGTAATTGCAGGCTGCACATCGGCGGTAAGCAACAGCATGCACGCCTCCCCCCTTACAGTAATTAACCATTCCCATGCCGATACATTGGGCCCGACCACATTTAATGAAGGCGACAGCGTTGTTTTACAGGCCGTTCCTTATAATTACAATGTAAGTACATGGGCATTATCGGCAAATTTTGGAGGGCCGTCTTATACAGGCATTACTGCTTTCCATTTCTGCAAGGCCGATACCTGCTTTTATATTGCGCAGGGAAGCGCAATTTCAAAAGTTACTGCTTCAGGTGTAAGAACCTATGTTTGTAATAACAGGGCAGATACCCTGCTGAACAACGGGCCGCTAAGTTCTGTCAGCCTTAAATCTGTAACCGCTATTACATCAGACAGCGCCGGCAACCTGTACCTTGCCGACAATGGAACCTGCACCATCAGGAAGATTAGTACCACCGGCATGGTAACAACCCTTGCCGGTAACGGGCATGGCGGCACTGCCGACGGGCCCGGCAGCACAGCACAATTTTCGGGCTTAAAATCTGTTGCCGCAGACCCGGCAGGCAACGTTTATATTGTAGATAAAGACCGAATAAGAAAGCTAAGCAACGCAGGCATAGTAAGTACTTTTGCCGGTTCAGGGCAAATCGGCTTTTTTAACGGTCCCGTTTCGGAAGCCCGTTTTAATGACCCTTCAGATATAGTTTTTGATAAAACAGGCAACCTGTTTGTATGCGACAGGTCTAACAATGTTATAAGGAAAATAAGCGCCGCAGGAATTGTAAGCACCTTTGCCGGCGGCGGAAATATTACAGGAGAAAACTGCCCTGCAAGGCTTGCAGAGCTTTACTTTCCTTCCTGCCTGTCTATAGATAAGGATGATAACCTTTACTTTTTCAATAACTATACAAACGATTTGCGCTCCGTTTCAAAATCAGGTTTCTGTTCATTTGTTTCATCAGGCGGCAAAGGCTACTTTGACGGTACCGGGAGTTGTGCGCAATTCTACGGCCCGGCATGCACAGCAACAGATAATGAAGGTGCGGTCTACGTTGCAGACTCTCCACTGAACAGGATCCGTAAAGTTACCGATGCAAGCAATTACCTATGGAGCAATGGTGAAACAGGACGCAGCATTACTGTAAAAACAAGCGGTAATTACAGCCTAAGCATACCTTCAGAAAACTGCGCTGCCATAAGCAATGTAATTCACGTAAGGGTAAGAGAGCGCTTATTGCCGCCTGAAATCAGCATGAATACCAACGGAGATTCTTTAATTACGCAGGCCGGCGGAACCTTTTACACCTGGTATTTGAACGGAATTGCCATTACCGGCTATGCGGGGCAAAGCATTCCTAACCTGGGACCCGGAACATATACGGTTGTAATTACCTACAGCAACGGGCAAATCACGCCTGAATCTGCCCCTTTTGTAATTTTGGGTATCGGCGCTGCTTCATATAATACAATATCGCTGATGCCGAACCCGGCAACCGGGAGTTTTGGCATTGCAGGCATCAAAGGCAAATCTGACTTCATTATGTATAACAACTTAGGACAGGTTGTACTAAGCGGCCCAATTGCCCCCGGATCGCAAATTAATATACTGCATTTGCCTGCGGGTATTTATACAGTAAGCGCTGCCGGGCAAAGGCTCAGGTTGGTAAAGGCAGAGTAAATAAAGCAGGGCTTAGTATATGCGCAGCATAGCAGCAGTTATTATTATCGGGTTGCTTACTTTCGGAATTGTATTAATTATTTGGTTTACTGCTGTAATGGGTCAGCCTTGCAGCCATTCGATGCATTATAATTTGGAAACCCAAAATGTGGTTTCCTGCAGCTGCGAAAAATTTAATGCGCTGCAAATTACCCAATATAAAATACCCGACAGTTCATACATTCAGGGGTTTACCATTAAGTGGGCCCTTTATGATGAAGTGGCGGCTGAACTTGATTTAAGCAATTTACCGGCAAATTATGAATTGTACCTGCGCACCAATTCAGGCGACAGCCTGCTGAAGGGCAAAAGCTTAATGATGCAGCCGAATTGCTTATATACATTAAGCAGGTCGGGTGGCGACAGGAGCGAGTTCATGTTTGATATTTTTACCGACGGAACCGGCCATGTTTATAAAACCGGCGCGCCTGAATGCCATTAGCAGCATTGGCAGATGTGCATTTAGGTATTCGACATGAATTTTCCATAGATTGCCTGCATTAATGCCTGCAAAACCGGTTATGAGCAAAGTCAATATAATACATTTGCGCCTGGAAGGGCTTGCACTCTTTGTGTTAAGCATTATTTCATTTCGGCTTACGCCGTACGGCTTAGGTTGGTACTTTGGCCTGCTGCTCCTGCCCGATTTGAGCATGCTTGGCTATTTATTCGGTCCGAAGGCAGGCGCATGGTGCTACAACATTGCCCACCAACAAGGCATTTGGCTTATGGCTGCCCTGGCCGGGTACTATGCCGGCATGCCCTTGCTGCTTGCCGCAGGCATTATTTTTACAGGCCATTCAGCCATGGATCGCGCTTTTGGCTACGGGCTTAAAACTGAAGAAGGTTTTGCCTATACGCACATGGGTATGCTGAATCGAAAAAACAAGGTCGAAAAGCCGGCTTAAGCCTGTTATTGCTCCTTCCCGAAAATAATTCACTATAGAAAACCATTGGCATGCCGGGCTTTAGCACTCAGGTCATCCCCTGCCATATTCCCGAATTTACCCGCTGTGCAGCCCAAGGTTTGGCCGCCGGGTAATTTGGAGCAATTTTCATAAAGGCAGGTGTTTTTCCGGGAGTATTTAAGATGAGCCCAAAATAGTTATAATCAACGGCTTGCATGGGTGTATAGCGTATTTCGCTTTGTATTGCCGGCAACAGCCAAGGCCTTATTTACCTGTATGGATGAAAATATAAGTTCAAACACAGCTTTACCTAAACTTATGCACATTCCTGCATTGTTATTCCGACAATAAAACCCTAATTTTGCACCCGCATTTCCGGTATGCGTGCCGGAAATGCGGGAGGTTCCCAATGAGTTTTTTCGCCGCATAATCCGCTATGGAAGCAAACGTAAAAATTTTCGCCGGTACTTCATCAAGACCGCTCGCTCTTGAGCTTTGCGGCTTCTTCGGCAAAGCGCTGGGCAACCTCACCATCGCGCATTTCAGCGACGGAGAAATCTCCCCCAGCTTCGACGAAAGTATTCGCGGCGACAATGTGTTTCTTGTACAGAGCACACAACCGCCCGCCGAAAACCTCATGGAGCTCCTGCTCATGATAGATGCCGCCCGTCGTGCATCGGCCAAGCAGGTTATAGTGGTTATGCCGTATTTCGGCTACGCCAGGCAAGACCGAAAAGACAAGCCGCGTGTTGCCATTGCCGCCAAGCTGGTTGCCAACCTGCTCAGCGCTGCCGGCGCACAGCGCCTCATGACCTGCGATTTACACGCCGGCCAGATCCAGGGCTTCTTCGATTTTCCCGTAGACCATCTCGATAGTCTGTATGTTTTCGAAAAGCACCTGCGTGCCCTCAACCTGCCCGATATGATTTTCGCGGCTCCGGATGTGGGCGGTGTTGGCCGGGCCCGCGCCTACGCCAAGCACTTCAATACCGAAATGGTGGTATGCGACAAACATCGCATGCGTGCCAACGAGGTAGCCAGCATGCAGGTTATTGGCGATGTTCAGGGCAAGGACGTAGTTCTTGTTGATGACATGGTAGATACCGCCGGCACAATCTGCAAAGCCGCCGGCATAATCATGGACAAAGGCGCACGCAGCGTTCGCGCTGTTGCCACCCACGGCCTGCTCAGCGGAAACGCATTGCAGAACATACATAATTCGGCGCTCGAGGAGCTGGTGTTAACCAATACCCTGCCTGTAAAAGACAACCACGAGCCCAAGATTAAATATATAAGCATTGCCCATCTTTTTGCCGAAGCCATCCGCAGGGTGCACGGGCACGAAAGCATCAGCAGCCTGTACGTTTAAGCCTGAAAAAGCATTACAATCAATCAATTATACATTTTAAAAACAATTCAATGAAATCAGTAGAGATTATAGGGTATAAAAGAGCAAATCTCGGTAAGGCAGACGCTAAAGCACTCAGGCTGGAAAGCCTGGTTCCATGCGTACTGTACGGCACCGGGGAGCAAATCCACTTTTCGGTTCCGATGATACTGTTTCGTGAGCTGGCTTACAGCCCCGTTGCATACCTGGCCGACCTTAACATAGAAGGCAAAAAATACCGTGCTATTCTGCAGGATGTGCAATTCCACGCCGTGAACGACATGCTTATGCACGCCGATTTCCTGGCCCTGCAAGACGATAAGCCTGTTCGTACCGAAATACCTGTGAAGCTGGAAGGTACTGCTGTTGGTGTAACCAAGGGCGGTAAGCTTACTCCCAAGCTTCGCAAATTGAAAATTGAGGCTTTGCCCGCCAACCTGCCCGACTTTATAAGTGTGGACATTACCGATCTTGACCTTGGTAAAACCATTAAAGTAAGCGCTGTAAAGCCTGAAAACTACAAAATTCTGAACGTAGGCGCAGTGCCCCTGGTGAGCATTGAAATACCACGTGCACTTAAAACCGCACAAAAAGAAGGCAAGTAATTTATTGCTGCTTCCTTTTAGCTCAATTATTCATTAACAAAAAATAACCGGGCACAGGCCCAATTAAAGATATGAAATCAGGCATCCACCCCGAATACCGCCAAGTGGTTTTCCAGGACTCAAGCTCCGATCTTAAAATACTTACCCGTTCAACCATTGGTGCATCTGAAACCATTGTTTGGGAAGACGGCAACACTTACCCGCTTGTAAAAGTGGAAGTTAGCTCGGCCAGCCACCCCTTCTACACCGGCAAGAAAGTATTTATTGCAGCTGCCGGCCGCGTGGAAAAATTCAACAGGAAATACGGCAAAACCCCTTCTGCCGAGTAGTATTTACCTGCTTACCTATATTAACAGCACAGGCGACCCCGGAAACGAGGCCGCCTGTTTTGCGTTAGGGGAATTGTGAAACCGGTTAAATTGCAGAGCACGAAACCGGTATGTTTTACCGGCCGGTATAAAACGTTGGGGTTCAAAAACCAAATGCATAATGTTCAGTTATACATAAACCCGGCTTAGCTTCGTAAAAGCAATAATCAACGAAACCGGGCCGGTAAAACAAATTTCCTGTATATTCGTTGTAAATTAATACCGCCGGCAATTTTCCCGGCCAAACCAGGCAATGATAAGCGTAACAGATAAAGCAGTAGAAAGAATTAAGGCCCTGCGCGATGAAGAAGGCCACGGCGATGCATTCAACATACGCGTGGCTGTAAAAGGCGGAGGCTGCTCAGGCCTCATGTACGACCTCGGCTTCGATGATAAAAACAACCCTACCGACGAAGTTTTTGAAGACAAAGGCGTAAAAATACTCGTAGATAAACGCAGCATGCTCTACCTGCTGGGCACCACCCTTGATTTCTCCGACGGACTCAACGGAAAGGGTTTCCAGTTCATAAACCCGAATGCCAGCCGTACCTGCGGTTGCGGCGAGAGTTTTGCCGTTTAATAAATGTATTTGCCCGGCTAATCGGCTTTATAATATACCCGTAATTGGCAGCTTAGGTGGCCGGTATAAAAACTCCTTATCGGTTTCATGCCTGGCATGGCCCCGGTAAGGAGTTTTTTGTTTTCATTTGCACCCATGAACCAGGAAAACTTGTCGGCATATACCACGCCCTTTCATACAGGCCCCATCAGCGGGCTGCATTTTTTAGTTACCGGGGGCGCCGGCTTCATAGGCAGCAATATAGTTGAGTACCTGTTGTCCTTCGGTGCAGGCAGGGTGCGTGTGCTTGATAATTTCAGCACCGGGCACAGGCATAACCTGGCTCCCTTTGCCCAAAACCCGGCATTCGAGCTATTTGAGGGCGATATACGCAACCCGGCAACCTGCGCAGAAGCCTGTAAAGATATACATATCGTGCTGCACCAGGCCGCTTTAGGCTCGGTTCCCCGCAGCCTTGCCGATCCGCTTACCACCAACGATGTAAACATTACCGGGCACCTGAATATGCTGGAAGCAGCAAGGGCCAATAACGTGCAGCGCTTTGTATATGCCGCAAGCAGCAGCACCTACGGCGACCACCCGGTTCTTCCCAAAAAGGAAGAGAACATTGGCAACCCATTAAGCCCTTATGCCGTTACCAAGTACGTAAACGAACTGTATGCCGGGGTGTATTTCAGAACCTGGGCATTGCCGGTAATCGGCCTGCGGTATTTTAATGTTTTCGGGCCGAGGCAGGACCCTAACGGGGCTTATGCTGCTGTTATCCCCTTGTTTATCAGGCTTATGAAAGCCGGGCAAAGCCCGGTAATAAACGGGGCAGGCCTGCATACCCGTGATTTTACTTTTGTGGAAAATGCCGTTCAGGCCAATATAAGGGCCGCCTTAACCAACAATGCCGATGCGCTCGGCCAGGTTTTCAACGTTGCCGTTGGCGACCGCACAAACCTGAACCAGATGACCGAAATAATAGGCGAATTAACCCGCTGCCCTGTAAAACCCATACACGGCCCTGAACGCCCCGGCGATATTCGCGACAGCCTGGCAGATATAAGCAAGGCAGCCGCAATGCTGGGCTATGCCCCGCAGGTAAGGCTGTATGAAGGGCTTAAAAGAACAGTGGAATGGTTCGGGAAAGGCTAAGGCTTTGTTACCCGGCACACTATTGCATAAATTATATACCAGTTTATATCTAACCTTTTATTCCTACAGCTATATGCCTTCAAAAACTACCCGCTATTCCCTCCGCATTTTATTACCGATTATAATTTGCCTTTGCTCATTTCCGTCTTTTGCCCAAACAGATACTACCCTTTGGGATGCCGATAACCAAATAAATACCTTAAGCTCCGATGGTGACCGGGTTTATGCCGGCGGCGATTTTACCTATTTTGGTCCGGCCACGGGTAAGGGTGTAAGCATTAACAAACATACCGGCCTGGTGCCTGAAAGCTTCCCGAAAATTACCGGCCGCATTGCCGACAGCGTTAAATGTGCAATTGCCGACAATGCAGGCGGTTGGTACATTGCCGGCACCTTCACTAAAATTGGCAACACACCGGTTTCCGGCCTGGTGCACCTGAATCCTGACCTCAGCCTCGACGCCGCTTTTAATTGCACCTCCATTTTGCCACAAAGCATTAACTGCCTGGCGCTTGCCGGCCGCACATTATATGCCGGCATGAAAACAGGCAGTCCGGGCACAATACAGGGTGTTGATGCCGAAACAGGCAGAGTACCGGCTTGGGCCTTAGCAGTGGAAGGCCCGGTTTATCAGCTCGCAGTAAACAACAACCTACTGTATGTGGCCGGAGCCATCACCAAAGTGCGCGATTCCTTATGTGCAGGCCTGGCAGTTATTGACCTTATCACAGGTTTCCCTTTGGAAACATTTCCCAAAGGATTGCTGAATACCGGCGCTGTAGTAACTGCCGTCGCCATTACGCATGATACCCTGTTTATAGCCGGCACGTTCAGCACCGTAAACGGCATGGCCCAAACCAATTTTGCCGCTGTAAATGCTGTAACAGGCAGTACAATTCCCTTTACAACCGAGCCCGTTACAGGAACTGTTTATGGTATGACCGTGCAGGCAGGCAACCTGTATGTGGCCGGCAGGTTCAGCAGTGTGGGTGCAAACGACCGGGAAAACCTGGCGGCATTCAGCCTGGCCACCGGGGCAACCGGCACATGGGTTCCCCAGGACTTTTTCCAGGATGCCGGCTATAAGCCTGTTATTACCAATATAATGAGCGATGATAAGCATGTTTATGTTTCCGGCAGGTTCAGAACAATTGCCCGTAAGCAGGTGCACAACTTTGCCGCACTTGATTTGGTAACCGGCCTGCCTGCCGACAGCCTTTCGGTATGCATGGGCGCGCAGAAAATTTATGCTATGGCCATGCAGGGGAACAGCATTTACCTGGGCGGAAACTTTAAGAGCATAGGCGGGAAAATGCGTTACGGGCTGGCCTCATTTTATGCCGCCAACGGGCAGATAACTGATTGGTGCCCTATTAAGGATTACTATTTCATGGCCCATGTATCGGGTAGCTGCCTATATAACAACAGCCTGTTTGTCTGTGGCCCCTTCGGCAGCCTGGCCGGGGCAGACAGGAAAAGCATTGGCGGCATTGATAAAATAACAGGCGAAATTACTACATGGCTTCCTTACCATGTAGATAACAGCGTAAGATACATTGCAGGCTACGGAAACCTGCTCTATATGGGCGGCGACTTCCTGGCTTTAAACACCACGCCCCGCAGATATGCCATGTGCTTAAGCGCGGTAACATCAAATTCTAATTCCTGGAACCCGGCGCCTGACGTATCCAATTCAATCACTTCCATAGCAGGCACTCCGGGTGGCAATATTTTCGTGGCGGGTACTTTCAGCAATTTCGGCGGCCAAAACAGGGCAGGCCTTGCTCTTACCTCCTTGTCGCTCGGCTTGGCAAAACCTTGGAATCCTAACCCGAACGGGGCTGTAAATACACTGCTTTCAGTGGGCAGCAGGCTGTATGCAGGCGGCAACTACACCACCATAGACAGCGTAAACATAAATCGCCTTTGTGTATTTGATGCGCAGCAAAACCTTACGCCTTCATTTAACCCGAACCCGAACGGCGCTGTAACCGGCCTCTCTTATAAAGACAGCCTGCTGTTCGTTTCAGGCAAATTCACGCGTATTGCCGGGCAGGATCTTAACGGGTTCGCAGCCCTGCATGCAAGAACCGGCGAACCTGTAAGCATAGAAAACCACTACCTAAACATTGCCCAAACCATGCCCGCATCTGACCGGGTATATGTGCGCGGAACGAATATTACAGGCCCCAATTATGAAAGCTTTTTCGGCTGTATAAAGGCACCAGGCGTTTTAACAGGAAGCTCAGAAATACTAAGCCCGGAAAGGCGTTTGCTGCATGCCTGGCCAAACCCGGCTAATAGCCTGCTCAATATAAGCCTTATACCGGGTGCGGGCCAAAATCGGCCAGAGCTGTATGATATTACAGGCAGGCCCGTTAAGCCCGATATGCAAAACACGGGCAATACATGGCAGGCCAATATAGCAGACTTTGCACCGGGCGTTTATATTTTGCAATACGCCGGGCGCAGTGGCAGGGTGGTAAAACAGTAAAGCGCCTGCAAAACATTATAGGAACGCATTAAAACTATAAAAGCCCCGAATTACCGGGGCTTTTATAGTTTTATCAGGAATGCGGGAGCGCTTACTTTTTAACCCCCTGCCCCGCCGGAACGCTCACATAAAACGAGCGTGGCGAAGCATAAGGGCTGCTGCCGTTTTTGGCATCCTCCATACTTTCTTTGCTTTTGTTTTTAAATTGGCGGGCTTCCATTTCGGTTACTTTTTCAAGCTTGAACTCGGCGGCAAGGGTGCCCTTGCTTTTAAAGTCTTCTGAAGTTGAATAGGCAACGGCATTGCTGAAACGCAGGGGCGTATTCTTCTCATGGAAATCAAGCTCGTAAACCAGGGTCATTACAGATTTGTCTTCGCGCAGGGCCAAATGGCGGCTGGTATATTTTGCGCCCATATCGAAATAAGGCTTAGGGAAAATATAATAGCTGCTGCGAATCAGGTCGCCGTTGGGCTCAATCTCGCTGAGGCGGGCGGTACGGTTTTTATTGGCGCCTGCGCCGCCAACACCTTGTGTTGCGGTGTGGCCGGGCATTACCGGCGGGCCGTCGTAGTGAAAATCGGCACGGATACCTTCAGGCTTGCCGGGCTCGTTATCGGGCCAGTAATCAAAGGTTTCGCCCAAAGATTTAAAAGTGCTTTGCTCCCAGTCTATAAACAGGGGCACAGTTAGCTTATTATGAATTGCGAAAGATAAGATACCCTTCTCTGACCAAAAATGATAGGTAATTTTTACCGAATCGTTTTCGGTTACCCAGTGGTCCTTTACGTTTTTGGCATCCTTGGTGGCGGTCTCCATCACCTGCACATATTTCTGGGCCTGCGCCTCGGCCGGCTTTGCGGCAATAAAGCAGCTGAGCATGCCTGCAAATGCAAATGCTTTAAGGCCTGCGCCTAAGGTAAATCGCGATTCTGTTTTGTAATTCATAAAGCTATATAGGTTCCGGATAAATGGTGTAATGAAGGAAGAAGGGCCACGGAAGCCGCATTAACCGGCAATGCAGGTATATTCAGATTTGCGCCCTACCCGTGAAATAAAATTATTTCAACTGCAATACTAAAGAAATTATGCAATAGCGCAATAAAGCCGCAAAGTATTCTGAAGCAGGGGCATTAGGCGCTTAAACCATGGCTTAAATATTACATCAAAGCTTGTGTATGCCTGTGGTGCAATATTATATTTCGATTAACTTTGTAGGCAGGTATGCCATAAACAGGTAAAGAATCAGGGCATTCCTCCATATTTGCAAACCGGTTACAGCCCGGGACCCCATATGAAAAAAATTTACTTCCGTTTTGCGTCAGTTTTAATGATTGCATTGCTTTTTGCAGGCGCACAGGCCAAAGCCCAAACAGCGGGCCTTCCGCAACCTTTTGATTTGAGCACGGGCAATTACCGCTGGACAGGCTGGGATTCAAGCTCAACCGCCGGCACCTACCCCGCCAACATGATTTTCCACGGCTTTACAAACACCCCGGCCAAGCCTTGGGCAGTTGCTACAAAAAATTGGGATTGCGCTTATAACCTCACTTCAAGGTCAAGAATAAGGGGCCTGGGTGCTAACGGGTTTTCGTTTGTAAATACCAGCACTGCGCAAACAGCCTGTAACCCTGCCATTCCCGGCGATATTTACGTGGGCGCAGCCGTAATTGCCGTAAATGCAACCGGACGCGAAAACATAAATGTAACCGCTACTGTAGGCCTTGTTGCCCAAGGCGACGGTAACGGCACACCGGCAGATGCCCGCGGGTACCGTGTTCAAATGCAATACCGCGCAGAACCCGGCGATACTTTTACAACCGCTCCCGGTTCAGCTTATGAATACAGCTCTGTAGGCGGCGTTAACGGCGACAGCCTTGTGCTTACCAGCACTCTGCCTGCTGCCTGCAATAACAAGCCCAACGCACAAGTGAGGTTTATTTACTACGCCGATGGCACAGGAGCAGGCACCCGCCCGCAAATTCGCCTGAACAACGTAAAAGTAACCAGCGATCTCACAGCCGGAACAGGCCGCAGGGCCAACGGGGCTGATTTCAGCATTTCACCAAACCCGGGCACAGGCGAAGCCACCCTGGGCGGACTGGGTAAAGGAACAAAAACCATTACAGTGTTCGATATGCTGGGCAACCGCATAGAGCAATTGCGTACTGCGGCCTCTGAATACCAATTACGCCTTGATGAGCCTAAGCCGGGCATTTACATGGTGCAGGTTCAGGGCAGCGGCAACAGCTCTACTGTTCGTCGCATGGTAGTAAGGTAATTTAAAGGCCTCATTACTTCTTTAAAAACAAATTAATCCGGGCAATACATCGCGCTGTTATCGGCGGTGATTGTATCGGGAAAATAACACAGCCCCGGCACTTGGTAATTCCAAAGCCGGGGCTTTATTATGCCCAAATGTTAAACCTCTCTGAAACCTCGGGGTCTTAGCTGTAATAAAGCATTTTCCCGCATAGTTTTGGATTGCTTTTTGACATAACAGAAAAGCCTGAATGTACCTCTTACAGCAACATTCGCGAACTGCCGCCAAAGGCACAACCGGTAACAAAACACAAAACAGCTTTATATGAAAACGTTTTACCAACATCACCTGAAATTAAGCGGTATAAAAAACCTGGGCCGCCTGCTTTTTACCATTGCCGCCATAGGATCGGTGTTCTTTATATCTGCCTGCGAAGAGTTTACTGACCCCTCCCCGGTTGTGAACTCTAAAACCAAGCTCTATTTCCGCGATTCAACATATAATATTACTTCGCACTCCTGCCCCTCTGCAGGCAGCCCCAATGCCGAGCTGAAGTACAACAGCAAGCTCAACCTCACCCTGAAGAACATAATTACAAAGGCCGGCACCCAGAACATTTATTATGGCAACAGCAGCTACTTTAACAGCTGCTCATCATGCCAGGGCATAGCACTCACCATTTTCGAAAACGGGAAAGATGTTAGCTACATTGCCATTGGCGGCAGCGTAACGCGCAGCAGCAGCAGCATGAACCTGAACCTGCAAATGCTCGAATTGGGCAAAGCAGCCCTGGACAGTAACAACACGCCAAAATTTACCCTCACCGGCACAGTAGATTGCGGCCTCTGAAACTATCGCGTTCGGCAGGCAGGCGCATAGCTGCCTCCCGGATAAAATTCTGTGTAATTAGGGGGAACAATATGCCGCTTAAATCGGTTTTAAGAATATGAAGTGGAACAGGATAACATCCGGTGAAGATTTGGAAAAAATAGCTGCCCTTTCGGCAGAGCAGCCGGTAATGGTGTTTAAGCACAGCACTACCTGCAACATCAGCCGCACCGCCCTTGACCGCATTGAGCGCTCATGGGACGATAATGCCCTTAACCAGCCCGTACCCTTTTACCTCGACTTGCTTTCTTACCGTTCCCTTTCGAACCAAATAGCCGAAGACTTTAATATTGAGCACCAAAGCCCCCAATTGCTGCTTATCAGCAAGGGTAAAGCCGTTTACGAGGCCACGCATTTCGACATAAATTACCGGGAACTGCTTGAGCAGGTTAAAGCCCTGGATGTGCATTAATCAAATTCAATTCCGCAAAATAATAAATGCCCTGTCGGTACCGCGTTGCTCCTGCTTTAAGCAGGGGGCATCAGGTTCAGGCAGGGCATTTAATTTATGAGGTTTTACTGAACCCTGTAAATTAATCGGGCCAGTTAAAGGTGAGTATTTGCTTTAAATCAGGATGCAGGCTTTTGGCAACGGGGCAGGTTTCAGCCACATGCGCAATTTTGTTCCTTTGCTCGGTGCTCAGTCCTTTGGCTGTAAAAGTGAGTACAACCTCCAGGGCGGCAATGCGTCGGGGAGCGCTTGCCATTACCTTGTTTACCGAACAGCTGCTGCCATCCAGGTTAATGCCGTCTTTTTCAGTAAGCAGGGCAAGGGTGGTAAGTATGCAGGTACCCAGTGCAGTAGCCACCAAATCTGTGGGGCTGAAACGCTCGCCCAGGCCGTGGTTATCTGTGGGTGCATCGGTTTCTATTACGGTGCCTGATTGCAGGTGCTCGGCTGTGCAGCGAAGCTTGCCGTTGTAAACGGCATTCATTGTTGCCATATTTATTTAATATTTATTTCTAAGGTAAGAAACAGCAGCAGGCTGCGTTTAGTTTATATTCAGGAGAGGTTTAATTGGCATGCCGGGCGCTCACACTTATGTGCTTAAGCTAATGGCCATGCTTATACAATTACCTTAAACTGCAAATTGGCCGGCAGCGCGGCGTAAGTTAAAAACTATTATCTTTATACTTCCGAAACTAATCAGCAGGAGTACCAATAATTGCCATGCAATTGAATTTAAATAAGCTCTTCATTGCTCTTGCCCTTATTCCGGCCATTATGTGTTCGGCATTAAGCGCATACGCCCAGGATGAAGAGGTGCCTGAATACCATACCGAATACGATTACGGCATAAACTGGAATACCAACGGCGGCCTTATTGGCGGAGGCATGTTTAAATACGTGCAAAGGCGCACCGAAAACACTTACCGGCATTTCGGGGTAGAGATAGTGAACGTAAAGCACTACAAAGAACTAACATATCCGGGCAGCCAGAACAGTCCCTTTATTGCCAATAAGCTGAACTATCTTTTCGTGGTTCGTCCGCAGTACGGCCGTGAGTTCCTGCTGTTCCGCAAGGCGCCTGAAGACGGGGTGCAAATAAATGCCATTATTGCCGGCGGACCAAGCATAGGCCTTATAAAGCCTTATTTCATAGAGCTATACGACCCAAATAACCCCACTGAACCCAATAAGGAAGTGGTGTATGACCCTTCCAAGCACAACCTGGGCTATATTGCCGGTGCGGGTTCCCCCTTCGATGGCATAGATATGATTAAAACCCGCTACGGCATACATGCCAAAGCAAGCCTGTCTTTTGAATTCGGATCGGTGAGCGGCAGCGTAATAGGCGCCGAGCTGGGTTTCCTGGGCGAGGCCTACAAGCATTCTATCCCGTTAATGTACCAGGCAACCAACCGGGGCGTTTTCGGGAGCGCGTTTTTAACCTTGTATTACGGGAGTAAGAAGTAGGGGGAGCGTTCAGTTTTTTAAGCAATATTCTTTTATACGCTCTAAACGGCGTTTTGCAGCATTTGAAACTTCCCTGTCAAATTGATGGTTCAGGTACCTTGATTGTTTTGAATAATCAAGCAGCAACGCATAATCATCTGCAATTTCCTGATGATTTTTTTCGAGCAGGTGGCATAAAAGTGAGTGCAGACTTAGTTTAAAAATGCTTGTTCGGTTAAAAACAGGGTAGTAGGCGTTTATACTAACATACTCAGTAACATTTTCACCCGCTTTAACTTTCAGGGGAAACAGCAGGTAGCTTACAAAGTGCAGAGATGCATAAAAGGCGCTTGTTATAACCCAATCAGAATGCTCCGGCTTTTTATCTAAGTATTTACAAACCTTTTCATTATGTAAGGCATGTATTAAGCGCTCTTCACTTTTGCTCATAATGCCACGTAAAGCCGTCGCAAATAAGGGCCTCTGCATCAAGCTGATCACTGTTGGGCAGGAACGATATGGTTAAATTAAAGCTGTCGGTATTAACTGCAGCTTTACTTTCCCGGGCAAGTTTATACGCTGAAACAAATTCTTCAGACACAAAATCACCGACATCTACTGTAAGCAAGAGCTCGAAACTTCTTAAATCAGCAGCTTTAATAAATACGCTTAAGCATTTAATACCTTTTTCAGCATCTAAAGCTTTCAAAAAATTCAACGCAAAACCCGATGCCGTTAAAAGATTGCTGATAAAGGTTGTCCGTTGAAATGCATGTACATACCTGTTCTCAAATAAATAAGCATTTATACTATCTTCCGACGAAATACCGGGTTCAAAAGTCCTGAACAGCCAATTTACGGGCAATGTGCTTTTCCCAGCTTTTAGAACCGGGGCTTTTGTTGTAAGTCTTTCAGTAATTATGCCCATGCCTGTAAAATAGTAACAATTAAACTTAGCTATATTCTTCCGAATGCTAATATAACGATTAATTCATTAAAAGATTTAACAACGCTGTTTATTCTGAAGCTCAGCCCCTGTAAGCAGGGGCTTATGTTTCTTCATAAACAGGCCGTTAAATTATACCTGCACATAAGACCAATTCTAAAACCTATAATACGCCCCTGCCTTAAACGATTCAGCCAAATGCACCCTTGGGCTCAGCTTCTGAGAAAGAAAGCCACCCTGCCCCATCTGGCGCGGAATTATACCGGGTTGGTTTATAAACACACTGCCTTCCGCCTCGGCCCGCAGGCGGAAACCGGAGCCGAGGTTCAGGTTAACACCGGGGCTGAAAGCAACCCAGCCCTCATATTTGTTGATATCGCGCATGGGCGTATTGTACACCAGCGATAAAGATATTTCAGAACTGTTTTTCCCTTTTCCTAAAGGTATTAATCCACCCGGACCAATGCCGCAATACCAGTCTTTATTCGGGCTTTCGGGTGCGTAGTTAAAATTATATATCCAGTGAAAGCTGCGGCTGTAATGCCTCAGGCTGAACTCAAACATGCGGTAAACGGAATATGATGCGCCCAGTTCTGTGAAAGATGAGTTTCGGCCCAGGTTTACAAGGCCAATGGGCACTCCGGTGGAGCTGTCGCAGAGGTTAACCACACCTATTTGGGTACCCTTTACCGAACGCGCTATGTTTACAACACCCAATTGCAGTCCGTAAACAGTATCGGCCTTGTTAAAGACAGCAATTTGAGTACCTTTTACATTGCCCGATTGATTTGTACCGACCGCAATGCTTAGCCCTCCTGCAATACCCCTGCTGAAATTGGCTGCGCCGGCAATTTGCACCCCACGTATAGGGTATGCCGAAAAGTTGGTTAAGCCCGCAATTTGAGATACCACCCGCTCGCCCGGCTTTACCGGGAAGAACATTTCCATATTCAGCCTTTTGAAGCCGTAACCGGTAATGCTGTTAAAAAGGGTGTCGGGGTTATGGGCCAAAACATTAGAAAAGCCGGCTATTTGCAGGCCCGCGCCCTTGCCGCCGCTTACGTTAGAGGCCCCGCAAACCTGTATTCCGTTTAAGGATAGGGCATAGTTAGAGATGCCTGAAACCTGCAGGCCGGTCATATTGGCTTCGGCATAGTTGGCAATGGCGGTGGCCTGTATGCCCCTTACATTTCCGCGGGCAATATTGGCAATGCTTGCAACCTGTAAGCCCTGCACATCGGCAGATGCCAGGTTGCCTAATGTGGCAACCTGCAAACCACGCATGTTCAGCCCGCTGTAGTTAAATACAGATGCCACAGAAACGCCCGACACTTCGCCGAAAACCACGTTACCGATTGTGGCCGCCTGCACGCCCTGCATGTTTCCGCGTTCAAAGTTCATGAGCAGGCCCAGCTCAAGGCCGTTAAGGCCGGCATTATAGCCTATAGGGAAGTTTAAAGAAAAGGAGGGCACAAGGCCGGTATGGTGCATGTGCCCGCCGGAAATATGCGGGAATATTGAACCGGAAAAGGGAACCGGCTTATAGCTCTGAATACCTGTATCTATAAAAAACCGGTTGATTGCAGAAAGGTCAAGAGAAGGTGATTTAGATGTATCGAAGGGAGAATCGTTTTCCGGGTGTGGGGCAGAAACGCCGGAAGATGGGAAGAAATTAAGAAGGCTGTTGGCCACAGGCAATTTAAAGCCCAGCATTTTACCAATATTCGGTTCGCTGTTGCCTGGTTTATCCTGTTTGCCTACCGAAACCCTGTCGCGGGAAGGTGCCGGTTTGGAAGTATCGGCCTTTGCAGGGGGCTGCCATGCATAGGGGGCCGGAACAGCGGGCTTGGCAGGCATAGCGGCAACTGTATCGGGTGCCGGTTTGGCAATGGTATCAGGGGCAGGTATTACCGCTGGTACCTGCTTCAGCGATGCTGTAACCGGTAAATCCAAGTCACGTTCGGCTTCAACGGAAACAAAGCTGCGGCCTTCTATTTTTACCCGTCGACGTATGGGCTTATAGCCTTCCGAAGCAACAAGCATATCGGTATGTATGCTGGGGTATGGCAGTGTGGCGCCAAAATGCCCGCTGCTGTCTGTTCGAATATCCTGGCGCAGGGAGGTCAGATATATATGCGCCCCCGCAACCGCCCTGCCTGAACCCTGTTCATGCACTGTTCCGAAGAACATAGATACGCTCGGCTTGTCTTTCTTCTCTCTCTTTTCAGGCTTCAGCAAAAGGTGCCTGCCACCCTTTAAAGCATAAGTAAAGCCGTACCGTTGGGCGAGTATTTTTACCAGTTCTTCGGCATTGCGGTACTCAGGCAAAGCCTCCCGACGGTTGCCGTCTATGGCAGCGGGATTAAAGCTGTAATCGGTATGGGTGTGGCGTGCAATGAGATCAAGCCATTGGGTAAGGGTTTGAGCCTTTGCACTGTATGGCACCGATGCGCTGAGCCTGTTTTTATCGGCGGCTTCTGAATTGGCAAGCAATTGGCCTTGTCCCGAAACGGGCAGGGCTATAAGCAGGCTGAGGCACATGAATGCCAAAAGGAAAACATTCAGCTTTAAAGCCGGTAAAGTAACCGTTCGCGACAAAGCGTTAGTCCTGGTCTTCATTATCTGGACAGTATATTTTTATTTGCGGCAAGGCAAGCTTCCGGATAAGGAAGCCATACCTAAACCTGTTATTTTCTTTATCAGTGGTTAAAAGGACCCTTAAGTCCCAATGCGCGAAACCTGCTAATACGCGCGAGCAATTTGTGGCCGGCATGCCTGGTGTGAATTCAGATTAAGAATTAAGTTTCCTTACTCTTAATACTGCGAACCGATCAAGGTTCGCCCATATCTTACCAATCTATGGCGTTCTTTGACCCGGACGTGCACCATATCCTGTCCTTCAGGTTGAAAATATTTCAAATGTTCGGCATCGCGTGAGCGATAATCTGCGAAGCAGATGGGCCGGAGATTTGTATTTTCAACCTGAAGGACGAGCCCCGCCGGCGGCGAGGCGGTCGCAACCAAATACGCAACACCTGCCAACAAACGAAATACGATAAGCAAAAGAAAACCAAACTAAGCCCCGGCGGCGCATGAGCCAATAGGTGCCACCGGCCCTAACATCCCTCGCCTTTCAGTACGTAGTTTTCGCCTTCTTTTTCGGCTTTAATGTTGAGGGTGCCTTCAATTATTTCCAGCACTTCGGGCAGGCTGCGGTTGCTGAAAATGGCGGTCAGCAGGCATCGGCCCGATGCAGGGTTTTCAAGCTTTACCTTTACGCCGTAAACCTTCTCTATCTGCTCCACGGCATCGGATAAAGGTGTAGACGAGAATTTCAGGTTTTTGGTAGCCCAAACCATATTTTCAGCCTCGAACTCTATGCGGCGCAAGCCGGAAGGGGTAATGATTAAAGCCTGCCCGGCGGTAAGCAATGCGGTATCTATTCCCGAGGCTTCGCCTGCATTTGCTTTTACCGATACCCGGCCTTCCTGCACCTCAACCCGGGCGCTGTCGGTACCGAGCAGGCTTACAACGAACTTGGTTCCGAGCACGCGCACATCGCCGAGGGCGGTATTTACCACGAAAGGTTTTTCGGGGTTTTTCTCTACCTGGAAATAGCATGCGCCTTTGCTGAGGCGAACACGGCGCTGTGTGTTTGTCGGGTCGTATTGGTAGCTGAGCTCAGCCCCGGCGGCCATGGTCATTTTAGAGCCGTCAGGATAAACTGCCTCTTTGCTTTTGTTGTCGGCGGCGAGGGCAATGGTTGGGCCTTTATCAGGCATGGGTTTATTTTGCTGCATAAACACCCATATTCCGGCCGATACGGCCAATACAAGGCTTGCCGCAATGGCCCATACCGAGAAGCTGATGCTGCGAACAGGCGCATCAGCGGAACCACCGGAGGTTTTGTGCTTTGTGCCCTGCGATATGCTTATTACAGGTGTTTCGGGTTTTGCGTATGAAGAAATATCGGCAGAGGCTAAGGGAATAAGCGGCGCTTCACCGGTTTTTGCCCTGTGCATTTTTGCCTGCACCTTTTGCCATGCAGCAGATGTGTCAACGGCCAAATCTTCGCGTTCCAAAGCAGCGGGAACAGATAGCTCCCAAGCCATTTTCAGCGATTCGAACTGCTTTTTTGCCTCGGGTTCGGTAGTTACAAGCTCTTTCAGCTGCCCTTCCTCCTGAACAGAGGCATTGCCGCTGAGCACCTTGGCGGCCAGCACGGCAAAATCTTCGTGGTTATATTGAAGCATCGTTTTTATGGGTCAGTAAGAGATAATCAGGAAAGGAAAGCGGGCAGGCAATTGTGCATGTATGCGGGCAGGGCGGCTTGCAGGCTGTTCGGTAAATGAGCCTGTAAACCGGCCTGCACGGCTTCGGGTATTTGCATGGGCATGGCATGCACCAGGGCCGGAACAAATTCGGGCAGCAAATCACACAGCTTTATGAGGCTGTATGCAGGGGCCAAAAGGAATAGCGGCAGGTAATCGCCTAGAGAAAAGCGCATAAAATCGAGCGCTTTGCCCATTTGCGCCTCTACCGTTTTTATTGATATATCTAGCATGGCCGCTATTTCCTTATAGGTTTTCTGCTCCATGCGGCTGAGGCAGAAAATTTGCCTGCGTTTTTCAGGCATGGCGTTTATGGCGCCGGTAATTAAACCATCGAGCTCGGCATGTGCCAGCGGCTGGTCGGCATTGGAACCCATAGATTCTGCGAATTCGGGCATAGCTTCCTCTTCTTGTGATATTGTTCGTTTCATTTGCTTCAGGCGGTTCAGCGATCTGTTATAAACGGCGCGGTATAAATAGGGCTTCAGGGCAAGGCTTATGTTTATGCGGTCTTTTTGTTCCCACATAAAGCAAAAGAGCTCCTGCACAATGTTTTCGGCCTCATCTGTATCGCGCAGAAAGCGGTTGGCGTAGCCGCACAGCGGGGCGTAGTACAGGAAGAAGAGGCGCTCGTAAGCCTTTTCATCGCCTGCCTGTATCTGCTTCCAGCTCAGTTCTTCGTTTATCATGCGTAAGGGTAAAGCGTTTTTGCAATTGCAGGTAATGCTTTTGGCAGGCTGCATTTGCTGTGTCGGTAATAATTTCAGCGGGTTTCCAATTCCGGGTACAAACCTACTGATTTCAATACTTTTTAATCCTGTTTTAACAGGTACGGTTATTATCACATTTCTAAGGCCTGCTTCCATAGTAAAATTTGGCCTGCGGGCCGGCTTAAGTATGAGCAAACAATGTACAGGGCGCTCAGCATGGCGAGCTTCGTGTAAAATAACATGGCTGAACAGGTGGTTATATTTGAGCCTTTCATCACGGTATTGCCGGGGAAATCAGCCAAACAAAGCAACCGGCAGTACTCAAATCTTCCTGCCGGCTGCCCAAACCGATTAAACGTGTCTAAAACTCAAAGCGGTAGCTCAGGTTCGGCAGAATACCGAGGCCTGTGCTTTTCTTTATTTTATCTTCATAGCTGCTGTAATACTCTTCCGATACCGGGGCCGCATTCAGCACATTATAAATATCAAGCTTCAGGGTCTGGGTGGTTTTGGCCCTGTTGGTACGCAGACCAATCGCCATATCGAATCGGGTGTTTACGGGGGCCTGTTGGCTCAGGTACTTATCATCGTCGTAGCGCGAAGTTCCGGCGGCGCGGCTTTTCTCAAGATTTACCGGCGAGTACCTGATGCCGCCGCTTACCAGTGCGCGCAGGTTTACCATGAGGGTACGCTGCTTGTTGGCGCTGCTTTTCAGCTTCCATTCCTTGCCGCCTATTACGTTGGTTACAAAGTTCTGGTCGTAGCGGGTGCTTTGCCATTCGCTGCCGGGGTTTTGGAACTGCGAGCGGTAAACGCTTTGGGTAAGGGTGAGGTACATATTATCTGCAAAGCTGCGTTCCAGTGTGAAATCAGCACCGAAATTCCGGCCTTTGCCCTTGTTTACCAGCAGGGTATTGTAGCCGGCATTGGTGGCGTTTATGGTGCTGAAATAAGCATCGGAGCCGGTGCCTACGGGCACATCGAAAATGTATTGGTAATAGAGCTCGGTTTTAAGGCTCAGGTTCCCGCCCATAAACCATTGGTGCCCCAATACCTGGTGAAAGGCCCTTGATGTGCGCAATTTGCGGTTAGGCTCTGCGGCCCCGCCAATGTTATTGCTGTCTGAGGGCGATACCCGGCTGAAATAAGTGCTTACAGGATCAAGACGGCTGTGCAGGCCGCTGCCGAGTGAGAAAGTATGCTTTTCGCTCTGCTGCCAGCTGAGGCCGAGTCGGGGCTCGGCGGCAGTTTGCCCGCTGAGGCTGAAATGCATGAGGTGCATGCCTGCATTCAGTGTAAGTGCATCTGTTGGCCTGAACTGCCAGTTGGCATAGGGCTGGAAAAGGGCGGCGGTTCCGCTGCGGTCGTAAACGTTGTAGCGGGTTTCCAGGTCGCGGTCGTAATCATCCATTTTTATGCGATAGCCCAGCAGGCTGTAGGTAAGGCCTGCCTCCATACGGTTGCGGGCGTTAAACTTGTGATTTATATAGCTGTTCAGGCGGTAATTGCTGTAGGTGTTTCCGGCGCTGTACGTTGGCGTAAACACATCCTCGGGACCGTTCAGGCGTTCGCTTTCATTGTTACCCATGTAAGTGCCGCTGTAGGCAAGGTTTGTTTCGGTAAAGGTGTTGGCGTTCAGGAAATACAGGTGCTTTAAGCCCGAGGCCCAAAAACCGTAATTACCGACAAATTTTGAGCGCTTAATGCCATTGGGGTCGGTGTCGCTGTCTTTTACATTGCTGATACCGCCTATGCCGTACAGGGTGAATACTCCTGCGTTTTTTGTGGGAACGCGTACTTTAAAGGTGGCATCCTGGAATTCGGGTACGGCTTCGCCGGCAATATCGAGGCCCGCTGCACTGAACAGGGCCAGGCTTGAATACCGATAGTTAGCCACATAGCTTGCATCTGAACCTGCCTTTAAAGGGCCTTCGGCCCCGGCCTCTATGCCTATGGTACCGGCCTGTAATACGAACTCGTTTTTCTTATTGTTCCCGCTGCGCAGGCCCAGGTCGAACACACCGCTGAGTGCATTGCCGTAAGCGGCCGGGAATGCCCCGGTATAAAAGGCCGAATTGCCGAGCACGTTGGGGTTAATGATGTTAATTGGTCCGCCGCTGCTGCCCTCGTTGGCAAAGTGGTTGGGGTTGGGTATTTCAACGCCTTCCATGCGCCAGAGCATGCCCCGGGGCGAGTTACCGCGTACTATGATGTCGTTATTACCGCTTGCATCTCCGCTTACGCCGGCGTAGGTGCTTGCCATGCGGCTTGGGTCGTTCAGGGCCCCGGCATAGCGGCGGGTTTCATCGGGGCTGAAGCTGCGGCCGCTTACGGCGGCCATTTCGTTACCGGTATCGCCGCCTTTGCGCTTGGCGGTAACGGTTACCTCCTCGGTGCCGGCAATGCTTTCCTGCAGTTTCAGGTTGAGCTCGGTCTGGCGGCCGCTGTTTACCTGCACGTTGGGTATGATTTTTTCGCCAAAGCCTATGTACGAAACTTTAAGGGTTTGTTTGCCGACAGGCACATTATCTATCCGGAAATAGCCATTGGCGTCGGCGGCAGCGCCTATAACAGGGTTGCTGCCCACTATTATCACCGATGCGCCCGGCAGCGGACTTATGCCGTCGTTATCGGTTACGCGGCCGCGAATAGTTTGGCGGAAAGTGTTGGCGGCGCCGGTTTGTACCTGGCGGTCTTTTTCAGGTCCGGACGTTTGCGCCTCTGAAAGCACAGGTGCGGCAAAGAGCAGGGCCGCAGCTGTAAAAAGTATCTGTTTCATTAGTGGCTTATTTGCCTCCATGACAACAGGGTAAGGGGATACCCCTATCTGGGGTATGAAAAAAAAATCAGAAAGGGGTTAAGGGTTTTTGGAAGAGGTTGGTATAGAAGTGGTTATGAAAGCAAGTGTTTTACCACTTGTGATTAAGTAATTTATTGGGCTTGACAATAAGTAATCATTTAATTACCTTTACTTATGAAATGTAGCGACTTTCTCAGGGAACTCTATAGAAACGGCTGGTTTGCAGTAAGGCAAAACGGAAGCCATATTATTTTGGAGCACCCAATTATAAAAACGCAAATTATATTTCCAAATCACGGAAGTCGCGAGCTGGGCAAAGGTTTGGAAATGGGTTTTAGAAAAATTGCAGGCCTTAAATAATTAACACTATGGAAATTGAAATGATTGTAGAGAAAACAGGCACAGGCTTTAGTGCCTATGCCAAAGATTATGCGGCTTTTACAACCGGAAAAGACTTTAAGGAACTGCAATTCAATATGCTTGAATGCATGAACTTATGTTTGGAAGTACAAGGAATTACCATATCAGAATCTGATCTGAAGCTCAGTATGGATTTACCTACCTTCTTTGCTCTTTACAATGGTGTAAACGCCTCTGCCATATCTAAACGCATAGGCATGAGCCAAAGCCTGTTGGCACAATATATTGCCGGAATTAAAAAGCCATCGACCAAGCAAAAGGAGCGCATTTTCCAAGGGGTGCAGCAATTGGGGCGGGAGTTAAGTGAGGTAAGGTTTTAAGTTTCCCCAAATAACCTCGCTTAAAGCAGTGAGAATCCTGAAAACCGCTTTAATTATCTTCTGCTCAATAATCTGCCTTGCAGGCATTTGGCTTTCGGCAACAGAAAAGCCTCTTGTATTAGACTTTTCAGATAAAGATGAACCCGAGACTGGCATAAACAGGCTCGGCACCAAGGTTAGACCCTTAAAAAACCTTGATTTCAACAATGGTAAATGGGTTGCCTATATAATCCTGAAACCTGAAGATGTATTAGCGAACGAAAACCTTCCCTTAAGCCTTGTCAGCACCGACACAAGCCTGCTCAAACAGATGCAGTCCTCATGGACTTTTACGTACACAGGAGCAGATGTAGCCACCCTTGACAGCATGATTATTATTACCTGAAACGGCCATGCCGAATATATGGCAGACATTGCTCCTGACGCCAATCCAGGTCTGCAAAGCAGGCAATATGGCTGGCTGAGCGCTGAGCCTGAAAACCTGCTCTTAAAACAGGCAAAGCAGTTCCGCAGGAAGTATTGGCCGGTGGTTTTGGTTTGGTGAAGTTGATATTATAATAGGCAATTTTAAATACAAGAATCCAGTTTAGTAACAACTAAAGGGATCTTTCAGGTTCACAAGAAAATGCAAATTTGGATTAAACTGTGTGTTATATTTATTGTGCGAGCTGTCAAACTCAATAACCACTATAAGTATATCATCTACTTGTTCATTATCAGAGCCATCCATTGTTCTCCATTCTTCATATTTTGCCTCTAGCATTGGCACTTGGCTATTAATAGGCAAATTTTTCATTTCGGAGAGAAGTTCCTTAAACCTCTTTGTTTTGAATGTTTCCGCCGACGGGGTACCAAACTGGTCAATGTAACCATCTGTGAAAAGGTAAGCCCTATCACCAGCTTCTAATTTAATGCATTCATTTTTGAAATCTCTGTTAATGTTCACATTTATGCCTATACTTACTTTTGATGGATTGTAAACTGCTATTTCATTTTTATTTTTATGGTAATAGTGTAAAGGACGTTTGGCCCCTGCATATTGTAAAATCCCTAAAGAACGGTCAATTGTGAGCACAGCAATTTCCATACCTTGCTCCATAGGCTCTCTATTTATATCACTATTAAGAGAGTTTTTTATACTTATATCAAGATCAAGCAAGATTTGTGCAGGGTCAGTAACACCCGAATTAATTACAATTGAATTCAAAGCTGAGTAAGCCAAAATACTTAAGAAAGCACCCGGCACTCCGTGACCCGTGCAATCTACTACGCATAAAACAGATATATCTCCCACTGTTTCATACCAATAAAAGTCACCGCTTACAACGTCTTTAGGTTTGTAAAAAATTGTATTTGAGCCTAAGCCTTCATCAAGCTTTTGTTGAGAAGGCAATATTGCCTGTTGAATTTTAAATGCACCCTCTATACTTGATTGTATATTTTTCTTCAATGCAGACACTTTATCGAGCTGAACAGCAAGTTTTAAATTGAGATCCGAAATTTCATTCTTTGATTTTTTTGTTGCCTCCAATTCATATTCTGACAGCTTTAAAAGGTCCTCAATGTCAACAAGTTTACCAAACATTCTACCCAGTTTTACGTCTGCTTTATTCACTTCTTTCCAGGCGTCCTCGGCTTCAGAAAGCACTTGATCACGCTCTTTAATTGCAATTGTTAGTTGTTCACGGGTAATATCACGATCCTCAATGGCCTTGTCCAATTCAGTTAAAATATTTTCATGTTTTATCTTTGAATAATTATATTCAGTACGTATGATTTCATGTTCTTCTAAGATTCTGTTTAATTCCTGACGCAAATGCTCCTTTTCAAACTTTGCAGCACTCAATTCAGTACGTATTAACCCACGCTTATTTTCAGCCAAATCCAATTCAGTAAGTACTGCATCCAAATCAATATTCAGATTCTCCCTATCTACCTGGAGCTTCCTAAGATTCGCCACAATTTTCCAGTGATCCGTAATAACTTCATGATTTTGCTTAGTAAGCGTTTCAATAAGATCTTTCCTGCTAAGGTAAATTTTGTACAAAAGAATAAATAGCACACAGAGCATTTCTGCAGCAGCGAGGAGAATCACAATATCATTGTTCCAAACTATATTCTCTTTCCACCCCAAAACACATGCAACCTGAAACATGCTTATACTAAGCAATAAAACAACGGCTACTCTGAAACACCTCATAAAAAAATTCAATCGCTGCTTAGATTGGAGGCCCATTACCACACTGATTGCCACAGCATAAAAAATACTAAAAGAGGTTAAATAAATTGAGGTTTTAATATAACCACCAATTTGTAAAATGGTGGCCAACACACATAATGCCGGTACAAGATACATTAGCTGCTTAAGTCTCCTGCTTATTTCTGAATTATGGTACAGAAATTTCATCGCAAAAAAGGTACCGCTGAATACACATGCAGTAAGACTGAAATTTGTAAGCAAATTGCTCTCCCTTGGTTGATACTGCAAAAAATATGCAAATATATAACCCTTAATACTGAATAAGAACCATGTCTTAGAGCTTATATAAACAAAGTAATAAATATAGTACCTTTTGCGATAAATGATATAGAGACTCAATAACCCTATCCAAATACTAACTAATAAGCCAAAGTATCCGAAAAGATATAGTCCTTCAAATGCGGCACGTCTTTTAAGTTGCTTAAAAGTTCCAACATACAATGGGATACTAAGGGGGTTGTTGCCGCTAATACGCATTAGCACCCTTACCGCGCAATCATCATGTAACAACGGGAAAATGAAATTCCTGTCCTCGATAGGTCTGTTGTAATAATTGGTCGTGTCTCCTGTAAGAATATGGCTTGTTGCTGTTTGATTCGAATCAATACACCACATTTCTATTCGGTCGGTAACTTCATTATCAAACTCCAAAAAAATGCGTGCCTTAGTGTTATTTTTTACAGAAAATGCTACCCACACAGCATCTGTAGTTAATCCGAAACTGTGCTCATGATGTTTTGTTTCAGTAAATCTGCCATGCCTGAGCTTGGCCGAAATTTGATCGATATTTAGGTTGTCCGAATCGAGGTAATAGCTCACAGAATCACCTATAACTGAAACTGCGTTTGAATCGCAGAAGTTAATTACATGCAACATGCCTGTGCCGTTACTGGCACCCCAGCTGCCAAACGATAAAACCCGGCAGAATAAAAATACTATGATTAAACCCTGTTTCGCTCCCAATGTGTTCGGCTTTTATCCGAATTTAGGCACAAAAACAATGCGGCAGATAAAGTTTAAATAATAATTAATTAACACATTAATACAAATCAGTAAACAATTACTCAACCGTTGCCGTTCTTATAAGCGAAGTATGAGCCTGCTTTTGGCACATAAATAACAAGTCCTGTCCCTGTTACATCCAAGAAACAGGCTTTGTTATATCCTAATTAACAGAAGTTTAAGCATACTTCCCTAAAGGGCTGTCGACTTAATGAAAGACTAATCATTAGACTCCTCCTGACTGAAAAAAGCAATGCTGTTGGATCAATGGAATTGAAACATCTACAAAAAACTTACATTTCACTAATAAAGGTACACCCTTTTGTGTAATAAAAAAAAGTGCTACAAACTGTAGAATCTGCCTTCTGCCCAAGCGTCAATGGCAAACTCTTGTTTTAGTTATAATTAGATTAAGACTGTTGCTGTAGAAAATTTAACTTCCTTACTAATCGTATAGCTATACTTCTGCCCACTCCCCCCTACACCTCTATCCCCATCACCAATATATCATCTACCTGCTCATTGCTTCCCCTCCAGTTTTCGAAACGGTCTTCAAGGGCGGCGCGCTGCTCGTTAATGGGCAGGCTTCCTATTTCCTGCAACAGCTCCCTGAAGCGGTTGCGGCTGAATTTCTTAGCCCCGTTACCCCCGAACTGGTCTATATAGCCGTCGGTAAACATAAAGAGCCTGTCGCCGCTGTGCAGGGGAATGGTATGGGTTTTAAAATCTTTCTTCAACCCCTCGGCCCCGAAATTCATACCTATGCTGGCTTTTGCACCACGGTATTCGGTAAGGTCATCGTCCTGCTTGCTGTAAACAATTAAAGGGCGTTTTGCACCGGCATAAAGCAGGGTACGGTTCTTAAAGTCTATGGTGAGAACGGCTATCTCCATGCCGTCCTGCAAACCATCTTCCTGGTCGTATTGGTTAAGCGATGTTACTACGCTGCGCTCAAGGGCAATAAGCACCTGGGCAGGGTCGGTAATCATATCATCTTTCACAATTTTCATGAGCGCCGAATAGGCTATAATGCTCATGAACGCCCCGGGAACACCATGACCCGTACAGTCTACCAGGCAGATAACCGCTTTGCCATCAATAAATTCGAACCAATAAAAATCACCGCTTACTATGGTTTTAGGACGATAAAAAACAAAGTGCTCGCCCAGGCCCTCGTTCATCTTCTTGCGCGAAGGCAGAATTACCGATTGTATTTTCTTGGCGTAATTCAGGCTGTCTATAATGTCTTTATTCTTACCGGCAATAATGCGGTTCTGCATCTGCAATTGCTCGCCGGTAATTTTAAGCTCCTCGTTGGTGCTGTTAAGCTCTTCTATAAAAATCTTAACATCGTCGTTACGCATGGTAATATCCCGATAGCTGTCTTCAAGCTTGCGGTGCAGCATTTCAAGCTCGCGGGTACGGGCCATCACGCGTTCTTCGAGCAGGAGGTTCTGCTCGCTTACCAATTGCTCTTTTTCTTCCAGGGCCTGTATGGTTTGCTGCTGCAGCGCATTTTTCTGGCGGCTGAAGCTGTTAATTTTATCGGCAAGGGCAAAGGTGAGCAAGATCATCTCAAGCGCCGATGAGAAAATAATCAGGTTACCGTACCAGATGTAATGGGGTACAAAGCCCAGCACACCGGCTATATTGAGCAGGTTCACAATTACCGGCAGGCTGAAAGCCATCAGGAAGAAGCGGGCGGGCTTAAACCCTGCCCTGTGGCTTACCCAAGCCAGGTACATAGAATACACACCGGCAAAAAGCACGTTAGCGCCGGTAACGTACACAGCCTGCACCGGGTAGCCAACAATATAGAGCAGCAGGCTGATAACGCAGACTACGGGCACTATATTCATCCAGCGCTGCAGGTGCGGAATTCGTGCGCGGGCGTTCAGGAAATGGGTGGCAAAGCCGGCCCCGAAATAAACGCAAAGGGTAATGCTTAAGGAAGTTAATACGTTTGCAAGCTTTGGGTCTTCAGGAAACAGGTAGCCGAAAGTATAGCCTTTAACACTGAACATGAACCAGCTCTTGGTGGCTATGTACAGTATGTAGAAAAAGTATTGCCGGCGTCCGCCGCTGAAAAAGAGGTACATGAGCTCGCTTATAACAGCTATAAGCACCCCCAGGTATAGAAAAAGGCTGTAGTCTTCGGTGGTTGCCCTTTTAAGGAGCAGTCTTCGGCTGCCAATCAGGAGAGGTGCATTCAGCGGGTTGTTGCCGCTTATGCGCATGAAAACCGAAAAAGTACCGGGACCTGCCGGGAGCGGAAAAAGAAAATTCCGGTCGTCTACCGGGCGTAAGGAGTGTAAAAAATTGTCGCCGGTAACAAAATGGGTAACATGGCCGGCGCTGTCTGTACTGTTGAAATCTATGTTATCGGTAACCTCGTTATCAAGCTCAAGGAAAAGGCGGGCCCCGGTATGGTTATTTACCCGAAAATAAATCCAGACGGCATCAGTGGTGGGGCCGAAATTGGGCTCCAGGTAATTAGAGCGTTCAAATGCGCCCTGCTTTTGCAGCTGCTGAATTTGCGCAAAAGTTTTACTGCCGGCTGCATCGTGGTACAAATAAACCTGGTTGCCTATTTTTGCAATACGTGCGGAATCTCGGTAGACTATGGTATGTAAGGTTTCTGCCCGCACAGCGGTAAGCCCTGAAAACAGGAGCATGAGCAAAAACAATTTCATATAATAGTGCATCAGAAGCAGGCAGGTCCGGAACGGGAAAGCAATCTACACATAAATGGTTCATTCAATCACTATGCCTTTATTACAATGTTGTATTTATAGGTAAGGAAACAGCGAAAATTTCAATACAGGTGAACAATTCTTGCCATTTGATTAAAACCAAGTTGTATAAAACATGCTGTGTCGAATATTAAATTACATTTATATCAGAATCACCAATAAATGCAAACAAACGGCGTTTTGCAGGCGTTCAGGCAGTAGACTACAGTAAAAGCATGTTTTCACTATTCAATACCCCGCCGGCGATTAACATTAAAGGAGCGCTAAGCACCTTTACAGAACCGCTTGTAATGGGCATTATTAACCTTACACCCGACTCTTTTCATTCTGAAAGCCGTGTAACAAACAATACGAATTTGTTACAAATTTCCGCTGAAATGATTGGGCAGGGCGCAGCAATTCTTGACATGGGCGGCTACAGCACCCGCCCCGGCGCTCCTGAAATAAGCGAACAGGAAGAGCTCGACAGGCTCATTCCCGCCATTGAAATCCTGCGCAAAGCCCAACCCGGCATCCTCATTTCAGCCGACACCTTCAGATCTGATGTAGCCCTTGCCGCTGCCCGTGCCGGGGCAGATATAATAAACGATGTAAGCGGCGGCGCAGACCCGCTTATGTTCGAAACCATAGCGAAGCTGAAATTGCCGTATATACTTATGCACAGCCGGGGCAACCCGCGCAACATGCATACCTTAACCCAATACCAAAACCTGCTGCCCGATATTATTGCATGGTTTAATCAAAAGCTCAGCGCCCTTGCCGCATTGGGGGTATATGATGTAATTATAGACCCCGGTTTCGGGTTCGCTAAAAACAGGGAGCAGAATTTTTACCTGCTCAGGAACTTAAGCGCATTAGGCATTTTCGGGAAACCGGTTTTGGCAGGCATTTCTCGCAAGGGCATGGTATGGAAAACACTGGGCACAAGCCCCGCCGAAGCCCTGAACGGAACCACCGTGCTGAATACCGTGGCCCTGCAACAGGGCGCAGGCATTTTACGCGTGCATGATGTAAAGGCAGCCTCAGAAGCAATAAAACTTCTGGCGGAATTGCATAAAATACATTAACTTGAGCCGCCACATTTGTCGGATGCGGGTTCGTCTTATAAATTGCAGCATTTAATGCCGCAAAACAGGCTTTTACCGAAAATACACAAACAAGAAATACATTGCCCTTCCTGTTCTACATAGGCTTCCTCGAGGTTACATGGGTCGATATTATCGATGTGCTCCTGGTTGCCTTCCTGATATTTCAGCTATACAAGCTCATACGCGGCAGCGTGGCGGGCCGGGTATTTATTGGCATTATTTTAATCTATTTGGTTTACCTGGTGGTTAAAGCTGCCCGTATGGAGCTGCTTACAGCCATTTTGGGTCAGTTCATCGGCGTGGGCGTAATAGCAGCCCTCATACTTTTCCAGCAGGAAATACGCAAGTTTTTACTCATGCTGGGTAAAAGCAGTTTGTTCGGCAGCGGCAGCCTGCTGAGCCGTTTTTTCGGGAAACCTATATCAGGTACAGAGCTCAACCTGCAGCCTGTGCTCGAGGCCGCCAAAGCCATGAGCGGAAGCCATACCGGCGGACTCATAGTTTTCAGCAAGAGCACCGAGCTGAAATTTTATGCCGAAAGCGGCGACCTGATTGATGCCCTTATCAGCAAGCGCCTAATCCTGAGTATTTTTAATAAGTACAGCCCCATGCATGATGGTGCCGCCATTATCAGCAACAACCGCATTAAAGCAGCGCGCTGCATTCTGCCCGTTACCGATGAAGCAGACCTGCCGGCCCATTTCGGCCTTCGCCACCGTGCCGCGCTGGGTCTGTGCGAAGTTACCGACAGCGTAGTGCTGGTTATATCGGAAGAAACCGGGCAATTGGCTGTAGCTTATAACGGCAAAATAGAAGTGAACCTGAGCATCAGCGAGGTACGCTCAAAAATTACCCATTACCTCTTCGACAACCCCGATGGCGACGGCGCCAGGCATGAAGAGCATCATGCGGTTTCGGGGAGCGTTTTTTCGGAGGCCTGAGGTAAGTGTTCTTAATACATAGCTGAAAAATGGTATTTTTGGCCTGACTATGAGAATTACAAAATTACATCTTACGCTGTTTAAGAACTTTAAGGATAGGACTTTCGAGTTTCCCGATCCCAATTTTACGGTTGTGATTGGTAATAACGGGTTGGGTAAATCTTCCGTGTTGAAGGCGGCGCAGGTGGCGTTAGGTGGGCTACTGCAATCGATACCTACATTACCGGCCAAGCCGGTATTCAGGCGGTTGTTTAAGCCGGATGAGCAGTTTATGGAATGGTCTGAAAACACCAAATCTTGGCAGAACGAACCTGCTGATACTGCTACGGATGCTTATGTAGAAATTCCAAAAACAGATTTGGCAGAATATTACGTTTCGGCATGGCGGTTTTTACAAAAAAAACCGGATGTCGAAACTCTTTTTTGGAAGAGGCGATTTAAAACGTCAGGCAGAACCGTAGATAGAGTTTTTGAGACTTCAGATATAGGGCGGTATAGCTTGGCATTGTATCATCAATACAAAACAGGCAAAGGCTTAATGCCGATTATTGTCAGTTTTAATGCCTATCGGGTTTATGCTGAAGCACCAAAAGTAACTAAGGCTTGGCTGCGCATGCCAAGATTAGAAAAAGGCTATTACAACGCTTTGTCCGATACTGTAAACTTTGAATCGGTTTACAATTGGCTGCATGATTACGATGCTGCTATAGCACGCGACGACGAATTTGCAGGAACAAGGGAATCTTTTTATGTAGCTCTTAAAAGGGCAATGTCTCCATACCTAAAAGACATTACTTACAACAGCCGATTCCAGGAATTTGAAATCACCCTGGATTTTGGAACACCTGAAAACCCAAAACCCGAAAAACCTAAACTCCTGAGTATTTGCAGCGATGGTGTAAGGGGTTTCATAGGTATGGTTGCAGAAATTGCCTACCGTTGCGTGGTACTCAATGGCAACCGTGGCCTGAATGCCGTAACAGACAGCAACGGCGTAGTGCTTATTGATGAAATAGATATGCTGCTGCACCCGAACTGGCAGAGGCATGTGGTATCAGACCTTATTGCGGCATTTCCGAACATACAGTTTATTGCCACTACGCATTCGCCTATAATAGTACAGAGCCTTGAAGAAGACCAGGTGATTAATCTTGATCCCGAAGGCGATAAGCTCAATTATCAAAATTACGGGTATGAGGATATTGCCAAGTATGTAATGTTAATGGACGACCCTGCCCGAAGCGAAAAATTCAACCGGAAAGCAGAGGTGGCTAAAAAGTATTTTCAACTGTTAGCCGAAGGCAGGAACAGGAAGGATGCCGACATGGTTGCCTT
>JAZKBN010000051.1:0-76116 GCA_040388605.1 Bacteroidota bacterium | reverse complement strand
AGAAGCATTCAGTGATGATCCCGCGTTTGTTGGTATGCTAAAAGCTGAACGGGAATTTAAAGCCATTTAATTATGAGACCCTTAGCTAAATGGGCTGTCGGATTCGAGTATTTACCGGGGCACCAAATTCCGCAAACTTTCAGCAACCATGCCGATGCGGCCCATATACTTAGCGCTAACCTCGGTAAGTATTGCAGCTATTGCGAACGTTACGATCCCGGTATCCAGATTGACCATGTTGTTCCCGTAACTCAAAAACATACACCAAGTAACGCTTGGGATAATTTACTTTACGCATGCAGTACCTGCAACAGATTTAAATGGCATGCTGAAATATCGGAGGAGCTGATGTTTTTGCCTCACAAGTCAAATACAGCTTATCTGTTTGTCTATTTTGCTGACGGCACCATAATAGTAAACCCGGAAATAACAGATGATATAACCAAAGCCAAGGCTGAAAAATTGCTTAAGGTAACCGGGCTTGATCAAATTTTTATTGAATTGGAAGACACACCGAAGGAGGCAAGAGACAGCAGGGACAAGGACAGGCGCAAGGCTTGGAAAATAGCCAATGATCATTTAAAAGAGTACGAATCAGGAAAAGAAAGTTATAACATAAACGGCCTTGTAAATTTTGCAAAGCAACGAGGGTCTTTCTCCGTCTGGTTCACCGTTTTCCAAGCCCACAGCGAAGTGCGCAAAGCGTTGATTGAAGGTTTTAAGGGCACAAACGATACCTGCTTCGATCCGCAAAACGGCTATAACCCTATGCCAATATAGCTTCCTCCTACAGCGAAATCAGCTGCGCCAACACCAATCGGTAGATTCTTCACGTGTTTCCCTAAGAGCCTGTTCACTGCTCATGCGGGGTTCAAAAACAGGCATATCCAAAAATTGCTGAAAAGGGGGCCTGCCGGCTTTTTTAGTTTTTTTTTGAAAAACGCCCGGGAACGCACTGCGCAGCAAGTCATCAATCTCCTGCATAGGCACTGATTGTATAGCCATACGAATTGTAGGGCTTATATCAATATCTTTTGTGGCAACGTTAGGCATGGTACAAAATGGTTACTATGTAAAGATAATTACAGAAGCTGAATTTATCAAGCCTGTTTTGAAACAACAGAGGTGTCAATAACGTAATGAGGAATCATAAATCGTTCAGCCAATCAGTTGATTCCTCACGTGTCTCGCGAATAGCCTGTTCAGAACTCATTTTTGCTTTATAGACAGGCCTGTTCAAAAAACCTTCAAAGTTCCTGATTTTAGGTTCAATCGGCAGTTCAGTTTTTTCCTCGAATACATCGGGGTAAATACTGCGCAACTTTGCATCAAGTTCCTGAATTGGAACCGACTGCATTACCTGTAATAAAGTAGGGCTGATTACGATTTGCTTAAGCGCCGGATTTGCCATGTGTGTAAAGATTGCAGGTAAATATAATTATTCCTTATGCTTTCAGCAAGAACAATTTCAGGAATACATGCATGCAGACAACCGGTTTACACTTCCCCCTAATGCGAAATCAGCTGCGCCAACCCTGATGCCAGCCCCGCCACCAAACCTATTGCCACCCCGGCCCAGACCCGGGCATGGTAAGCCCTTTTATCGGGCTTAAAGCCCAGGGTTTTGTTTTTATCTACTTTAACGCGTTCGTTGCGGCGGTTAATAATGTACCAGCTCCAGGTGCCCTTTACGCAGAAAGTTCCCAGGGGAGCATGCTGAACATCGTTGTACTCACAGGGTATAATTTCTTTCCCGGTTTTATCTATAACCCCGTATCCGCCGAAAAAGCTGCCTGAAAGCACCGTTGCCGTGCCGTTGCTGAAATTCGATATTTCGCGGTATTTAAAGGGCACCACCTGCACCCCGTTGGTATCGAAAACGCCCCAGAAGTGCCCGTTGGTAAGCACCACCAGGCCTTCGGAAAAGCGCCTGACATAGCTTTTATGGTATCGCATGGGTATTACATCGAAACCGCGCCTGTTGATATAGCCGCATGAATTACCCTTACATACCAGCGCAAGGCCGTTTTGGTAAGGTTCCTCATAAGTGAACTGTATAGGCACTTTTATATTACCCATTGTATCAACATAGCCGTAAAGGCCGTTATTGCCGGCAATGGCGAGGCCGTATGTGTATTTATTGCCGAGCAGGTCAAGGGCTATATGCTTAACCGGGTTGCCCAGGGTATCTATTACAATATAAGCTTTATCTTTCTTAACCCGGGCAAGGCCGTTCCTGAAGCTGTATGCGGCATTGTAAATATTGGGTATAAGCTCTTCGCCTTTTACGTTGATGTACCCGAAAAGCGAATCTCTCTGGAACCAGGCCAACCCGTTCCTGAAGCTGCCCATTTTGCGGTATTTTATGGGCACCACAATATTACCTTTGGTATCGGCTTTGCCAATGAGGCCGTTTTGGGCAATCATGGCAAGGCCGTCTTCAAAATAGCCTGCCGAATCATATTCAATGGCGGTGAGCAAATTCCCGTTCCTGTCGGCAAGCCCGAATTTGCCTTTTTTCTCAAGCCACACATATCCATCGTTAATCTGGTAAGCATGGTCGTACTCTACGGGTATAACCTCTTTGCCATCAGGATTCACAAAACCGAACTTGTTGTATTTGCTTACGCGGCCAAGGCCGTCGGTAAAGCGGAGCACCTTGCTGTAAACCAAGGGTATATGTTCTTTGCCTTCCTTATTCACATAGCCGGCAAAATAGAGGTTGCCCACTGCCGCCAAACCCTGCGAGAAGCTGCCTGCCGAAAAGTACCTGGGCGCTATTACCTCTTTCCCTAAGGTGTTAATATAGCCGTAAGATTTGCCGTCGTACACCCTTGCCATGCCTTCCGAAAAATCGAAAACGTATGCGTAATTGTTCAGGGTATATAATACCTGCCCAAGGGCATTGCATAAATACCAGCGACGGTTGTAAACGGTTCTTATTAAGCCCTGGCGTTCTTCGCCGTAAACATCCCAATAGCCGGGCTTATAGTATTTGCCGGGCTGGGGCAGTTTGGTGCTGTCTCCGTAAACAACCGAGGGGCCCGGCTTGAGCGCTGAATCAGGCACAAAGTACCTGCCTAATTCACGGCCTTCGGGGGCATAAGCTGTTTGGGCGGCTTGCAGGGTATCGCCGGGGCGCGCTGCATTGGGTAAGCTGTCGTTTACCTCATGTATTATACCGGGCCAGCTTAAAGTGTCGCCTGACTTAATTCTGCTTTGGAGTATTTTACCGAATGTATGGCTGAAACCGGGGCCCCTTGCACAGGTATAAGAATCCTGTCCGGGTGCGGAAGAAAGCAGTACCACGTTTTTGCGGCTGCCAAGCAGGGCTGATATATTCTCCCGGTTCATCGCAGGCACATCCTGACTAACTGCCTGCAAAGCAGGGGCTGCAGGCGCCGAGGCTCCCGGGCCGATGCTTGTTTCGGGCTTGCTTTTCTTTTTACCTAATACCTTTTCAAGGTATGCGGCAGCTTTAGCTTCTATGCTGTTAGCCTGTTGGGCAGGCAAAATATATTGGCTGTAATTGCCCTCGCAGGCATCAAGGAGCAAAATGCAGGTTTTATACGCTTTAGTCTTCACGCAGCCGAACATGGCCGAGGGGCTTAAAATGCCGTCGGAATTGGTATCCGGGTAAAAAACGAGGTTAGGAACAGGGCCTGTGCTTCTTACCGCGCGGCCTTTGTAATAAATTACAATCACATCTTCGGGCCTGGTTTCAAGGCTACCGAGCGCTTCTGCAAAACCGTGGGCGCTGCTGTATTCGGCCTGTATAGGTGGCCGGGCGAAGGCAGATGCAGAAATATTGAAAAAAGGCTTTAAGGCGGGCAGCTCTGAAACACCTGCATTGCTTGTTACAGCCTTTGCAGCTGCGCTTTCGTTATTTATACCGTGTGCATAAAAAATATGCATGGTTCCCTGCGCCTTTGCCCTGAAAGACAAGGCGCAAACACATAATACAAAGATGGTGTGAAATACAGGGTTTTTTAAAACCATTAATAATACAGGCAGATTCTGCGGCAATATAAGCTCAAATTATCTTCGTTGTTGCAACGCTTAAATATTCCTGTACCGGTAACTTATATTACAATACAAACCAAACTGTGAGAAATTAACAATTCAGGCTATTCAGTATTCAATAACCGGCTTAACCAATGGCCTTTAACAGACCGGTAAAACGCCGGTAAAACAGGCAGCGCACACCCGCGTGCATCCCCTGATTTGCTATGCCGGTAACTTCCAACCAAATATTAACACAACAGCCCCGGAATTTCTCCGGGGCTGTTGTTATGAAAGCCAAGTCTTACGCTCAGCTTCCTAATTTATAGTTAATAGGAATTATCATTTTCTGCGAAACGGTATGTCCGCCCTGTTTGGGCGGGCTCCAATCCGGCATAAGGCGAACCACGCGCAGGGCTTCTTCGTCGCAGCCGAAACCGATACCGCGCAGTATTTTAACATCGCGCATTTTACCGTCTTTACCAATTACGAATTCAATAAAAACTTTGCCCTGCACATCGTCTTTCAGGGCATTAGCAGGGTATTTAATACTATCTTTAATGAACTTCAGCATGGCTTCGGTCCCTCCGGGGAAAGCCGCGGCCTGCTCCACAATAACCATGGGCACATCTGCTTCGGGAGCCGAAATAATTACAGGTCCCTTGCCCGACGGACCTTCAATTTCAAGGCCGGGATCTTCCTCAGGGTCACCTGCAGTGGTTATAGAGCCGGGGTTAGCTTTTACCAGGTCGTCTACAGTTGGCGGAACAGTAGTTACATCATGGTCTTCCTTAATTTCAGGACGCAAAAAAGCAACCGAGGCCATTTTTGGCGGGGGAGGCGTTACAGGTGCAGGCGGAGGGGCAGGGGTGGCCGGGTCTATAGGCGGGGGCGGAGATAAATCAACAGTTTCTCCCCAATTTTCAGCAATGGGTACCGGCGCCGGGTTTAGGTATTGGTAAACAACAGGGCTTATTAAAGCGAGCGCGAAAAAGCTTCCGGCGAAAAAAAGCGCCTTCAGAATATTATCGGAATAGAGTTGCCTGATGAGGTAGGCCCCGTAGGCTTTGTTGCGGTTCTCGAAAACTATGTCGTCGAGGCTGAGCGTTTTAAGGTGATAATCTTGCATGGTATTAAGTATTTAAAAGGTGGGAAAAGAACAGGAAACATAAAGCGTATAATTGCCTGCATAGGTTTAATAAAAAACACCTTTTATGAATAAATAATTACCGGTTGCCCCTGCCTTTGCCCGGGCGTTCTGAAAAGCTATGCAATTGTATTATACAGGTACAATTGCCTTTCATCAACATAACCTGCCGATTAAATGAATATTGTGCCAAAGGCGATAAATATTTTAACCCGGTTTATTCAGCAGGTTAAGGAATCTGCGGGGTTAATTAATGGTATGGCTGCCCTGTAAATAAACAAACCCCGCCGATATCGGCAGGGTATGTAGGCAATTCAATCAATACGTTTTGTTTAAACGAAGTATTCAGTATTTTTCAATGTGAGGCTTTCAGGCCCCTCAATTATGGTTTGCCGAAAGGCAGGCCCACTGCGGCACGAATGCCAATGAAGTTAAAGGGATCTTCTGTGGCAACGTATTGATAACGGGCCGAAAGATCTATAAGCACACCACCGGCCGGCAGAGCCACGCCCAAGGCAGGAGACAGGCCGAAATAGCCTTTGGAATTGGTATGTTCCACTTCGTTAACTTTATAGGTGTTCCAACGGTTTACGAAGCCGAATTCAAAGCTTCCGTAAAATATATCAGAGAAGTGGTAGCGAACGCCCAATTGAATGGGCATAATATCAAGCCCGCTTGAGCTGGTATAGCGTGTGTTTCCGTTTACGGAAGTGTAAGAGCTTGAGCCGAAGTGGTCTACACCTATTGAGCCTGTGATGGCTACTTTATCCCAGGTTGGTACGTAGTACAGCAACATAATATTGCCGCCGAAACCCGCTTTGTAATTATAAGGGTCCTGTGAGTATTTGCCGACAGGGAAACCGGCATCAAGGCCAATGTTTAACTGGAAGCGGTTGTTTACCGGGCCCGTAGATACTGCATTGGCATGGTGGAAAGTATTTTCGGTATTGTTGTCGCCGTGGCGGGGCATTTCCTTATTGTAGCTTACAGTTTTGCGGAAAGGCTTCTTGCTGTGTTTGGCATGGGTTTTTGGTTCCCCGGGCTCATCCTGGTCGGTAGCCGATACGTTTAGTGCCGACATATATAATATGGCGACGAGTATGTATGCAATTGATTTCATAGTGGTTGTAATGTTTTGTTGCTGATAAGGTAACAGGCTTAAATGCCTGCATTTGCTTTTAATTATATACAGGCATTTGCAAAACACGAACCGGCCGCGTATTTGAATGCCTATGACCTTAAAGCAGGTTTAAAAATGGCCAAATGCCTGAAAAACGGGTAATTATTTCAGCATTTACCCGTTTTTATCCCATCGGGCAACCGGGAATGCCCTTAATACTGTCTCAGGTGTACAATAAAAGCAGGTGTTTAAGGGTTCTCAATTTTCATTTGCGCCTATATAAATGCTGCTTTGGCTGCAAATGCCTAATTTTGTATCCTGAAAAGCTATGCAGGTTTTACATCTGCCGGCTTCATTACCTGTACTCAATTAAATAATTCTGCTGAATGCGTTATTACATTTTGTGGGCTGCAAAGCGCCCGGCCTGCATTTTTGCCTTCCTGTTTTTCCTTAATTCGGCATATATGCATGCGGCAGGTAATGCAGGCCGCATTTCCGCAATGCCCGACCACCACACGGCGGCTACTATTGGTCCTGTATTTATTGATACGTTTTGGCCCTTTACCAGGTTTGCCGAAAACACCGTAGATATACACTACAGCATTGCCGGTACATCTGACAAAAAGCTTCGTTATGTGAAAGCCGAAATTCTGCGCGGAGGCATAGTTTGGGCCGATACCACCAAGCCCGCCAACGGCACAAATCTTATAAGCCTGGGCACCGAAAAGCTGCTTCGCTGGAGAACCGAAAACCCCGAATTATATACAATTCGCTTAACCCTGCTCGATAACGGTAAGCCAATAGATGTAAAAAATATGCCCTACGGCTTTAGGGCATTCGAGGTATCCGGCCCGAAGTTTTTCCTGAGCCTTGCGCCTTTTACCTTCAGGGCGGCATCAATAGATTTAAAAAGAAACGATGAGGTTCCCGACAGCGCAACTTTTGCCAATTACTACCTGAAAGCCATTAAAGACCGTGGCGGAAACGGTCTGTATATTTTCGGCGGAATTGTGCCCGAGTATATGCTCAGCGCCTGCGACCGCATGGGCATTGCTGTTCAGCTTGATTATGATTTTACAGCGTTTTACAGGTCGAAAGGAGCAGATACCCAACAATTGGCCGATGCGCTTTATAAGCTTGATGCACACCCTTCGGTAGTGTTGCTAAAGCCGTTATTGACTCTGCAAAACTTTCCGCCGATGCCCGATACCTTAACTGCCATGTTGTTGCATGCTGCTGAAAAGCTGCCGCATCATGCGCTTACCCTGAAAAACACCGCCAACACCCTGCATAACACGCAGTTCAGGCGAGGCTATGAAAGTCTTTCGCAGTATTACAACCGCTTTACCATGCTTGGAAAAGCCTTTGTGCCGGAATTGGGATTTGAAACCTACGCTTCATCACCAATTATTTTAAGTAACCCTTACTCTGTAAAAGACGGCTTGCAAACAAAAGAAGCGGCACCAGGCTATGGCAATGAAAGACCTCTTCCCAGAGATATTGCACCCATGGCCGAATTCTGGCGCAGGGCCGGGGCAGCAGGCATTGTGACGCCCTCTCTCAACGCGTATAATGAATTTTTTACCCATGAGAAAGAAGATATAAGCGCCAAAAACCGCAGCGGAATTAAGGAAGCACCCATGCTGAACAGGCTGAATGCTTTTTTCAGCCCAAGGAGCCTGCTGCTTGAAATGGAGCAGGAAATATTCAGCCCCGGCCAGAACATTAAGTTCAATACTATAGGTATTAACGAAACGGACACCGGCGGCACACTGCTTGCCCGTCTTGAAATTAAAGATGGTAACGGCAAGGTGCTCAGCAAGAAAAGCTATTGGAGCCAGGTCTTGTCTTATAAAAACAAGCTCGATGAAATGGTGCTGAAAGCTCCCCTTGAAGAAGGAAATTACCTTGCAACTGTTACCCTGCTTAAGAATTCCAAAGGTGTATTGCACCCGGTGGTATCTGAATGGAACTTCAGGGTAATGAATATCAGCGTACCGGAAGTGCTTGAAAAAGCCGGGGTAAGCGTAAATGATACCGCGCTGTTTTCGGCGCTGAAATGGGCGGGGCTTAAAAATATTAAGCCAAATAATCCTGATGCCGGCGTGCAGGTATTCAGCAGGCAGGTTACCGGAAAAGAGAAACCCGCCGATTACACAACCCTTAATACTGACCTTGAAAAGCGCATCAAAAAAGGCAAAGGCCTGCTCATTTGGGCTTCGGCCGATACCAACAGCCTGCCTGCCGGGGGCTTTTTAAGCATGCCCCTGCCCTTCGGTCTCAGCGCCGATTTCAGGAATAACCTGCATGAACAGATCATCATTCAAGTCGGAAGTGTGCTGCCAATGAACCACCTTTCACCGTATTACTTAAACGGACTAGGTAATATGAGGCCGTATTTGCCTTATAACTTTACGCTCAGCGGTATTCCCAAGGCAAATTTCGAAAGCTATTGGGTGGCTATGGGGGCAGATATTAAAAAGCTCTCGGAACCGGGCTATAAAGCTTATGAAATGGTGGGTAAATACAAATTTGGAACAGGAGCGGCAGGCAGCGATGAAATTGCCCTGCAATCGCCTAAAAGCAACACGCATAGCAAAGCCCCCGATTACAGGGAGATTGTATTTGAAACCAATCCAAAACTAAGAACCCCCAACACATATAACCTTGCAGAAATGTATGCCCAAAGCCTTAAAAGCAAAGCTTCTAAGGTAAACATGGCAGGCACCGGTATAATGCAGGCATCTTTCGGAGCCAAAGAAGGTAATATGATAGTAGCACAAGCCATCAGCCTGAAAGCCCGCACCGATTTAGGTCGCACAGCAGGCGATTGGCAGCGCTACGACCCTGAATACATGCAGGAGTTCCTGAATATGCTGGCCCTTACAGTTAACCCTTTAGCACCGGTGGCAACGCAGGCGGCAGAAGGCAAAAAGGCTGAAACGGGGATTCACAAGGCTTCGCCCGGGAAGAAGGGGAAGAAGTAAAAGTTGGTAATGCTCCTCTATGGATTACAATCTGATGAACCAATTGCCTTTGAAGGGTTTGTAAATACTGTGATTTACAACATTGCTCTGGTCGGCGCTTCTCATTAAAAGCGGCCGTTCATAATTAAACGGATTAATGTAGACATTGCCCAAACTATCTACCTGCAGCAATTGTAATTTGTAATGAGCAGTTGTTTCAACAGCCGACACTAATTGTAATGAATCCAGGTAGTCTGAGTTGCATGTTTCATGTACTAAACCCCTGTTTATCTGCGATACCCTATTAAAGATAATATTATAGTCAACTGAGTAAGACAGGCATTTTGATTCACTGTAATTTCGGACCAAATATCTTAGCGAAAATGGTCCGCCAACACTTCTGCAGAGTACAGTTCTGTTTCTTAAATTACTAAAATTTACTGTATCCAATTTACTGACCAAATCTTCAGTAATCTCAATTTTAGTTTTTGACCTGCATTGCGTAAACAGCATTCCGGTACAAATAATTACGATTAGGGATTTGAATGGGTATTTAAACATGCTTTATTGTTCTGAGAAGCCATCAATTGCTCCCAAGCCTAAGGCGAATTCAGGCCCAAGCGTAATATTCCCACATTACAGTTACCTGAATCAGTAACTTATGTGCAGCTCCGAGAATACTTAAGCCTGATTAATAACCTTTCAAGGACAGTGCCCTGATATAAAACAGCTTTTGAATCTCCGGGAACGAGCATAATTCATTGCTTAGGTGAACACTATTCCGGTTTACAAACCTTAACAGTTTGCTTCACATTATCAGCAGAAAAAGCGCTGAGCAGGTAAATGCCGGGTTTAAGGTCTTCGGTGTTTATGCTTATTTTTTCTTCGCCGGCATTTAGTGCTGCGGTTTTTAGGGTTCGGCCCCTGAGGTCGGTAAGGGTGTATGAAACGGCTTTTGGGGTATTATTTATCCTTACATCCAAAATGTTGGCGAAGGGGTTGGGCGAGGCTGATATAATTGGTTTATATGCTGTAGATGCAATGCCTGCAAGTTCCTTATAAAAGAATCGGTAATCGAAATCCCCGTTAATATAGAACTCTGTGTTTTGGGTAATTGTTGATTGCTCAAGTTTATCAAGGGAATTATATGTGTTTGAATAAATATACCTTGAACGCGGCATTAATCTGCCAAATATTATGGTATCAGAGGAAACAAGGTCAAGTACGTGGTGACTGTCATAATGAACAATTTTTCTTTGGCGAGGCATTACATCAGGCCTGTTATTTGTTTCGTTATAGGTTTCAATATCAATAAAACCACCATCAGGGGTATAGGTTATTTTTTGGCCATATTGCAAATCGTAATCAGGTGCAACAGCACGATGCAGGTATTCGTGATGCAATGAATCATAATCACCGTTTTCAGGTAAAGGGCCAACCCAATTTTTCCATGAATTGTAAACCACGTACATACTATCATACGGATGAGTAGAATACCCATCGTTAGAAACGTTTAACATCTTTATTATTTCGCCATTAATGCCAATCTGTAAGACCTTATTTATTTCGATTGTGTGGTTGAGTTCATTTTTTATAATCACACTGTCTGTTCTGCCTAAGGTATTGTAGTAAATATTATAAGCCCTATCTGATGTATGCCAGGTGTTATCTTGAAAATAGGTTTTTCTTCTTAATGTAACATGTCCATATTGGTTAAAAGCGGTGCTGTCAGTTCGGTTTAAAACGAACTCATTAGTAAGGGTATCTAAGTTAAATGTAAGAATGTTTACACGCCTGCCAACAGCATCGTACTTATTTTGGATTTTAGTTTTACCTGCATTAATCCTGTTAGAGGTAATAGTAAAGTCAGGTTTGTTTTCACCGGTATAATAATATTTTCTATAAAATGTGTTGTTAGTGAAGTAATTACTGATAATTACTGCCGAATCAGGCTTAAAATATTCTTCTGCCGGCATTTCCATATATACCGGCTTATCAGAAAAAAAATAAGAATCCGGATTGTAGTTGAGAATTCTGCTTACCTCTCTGTGATCTGATCCCGGATCCGGCAAACTTTCCTTGAAAATGGAATTGCCGGGTGGCGGAACTAAATTGAAGTTTAGATGCCGACTTTGGGCAAAGGCAGCACCTGTATATAAAACAAGCCCTGTAATCAAAAGGGCAGTGAACAAAATTTTCCTGAATTGCATAACGAAAAAGATGTGGTTAATTATTGGCTTAGGTGAACACTATTCGGCTTTACAAACCTTAACAGTTTGCTTCACATTGTCGGCTGAAAAAGCGCTGAGCAGGTAAATGCCGGGTTTAAGGTCTTCGGTGTTTATGCTTATTTTTTCTTCGCCCGCATTTAGGGCTGCGGTTTTAAGGGTTCGGCCGCTGAGGTCGGTAAGGGTGTATGATATGGCTTTGGAGGAGCTGCAAAGCCTTATATACAGGCTGTTACCAAAGGGGTTGGGCGAGGCGCTGAATAAAGTGCCTGCCTTTTTAAGCGCTGCATTGCCTGTAATATCGAAATAGAAGAAATTGTAAGTGGCGCTTAAGCTTGTTCCCGACGAGCGGTTGCTTAAGTTATATACTTCAGATTTTATCAGCCTGCCCAAATTATCGTAAGCGTTTACGTATTGTGTACCATAACGCCTTACAGGGGCATTTGCAATTATGGTATCTGTCTCATTCAGGTCCATATACCCGTGGCTGTCGTAATGCTCAATATAGCGGGAATGGGGGGCCACGGGGCCGGGGGTGTTCATTTCATTATAGGTAGCGGTAAGTATATAGCCCCCGTCAGGGGTATAATCATACTTTTCAGATCGGTACATCAGGTAGGGTAAGCCTACCACGGCAACTTTGGGTTGGTAGCTCAGCGAATCGCATCTGCCATAATCGGGCAGCGGGGCCTGCCAGCGGTTCCAGGAAACGTAGTTAATCACGGTAGTATCATTATATTCATCACGACCGGGAATGCCGTTAATATTCCTGATTTTCAATATTTCGCCGGTCGGGCTATGGCTCAGCGCTTTGTAAGAGGTGTAATATGGTCTTTGGGGAATATCAAGCCCGTTCCATTTTAAAAGGTAAGCGCTGTCTATAAATCCCTGGTTATTAAAAGTATATGTGAACTGTTGATTACTGCCGCTTTGCCACAGGCCCGAAGAGCTTAAATACGAATAGGCTCTTAAGCTTACATAGCCATCATTGGTAAAGGCGGTGCTGTCGGTATAATACTTAGTATAGCTTTGATTGATTTCATTATATGTGTAACCTGTTCTTGCTGTTAGCCTGCCTGCATTATCATATTGAAAATCTTCTGCGCTGAACGGAACGCCTGCCGTTGCATAATAAGTGTACACCGGCTTACCTGCCGCATTGTAATTCAGCCTTTCAGAAAAAAGCCGACCGGCACTGCCATATTGCGAAGTTATGGAGTCGGGCAAGTTGATGCCAGGTACTTCAGAAGATTTGTAAGCAGGGCCGGGTAAATAGTCGGTATTAAGCGGGCTGTCAGTTACACGGTTCATGCTTTGCCTTTCGGGCCGAAAGCCGGTTGCTGAAACAGCGGGCTCAGCGTTTAAAGCCTGTATGCTGCCGGGCTCGAAATAATGAGCGTTCCTGCCTGTGAGCTGTGCCGAAACCGGGTTAGCTAACAATGAAGACACAAGCAATACAATGGCAGACTTAAAGGTAAGTTTCATAAAATTTACTAAAAAGGGTTAAAAACGCTGCATCAAAAGCCAAATTAAAAATTATTTGCACTCTAAACAAAAAATATAAATAGTAATGCCGTTGCCTTCCTTCCCTGCTTGCTTTAAAGGTAATATTCGCCATTATTTATATTTCGGCAGGTAAATTCGGCAGTAAACATTTATCTTTTCGCTCGGTTATTTCTGTACCCGTATTTACCCATACTTTTGCTTCATGAGCCCCAACAAACCCTTCAACCTGCATACCTGGATAAATGAGCACCGTCACCTGATGAAGCCTCCCGTAGGCAATGTGCAGGTGTTTAAAGACAATAAAGATTTTATTGTGATGGTGGTTGGCGGCCCAAATGCCCGCCGAGATTACCACAGCAATGCCGGCGAAGAAATATTTTACCAAATTGAAGGTGAAATTACCCTGCGCCTGATTGAAGAGGGCAAACCGGTAAATTACACACTCGGTCCCGGCGACATGATGCTGGTAACCGGCCGCATGGCCCACAGCCCCGTTCGCCCGGAAGGAACCGTAGGCCTGGTGATTGAGCGCTACAGGCATGATGACGAGCCCGACGGCTTCAGCTGGTACTGCGATAACTGCGGAAACCTGCTGCACGAAGAGTTTCAGCTTGTGACAGATATTGTTAACCAGCTGCCGCCCATCATGAACCGATTTGCGGAAAGTAAAGAGCTGCGTACCTGCAAAAACTGCGGCGAATACCTGCAATTGCCCGGCCGACCCTGATTTTATTGCTTCGTTTTTTCTGCACCAGCCTTCCCGGCAGGGTCTTACCGGATCCCTTTCGTCCGATTTTAAACAATTTATTGTCCGCATACGAACACCCGGTAAATATTTTATTTGGTTAAAGTGCTGTATTGTAAATCATTACATGAGGCGGCACAGTTTTCCCGGTGTCTTTTGTTTCAGAAGGCAGGCAAGGGCGGTTCGGTTATGAATTATTACCTTTGCCCCTGATTATTCAGAATATATACCGAGATGCTAAAATCGCTGCGGCTGTTGTCGCTTTCACTCATTGCCCTTGCATGGGCAAGCCCTGCTGCTGTTGCGGCCGGCCCTGATACTTACCAATACACCATTAACCTGGCATCGCTTAAAGACGATAAGCTGACAGTGGAGCTTGCCGTGCCTAAAATGAGCGAATCGGCTGCCGTGTTCCACATGCCTAAAATGGTACCGGGCACCTACAAGATATACGATTTCGGCCGTTTCCTGAGCGAATTTAAAGCTTTTGATGCCGCAGGTACCGAAATACCCGTTACCCACCCCGACCAAAATACCTGGCGCATAGAGCCCGCCGCAAAACTTGCACGCATTACTTACCGCGTGGAAGACACCTTCGATACCGAGCTCGATAATGCTATTTTTGAACCTGCCGGCTCCAACTTCGATGTGGACAGCGATTTTGTATTAAACACCCATTGCTTCTTCGGCTATTTCGATGGCCACAAGGCGCAGCCTTACGAAATTAATATCCGTAAGCCGCAGTTCCTGTACGGCAGCACTGCCCTTGAAGACCAGAATCCTGCCAACGACCAGGATAAATTCAACGTGTCCAGCTATATGGAGCTCACCGACAGCCCCATTATGTATGCCCGCCCTGATACCGCATGGGTACAGGTAGGCAGCGCCAAAGTACTGGTATCGGTTTACAGCCACGGCGAGAAAAAGGCAGCCAAAGCCATTGCCCAAAAGGTGAACGATGTAATGATAGCTGCCAAAAATTACCTCGGCGGCGATTTGCCCGTTAAAAAATACGCCTTCATTATTTATACCCTGAATAAGAACCCTATTTCGCATTCTTATGGTGCGCTTGAGCACAGCTACAGCAGCTTCTACAGCCTGCCCGATGCTTCGGGTGAAGAGATGGGACCCATGGTGCGCCAGATTGCAGCCCACGAGTTCTTCCATATTGTAACCCCCTTAAGCATACATGCTACCGAAATAGGCGATTTCAATTACATTAACCCAGAAATGAGCGAGCACCTGTGGCTCTATGAAGGCGTTACTGAATACACATCGCACTATGTGCAGCTGCGCGAAGGGCTTACCGATTTAAAAGAGTTCCTGCACGAAATGCAGGATAAGATTGAAACATCGCGCACCCGCTATAACGATACCCTTGCCTTTACAAAAATGAGCAAGCTGGTGCTTACCAAGGAGTATGAGCCGCAATACGGCAACGTATATCAAAAAGGTGCCCTCATAGGCCTCTGCCTCGATGTTAAGCTGCGCTCTTTAAGCAATGGCAAAACAGGCCTGAAAGATGTTATCACCGGCCTGAGCAAAAAATACGGCAAAGATCGCAGTTTCCGCGACGAAGACCTGTTTAACGACATACAGGCGCTTTCTTACCCTGAAATAGGCAATTTCCTGCGTACTTATGTAAGCGGAAACACTCCCCTTCCTTTTGAGGAAGTGTTTGGCTTAATTGGCGTTAAATTCGCTAACGAGCAGGATGCCAAAGATTTCACCCTCGGTAAAATATCTTTAGGCCCCGATGAGGAAACCGGCCACATTAAGATAACCGACATATCGCAAATGAACGATGTGGGTAAAAAGCTGGGCTATAAGGAAGGCGACGTAATTATGAGCATAAACGGCATAGACCTGCCCATGACCAAGTTCTCGGCCGGCATTGCAGAATGGAAGCAGACTGCCAAAGAAGGCGATAAAATGGTGGTTGTTGTTCAGCGCCTGAAAGGCAAAAAGATTAAAACCAAGAAGCTGAAGGCCAAAGCAACGCTTGTAAGCGTAAAGCAGCGTTATGTGCTTGAAGAAGACCCTAAAGCAAACGCCGCCCAATTAAATGTGCGCAAAGCCTGGATGGGTAAATAAGCTTTAGCGCTTAAATGAATTTTCGAAGAGGTCGGCTGAAAAGCCGGCCTTTTTTGATTTTTATTGTGCCCGGCATGCGCGCGCCGCTCTGCTGCAAACTTTCCGGGGCTTAACTATAACCTGAATTCGGGATAGGGAAGTCTCGGCGCGTATTTAGGCGGGGCCAACAAAATAACACGGGGCAATCTCATAAGGCTTACCAAAAGAAAATTTGGCAAACAAGATTGGGGTAACATCAGCCGGTAATCATTGAATCGCCTGCAGTTTATTGATATACACGCTGCTGAGCCGGCACCCTGAGTCAGAATTTCATAAAACAAAAACCGCGACCGAATTTTATTTCGAGCGCGGTTTTTTGATTTTACTTATGAAACGGGTTTGTTAAGCCTCCTGCTCCACGTTTTTCTTCTTTTCTGCAAAAATTGCGGCAGCCTTCACAAACCCTATAAACAAGGGGTGCGGGCTCAGCACCGTGCTTTTCAGCTCAGGGTGATACTGAACACCAATAAAATACGGGTGGCTTGGAATTTCTATAATTTCAACCAGGCCGGTATCGGGGTTGGTGCCGCCGGCTACCATGCCTGCGTTCTCGAACTGCTCACGGTATTGGCTGTTAAACTCATACCGATGCCTGTGCCTTTCTGTAATGGATGTGCTGCTGTAAACCTTGTTGGCCAATGAGCCCGGAACCAATGAGCAGGGGTAAGCGCCCAAACGCATGGTGCCGCCCATATTTACCAGGTTCTTTTGATCTTCCATCATGCTGATAACCGGGAAAGGGGTATCGGCGTCCATTTCGGTGCTGGCGGCATCGGGCAGGTTGAGCACGTTACGGGCAAATTCAACCACCGCGCACTGCATGCCCAAACAGATTCCGAAGAACGGGATACTGTTTTCGCGGGCGTATGTTACAGCGTTTATCTTGCCTTCAATGCCGCGCTCCCCGAAACCGGGGGCTACTAAAATACCGTCGATACCTTCAAGGGCGGGGGCAATATTGGCTTCATCGGCAAAGTCTTCAGCAGGAATCCAGCGGAGGTTTACCTTGGTGAGCGTATGCGCACCGGCATGTATAAAGGCCTCGTTAATAGATTTGTAAGCATCTTTCAGCTGAACGTATTTACCAACCAGGGCTATTTCTACGGTGCGCTCGGGGTTTTTCAGCTTGAAAAGAAAATCCTGCCAGCGGCTCATATCGGGCTTTTGGCGGGTTGTGAGGCCGAACTTGCTCATTACGGTACGGTCCAGCTCTTCTTCCATCATGAGCATGGGCACCTCGTAAATGGTTTCGGCATCAATGCTTTCTATTACCGAATCTATGTGCACGTTGCAGAAAAGGGCCAGCTTGCGGCGAATTTCATGCGGCAATGGGTGCTCGGTTCTGCAAACCAGTATATCAGGCTGAATGCCGGCTTCCAGCAAGGTTTTTACGCTGTGCTGGGTTGGCTTGGTCTTAAGCTCCCCCGCCGATTTCAGGTAAGGCACCAGGGTAAGGTGAATAACTATAGCGTTACCCGGCCCAAGGTCCCATTTAGCCTGGCGAACGGCTTCTATAAATGGCAAAGATTCAATGTCGCCTACGCAGCCGCCTATTTCGGTAATTACTATATCGTAGGTACCGGTTTGGCCCAGCAGGTAGAAGTTGCGCTTAATTTCGTCGGTAATATGGGGTACTACCTGTACGGTCTTGCCCAGGAACTCGCCGCGGCGTTCACGGGTAATAATGTTGTTGTAAATACGGCCCGTGGTAATGTTATTATCCTGCGAGGTACGTATGTTGAGGAAGCGTTCATAATGGCCCAAATCAAGATCTGTCTCGGCGCCGTCGTCGGTTACGTAGCACTCGCCGTGCTCATAAGGATTCAGGGTACCCGGGTCAATATTCAGGTATGGGTCGAACTTTTGAATGGTGACTGAAAAACCCCTTGCCTGTAACAGGCGGGCCAGGCTGGCTGAAATTATTCCTTTTCCTAACGAAGAGGTTACTCCGCCCGTAACGAAAATATACTTGGTAGGCTGCATGAAAAAGCTGTTGTACGGGAAACAAAGTTAGGGAAAATAAACCGCCCATACCAATGCCGCCAATCCTTTATGCCTCTTTAAAAGATAGATGATATTGCCTGTTAACAGGTTGGCAAACTATTATTTTGCTTTTCGGGAAAACGGAAATACTTATTTTTGCAACATGAACCACCTGCGAACAAATAAAAGCGCGCTCTTTATTCTTCTTTTCTTTTTACCGGTGCTTTTAGCCGGCATCAGTACCCCCTCTTACAGCCGGTCTTCTAAGGGAAACCGTACCGGGGGAGCTGTAAAAGCGGCTGCCACGCAGGAAAAGTTCAATGATGAAATTTACCAACGCATTGTTATATATACCGGCGAAGCGGGCATAAAGCGCCTTGTTAAAGCCGGTGTGGCCATGGATCACGGCCTGCGTAAAAAAGGCTATTCCTTCACCGGCGAGTTTTCTGAAAGTGAAGTTGCGCTTATAAAAGCATCGGGCCTGCGTTACGAGGTTTTAGTGAAAGATGTCAGCAAAGATTTCCTGGAGCGGAACGCCAAAGATGCCGAAACCTATAATTTCGATGAGCAGGTAAGGCAAATTAACAGCACACTCAGCACGCAATCAGTTGCCTGCCCCAGCAATGCGGTGCACACCGTGCCGGCCAATTTCAGGCTTGGCTCTATGGGCGGCTACCTTACTTACGAGGAAATTTTAGCCAATCTCGACAGTATGGCGGCTAAGTACCCCAACATTATCAGCGCCCGCCTGCCCCTGAATGATATTAACAGCATTGAAGGCAGGCCCATGTTCTACATGCGCATTTCAGATAACCCTGCCCTTGACGAAGATGAGCCCGAAGGCCTGTACACAGCTCTGCACCATGCCCGTGAGCCGGGTTCGGTTTCGCAGCTGGTTTTTTACATGTGGTACCTGCTTGAGAATTACGAAAACGACCCTGAAATAAGGGCCATTGTTAATAACACCGAGCAGTATTTTATCCCCGTAGTTAACCCCGACGGTTATAAGCACAACCAAACAACTAATCCTGCCGGGGGTGGTATGTGGCGCAAAAACCGCCGCAGGAACAGCAGCGCAAACAGGTTCGGAACCGATTTGAACAGGAATTACGGCGCATTCTGGGGCCTTGACGACAGCGGTTCTTCCCCTGATGAAGGCAACGATACTTACCGCGGCACCACGGCTTTCAGCGAGCCTGAAACACAGGCGGTAAGGTGGCTCTGCGATAACCACCATTTCCGCAGGGCACTCAACTACCATACCTTCGGTAACGATTTAATTTACCCATGGGGGCACCTGCAGGTGGGCGCAACGCCTGATTCCAACGCATACACCGCCATGTGCGAGTACATGACCGAGGAAAACCAATACTTCTTCGGCCTCACTTTTGAAACCCTGGCTTATACCACCAACGGCGACAGCGACGACTGGATGTACGGCGAGCAGACAGAGAAAAATAAAATACTGGCCCTTACCCCGGAAGTTGGCGAAAGCTTCTGGCCCGCACGGTCATCCATTTTACCGCTGTGCGTAGATAACATGCACCAAAACCTGGTAATGGCCCGCCTGCTGCTGCCCTTTGCCATAGTGCGCGACATAAGCCCGACCCTTCAACCCCGCATATCGCGATTTTTAAAATACGAAGTACGCAGCATCGGCGACAGCGCGGCAGGCAACTTTACGGTTAGCCTGCGGGTGCTCAACCCCGGCTCAACAGCTTCGGCCCTTACGCGCACTTATGCACTAAACCCGCTTCAGTCAAAAACCGATTCAATGGCTTTCAGCTTCAGCGGTATCAGCGACAGCGCAACCGTTAAGTTTGAGCTTTCTGTTGACAACGGCGTTTTTGTTGTTCGTGATACCATTACCAAGTATTTCGGAACGCTGAGCACTGTATTTGCCAGCAATTGTAACCAGTCTATATCCGGTTGGGATTTTGGCTCCTGGTCGCTTACCGATGAAGACTTTATATCAGGCCCTTACAGCCTTACAGATTCGCCTTATGCGCCTTACGACGACAATTCTGTAAACGAAGTTTTCAGCGCAGTTAATTTCAGCCTCGAAAATGCGGCCCATGCAAGCATACAGTTTAATGCAAAATGGCAGCTTGAAAAACTTTACGACGGCGTACACCTTTCAGTAAGCACCAACGACGGAGCTACATGGACGCCTGTTTGCGGCCGCTACACACATGCCGGCTCCGGAATAGGCGTACAGGACCGTTCTGAACCCTGGTACGACGGTATTCAAAAAACTTGGGTAAGAGAAGAAATTAATCTTGACCAATTTGTGGGGCAACCAATTAACATAAAACTTGGTCTTATGAGCGACCAGGGTACTGCCTTAGACGGTTTCTATGCGGACGACATATTGTTGACCAAAATAGCTGCCCCTGCGGTAGGTAACCTTCCGCTGCAAAGCAATGTTACCAACTGGCATTTATGGCCAAATCCTGCAAAGGGAAGCCTTACGCTCGTGTTAGGGAAAACGAGCACACAGGCCGGCCAAAGCCCCGCAACGCTTTGCATATCAGATATGCAGGGCCGCGTGGTATTGCAGCAAAACCTGGCGGGCTTAAAAGCTTCGGGCAAGGCCTTACAGGCAGAAACCGATATAAGCATGCTGAAGCCGGGTATTTATGTTTGTAAAATAAGCGGCATTGCCGGTGCAACAGGTTTCAACAAGCTTGTTGTGGCGGAATAGGCTTTAATAAAGGCATAAAATTTGCTGAAGGCAACATGTTGCAGGGCATAAAAAACCCGGCAACAATTAGCGGTAAATTAGCGTTTAAGAGGCGTGGTCCCTGTTTTTTGCGGGTCCCTAACCATTTGTTTTGGCCTTTTATTTCGCTGTTTCAGCTTTAAAAAATTCAGTTCCGTAAAATATTGACAATCGGTAATTGCTGCTGCCCGGGTAAGGGAAGATTCAGGATAAGCGGCTCTGACCAATTGTAAAATGCCTGTGTTTTGCATTAAAAAAGCACGAAAAATAACCTCAAATACTGAAACCCGGAATATAATTTGCATTTTCGTGCTTTGATTGGGTAATTTATCCGGTCCGGGTTCGGTATATTAACACAATAATTAATTTCAAGCATGAGAAAGAATCTACTCTTTTCAACCATTTTCCTTTTGAGCCTGCTTTTCACAGGAGCAGTAAAGGCGCAAACCACGCAGGGCACGCCAGATGCCTATGGTTATCGCTGGAATACTGCCGAGTACAGCTGGGTTGATATTTCAGCCACAGGTACCCGCGTAGACGGCCTTGGTGACGACAACCTGAGCGGCGCCGCTGATATAGGCTTTAGCTTCCCCTTTTACTGGAACCACTACAGCACCTGTTATATTGGCTCTAACGGTTACATTATGTTCAACCAGCAGGTGAACATTGCCAGCGGTCAGGTTGGCTTCAATGCCATACCCAAAAAGAACGACGGCTACAGCAATTTTATAGCTCCCCTGCTTTCTGACCTTACCTTTGTTACAAACCCGGGCTTACCTGTACCCGGCGCCACCATTTATTACGAAACAAGGGGGCAGCAGTTCATTGTAAGCTATGTGGGCGTTCCCTTCTGGAACCGCGACTCAGGTGTAGATCAAATTTCCGGCTCAAATACCTTCCAGATAATTCTTAACGGCGCCGACTCTACCATTACTTTCCAGTACCAAAATATGAACGGCCCAACCTACTCAGGTTATGCCCAGCCCATACAGGCAGGTATTGAATCTCTGAACGAAATTGGTGTTGGCAGCAGGCCAAGCGCAACAAGCAGGGTATTGCCCGCAAACAACTCTGCCGTTGTCTTCAAACCAATTGTAAACTCAGCGTACTTTGTAAAAGACGTTGCCACTTCATGGATGATGAATACCGACAACGGCGGTTTCTTCAAATGGAAAGACCTTCCGCTGCCTGTTAAAACCATGGTAAGCAATACCGGCACTGTGAATATTAACAGCCGCGTAACAATTATTCTGGCCCTTAAAGACGAAACCGGAGCAACTATTCCGCTTGGCGCCGCAGGTACAAAATACCTCGCTGCCGATACATCTTCGGTTCACCCGACTTTACGCCGTAACCAGGACAGCCTTGTTGTTTTCGACAACGTTGACCTGCAAAGCCTGGCTTCCGCTACCGGCCTTTACTCTCTTAAAGTTACCAGCACAACCGGCAGCGATGCTTCTGCCTCGAATAACGTGGTAACAGAAAGAATGGTTGTGGTCGACAGCGCGCAGCAGGAAATTGTATGTAACTATGCATCTGCAGATATGACAACATGGGATCTGTTCCTTGGCCCGGTAGGTTTGTACATTGAACCCCCTTTCTACCCTGCAAAAGTAAAAGAGCTTGAATTCTACGCAGCATGGCCATCTGACCCTACAAATTTTGACTCGGTTCAAACGCTTCGCCCGGCTCTTTACAAAGGCGGCGCCATTCCCGGCCCTGCTACCCTTGTTAAGCAATGGGATCTTACCGCAGGCGACCAGTTTGTTGTAGATACCATTGGTCCTGCGGGAGCTTTCTTCCTTGTTAAGCACAGGGTGCCGCTTGACTCTAACTATACCATTACTTCAGGTGGTGTTTACATAGGTCTTGGCGCTTCTCCTATTCAAACCCAGCTTGCATACAACGCCTATCTGTCAGACAATGTGCTGCCGCACAGCCGCCGTACTTACGAAGTAACCGGTGGCGTTTGGGGCTCGCACCGTAACCGCGACTCTGTTGACTTCGCTGCCGGACTTGTACTGGTTGCACCCGACACCGTTATTATTCAAGGCAACAAACCTGTAATTGCCAAAAACACGCAGGTTGACCAGAACTACCCTAACCCTGCTGTAGCTACCACAACCATACCTTACTTCAGCAGCCGCGACGGCGAAGTAACATTGGTACTGCACAACAGCGTTGGCCAGGCCGTATTTACCCGCAACCTTGGTGTAAAACCTTCAGGCAAGAATAACATTCCTGTAGATATTACCGCCCTTCCTGCCGGTTATTACACCTACTCTGTCAGCACGCCCGACGGTACTTTTACCCGCCGCCTCATTAAACAATAAGGCATTAAGCTGCCACATTCCGCCTGTAAATTACCGGGCATGAATGAAACTGAAAACCCCGTAACCCTTACCGGTTACGGGGTTTTTTGCTGTTGCCCCGCACATATACAACCTTTGCTTATTACCCGAAAGCAATAAGCGCATGCATTAATTCCCGGCAGGCATATACACTCCCTGCGCCGATACAAATTGTTCCTTTGCAGGCAAAGCAGGATACATGCCCCGCACCTTTTTTTTACCGTTTTACAGCTGTTTATATATGAACCACAATACCTGCTGAAAACCTGTTCAGGAGCTGCTGATTCCGAAAAACAGCTGAAAAGCCCCGTTCAATAAGTCAAACCCACAGTTCCCGGAATTTAATTGGCAGATACCGCAGCCCGGCGTAAGTTTGTTACGTTATATATGAGAAAGCAATTCAGTAAACACTTTTAGAAATGATTTTAATAATTCTGTACCCGGCGTGTTAAAGCGCTGCTTTTTAAGCTGTTAATGCATTATAGATTAAAAATTCGGCCAAGCCCGTGCACATGGTTTTTATACCCTGCACGGGCGTTTACCGTTTTACAGGCTAGCACTCCGGTTTCAGGGGAGCAGGCCGATTCGGGTATATTTTCTTTTGGCGGTTTTAATGAGCGGGTGGCAATGCCTGCTTTTATATTCCGGTACAATAAGCATCAGCATATTTCGTATTCATACAAAGGAGTTAAAAACCTTGTTTTTATATATGCTGCCAATCCGAAAAAGAACCATTGCTGCTATTCCGGCCATGGCCATACTACTCATGTACCGCACAGGCTTTGCCCAAAATGCCAAGCCCGACAGTGCAGGCTCACATACCTTATTACCGACAACGGAAAATAAGAAACCGGCTAAATCCTATTCAGCCGAAGAAGATAAAAAATTCAAAAACGAGCATACCATTACTACCGAGCCCCTCGCCATGCTGATGATGCGGGTTTCTATGGGTTACGATTTAATTTTCAGCGAGCATCTTGGATTCTCCGTTTCCGGATATGCAAGCCCGGTAACTTATTTCCCCGATTACTTTAACAACCGGGGCTGGCATGGCACAAGCATATCTGTAACACCTGAGTTTAAGCTTTACCATACAGGAGATATGTGTAACCCCGGTGGTTTCATTGGGCCTTTTGCCCGCTTCCGATACGATTATGCCTCGGTTACCAAACCCGACGGCACCCTGGCATGGGCCGATATGCATTCTTATGGCGGCGGAATCAGCATGGGCATTATGGCTACAGATCCCGGGGGCAAGTATTTCAGAATACTGTTCGGACCGGGCATTATATATGATGTTAGCCGCCGCAGCAATAACAGCGCTGAATATAACCTGGATATGCATAACGGATTCCGGTTTTCAGGCAGGGGGACTATACAGGTTGGTTATACTTTCGGCTGGTAACCCTTCCCGGTAAAGCGATTCTAAAACAACAAAACCGCGCCTCTTTTAATCAGGGCGCGGTTTTGTTGTTTTCCGCCGGGTATTACTAAAGCCGCTTATTCCTTAATAAACTTATGTGTTCCCTGCCCGGTCTGTACAAAGTACACCCCTGCAGGCAATGCAGACACATTGGTTTCCCAACCATCGGCATGCGGGTTTATAAGCAGGTTTTGGCTTTGACCTATGGCATTAAAAATTACAGGCCTGAAGGCTTTTGCAGATGCTGTGCCTGTTGAAGCAGATGCTATGAACAGCTTGTCGGTTGCCGGGTTTGGGTACAGGGTGGTGGTTGCGGAGGTATGAGCCGGTTCGGCAATTCCGAGCGGGTCTTCACCGTATTGGTTATCAAGGAGCATGAAGAACTTACGGTCGTTACCCAAGTCCCAATAGTTAAAGCCGCCGCCGCCGTAAAGCAATTTGCCGTAGCCGGCTAAAGAGATGAAATAATGATCACGCAGGTTGCTGTTTACGTCAAGCGAAGTGCAGTTTTCGGGGTTTGCAATTTGCAGCCTGTACTCAGCGGTGCTACCTGATAGCGAGTAATAGGCCGCGACAACAATTTTACCGCCTGCATTGCATAATGCACCACCGCTTTCGGGTTCGAAATTACATGCTATCGGGGCGCCCGTTGCGGTATCATAAGCGCCGTAATAACTGTCAACACTTGCCCTTGCCTCACTTGAAATGCCATACAGCACCCCGCCAATAAGGCACAGCTCAGCCATGCGGAAAATAGGGCGCGGGTTAAAATTAGTGAGGCGCCCGGTTTCAACATTAAAGGCAGCCCAATCGGCACGGGTTTGGCCTGTACCGGGCTCACTATAATCGAAACGGCCGCTTAGGAAGAGGGTATTGCCGGCGCTCTGCATGGTAGCTACGCTTGAGCCGGGATTAATCTGCAAGGGGCTTAGCTCTCCCGTATTTTTATCGAAAGTAAGCAGGCCTGTAGGGTTGTCCTGGCCGCCGAAAGTACCTGAAGCGAACAGCTTGTTGCCAACAATATGAATACTGTTTACCTGTTGGGCCGCAATGAACGGCGCAAAAGGGCTCAATGCAGCTGTATTGGCATCAAAAGCTGCAACGCGATTCCGGCTTTCCCCGCCTGCGCTGTCGAAGGTTCCGCAGGCGAATATTTTACCATCGTGCAGCAGAATTTTGTTTACAAAGCCGGTGGTGTTCGGGTTCCAGGGCAGGAGATTGCCTGTATTTGCTTCAAATGCGGCCAGGCCGCGGCGCAGGGGCAATTGGCAGCCGTTAAAATTACCGCCTGCAAACAGTTTCCCGTCCTGGAAAGACAGTGTGTAAACCTGCCCGTTTATATCTATTTCCGGGCCGGCTGTTCTCCCACGCAGGGTATCGGTAAGGCTTAAGTATTTTGAATAGCTTGGGAAGCCGACTGGCCTTGTTGTAATATAGGCTATGCCGCGGTACTCCCTGATGCCGGTTATATAGTTTGTACCGTTGTCTGTGGGGTGCCAGCGCTTAATGCGGCCGGTTTCAAAATCAACATTAGCCATACCTTCATAAGGTATCCCGTTTAAATAACTATAGTAGCCATATATGTAAGCAGAGTGCTCGCCCAGGCTCATAATAAGAATTGCCTCATCTGAATTTGGGTTCCATGCGGTTGCGGCCCCTGAGGCGGAATCTAAGGCTGCCAGGTTGTTTCGCGGGCTGCCTGCTGCCCGGCTGAAACTGCCTGCTATGTAAACTTTACCTTTCCTTATGTCCATTTGGCTTACATAAGAGCCATCTCCGGCAAGGCCGACAGGGGGGCTCCATGGCTTTACTGCCCCGGTAAGGGTATCGAGGGCTGCAATATTGAGCCTTGATATGTTATTTACAGAGCTGAAGCTTCCGGCAATATATACTGTAGATCCGCTTGCAGCTATTTGGTTAACACCACCCTGAACATCGGGGTGCCAAGGCAATGATTCTCCTGTTTTTGCATTAACAGCCCTTGGGCTTCCGTATGCGCAATATAAAAGCTTGCTGCCGCAAAGCACCAATGATGATAAGCCGGTTAAAGCTGAATTATCGGGGTTAAAGTCAGGGTCAGGGCTTAGATCTGCAAAGAGGTGGGCAAAATTTGGCCTGTAAGTTCTGCCTATGTATTGAAAATCACCTGCAATATACCAGCCACCCTGCCCGTCGGGTACCGAGGCAGATATTTCCTTGTCGATATAAGGAAAATCAGTGGCGGCAAGTGAGCCGTTGGCTACATTTACAGCCGCCCCGTGCCCTGTAGGTTTGCCTGCCGTGCGGAATTCGCCGCCAATGTAAATGGTATTGCCTTCCCTGATAATAGAGTTAACGGGTCCGTCTGTATCAAAGGGTAGCTGGGGGGTAGGCGTTTGGGCAACGGCGCTGAACGAAATAAGGATTAGCGCTGCAAGCGCAGGGTACAGTTTACTGAGCATAAATACAGGGTAAAAGCTTAGTTATAAGAGCGGGAAGGCAAATATATGCCCAACTGATTAATATAATTACGAATCTTTTCAGCAGACCATGTAAGGCTGCCAAGGGTTGCCTAATGAGCAAAACTTTGCCCGGGGCCGGGTCAAAGCCGGTAATTACCAGGTGCCGGGGCTGCATTATTCTTATATAGCATGTTCCGCTGCTTTGAAAAGCCGGATTTTTATTGCCCTGTGGGTAATTTCACCTAATTTTGCGGGCTTATTCCTAATTTACCAATAAATGATAGCCTGGCTAAACGGTAAGCTTTCCTGGAAAGACCACAGCTATGTCATCATAGACATTGGCGGCGTTGGTTACCAGGTGCGCATATCTCTGAGTACATACCGCACCCTGCCTGATTTGAATGCGGCCGTGAAGCTGCATACCTACCTGCACATTAAAGAAGATGCCCATACCCTCTACGGTTTTGCCGAAGGCGATGAAAAAGCGCTCTTCCTGCACCTGATATCGGTGAGCGGGGTGGGGCCGGGCACGGCATTGCTTATATTGGGCTCTTTGCCCGCTGCCGAGCTTGAAACCGCCATACTGCGCGAAGACCTGCGAACTTTAAGCGGTATAAAGGGTATAGGTACTAAAACGGCGCAGCGTCTTGTGCTTGAATTAAAGGATAAAGTGCGTAAAGATTCCATAAGCGGTGAAATTCCCGGAATTCCTTCGCTGCAGGCGGGCAATACGGCAAGGGCTGAGGCGTTATCCGCATTGGTAACCCTGGGACTTAATAAACCGGCTGCCGAAAAAACATTGGACGCGATAATAAAACGGGACGGCAATGCCCTCTCCGTTGAAGACTTAATAAAACGTGCGCTGAAACCTTCCTGAGGTTTCATGAGCGCTTTTTTAAAACCCGGGGCATTCACCCCGAAACGCAAACCAATGCAAATACACGCCCTGCGTATATTGACGAACGCAAATACCGGGCCGCAATTAATATCGGTTCATTAATACATAAAGCAACCCTTCAGCAGGCACATGCCTGCCGCATAAAAATCTTCAGCCCTGTTCAAACCCAACACCTGACCTTCAAATATTAAGCGGGGCCCTGTAAATGCCCTGTACTGTTTATAAAAGCCCGGCGGTTTTGAGCTAAAATCCAGGTTCCGGTTCCTATAAAATTACACAAAGCCCTTTTCCCTGCTTCAATAAACCCGGGCAGGCAAGGCAAGCAAGCCATTACATTGACCTACGCAAGGCCGTACTTCCTCTTTATTTTCTTTACCTGCCTGTTGCCCGCGAGCATTTTTTCAGCGAGCGGCGGGGTAAAGGTGCCTGCCGTACTTTTTGCCGGGCAGCCCGTACTTTTTGAGTACGAAGAAGAGCGTGCCGAAAAGGAAGGCAAACATGAATCATTGTTTGAAAACGAGGAGGAAGAAGCCGGCTTCAATGCCGCCCTTGCTTTGGCCTTAACAAGCAGCGCCCCGGTAAATTCAGAAACAGCCACCTCAAGCGAAGCCGCATCGGGCAGCACATTTTCAGGTGCCGAATTTTCGGAAGAGGCTCTTGCCGGGGAGGCCGATGCTTCTGCTGAAATGCCTGACCCGCAGGCCCCGCCGCCGCCGCCCGACAATACTGAACCAGATACAAGTAAGAAAAAAGCGCCCGCACAGGTTACCCCGCCTGCTGTAAACCCGCCGGCAACCACAGCGCCTGCCGGAAATAAACCCGCATCTAATCCTGTACCTGCGCCACCTGCCACAACAGGAGCAAACGGCACCACCGGTATTCCCGGCGACACCACTAAAAAAGGCAACGGTAAATATGTACCCAGCCGCCGCCCGCAGTTTGATGCAGTGGACAGGCATGGCGACCCGTTTTCGAACCCGGGCTATTCATCGCCCCTGGTGCCCGGCAACCCCGGCAACGTAAAAACCGATGTAACGCTCGACAGCATGCAGGGCGATTACGATATACGCGAGAAAGCCGGCGAGGTAGACGTAAGGCCGCCCAGCACCATGACTTTCGAGGAATATACCCGCTGGCGTCAGCGCGAGGATATGAAGAATTACATGCGCGCCAAATCTGAGGAAAACTCGGGCGGGCAGGGGCCTATGAGCAATAACCGGCTCATACCTAAAATATACTTCAACCCTGCCTTCGACCGCATTTTCGGCGGCAACAGCATAGATCTGAAGCCCAACGGCACGGTAGTGCTTGATTTTGGCATAAACAGCCAGCAGGTGGCCAACCCGGCCCTGCCGCTGCGGCAGCAGCGCAATACCCAGTTCCTGTTTGACCAGCAAATCAGCGTGAACGTGCAGGGCAAGGTAGGCGAGAAGGTGAAGCTCAGCATTAACTACGATACCAAGGCCAACTTCGAATTCGATAACAACGTAAAGGTTGACTATACCGGTCTCGATAATGAGATTATTAAGAAAATAGAGCTTGGCAACGTGAGCCTGCCCATCAGCAGCAGGCTTATTACGGGCGCAAATAACCTCTTCGGGGCCAAGGCTACCATGCAGTTCGGTCGCTTAAAGGTGGTGGCCGTAGCCAGCAGCCAGCGCAGCCGCATGGACCAGCTGAAAGTGAAAGGCAGCGGCAACGGCGGCGGCGCCCAAAACCGCGACATCAACATCCGCTGCGATGATTATGATGCCAACCGCCACTTTTTCCTGAGCCAGTTTTTCAGGAACAATTACGAGAAGGCCCTGAATAACCCGGCCATTGTGCCCCCCGCCAGCGGCGTTTTTATTAACCGGGTAGATGTTTACATCAGCAACAAGCAGAACAACACCGCCAACATGCGAAACGTAATAGGTTTTGCAGATTTGGGCGAAGGTGTGCCTTATAATAAAAAATGGGGCGGCGCAGGTTCACGCGAGCCTGCCGGTAACGATGCCAACAAGCTTTTCCGCACCGTAGTAAAAGACAAGCTCCTGCAGGGCGACGTCGCCGACGAGCGACTGAAAACCGCCCCTGAATACCTGCTCAAAGGCGGTACCGATTACGAAATGTTGCCCGGCGCCCGCAAGCTGACAGATCGTGACTTTACCTTCCACCCGCAACTGGGCTATATAAGCCTGGTGAGCCCCCTGGTTAACCAGGACGATATTGTGGGCGTAGCTTACGAATATACCTATAATGGCCGCGTTTATACTGTTGGTCAGCCCACCGGGGCAGCCGCCAATGTGGCCGATACCGGCAAGGTGATTGTAAAAATGCTGCGCAGCACCACCAATAACGTGAGCCTGCCCATGTGGGACCTGCAAATGAAGAACGTGTACAGCCTGGGCAGCAGCGGTATTCAGCGAGACGGTTTCCTGATGCGTATTATTTACCGCGACGACAGCACAGGGGTAGATAACCCGGCGCTTCGCCAGGGTCGCCGCGTGGCCAACCGCCAGCTTACCCAGCTCCTGAACGCAGACCGCCTGAACCCCGCCAACGAATTAATTGCCGACGGCCAGTATGACTTTATTGACAAGGTTACCATAGACGCAACCAAGGGCCTGCTTATTTTCCCGGTGCTTGAGCCCTTCGGCAAATTCCTGCAAAGCAAGTTCGATGCCGATGAAGCGGTATATGTAGACCACTACGTTTTTAACGAGCTCTACCGAACCACGAAGGCGCTGGCCAAGCAGTACGCGAATAAAAACAAGTATTACATCATGGGTTCGGTGCAGAGCACGGCCGGCTCATCGGTTAGCCTGAATGCGCTCAACCTGAGCCCGGGCTCGGTAAAGGTATATGCCGGCCTTACCCTGCTTACCGAGGGTACCGATTATACCGTAGACTATACCCAGGGCAAGGTTACCGTAAACCCCACCATACTCGCAGGCGGACAGGAAATTACATTCAAGTACGAAAAGGCAGATCTTTTCAGCTTCCAGCAACGCAGCTTTTTCGGCACCCGTATGGATTATGCCGTTAACCCTGATATTAACATAGGCGGCAGCCTGCTTTACCTCAACGAACGCCCGCTTATTCGCCGTGTTTCGGTGGGTGAGGAGCCGGCCAGCAATGTGCTTTACGGAATAGATGTAAACGTTAAAAAGGAAAGCCGCCTGATTACCAAAATTGTGGATGCCCTTCCCTTCCTGCAAACCAAGGAGCCCAGCATGGTTACCTTCCAGGGAGAGTATGCCCAGTTAATACCCGGCACCAGCACCTTTGTTGATGCATCGGGCAAAGGCATAAGCTATATAGATGATTTCGAGGGCGCACCCACCCTTACCGATCTAACCTATGCCACCACCATGTGGAAATTTGCATCGGTGCCGCTTGGCTATGGCATGCCCGGCAGCAGCAAGCTGAGCACCAACTTCCGCCGTGCCCGCCTGGCCTGGTTCAACATGGACAACCTCTTTTTCAGCACCAACGGCAGCCTGAGGCCCAAGAACATTACCAACGACGACATGAAGGCCAATTACGTAAGGGCCGTATTGCCGCAGGAAGTTTTCCCGAACAGGCAGCCCGGGGCCATTGTTACCCCGCAGCCTGTATTAGACCTTAACTTTTACCCGTCGGAGCGCGGCCCCTATAATTTTACCACCGCCTATAATGCCGACGGTACGCTCAGGACCCCTGAAAACAACTGGGCCGGCATCACCCACAGCTTCGGCACCAACGGTGATTTTGATGCCGCCAATACAGAGTACATTGAATTCTGGATGATGGACCCCTTCCATGATGAAGATGTGGGCGGTAACAGCACCGGCACCCTGCGTACAGGTAAAATGTATATCAACCTCGGCAGCGTGAGCGAAGATGTTCTGGAAGACAGCAAGCACGAAGCCGAAAACACCATTCCCGCCGACGGCTCAACAACCGGTCTTGAAAATACCGTTTGGGGCCGCACGGCCAACCAGCCCCCTATTTCCAACTCTTTCGATAACGAAGGCAACCGCCGTACCCTGCAGGATATTGGCCTTGACGGTATTGATAACCACCAGGAAGAAGAATACCACGCCGATTACATAGCAGCCATACAGGGCAGCGGCATTACCCAGGATATTAAAGACAAACTGCTTGCCGACCCGGCCGGCGATGACTTCCGCCATTACCTCGACAGCCGTTACGACGGGGCAACCAATGCCAAGGTGCTTGAACGCTACAAGCATTTTAACGATATGGAGGGCAACTCGCCTGTGAACACCGGCGGCTCATACACCGCCAGCAGCACCAACGAGCCCGATAACGAAGACATTAACCGCGACAATACCGTAACCCCCAACAACAACTATTACAAATACCGGGTAGATATTGACCCCAACTCTTTCCAGGTGGGCCGCAACTATATTGTTGATTACCAGAAAGCAACCGGTAAAGATGTGGGCTGGTACCTGTTCCGCGTACCCTTCCGCGATTTGTCGCACCCGAACTATGCCGGTAAGGAAGGCGATATAACAGATTTCAGGAGCATACGTTTTATGCGCATGTTCTTAACCGGCTTTAAGGTACCGGTATCTGTACGTATGGTGCAATTGCGCACAGTGGGCAGCACCTGGAGGCCATATGACAAGCCCCTGCCGCCTTCGGGCCCCTATACTAACGATGAGCACGATGCGGCCGTAACCGTGGGTACCGTAAACATTGAAGAAAACGGCAGCCGCGGCGATGGCAAGGTGGCTTATGTGGTGCCCCCCGGCCTGCCCCGTGACCGTGATATTACATCGGGCATAAACCGCCAGCTGAACGAGCAAAGCCTGAGCATGTGCGTGGAACGCCTGCGCCCCAACAGCGCACAGGCCGTTTTCAAAACCCTGAAGGTAGACTTCCTGAACTACCAGCGCCTGCGCCTTTGGGTAAGCGCCAGCACCCACGACCCCAATACCAAGGATGAAGATGTAAATGCCTTCATTCGTATAGGTACCGATTATACCGATAACTATTACGAAGTGGAAGTTCCCCTGAAGCTTACCGCTTTAGGCACCACCGCGCAGGACCAAATCTGGAAGGCCGAAAACGAGATAAACGTTTTGCTCGCCGAGCTTTACAGCCTTAAGGTGGAACGTAACGTAAACCGCATATCGCAGAACGCTATATACTCCCGCACAGGAGCAGGCGAAAGCAAGCGCATGATTGTGAGCGTAAAAGGTAACCCTGATTTGAACACCGCCACCATAGCCATGCTGGGTGTGCGCTGCGCCCCCGGTGCAGGCAGCAGGCCTAAAAACCTCTGCGTTTGGTTCGATGAAATGCGTGTTACAGATTTCCTCATGAACGCAGGCTGGGCCACCACCGGCACCCTTGCCATTAAGCTCGCCGACCTGGGTACCTTTAATGCCACCGGCCAATATACTTCAGTAGGTTTCGGCGGCATAGAGCAGCGCATCAGCGAAAGGGCGCGTAACTGGGTTTACAGCTATAACCTGAGCACCAATTTGGCCCTCGATAAGTTTTTACCGAAGAGCATTGGCTTAAAGCTGCCCATGTACGCCAGCTTCGAGCAAAACTTTACCGACCCCAAATACGACCCGCTTAACCCCGATATAGAGCTTGAGAAAACCCTCGGCAGTATTCAGGATGCTAAAGTCAGGGAGTTCTACAAGAAAATTGTGCAGGATAAAACCACGCGCAAGAACATCAGCTTCACCAATGTGCAGAAAACCAAGACGGGAACAGGCATATCTTTCCCCTGGGATATAAGCAACATAAGCCTGACCTACAGCTACTCTGAGCTGCACCGAACCAATGTGAACCTGCAGGATTACCGCATGCGCACCTGGAAGTACGCAGCCGCTTATACTTACAGCACCAGCGGGGGCAATGTGGAGCCGTTCAAGAAAATGTTCAAGAGCCCATGGTTCAAGCTCATTACCGATTTCAATGTGGGCTTCCTGCCCAGCACTTTAAACGCCCGCGTTGATCTTGACCGCAGCTTTACCCGTACCCAGCTCCGCAGCTCCGATGTTTTCGCCACCACGAACACCATTCTGCCGACCTTCGAAAAATCATTTATGATGACCCGGGTTTACGGCGCGCGCTACTCACCGGCCAAGAGCCTCACCCTTGATTATACGGCCACTGTATCGGCCATTATAGATGAGCCCCGGGGCGACGTGAGCAGCAAAGACCAGCAGGATACCATTGTTAACAACCTGAAAAAGCTGGGCAGAACCAAGAGCTTTAACCAAACCATGTCGGCGAGCTATAAGCTGCCCATAGATAAAACCCCGCTTACCGATTGGCTGGGCGCAGATGCCCGTTATAACGTAGGCTATATCTGGACAGCGTCGCCGCAGGCATTGCAGGATACATTGGGCAATACCATACAAAACAGCCGCGAGCGCAGCATAAACGCCAAAGCCGACCTGGTGCGCTTCTACAACAAAATTCCCTGGCTGGCCAAGATAAATAACCCGCCGCCCAAACCCGCCGCAACCAAGCCCGGCGCCAAAGACGGTAAAGACGGAAAAGGAAAAACCGGTCCCAAAGCCATGGGCCCCGGCGCTAAAGCCGATACCGTTAAAAAGCCAAGAGAATATAAGCTGATTAAGGGCTTTGCACGTTTGCTGATGTCGATACGCTCGGCCAATGCTTCTTATTCTGAAACGGAAAATACCATTTTGCCGGGCTTCCGCCCCAGCCCGAGCTTCTTTGGCAACAGCAATGATTTTGCGGCCCCGGGCTGGAAGTTCATTACCGGTGACCAAAGTCCTTCTATAAAAGACACGGCAGAAAAATACAAGTGGCTCGGCAGCAGCACCCTGCAAAACCAGAACTTTGCCCAAACCAAGACCATTAACCTCACGGGCCGGGTAAGCATAGAGCCCGTGCGCGATTTCCGAATCCAGCTCGATGCCAAGAAAACAACCACATCGGGCTACCAGGAAACTTTCCGGAATGTAGATTCTCTCAACGAAGGCCTGTATGAATTCCACAGGCTGAACCCGACACAGACCGGCAGCTATACCGTAAGCTATATATTTGCCCCCACTGCCTTCGGCACCGCAGATAAAAGCTATAACGATGAAGCATACCGCGCCTTTGAGAAAAACCTGGATATTATTGCCGGCAGGCTGATGAACCCGGGAGAGAACCCCAACATCCTCAAAGACCCTACCGTGCCTTTTACCCGCGTTTCACAGGATGTATTGCTGCCCTCTTTACTGGCTGCCTATACCGGTGAAGATGCGCACAAGACCAAGCTCAACAGCTTCCCGCGCGTTCCCCTGCCCAACTGGCGAATAGATTATGCCGGCCTTACCCGCATTCCTTTCCTGGCCGATAAGTTCAGCAGCATAAGCCTTACCCATGCCTATACCGGCGCTTACACAGTAAGCTCTTATACCAGCTCATTGGCTTACGGACAAAGCCTTGGTTTGGCCAACAGCCCCAGCAGCAATACCCTGCCCTCTTTAACCGATACATCGGGCGGAACAACGGTTTGGGTGCCTACGTATATAATCAACAGCGTAACCATATCGGAAAAATTTGCGCCGCTGGTGGGTATAAACATGCGTACCAAGAACAAAATAACACTGAAGCTTGATTACAATAAGGAGCGCAGCATAAACATGAACACCACAAACGCCCAAATGGCCGAGCTCAACAGCTGGGATATTACATTCGGGGTAGGTTACCAAAAATCAGGCATGAACCTGCCCTTTAAGGTAAAAGGTCGTACTGTGACGCTTAAAAATGAGGTAACCATGCGCTGCGATATCATGATTCGTGATACCCGCACCGTGCAGCATAAGCTGCTTGAGCCGGGTGTGGTAACACAAGGTCAGCAAAACGTGCAAATTAAGCCGACCGCCAATTACGTGGTTAACAAGAGCCTGAACATACAGGCCTACCTGGAATATACCGTAGACACCCCCAAGGTGAGCACCAGCTACAAACGCAGCCAAACCAAGTTCGGGGTGCAGATGAGGTTTACGTTGCAGTAGGGGTAATTTGGCTCCTTAACTGATTGCAGAAGTCGAGGAAGTATTTGAAGGATTGTATGTGGTTAGTGGTAATCAAATATCCTTGCATATATCTAAAAAAACGCCAATAAATCAACCGAAACAAGCTGCTGCATACTCCATATTAAGGTTTTTGCGTACCTTGTTGCTGAAAATGAAGAAAAAGAACTTTCGCAAATCGTTGAATTTTTCAAACTGACTATTGTACTTCTGCTATGAAGTAAATTCTGCTATGGATACAGCTGTAACAACAGGGATATTACAGGATAACTACCACACCATTAGTGAGTATCACAAATCCAAAACTCCCAATATTCCTATTGACATCGTTGAAGCCTTTAACTATTTGAATATTGAAAACAATATTCAAGCTGAGGATTATGCACACTGGCTTTTCCAGGCTTCTGTTAAAGGTTTTATTGATTACAATGCCGCCGAATTGCAGTACAGGATTCTATCATTGAATCTCTATTTTACCGGAAATGAACAAAATTTCATAGGCTACAATGAGGCAGATTGGTATTCATTGGTCCGTAAGTTAAATGACAGTAGCGAAAGAAATACCGGTGTAGAGCTTGAAACTGAAGCAGACGTTCTTTATCAAGGCATTAAGGAACCAATTACCCCCTTTGATGTTGGGAGTGTAAATATTGCCACAAGCACAATGGTGCTGTCAAATATTATTAGCAGGCTTAAACAAAAAGAAATAGACTTAGATACTGCATTTCAGCGCGGGCAAAACCTTTGGGACGATATACGTCAATCAAGACTTATTGAATCGATTCTGGTAAAATTTCCGTTACCTGCTTTTTATTTCGATATATCCAATGATGCCAAATGGTTGGTTATAGATGGCTTGCAGAGAATTTCAACTATTAAGAACTTTGTAGCAGATGAAAAATTAGTGCTTAGGGGTTTAGAATTTTTAACGGAAGCCCCATTCGATTTTAATGGCAAAAAATTCAGCGATCTCCCAAGAGACTTTCAGCGAAGAATCGAGGAAACAACAATTACTACGTATCAAATTCAGAAAGGTACCCCTGATGAAGTTAAGTTTAACTTATTTAAGCGTATAAATACCGGCGGATTGGTTTTATCTGCGGCTGAAATCAGACATGCTTTAAACCAAGGTCCGGTTTCAGTGTTGTTAAAGGAACTGGCTGAAAATAAAGCTTTTAGAATAGCAACTGACTATTCAATATCTGACTCCCGAATGGAAGATCGCGATTTTGTTGTAAGATTCATTGCCTTTTATATTATTCCATATAGCAACTACGGGAAAAAAGGCTTTAAAGCCGATTTAGATGGCTATATAAACCAAGCCCTTGGAATTTTAAAACAGAATCTTGCTAATGATGTAGAGTATGATAGTAGGATTAAAAATGATTTCAAAAAAGCTATGGATACATGCTTTGCAATATTTGGTAGGTATTGCTTTAGAAAGCAAACTTCATTTTGGTTCGAAGCAAGAAGGAAACCTATAAACAAGGCACTTTTTGAGGTCTTGTCATCATTTTTAGCTCAAAAATCTGACGCTGACTGCAAAGTTTTTATATTAAAGCAATCTGAAATAAGAACCGCGTTTGCAGAAAAAATGGAAGCCGCATACTTTTATGACTCATTCTCTGTCGGAACCGGCGATACGCGACGTGTATTAGAGCGGCACACCCAAATTCAAAATATATTTAATTCTGTCTTATAATATCGTCATGATACTAACCGGATTTTCATTAAGAAACTTCAAATCAATTTATAACCATCGCTTTAGAATTGGTAAACTCAACCTGTTTTTAGGAAAAAACGGTATGGGTAAATCCAGCACTATTCAAGCTCTTTTGTGTTTGAGGCAGTCTTTAGAATATCGGGATTTGAGTATTGGAAAAGGTACATTAAACGGTATTGAATATCATTTACGGTTTAACTATTTTGTAAAAGGTTCTCTTTGTACATTAGGCCAAAGCCAAAACGTATATACTAAATGGAGTAAGGATATTGATGAAAAGATTGAAATTTTCATAGAGACAGACAAAGGGAACATGAATATCGTAATACCTTATCTCGCACAAAAAGATAGTTTAGGAGCCTATATTACATTCGATAAGCCGGAGGTACCCTTTAAATTAAACTTGTTACAAGACAGTTTTCAATATCTTAAAGCCCATAGAATCTCACCTGACGATTTGTTTTCTTCTGACACCTCAATAGTTGAGTCAAAAAGGCAACTGGGTGAAACGGGTGATTATGCTGCTCAGTTTTTACTTATGCACGGTAAACATCGGGTAGCCGAGAAAATGCGTATTGAAAAGGCCGATAGTGAGCAGCTGCTTGACCAAGTCTCCGCTTATATGAGCTTGCTTGGAAATAATATGAAGGTAAGAGTTGATTATCAAGGTGAACGTGTTTCATTAAACTATGACGTGTATCGGGCTGAAGGAACCATTTACGATACAATTAAACCGCAGAATACAGGTTTCGGGCTTACTTTCTCTTTACCGGTTATCACCTCGCTTCTCGGTGCGAAGGCTGGCCAAGTACAAATTATTGAAAACCCGGAATCACACCTTCATCCTCGAGGCCAGTCAATAATGGGAGGTCTTTTGGCAAAAGCAGCGGCCTCAGATCAGCAGCTGTTTATAGAAACGCACAGCGATCATGTAATCAATGGAATCAGGGTGGCTGTAAAAAACGGCATTTTGAATCCTGACGATGTAACCCTGCATTTTTTTGGGCAATCGACAACAGGGGCCTTAGAGATAACTGAAATACGAATTGACAGAAATGGGGAGTTAAGCGATTACCCGAATGATTTTTTAGATGAATGGGATAACCAATTATTGAACCTGATATAATGAACTTTCTGGGTCTAATTTTAAACTCGCACTCTGTTGAGCAAACCAATACCTGCGAAACAATTGATAAACTATTGCTTTTGTTTGAAAAAGCGAAAGAAGTTCAACCTGAGCTAAAAAAAATTGTCTGTGTTCCTGAGGAAGAACTAAGCCAATTGCGAGCATCTATTTTAAATAATTGTAAGAAGGGGGTAAAAAGAGACAGCGCACTGCGTTTAATTGTTGGCGAACCTCAGCTAAGCCTTGAAGAAGAGGACGAAATGTTAGAAGGGTACGTAACCGGCGTAATTCGCTTTCCTTCTATTAATATCGAATCAAAATGTGGTTTATTGGCCCACGTTTTCAACTTTCCTCTAATCAGCATTAGTAACCAAGATTGGGAAAACGCTGAACTTACTGCGCTTTATTCAACAGGTACACTTGAGGCAGAGGATGTAACAATCAGAAACATTTATAGTGAACAGCATGTTGCGTTTCATAGTACATTTTTACGCAGGATGGCTCCATATAATTTGCCGGTTACTGATATACCTCCTGAACTAAAAGATATTAATTACAGAGACGACCATGGAACTGACGTACTTAGGCTTAATGAATCAATTTTAAAACATTGCCCTTATGTGAAAACTATAAGAAGCGCACAATTTAAACCCAACTGTAGTAAATTCGTAAACCGACATAGGGCAAAAGGAGATGGTTTTTATTATGCACATTTGGTTTTATATCGAACTGATGCCGGCTTATCCTACTTAGTACAAACCACGGCTACTAATGACTACGAAGCCGACCTAATTACCAAAGAGTTAGAAAAGCTCTACCCCTAATAAATAACAAATAGCCTTTTGTATTTACCCATCATACCCATTCCCTTTCCGTTTTTCCGTAAATTGCGTGCCTATACCTTCCGCCCCTGTTCAACCCGCCCGGGCAGATTCCCTGAAGCACATTCTGTATGAGTTTTGAAATAAAGCTGCCCCTCTTCCAGGGCCCTTTTGATTTGCTGCTGTTTTTTATTGAGCGCGATGAGCTCGATATTTACGATATTCCCATAACCCGCATCACCTCCGATTTTTTGGAATACCTGCATCACCTGGAACGCATGAATATGGAGCTGGCCGGGGAGTTCATTTGGGTGGCAGCAACGCTTATGCGCATCAAGGCCAAAATGCTGCTTCCTCGTCCGGAGACAGATAAGGCAGGCAACGAGATTGACCCCCGGCAGGAATTGGTACAGCACCTGCTTGAATACAAGAAATTCAAGATTGTGGCCGCCGAGCTCAGCAATCTTGAAACAGATGGACTCGCCCGTTACGAACGCGGCAACCTGAATGCTGAATTAAGCGATCTCGCCAAAAGAACCGGCGAAGACTTCGACCTGCAAAGCCTTGACCTCTACCGACTGCTGAAAATATACGCCAAAGCCATGCGCCGTTTCGAGGAGGAGCAGGCCCGGCCACGGCATACCGTGCAGCAGTACCCTTATACCATGGAGGTGCAAAAAGAATGGATTCTGTTAAAAATCGGTTTTGGTAAAAGCCTGAGCTTTACCGAAGTGCTCAGCTTCTGCCCCGATAAGATTGCCCTTGTATTTAACTTCCTGGCCATATTGGAGCTGGCCGCCGCCCAACAATTGCAAATTATAGTGGATGAAGGCTTTAATAACTTCCTGCTGAAAGCCCCAACGGCAGAGCAGGTATTGCAGGAGGTGTAAATTCACTAAAAGCTATATGTACCTATGGTTAGCTGGGAGGGCTAACCATAGGTGCTCATACTTTAAAAAAGTTCATCAGGATATAAATTCGCCATTTTCGTAATACACCTGTTTTTGTACAGAAGGTAATTAATTAAGCGGGAACTGCCATTTGAAAATATAATTCCTCATTTTCAAATTTAACTTCCGCCAGTTCGTATTCATCTTTTGCCTGTTTTTCCAATTCTGCCAGGCTCCTGCTTTCTGTTGCTGCCTGCAACAGGGCCTGCTCAGACTTTAACAGCAGGTTCATCTCTGTCTGCCGGGTAAGATCTGAACGTATATCTGAAACATGCTTAAGCCTGGTGATTGATTCCTGCATCACTAAAATGGCATCTTCAATGTCGCCGAGCTGCAGTGTTCTTTGGGCCATATTTACAGCCCTTTTAAGTGCCTCAATGGCATCGGCCACCTCTTTGTATGGTACAAGCTTGAGAATAGCCGCTTCTTCGTAAAACTGATTCAGGGCATCCTTAACAGACAATTCAAGCTTTTCCGATATTTTTTCCCTGTACTCGTCCAGGGCCAATTCTTCCAGCTCCCAAATCATGTCATTGATCCTTGCGGTCAGCTCATCGGTAGCGCATTCAAACAGGGGTTTGCCCATTATGCCTGCCAGTATGCCTGAGAGGTTCTCCGGCAGGTTGCTGTGCGACAGTTCTGTTGTTAAATTAGTCTCATTCACAAGCATTTCATTGCCTGCTATAAGAATGAGATGCCCAAGCGAAATTTCCGCCGGCAAAACAGGGGTTTTGGTAATTGCATACCCGGTATATGGCTTGGCGCCTGAGCCGGGTGTAAAACAGCTGATTTTTGCACCTTCAACCAGCTGCGCTGCGTTAGCGAGCTCCTTGCCGTTAACAAGAACGGTTTTGGGTTTGCAGTACACTATTTTCGGCAACACGATTTCGCCGGAGCCTGAAGCCTCGGAAACATCGAGCCTGATGCCGACAAATTTTCGTGCAATTGTATCATACTGATAATAGGATGAAAATTTATTATCGCCCGGGTTGGTAAACCATGTTAATATCATAATGCATGGATGTTTGTTGAAGGTGACTGTATATGACGCGTAAACGCCAAGGGAAGCAGTTATTGATTACCCACAAAGAAACAGGTGCAAAAGCATGTTTTTCAGGATAGAAATACGCATTTTACAAAACAGGTAGTTCTACCTGATTTGCAGAATTTTGAGCCAAAAATGCCTTTTTACCTATAAAATTGAGGGAATACATTCGGACATTCTTTTCTAATCTCATACATTTGGCTTCTTACTTATTATTCAAACCTACCCCTATCTGCCATGTCAAATCTAGGTCTAACCGGAACCACTGATAAAATAACCGTAAACGAAGGCATTCGCCAAACAACAAACTGGCGGAAATTTATGAAAGTGTTTTTCCCCTTAACAAATGAAAAACTCATACCAAAAGCAGTTTATATCTCTAGGCAGGATATAGTTGATCTTGCTGCCATACTTGAAAACGATGAAACCCTGATTGGCGCACGCGCCTATTTTACCATGCTGGATGATCATCAGCATACCCCGTATGAAGAGAACGAAGTAAAGTTTCTGCTGGTGCCGGTAATGGAAGCTGAAGGGTACCCCAATGGCCAGGATCTGCCCTTTGTTAAAGGCACATCTGACCCTGACAGCATAGCTGATTCAAACTTATATGACTTTACCTGCCCATGCCCAAGCATGTGCGATACTACAAGCGTTCTTTTTAGCTAGAACAGCTAAAGAAATAGTTTTAATATTGGGGAATGAAAAATTTCTCCTATCTGTTTCAGCGTATAATCGTGCCTGCATGCATGCTTATACCCATTGTTGCCGGTTGCATATCTTTACCGAAACTAAACAGGGCCATGAAGATTATTCTGGCTTACCTCGTACTTTCCCTGCTCATTAATATTATTGCAGCGGTATTGGCGAAGTTTGGCCTTAATAATCTTCCCCTGTTGCATTTTTATACGATTGCCGAGCTTTGTTTTGTAATGCTCTTCTTCCGGGAAATCATGCAGCCCAAGCAGGTTACCAAATGGATATATACCATTTGCATTTTTTTCGCTGTCATTTGTGTGCTGAATTCCTTGTTCCTTCAAAGTATTTATACCTTTAATTCATACACCCGATCACTGGAAGCAATATTGATTATCGGTTTCTGTATTACCTATTTATCCGGCGAAGAAGTTATTTCAACCTCCGGAATCAGGTTATTTCCTGCTGCATGGGTCAGTGGCGGTCTGCTTCTTTATTTCAGCAGCTCACTTATACAGTTTGTTTTTTCCAACCAGTTGCTGACTTCTGCAAAAAGTGTTCAGATATTAATCTGGGATATTCATGGTGTACTTCTGTTAATTACCTACCTGGTTTATACCAAAGCCATTATAAATGAAGCTGCAGCCGGATAATATAGCGGTTTTGGTGGTTATAGCCATGCTGAGCACTTTCAGCCTGGGTATTTCGTTCCTGTTAATTCTATACAGGAGCCGCATGAGCCTGCTCCGCGAGAAACAGAAGGCCGAGCTAGCGGCAGTACAGCACCAGGAAAAGCTGCTGCAAAGCATTGTGGAATCGCAGGAGGAAGAAAGGCGCCGGATTGGACAGGATTTGCATGACGATGTTGGTGCGGCCCTCTCGGCACTGCGTTTAAATATAGATCATTCACTGTCGGGCCTGCCGGAAAAAGGCCAAATAGAAAGTATCAGGAAGAATTCAAAGCAGATGATAGATGGTATTATAACTTCTGTCAGGAATATATCGCACAGGCTCACGCCGGAGATCCTGAATTTATATTCGCTTTCCGAGGCTGTTATGCAGGCTGCTTTAGGCCTTGAAACCCCGGGTGTTTTCAGCATTCGCTTTAATGAAGAAAACCTGGACTTGCTGAACGTTTTTGATTTGAACAGGTCGGTAAGCATATACCGGGTTATTAATGAGCTTTTTAATAATACCGTTAAGCATGCAAAAGCAAATTACGCCATGCTTGAAATTACCCGAAACACATCTGAACTTGTAATAACCTATTCAGATGATGGTGTGGGTATACAGGCTCAGGGTAACCTGAAAAAAGGCATAGGTCTGAAAAACATAGAAAACAGGCTGGCTTTATTAGGCGGCAGCATAAGCTTACAAAACCCGGTAAAGGGCTACAGCATTGTTATTAGAATACCTGTTTTAAGCACCGATGGAAGAGAACAATATTGATATAGCCATTGCGGAAGATCAGCAAATGTTCAGGCAGAGCCTGGTAACGCTCCTGAATATGGCACCCGGACTACGCGTTATATGCGAAGCCGCCGACGGCGATGCCATGCTGAAATTCCTTCGCGGCACTAAGCAGCTGCCGAATGTTTTAATCCTTGATATTGGCCTGCCTCTTCTGAACGGGGCAGATCTTTGTGCCCTGGTTACCCGTGAGTTTCCTGAGATAAAGATTATTATGCTTTCGGTTCATGCGCAGGAGCGGCTGATTGCAAAGCTGATTACCGCAGGTGCGCATGCTTACCTGAATAAGAACTGCGATTTCAGCGAGCTGGTTACCGCCATTGATTCAGTTTACACCAAGGGCTTCTATATGAATGCCGATACTTTGAATGCGCTGCGCATTAAAGGCGATTCAAAGCCTGCCCAGGTAAAAAGCCTGAATATGATTCCCATAGAGCTTACCGCCCGCGAAACAGATATACTGGTAATGATTTGCGGCGAAAAGAGCAGCGCCGAAATTGCTGAAAAACTGTTTATCAGCATACGTACGGTAGAAGGGCACCGTAATAACCTGCTCCTGAAAACAGGTTGTAAGAATACGGCCGGGCTGGTGCTTTTTGCTGTTAAGCATCACCTGTTCGAGACTTTTTGAATGGTTTTTCAGATACATCGCATCAACATTGCCCGGTTCAATAAAAAAGCAAACCGGTAAAAAGCAGGTTTCGGATTCAGGCTTCAGCGGCCTGGCTTTTTTAGCTGTGCGCCCACTCCCCCGCGCTCCGAAATTCCCGTTTCCCGCGCATAATGCGTACCTTTGCAGGCTGAATGCGATTTGCCTGCCGATTTGGCAGTTATTTCCGGCCGGCCTGTAAATTGTAAACTTACCTTACACACGGGTACTTTGAAGAATTTCTTTAAAATGAACAAGCAAAATAAGCCTGCTCCCGAGCAGGAAGTCACCGACGCTTCCGGCGCTCCGGATACCACTATGGAAAACAACCCGGAAACCGCTGAAAGCACCGCCAAGGCTGCCGCTGCGCCTGAATCTGGCAGCAACGACAACCTGATTGCCGAGCTTGAAAGTCAGCGTATAGACCTTGCCGAGCAAAAAGACAAATTCCACCGCCTTTACGCCGAGTTCGACCATTTCCGCAGGCGCACAGCCAAGGAAAAGCTTGAAACCATTAAAAACGCCACCGAAGACCTGGTAATTGCCCTGCTCCCCGTGCTCGACGATATGGAGCGCGCACAGAAAAACCTGGCCACCTCTTCAGATGTGGAAGCCATAAAAGAAGGCCTGAACCTGGTGTTCCGCAAGCTGCATAAAACCCTTGAAGCAAAGGGACTTAAAGCCATGGAAACATTGGGCACGCCCTTTAACGCCGATTTCCAGGAAGCCATTACGGCTATTCCCGTAGCCGACGAAAGCCAAAAAGGACTGGTGGTTGATGAAGTTGAAAAAGGTTATTTACTCAACGATAAGACCATAAGATTTGCCAAGGTGGTAACCGGGGCTTAATTCAGAATCCCTTTACCCGTTACAGCAGCCGGCCAGCCCGGCTAAACATTCAATGGCCGATAAGAAAAGAGATTATTACGAAGTTCTGGGTGTGGATAAAGGCGTTAATGCGGAAGACCTGAAAAAGGCTTACCGCAAAATGGCCATTAAATACCATCCCGACAAAAACCCCGGCGACCATACCGCCGAGGAAAAATTTAAGGAAGCTGCCGAGGCCTACGAAGTGCTCAACGATGCTGACAAGCGTGCCCGTTACGACCGTTTCGGTCACGAAGGCATGCAGGGTGCAGCCGGCGGACAAGGCGGCGGTTTCCGCAATGCCGAAGACATTTTCTCGCATTTCAGCGATTTCTTTGGCGGCGGACACGGTGACGACAGCTTTTTCGGCGGCGGCGGTAATGCAGGCGGCCGCAGGGTACGCCAGGGTTCGGCTTTGCGCATAAAGCTTAAGCTTAACCTGGAAGAGATTGCCAACGGAACCGAGAAAAAGGTAAAAGTTCGCAGGCAGGTTAGCTGCCAGGGCTGCGGCGGAAACGGCGCAAAGAACGGCACCGCGCTTAAAACCTGTACTACATGCCAGGGCTCAGGCCAGGTACGCAAGGTGGTAAACACCATGTTGGGCCAAATGGTAAGCACCAACACATGCCCCACCTGTAACGGCGAAGGCCGCATTGTAACAGATAACTGCGACGTTTGCCACGGCGAAGGCCGCGTTGAGGCCGACGAGGTTATCAGCATCCGCATACCGGCCGGCGTGGCAGATAATATGCAGCTCAGCATGAGCGGCAAAGGCAATGTGCCCCCAAGGGGCGGCGTGGCCGGTGATCTGCTTATTGTTATTGAAGAAGAACCCCACGAGGAGCTCAAGCGCGACGGCAACAACGTGATTTTCGATCTCTATGTAAACTTCGCAGATGCCGCTCTCGGCACCCATGTGGAAGTGCCTACCATAGACGGCAAGGTGCGCATTAAGATAGATGCCGGCACCCAAAGCGGTAAAATTCTGCGCCTGAAAGGCAAGGGCATCAGGGAGCTGAACAGCCATCACAAAGGCGACGAGCTTATTCACGTCAGCGTTTGGACACCCCGCACCCTAAGCCGCGAAGAAAGCGCCATTATGGAAAAGCTGCGCGGTTCGGCTAACTTTAAGCCAAGCCCGGGTAAGAACGAAAAAGGTTTGTTCGAAAAAATGAAAGAGTTCTTTCATTGAGCGTTAAGCGCAGCGCTTAGGCCCTGAATAAAACCGGTACAAAGAAAAAATCCCCTGTATAGCTGTCAAGGCTTTACAGGGGATTTTTTCACTTATAAGACCATTACATATTTATCCAATAAGTAAGCTTAGCCGTAAGCCCGCGGTCTTTAAAACGGAGATCGCTGCTCTGGTAATTATCAGAATATACCAGGAAAAAGTCGGAGGCGGGGGCAAAGCGCCATTGGAAGCGCAGGTTGCTGCCCAGGTTTTGCGCCTGCGTGTTAAACTGAACCGTGCACCTGAAAAACACATTGTTCCGCAGGCTCAGGTTAACGCTTGGCCGTATTAGCAACAGCTCCGATGCCGGCATATCGTCGGGCATCTGCAGGTGGCTGTAGCTGTAGGCGCATGACAGCAGCACATAAGGCACCCAGCGGTAATTCACGCTGCCTGAGAGGCTGGTAATGCCCATATTATAATAAGACCCGCCCGCCAGTGCCGCATCATAAGCAAAGCTGCGCCTCAGGTTCGATACGAAGTTTAAGCCTATGGTGCGGTAATGGTACACACCACCTGCCGGCAGCACATTGTTCTTAACACTGAAATCGCCGTTCAGGTGCGAATAATATTCGGTGTAGCCGGCCTGTAAAGATGCGGAGTTGTTAAAGCCCACATACCAGGTGGGGTTTGTTTCCATATCGCCGAGGCCGCGGCCTAAGTTGCTGAGCGAATACCAGTTCAGGCTTGGTCCGTGCTGGCTTATGATGGAATTTTTAGGCAGGAAGCTGTAAGATGTGCCGCCTTCATAACGTATATAGCCGGTTCTGGGCACATAGCCCACTTCGGCGCGGTAGCCGGTGCCAATGTACTCCTGCCCGGCATAAAAATACTTATGCCTGTCGGTATAGCTGGCCGTGAGCGAGTACGCTGTATTTTTTTCGGTGAAGAACCTGTTTTCGGCGCCATCGGGTCCGAAGGTTTTATGCACGAAAAGCTTGCTTCGCCAGCGGTTATCGCCGGTGGCCATGTTGTATTCAAGGCCGGTGCTGTGGTTAGCATTCCCGGCATCGGGACTAAGACCAAATACAGAATCGGAGCCCAGGGCCTGCCGCCCGGTATAATAAAAGCTGACCGTACTGCGCGAAAACACCTGCCTTTGCAGGGCCAGCATAGAAAAGTTCTGGGCCGGCAGCTTATCAGATGGCTTATTGGGCGTCATTACGTTCATGACGCCCAGGCGCCAGTCGCGGTTAATTTTGCCGCTCAGCCTTGCCCCGAACAGTATAGGATTTTGCGTATAAAGCCCTGTAGAGGGGTTTCGGCTTATGCCTATGCGCCTTGAGAAAAAAGGCCTTTCACGCCCCGAGCCAAAATTGCCGAACAAATCGGCATTTTCAAGAAAGAAGGTGCGGCGTTCGGGGAAGAAGGGCTCAAAGCGGCTCAGGTTAATCACCTGTTGGTCTACCTCTACTTGGCTGAAATCAGGGTTAATGGTGAGGTCGAGGTTCATGCTGGGTGTAACGGCCACCTTGGCATCGAGGCCTGCGCTGAGTTTCAGGGTGTTAATTAAAGGACGCTTTTCGGGCCCCGGCGGCGGGGGCGGAGGCGGCTTGCCGGGCCCCGGCGGAGGATTGCCCGGACCAAGCGGAGGAGGCGGCAGCTGCGTAGCCACACCACCGATATATGGTATTACAGATACATTGCGCCCCGGCTTTTCGAGTGGTTTTTCCCAAATCATGCGCCCGGTATTCACCAGCCCGCCCACGCTGAAATTGCGATACAGGGGCACCCAGGTGCTCATTTCGTTGCGCTTATAATCGAAACGGGCGAAATTGATGCGCCATTCTTTAAGTCCGGCTTTGTAGCGGATGGTGCTGAAGGGCACAGCCATTTCGGCCACCCATTTATCAGGGTACCTGGTTACGCCGCTGTACCATTTGTTGTCCCATGCCAAAGATATACCGTCGTTACCGCCGTTGGTAATTATGCCCTCGCGCTGTGAGCCGTAAGGGCTTATGGCGAAAGCGAAGCCGTTGGTTCGGTCGCACATGGGGTCTATTACAAACTGGAAGCCGTCGGAATTACCGTGGTTCCAATCGCGGTTCAGGTTCTGTACCACGTAGTTGCCGGGCAGCTCATCGTAGAGTATGGCGCTTACATACAGGAACTTGCTGTCGTAGCAAATGCGTACCGTGCTGCGGGTAAAAGAGTAGCCGGTATCGTAGGGGAAGTTCTGGTAAAAATTATAAACCGAATCGGCATCGGCCCAGGCGGCTTCATCAAGAATGCCGTCTACCTTTATGGGTTCGGCGGCGGGTTTAATGGTGAAGCTGTAAGCATTTATATCTACCGCATTTATGTTTATCCGGCTGCGGTTAAAGTTGGGCGAAATGCCGCTTTGCACCGTTGAGGGCCTCGGCTGAACAGGCGTAAGCAATTGAGCTCCCGCAAATTGCATTGAGGAAAGAAAAAGGAGCAAAAACGAGGCGCGCAGCGATAGGGGTGCAGGCAATGCAAAAAGAGCTTGTTACAGGAAGCAGGGGAGAGCAAAACATCGGGAACCGACGGGTACAATATTAAGAGAAATTCAGGGAATAACATCAATGGGAAAAGCACAGCTGCGCTTTTAAGCCAAGCCGTTTAAGAATGAATGCCTATAAGTAAACCGGGGTTTGCCCTGCTGTTTTTTATAGGGGCTCAAATTTTTGCATCACTGTTTTTATAACCGAAGAAATTACCAATTTTGTACCGGCAGGGGCTTTATGCTTAAAAACATATTGTTTTATCGGCAGCAGGCTATGTTTGGCCTTGCTTGCTGCTGAGAGATTGTAACCATTATATCGGCCTTATTTGCACACCTTCAAAAAAGTTTATTATCAATTTTATGGCAGAATCAATAGCTGTTTTCCAAAAAACCGGTACATCGCATACCTTAACAGCCGGTGCATTTTATGGTCTTATTGCGGGCTTTACATGCTACGGCCTTATAGGCTCTGCGGTAGTGGCCAACGCGGTAGTTGAAGCCGGCTTTGTTCCCGGTATGTTTGCTTATATTCTGCTGGGCATTATTGCGCCCATGGGCGGTATATACATAGCCCAAAAATCAGACAGCTGGCTGCTTTCCTTTGTAGGCTATCACCTTGTGCTGGTTCCTTTCGGGGTAATACTGGCCCCTGTGCTGGTTATATACGACCCTAATATAGTGCGCGACGCCTGCACCCTTACCGCTGCAATTACCGTGGTTATGGGCGCAGCCGGCATTATGTTCCCGCAGGTTTTCTCTAAGCTGGGCGGCGCGCTGTTCGTGAGCCTAATCGGGCTTATCGTGGTAAGGGTATTGGCCATTTTCATACCCGCCCTGAACGATCTCGGCTTTATAGATTATATGGCCGCCGGTATTTTCAGCCTGTATATAGGCTACGATATGTACCGTGCATCAACCATTGAAAGAACCCTCGATAATTCAGTGGATGTGGCCCTGAGCCTCTACATGGATATTATTAACCTCTTCCTTTCCCTGCTCCGTATTTTCGGAAGGAAAGATTAGGCGCAGGCTCCAGGTTAAATTATTTCATTCCGCAGGAATATAAGGCCAATGCAAGGCCCTGTATTCCTGCGGTTGTTTATTAGGGGGCTGCGAAAAGCGCTCTCGCTTTATTCGCGAGGCCGGCAAATTGCCGCAGGCTTAAACCCGCAGCTTTGCGATATTACAGCATCCTTATATTCAGCATTTGTACCTGTTCGGCTTACTTCGGCAAGGTTCGCATACAGCTTTGGCGCATCGTTGTAAAAGGTGCTTAAAGGCACATCTTTTCCTTTTACGTTTATGGTGCCGGCACATGGTTAAAATATCCGTCCTGCCTGAAATACGGTATGGCAGGATCCCTGAATTTATCATCGCGCATGGTATGGTTTAAGTAGGCGCTCGGGTAGCCCAATAAATAAATATACTGCACCGGCTGCAAAGGCTTACTCGAATGGTAATGATGCCCGGCGGAAAGCTGCACCCCGTCTAATCGCGGAACGAAATCGATTACCTCAGCGGGCAGGTTGTTAAGCAGGGTTTGGAAGTTGCGATTTATGGTAAAGGGCTCTGAAGTATTGTTGTACGTTAAATGATAAAGACCCTTTTGGCAATTGGTAATCACGGGGAATTTAACAGGCAAAATCTCGTTTCCCTTGGCGTCTATCATGCCTGTTTCCTCACCAAGTGCCTTGCTTATTGTAACCAGCGATCTTCCGTTTACAAAAGGCTGAATATAGGTATATTGCTCAGGCAATATTTGCCGCCCGAACGAATCTATCAGGCCCAGGTAATTCTTCATTTCATGCTGATGCAGCTTTGGGCGGTGGCTTGCCGGTATAACGCCATGGTAAAAGTCGCGCCAGGGAATAAAGCCAAATTCAAAAGGCACCACTGCATTGTTGTTTTTATCTATAAAACCATGCTTGCTTTTTTCATCAACGGCATGAGCCCTGCCATTCTTAAAAGACGATGCCTTGAAATACATCATAGGAATAATAAGCTCACCCGATTTATTTATATAGCCGAAAAGATAATAATTCGCATCGGCGCTAAGACTTGAATTCGCGCCTATATAAGGACCGGCATTTGCCACCACCGCCATACCTTCAGAAAAAGACCGGGCATAGTCAAAAACAGCAGGTATTACCATTTTGCCTGTTGAATCTATAAACCCGAATTTTTTTAAAATGCCGGCTTTTGCAAGTCCTTCTTTATAGCCCGACAAATAATCGTAAATAACAGGTACTATTGTTTCACCCGCCTTGTTAATATATCCGTATTGGTTATTCTGCTGAACACGGGCAAGCGTGCCTGTAAAATTATCGGCATAGGTATATATCAGCGGTATAACTATTTGACCAAGGGTATCAATATACCCGTACTTATAATCTTGATGTACCCATGCCCTGCCTCCGAAAAACTCACCTATTTCATTGAACTCCCCTGCCGCAATATTCAGCCCCCCGGTATTAATAAGGCCGAAAATTTTGCCCTTCTGTACCCGGGCCGCATGATTTTTAAATGATCTTATGCTGTCGTAGACACCGAAGGGAATAATTACCTTTCCGTCAGTATTTATCACGCCTGTTCCCGCATCGTTTTCAACCACAGCAAGGCTGTTTGAAAACGGGCCGGCTGTTTTATATGCGGGGACAATTGTTTGCTTACCGTTTTTATCAATATAGCCCCAAAGGCCGCCGTTCGGTTTTACAGCCGCCAGCTCTTCTGAAAACGGTTTTACTTCGGCATTAGGTATTGCTAACTTCACTATGTTTTTGCTGTCGGTAAAATAGCTGTAGCCGCGCCAGAGGCACAGGCGAAGACCATTCTGCAGGCTGTCCTGCCAATCCCAATTATCTGGCGGGTAGTATTGGCCGGCTTCGGGAGCCGGAGGCTGCGAGGGAAATGCTTGTGCACCTGCGCCCGGTGCTGAAAGGCATATAAGGCATGCTGTAATTAATAAAAGCAAATAATTCCTGTGCATGGCAAACCGGTAAAATATTAATAACAATATTGTAAGCACTGCAGCTCATGCTGCAACAAGCCGTTCAGGCCGGGCGCAGAAACAGATATAATGCAGGCCGACCCAACAGAAGAAGTACTTGTAAAAGCGCCTAATGCTGCTTATGCCCGCAATTAAAATAATTAGTTAAAACAGGGATATTAAATTATTTTAATAAGCGGCATTAATATGCCGGCAGTTTTAATCTGCTTTTTCCGGGTTTTATAGCAAAAAGCCCTGCATTCGCCGAATGGCCGTTTTTGCATGGCTTTGCTCATAACAAAACATAAAGGCATTTATTAATCTCGCTTTACGCTTACCTTTGCGCCTGATTACATTTTACCTTTATACCCGAGCATAAGACCGAAAAATTATGGCCAAAGGAATTACCCCGCGCAGCGAAGACTATTCAGCCTGGTACAACGATATTGTGAAACGCGCCGAACTGGCTGAAAACTCGCCTGTGCGCGGCTGTATGGTTATTAAGCCCTACGGATACGCCATTTGGGAGAAAATACAGCAAACCCTCGACGGCATGTTTAAGGAAACAGGCCACCAGAACGCCTATTTCCCGCTGTTCATACCCAAGAGCTTCCTGAGCCGCGAAGCCAGCCACGTTGAAGGTTTCGCCAAGGAATGTGCCGTAGTTACCCACTACCGCCTGAAGAACGACCCGAACGGCGGCGGCGTTATTGTTGACCCCGATGCCAAGCTGGAAGAAGAGCTTATAGTGCGCCCCACATCTGAAACCGTAATCTGGAGCACCTACAAAAACTGGATTCAAAGCTACCGCGATTTGCCCCTTTTGGTTAACCAATGGGCCAACGTGGTTCGCTGGGAAATGCGTACCCGCCTGTTCCTGCGTACCACAGAGTTTCTTTGGCAGGAAGGCCACACCGCGCACAGCACCGCGCAGGAAGCCGTTGAAGAAACCGTTACCATGCTGAATGTTTACAGCACCTTTGCCGAGGAATGGATGGCGCTGCCCGTTGTAAAAGGCGTTAAAACCGAGAACGAGCGTTTCGCCGGCGCGGTAGATACTTATTGTATTGAAGCCCTCATGCAGGACGGCAAAGCCCTGCAGGCAGGCACCAGCCACTACCTCGGCCAGAACTTCGCCAAGGCATTCGAGGTGAAATTTACTGATAAGAGCGGTGTGCAGGAATACGTTTACGGCACCAGCTGGGGCGTAAGCACCCGCCTGATGGGCGCACTCATTATGGCCCACTCTGATGACGACGGCCTTGTTTTGCCGCCAAAGCTGGCCCCTATACAGGTGGTTATTATACCCATCTACAAAGGCCCCAACGAAATGGAGGCCCTGAAAGCCAAGTGCGCAGAGCTGCGCAACAGCCTGAAAAAAGCCGGCATCAGCGTAAAGCTTGACGACAGCGACAACCAGACACCCGGCTGGAAATTTGCCGAATACGAGCTCAAAGGCGTGCCTGTGCGTATAGCCATCGGCCCGCGGGATTTGGCGAACGGGACCTGCGAAATTGTGCGCCGCGATAACCGCAGCAAGCAGTTTATACCCACCGAGGGCCTTACCGAATACGTTGCCAACCTGCTCGAAGAAATTCAGCAGGCCGTTTACGACCGCGCTTTTGCCTACCGTGCCGCCCACACCACCCCCGTTAATACCTGGGACGAGTTTAAAGACGTGCTCGAAAACAAAACCGGCTTCGTGCTCGCGCACTGGGACGGAACAAGTGAAACCGAGGAGAAAATTAAAGAAGCCACCAAGGCCACCATTCGCTGCATTCCTATGGATGCCGAGGCCGAAGAAGGCACCTGCATATTCTCAGGTAAGCCATCTTCAAGGCGGGTTATGTTTGCAAAGGCATACTAATGCTGCTTTGTAAGTTGCTGTATTTACCATCGGGTATGTATCCCGGAAGGTTTTTACCGAAAAAGCTTACAAACAGCGCCCCCGGCTTGTAGCAGCGTAAACGCTGCTCCTGCTTTTTTAATGAACTGCCGATAAAGGGAACATTCGTGTTCCCTTTCTTATAAGCGGAACCTGAAAACTGTATAATGTTATGAAAATATTTTACGGAACCGTACTGTGTATCTTTTTCCTACCTGGCATGCTGCCTGCACCTGCCCAGCGGATAGATACCGTTGCGCAGGTACCCGGCGCCGTGTATGCACAGCAATGGCAAAACGATACGCTTTGGATTGGCGGTAATTTAGGCTTCTACAGGTACAACAGGCAGGGCGAATGGAAGTATTTACCCGGCCCCCTGCAAACCGAGCCTTATAATATTGGCACCTCTTTCGCCATAGACCCGGTAAGCAAGCGCAAATTCGCAGGTTTCGATTTATTCGGGAGCCCGCGCAACCGCAGCAGCCTTTTTTCCTTTGCCAATGAAAACGATACCTGGAGGCCCGAAACCAATGGCGAAGACAATTATTTTTACAGCCAAAGCCTCGCCTTCGATGCCGATAATACCCTTTGGGTATCTGACTGGCAGGAAAAAGCAAAGTACCGAAGATTGGGCGAAGGCTGGATAAACATACCCGCCAATGCCGATTTTAACTCTTTCGGCACCTATTACCTCACAGCAGACAGGCTGAACCAAAAATGGTTCGGCAACCAGGAAGGGCTGTTTAAAAAAGCCACCACCAATACCCCTGCCGTTCTTGTACAGGGTGCAACCGGGTATTGCTATTCAAGCTGGTACCCGCCGCATTCGCCCGACTCGGTTTATTTTGGCAACCAGGACGGCCTTTTTAAAATTAAGCTTACTGAAACACGCGGCAGACTTGTGCGTCGTTCTTTTGACTGGAGCACACCCGGCAACCAAATTACCGACCCCATAGTGATGTGCTATACCGCCGACAGCATTAATGCCCGCTTCATGGGCGGCGGCGCAGGCCTGATGCTTGAACGCGGCCGTGTAAAAAAGCTGATGTTTGCCGATGACCCTGTTTTCAACATTACCGTAGATAAGTTCAATAATAAATGGGTGGGCACTTTCAGGCATCTTTATAAGATTAAAGATGTAAAGGCTGAATTCAGCAATACGCCTGCGAACTGCGCCCTCATACCGGTAAACTTCAGCAACCGCAGCAGCGCCCTCTGGGATAACCTTACCCGTTTCCGATGGGATTTCGGAGACGGCATAGTAAGCACCGAAAACAGCCCCACGCATCGCTATTTGGAACGGGGCACCTATAATGTGCGCCTCATAGCCGTTAATGCCGACAGCATACGCGATACCATGAGCACTGTGCTGCACATAGGCATTAACGCCGGTGTGAATGAAGGCAGGCAAATCATGCTTTACGAAGGCGATACCATTGCCTTGCATGCCTATACCAATGCGGGAGATAACGATGTGGCTTATGCCCGCTGGGAGCAGCTCATAACATCTTCCCCGCCCGTTTGGCAGCTGCGCGACAGCGGGCTTGTGCTCGGCCATGCATGGCAGTCTGGCCTATACCGCTTTATTTCCGGCAACAGCGTTTGCGAAGATACCATACTCGTGCAAATTACCCTGGGGCCCAAGCCGCCTGTAGGCCTTGGCACCGGGGACGGGGCCTTTATCTGCCGCGGCGACAGCCTGTTTGTACCCCTGCAACATCCCGGCACCCCGGCATCGCTGCTGGCTTTAAGGCTTACTTACATGGGCCGGGCCTACCCCGCTTTCAGTTCCCCCGCCGATACATCAGGCGTTATGCTGCGCGACAGCGGCACTTATACGCTGCACTGGCAGTACCGCAATTTCCCTGAGCAGGCATCTGCGTTCAGGCTCAGCTTTTTTAACCCTGCGCATGATACCATAAGCGCCCGTGCCCAAAGCCTCTGTAACCTGCCGGATACCATAACCCTGAAGCTCATGGTAGGCAAGCCCGCAAATTACCGCATCAGCTGGAAAAGAAACGATACCCTGCTGAATGAGGCAAATGCATACCTGCTTGCCCGAACCCCCGGCACTTATAAAGCCCTTTACCAAAACCGCGATAACAACTGCCGGGATTCGGCTGAGTTTATATTGAACCCCACAAGCCTGCATGCCGTTAGCCTGCTTACCTCTAACAGCGGCCTTTGCCCCAACGACAGCGTAATGATTCAGCTGAGTCCTGATGGTCGACCTTTGCCGCCCGGCTATACATGGCATTGGGAACAGGACGGCAGGCCCATACCCGGCTCAGAAAGCAGGATTGTAATTTGGGCAAAGCAGCCCGCCACCTATTTTATCAGGTATCAAAACCCCGAAGGCTGCACAGGTTTTCAGCAGGTTATACTTGACCGGTTTGCGTTCGGGAGACACAGCTTTACAGGTGCGGGAGCCACCCTCTGCCCCGGCGATACCTTTACCGAAACAACCTTTACCCGTGCATTGCTGAACGAGCAGGTGTTTTTTAAGCTTTACAGGAACGGGCAGCCGGCAGACAGTAATTTAACAGGTACTTTCCGCATATCGGTTGCGGGGGTTTACCGCATCAGGTACCGTGGTGAAAGCAGCAATTGCAGCGCCTTTGCGCACAGCGAATCTGACCTGGCAGCCGACAGCTTTATAGTGAATGTATTACCCATACCTGCCTATACATTCAGCAGCGGCAGCAGGGTATTATGCCCCGGTGAAACCAAGCCTTTAAGCCTTATTACCGATGCCGCCCAAATTCTTTGGTTTAAAGATTTTGATGCCCTTCCCAACGAAACCGGCAGCACATTAAACGTTATACGCCCGGGTACCTATTTTGCAAAGCTCAGCAGCGCCTTCGGCTGCTTCGGCTTTACAGATCCGGTTCTTATTACACCTGCCCAAATACCCGCACCCCTGAGAATTACCGGCTCAGCAACGTTTTGCAACCACGACAGCACCCTGCTGCAATCTAACGGCAGCAGCAGCCAAAGCCTGCAATGGACCTATAACGGCAGCGATATTGCCGGCGCAACCGCATCTACCCTCGCGGCAAAAAAGCAGGGCCTTTATACCATAAAAGTGCTTACATCCTGCGGCCCGGTTGAGTCTTCGGGCTTGCGCGTGGGCAGGCTTAACCGACCATCGGGTACTATTTCTGTTAAGCAGGACCGTAGCTGCAGCAACGATACCGTAATACTCTCTGCGCCGGTATGGGATTTTATGCGCTGGAATACCGGGGCCAATGGTTCCGAAATTAAAGTTATAAGCGGTGGCAATTACAGCGTGCAGCTTTTGGGCCTCAACGGCTGCGATACCACCCTGCAGTACAACCTGGTGCTGCCGGCCCTGAACCCGGCCCTGAAAATTAATTACGATACCACCGCCCTTTGCATCATAGATAAAATTCGCATTTGGGCCACGCCCGGCTTTAAAACCTACCTCTGGAACAGCGGCGAAACCACGCCGTCGATATTAATTAACCCTGTTGGCAATATAGGCATTACCGTTACCGATGATCGCAATTGCAGCTATTCGCAGACCCTGCGTTTACCCCGGGTCAGCAGCCTTGATACGCTTGTAAGCAATTACCCGCTGCGCTGCCCCGGCGATACGGTCATACTATCTGTACCTACGGCGCCTGAAGGGGCGGCTTATAAATGGAGCACCGGGCAAACGTTACCGGCAATAAAAATAAGCGAGCCGGGCACCTATAAGCTGAACCTGGAAGCAGGTGATTGCAGCCGCGATCTCAGCTTCATATTCCCGGCCTTCAATTGCCCCTGGACAGGCCCTGAACCTTATTACCCCAACGTAATAAGCCCGAACGGCGACAGGTATAACGAAACCTTCGTAATTCTTTACAAAGCTCCTAAAACCGATATTACCATCATAAACCGATGGGGCGAAACTGTTTTCTACAGCAGCGATTATGCCAATGACTGGCATGCAGCCGACCTGCCCGCCGGTGTGTATTACCTAATTACCCACAGCCCCGGCCATGCCGATTACAAGGGTTGGGTGCAGGTGTTAAGGTAATTTCGGCTGGTTGAATTCAGGTGCAGGTTGAGATCAGAAGCGGTTTGTTAATAAGATTAGCCTGTTATCTTTTTGTTAAGCCGCCCCTGCTTCCAACCGGCAGGGGTATTTTTGTGTCGTTAAACAACCCATTGCTTAATGCCGGTTCCGGTAGCGGGAATATGGCTGAGCGCTGCATCTGATAACAGGCCCCTATGTAATTTTATTTGCCCGCATAAAATTTATTACCGCCTTTACATCAATTCAGGTTAAAATTCCGAACTTGCAGCACCAAGGCAATTAAAGCTGCAATAAAGGACTGCTCTCCCGAATTTCAGCAAAGGCCTAAGCGGACAAACAAAGCACATTTTGCCGGTTTACGCATCGGCGGGGGTTACCTGTATGCTGCAAAGCGTATCTATTTCTTAATACCCGGGGTTTTAACGTATAAAGCCTTTTGCGTACATATACACAGGCCTGTGCTGCTACCGCATGCTTTTGTATATATCTATTCTTTTGAATGAAATCAGCTATGAAGTTTTTAACCAATTATGTATTGGCGGCTGCCTGCATGCTTTTTTGCATGGTTCAGGCGCATGCCCAAAAGCTTGAGGAAATCAGCAGCCGTGCAGGGGCTCCCGATTTCGCAATGCAGCAACTCTGGAAAAACGATACCCTTTGGGTTACAGGAACCACCGGCCTGTACAGGTACAATAAACAGGGTATTTGGAAAAGCTTTAGAGCCCCGGCAACTTTCAGCATGGGCCAATATATGTCCGTTGCGGTTAACCCTTACACCGGGCGCAAGTTTGTCGGCATTGCCTCTAACGGCGATTTTGCTTTCAGCCCCTCGCTGCTCTCTTTTGCCGATGAAAATAATACCTGGACAGTTGAGAATACGCCCGGTTACCCGCTTGAAAATTGCCAGCACATCAATTTCGATAAAGACAGCACTCTTTGGGCATCGTTCTACGGCGTTAATAACCTGCTCAGCTACCGCAGGCCGAACAATGTTTGGACCGGTGTTCCGCCGATTAATATTCGCACAGACCAACCCTATTGTGTGGCCGTTGACCGCCTGAACCATAAATGGATAGGAGCCGCAAACGGCGTAGGCCGCATAAATACAACCGGCAGCCCTGCACTTAGGATTCGCGGCCCTGTAATGCCTAACGACGGGAATAACCTTGTAAGCAGCTATTGGCAAACAAGCCATAAGCCTGACTCCATCTATTTTTGCAGCTTTGCCGGCCTGATGAAGGCCAATATTCTTGAAGATACTATAATAGTATTTCGCCGCCCTTCTGATTGGGGCATTACCTCAACCGCTCCTAATGCCAACCAGGTTTTTTCTTATACCGCCGACAGCATTGGAGCATACTTCCTGGGCGCCACAGGCGGTTTACTGCTGTGTGAGCGCGGCAATGTTAAAAAAGCGCTGCCCATTGTAACAACGGGCCTCAATAATGCCGAGCTGAATAACATTACCGTAGATAAATTCAATAACAAGTGGATTGGCGTACGCGGCCTGTACAGGCTTAAAGATGTAAAAGCCGAATTCAATGTAACCGGCGATGTTTGCACCTTTATTCCCCAAAACCAAAGCACTGCCCTTTGGGATAACCTTAGCCGCTTCGAATGGGATTTCGGCGACGGGCAAACAGGTATCGGTACCAACCCAAGGCACGGATACGTTCGTTCAGGCAATTACACCATTCGCCTGATTGCCATAAATGCCGACAGTATTCGCGATACGGTGAGCCATACTTTCAGCACAGGCACACTGAATAATTTTATAGCCGAAGGAGATTCTGCCACCTTTTATGAGAATGAGGGCATTTTGCACGGCCTTGTTTCTTCCGGCACATTGCCAAGCATTTCCCTAACCTGGCAGTTCAGGAACAATGCCTCTTCGCCATGGATTACATTGGGCAACGGCTTGAGCCTGGGCCCCGTTTCGTTTGAAGGCCAATACAGGTTTATTGCAACAGGCTCATGCCTGAGCGACACCTCATATACCCGGGTGGGAATACTGCGCAGGCCCGTGGTAAGCATGGTGCCTTTATTAAAAATCTGCCGCGGCGACAGCGTATTTAATCCCCTTAGCTACAGTGGGGTATATGCCCGCGAGCTCGTTTTCCGGTTTACACGTAACGGTCAGCCTTACGCCGGTTTCGACAGCACAGGCGTAATGCTGCGCGAAAACGGAAACTATATACTTTACTGGCAATACCGCAGCCTGCCCGAAGTTGCCTTTCCTTTTAACGTGCAATACCTCGCGCTCGATACTTTTGCGGTAAATGCCCGCCTGAATACTTTTTGCAGCGTAACTGATACCATGACCCTAACACTTGGCAGCGCATCAACAGCCAATTACCGCATCCGCTGGATGCGTAACGATACGCTGCTGCCCGATACAGGAGCACGCTATGTATCATCGGTGCCGGGGCAATACAGGGTAATTTACCAAAGCAGGCTTAACGGTTGTAAAGACAGCGCGGCCTTCCCACTAAACGCCAACAGCTTCCGCCTTGCCACCATTGTATCTTCCAATAACGGCCTCTGCCCCGCCGACAGCGTATTGCTTACCATGGTTCCGCTTGACGGCCCCTTGCCTGCCGGATATACCTGGCATTGGGAAATGGACGGGGCACCCATTCCGAATTCCAATCAACGTGAAAGCATTTGGGCGCGCGAAGCTGGCACTTACCGCCTTATTTACAACAGCCCCGAAGGCTGCAGCGGTGATAAGCAAAAAACCCTCGATTTCTTCAGCTTCGGCACATACAGGTTTGTTGGCCAGAACGGCGGCTTCTGCCCCGGAGATTCTTTCAGCACAAGAATAATTGGTCCCGGCCTTTCAGGAGAACAGATTATTTATAAGCTGTTCAGGGGCAGGCAATTTATCGACAGCAACCTGACCGGCATTTTCAACATCAGGCAGGCGGGCGTTTACCGCATACAATACAAAGGCGAGCTGAGCAATTGCGCCTCTTACGCCCACAGCGATGCCAATGCGGCCCTCGACAGCTTTACAGTAAGCGGGTTTACAACACCATCCATAAACGTAAGCGGCATACCGGCCAAAGCCCTTTGCCCCGGCGAAAGCGCGACACTCAGCCTGGGCGCCGATGCCTTAAGCAGGCAGTGGTATAAAAACGATACTTTAATTGCCGGCCAAACCGGCATGAACCTGGTTGTTACCGAAGCCGGCACTTACACAGCCCGACTCCTGGGCATCGGCGGATGCCCGGCTGTTACAGGCGCAGTTGTTATTACAAAAAGCATACTTCCGCCGGCGGCAACAATCAGCGGTACGGCAACCTTTTGCAGCCACGACAGCAGCATTATTGCTGCAAACACATCAACCACCCTGCCCCTGCAATGGACCCTCAACGGCCGCGATATTCAGGGCGCCAATTCGGCGGGCTATGTGGCTAAAGAATCGGGCGTGTATGTACTGAACATACTTACAGATTGCGGGCCTTTGGCATCTAATGCGCTTAATATTACGCGGTTCAGCCGTCCGCAGGGCAGCATTACCATTGTAAGCGGGCAAACCTGCGCATCAGACAGCGTTACGCTGCTGGCCCCGGCTTCAGAATGGCAGCAGTGGAGCAACGGCGAAACCACACCTGAGCTGAAAACCAACAAAGCAGGCAGGTACAGCGTAAAGCTGAGCTCTTTCACCGGTTGCGACACCGTTATGTTTTATGACCTTATACTGCCTGTAACCCCCGTACTGAGCCTGAATTACGATACTGCTGCCTTCTGCTCCGATGAAAGCATCAGGGTTTGGGCGCCGGCCGGCTTTAAGGCCTATATATGGTCTACGGGCGAAACCTCTGAATCTGTAACAACCAACCTGCGCAGCAATTTAAGCCTGAGCGTGATTGATGCCCGCAATTGTGTTTTCACCAAAACGCTTGACATGCGCCGCCTGACCGATGCAGATACCCTGCACGCTGTTAACCCCCTGGGCTGCTACGGCGACACTGCTGTTTTAGCGGTGCCTTCGGCGCCGGCAGGCGCAACATACAGCTGGAACAACGGCCAAACCGGCCCGACACTTATAGTAACCGATGCCGGATTGTATAAGCTTCGCCTGAGCTACGGAACCTGCATCAGCCTGTTGGAGTATTACATTTATTTCAATTGCGTTGAAAAGGGCCCCGAGCCTGAATACCCCAACGTAATAAGCCCCAACGGCGATAAGCTGAACGATACCTACGAGATTAAAAATTTAGGCGCGAAAACCAATATCACCTTCATAAACCGTTGGGGTGAAACCGTTTACCACCATGCCGATTACGCCAATGAATGGGCAGCCCAGGGGCTCCCGGCGGGTGTATATTACGTAACCGCCCATTCCCCCGGCCATACCGATTACTCTGGTTGGGTGCATGTAGTCAGGTAAATATTAACAGGCTATTGCCTTAATAATCTTACATTTTTTTGCCACAGGTTCGGCAAACCGTCATAATGCTGAACTTGTGGCTCTTCCTTTTTAAGGGTACTGAGCTAATAATTGTTAATTTTAAGAATGAATTGCCCGGTACCCTTATTTCCGAAGTTTGAAAAACTGCCGAGCATTCGGCCGAATGCCAAAGCTCTTTTATTTTCGGCAGGAATCATTTTCCTGTTTATGGCAGGTGGCATATCGGTAAGCGGGCAAAGCAAGTCAGCGCCGAAACCGGGAAAAGCAGCACTTCCCGTATGGCATTGGAAAGAAACCGAAAGCCTGCTGAAAAATGCCAACGACACCGTTTACGTGGTTAATTTTTGGGCCACATGGTGCAGGCCCTGCATTCAGGAGCTTCCGGTTTTCGAGGCATCGGCTAAAAAGTACCAAAATCGCCCGGTCCGTTTTGTCATGATCAGCATGGATTTTTTAGAGGAATTGCAGACCCGCCTCCTGCCCTTTATCAGCAGGCGCAAAATGCAGCTGCCTGTTGTGCTCCTGCATGAGCCCGATCAAAATAAATGGATAAGCAAAGTCGACCAAGCCTGGGAAGGAAGCCTGCCCGCCACCCTGGTTTTTAACAATGCCAAAAATCACCGCAGCTTTTTCGGCAGCGAGGTTAGGGCCGAGGAACTGGAAAAAGAGATTGAAAAGGGGTTGAGGTAGGGAATTGGGTTTAAGATACCTGAGTTTATTTAGAACAGCCATCTCCACATCATTTATAACTAAGTCGATTTGGGCTTTTCTGACCGGTAAAAAATCAACTTTTGAGGGGAATGCAATTGCTGAAGAAGCCAACTCAAGCGGCCTTATGCGGCGAAGGCTTTTTTTAATCTGCTTCATTAATACCCACATAAATTGACCGAGCCTTTTCCCGCTAAAATTGAAAATAAGTATCCGCATTATTAATACAGCTTTCATCCAAATCTGTGTAATTGAAGTACTTAACCCAGCATCTAAAAACCCAAAAACCGAAATGCGGCTTTGAGCGGAGCCTGTACCGGCATTGTGCCCAAAACAGGCAGGCTGCCCCTTAAGAGGCATGTGCTATAAAGCTAAGCCGTACCAACCAAGCATTGAAATAACCTGACCGGTTATAAGGCAAAAGCCAAAGAGTTGCCTTGGCTTAAGGCACCCCAAAAAGGTGCGTGGGGGTTGAATCAGTTTTGTCAACACTAGGCAGAATCACTGTTTCCGCAGCATAATACTTCGCGACCATGCAAATGTGGTAACCGAGTTCGGACAGCCTGCATTAGCACAGAATTTCAGGAAAAGGTAATAGCGGATAAAACAGGGAATTTAAAGGCCAAAATGTGCCTGATTTATACAAATACAGCCCGCTCATCTCACAAAGCGCTTCAGGCTTCTGTTTTTTACCAATGAGCTGAAAATGCCAAAATCCGTCAAAAGCAAAATGGGCTGTCTCAGTGATTATGAGACAGCCCATTGGTTGTATAGCACTAAACGCTCCCGGCAGTATTGACCTGCCGAATCATTTAGAATTTTTTGCCGGGGAAGTAAGCTGCATCGCCCAATTCTTCTTCAATGCGAAGCAATTGGTTGTATTTAGCTATCCTGTCGGAACGTGATGCCGAGCCGGTTTTAATTTGTCCGCAGTTAAGGGCAACGGCCAAATCAGCGATGGTGTAATCTTCGGTTTCACCGCTGCGGTGGCTCATTACGCTCTTATACTTGTTCTTGTGTGCCAGGTTAACCGCGCTTATGGTTTCGGTAAGCGAGCCAATCTGGTTTACTTTAACAAGAATGGCATTGGCAATTTTCTCATCAATACCTTTTTGCAGGCGGGTAACGTTTGTTACGAACAAATCATCGCCAACAAGCTGAATTTTGTTGCCGGCAAGATCGGTAAGCTCTTTCCATGCTGCCCAGTCGTCTTCGGCAAGGCCGTCTTCTATTGATACAATGGGGTATTTATTAGCCCAATCGTTCCAGAAGTTAGCAAGCTGGCTGCCTGTAAGCTGGTCCCCGGTAGATTTTTTGAAGCTGTACAAGCCGGTTTCGGCATCGTAGAATTCAGATGCGGCGGCATCCATAGCTATAAACACATCTTCGCCGGGGCGGTAGCCTGCAGCTTCAATGGCCTGTATTACTATCTCTATGGCCTCGGTGTTGCTGCCTATGTTGGGAGCAAAGCCGCCTTCATCGCCTACGTTGGTGCTCAGGCCTTTTTTCTTGAGCACGTTTTTCAGGTTATGAAAAATTTCGGTACCCCAGCGCAATGCCTCGCTGAACGAGGGCGCACCTGTAGGCATAATCATGAATTCCTGGAAATCTATGCTGTTGTCGGCATGGCTGCCGCCGTTCAGGATATTCATCATGGGTACGGGAAGCGTATTTGCGCTCACACCGCCTACGTAACGGTACAGGGGCTGTCCGGCTTCTTCGGCTGCGGCCTTGGCCACGGCCAGAGATACACCGAGTATGGCGTTAGCGCCCAGCTTAGCTTTGTTAGGCGTACCGTCAATTTCAATCATGCGCTTGTCTATCAGGTTCTGCTCGAAAATTCCGGCGCCTTCAAGTTCTTTGGCAATAATATCGTTTACGTTTTTCACGGCGTTAAGCACGCCTTTGCCCATGTATTTGCTTTTGTCGTTGTCGCGCAGCTCAACGGCTTCGTGGCTGCCTGTGCTTGCGCCCGACGGTACGGCGGCACGGCCCATTATTCCGTTAGATGTAAAAACGTCCACCTCCACAGTGGGGTTGCCGCGTGAATCGAAAATCTGGCGGGCTACTATGCTTTCAATATAGCTCATGAATACGTTGTTGGGGGTATTGTTTGGTTTGCCTTGGTAAAAGCTATGCGTAATGCTTAGCCCGTACGCTGCCGTTCCGCGGCAACGCCGCAAAATTAGAGAAATGTTCCGGAGTAAGGGGAATTATTGGGATTTTTTTCAGGGGAATGCAAAAAGGCCGCATTGAGCTGCGGCCTTAGATATGATTGTATAAGAAATACAGTTTTTGAGATACCTGGCCTAATAGGCCATTTTGCCGTCAAGAATGGCGAAGAAATCGTCAATATTATCTTTTGTAAATGAACGCAAAACGTAATTTCCCGTTTCCCGGCTTAGCGCATGCTGCGTATTGGCCACAGCCTGTAAAACAGACTCCGGCTGGGCATTTGAACCAATAACAAAAACCGATATTCCTTCTGATTTCAGCGTTTCAATTTCCTTATGCAGCTGATCTGCAAAAGCTCTCGACATGAGCTCAACGGTCTCAACATGATACAGAACATTTTCGGCACCCAAATTCCTGAACAGCATTGAAAGCTCTGTTGCATGCAGGCGCAATTTCAGCTCTGTTCTGTATTCTATATATTCAGCTTCAGTTGCCATAGTGTTTAAGAGCGGTAAGGCCGTATAAGGGTTTGTGTAATCTGCGAAAAGCTGTCGTCTGATGAAGGAATTGAATAAGTGGCTCCCATTGCCAATAATACATACTTTTCTACTTCTTCACAATCTTATACGTTCTCCCATTATACCTAATCAGGTACATACCCTGCGCAAGCCCGCTCATATCTGCGGTAAACCTGTCTATAAAGCTGTCGGAATTCCTGGTAATGTTAACGGTAATGCGGCTGCCCTGTATGTTGTAAAACTCAGGCAGGGTATTTGTCTTTTCCGTATTGAAATACAGCACATCGCCTGCAGGGTTTGGCCAGGGCAATGCTTCAGGCTGAACATACGGCGGAAAAGTATTATTGAAATCCGGGGACTTTAATACGCCCAAATATCTTTCGCTTGTGCCTCTTATATTCCTGTAATCAGTTTCGCGCCTGTAGGTATGTGTCTGCCGGTTACGACCATAAAACAAATTACCGTCTGCTTCTTTCATTACCATACGGCTTAAATGGTCAAATAAGCTGTTTCCCCATTTAACGGCGCATGCGTTGGCAACATTAACGGCGCCCATGGTATATGGCTTTCCGGGCTGCTCTTCTTCAATAAAATACCCTTTTACATATAAGCCCGAACCGGCCGATGACGCAATGGATTGTACATCTTTTATAAACCGCAGATCAATATTATTCACCTCGCCTGTAATTGCATTTACAGCGGCAAAACCGTTGCGCAGTTCATTTGAAAAGTTGTAAAAACCACCGCCGACATATATTGTATCTTCAACTGCAACAATTGCATTAACCTGGTCGAAAGGCGAAAAATTGCATGCTGTAAGTCGGCCTTCCGCAGAATCAAATACAGCAAGATTGTATTGCCATATTTCGCCTAAAATTCTAAAATCTCCGCCAACATAAAGCTTGCCGTGCTTATCTGTTTCAATGGCGTTAAAAACCGCGTACTCTGAGCATGCCGGGCTCCAGGGGAGCAATGCCCCTGAATTAATATTTACTGCTGCCATCCCGTTTCGCAATGTACCGTTCACTGAATTGAATTCTCCCACGATATAAATTTTATCATTGGCTATTTTGGCCATGTCCAGATCCCCTTTAATATTTGCCGGATCCGGTCCTTTTCTTTCTCCGGTAATTTTATCGATGCGCAATACAATACCGTTGTGGCGCCACATTTCATCTAAATAATTGGCGCTTGCGTAAACCTGGTTATTCTTTAACTCCAAAGACATTACTGCCGGGGTAAAGTCATAATACGCACCCGGGTTCCAATCTTTTAATGCTTTGGTTTTTATATCGAATGCGGCAAGGCCTTTGCGCTCTGTACCGCCAAGCATGTTAAAGCTGCCTGCTAAATATACTTTGCCTGATCGGCCTGCAACTTTAGCCATTGTCCCGATTCCTGCCGTGCTCATTACAAAGGGTTTATTCACAGCCTGCCCGGTTACCGAATCTACAACAGCAAAATTTACCGTTCTCAGGTAACCCACCTGACCGAATTTACCGGCTAAATAAATCAAACCGTTTTCTGCTATTATTGAACGTATTTCATAGTTTTCATCATTCCGAAAAGCAATATCAAAGGGGTTCCAATCTGTAAGCTCACCGGTTTCAAAATTGAAGGCTGCCACTAAGAGCCTGGTCTTTGCTGATGGGGTAAAGGATCCGGCTACATAAAGGGTATTCCCTTGCAGTGCCATTGGCCCGGCGTAATAGATATCGAGCTCGGGCACCCAGGCAGTAACCTCGTTTGTAGCAGCATTTAATACGGCAATGTTATGCCGGGCCACCCCGTTAATAACCCTGAAATAGCCTGAAATAATTACGCTGTTTCCCCTTACTGTTATCTGGCCTACATTATTGCCTAAGGGACCTGATACCTCCGCATGCCAATTTGTAATTGCAGCTGTATTAAGCTCTATGGCAATTACCCTGGTTGTTGTAACCAGGGTATCATAATCTCTTACAGCAACATACATTAAATTATCTCCCGTTGCCATAGAAGTAACGTAACCGCCTGCCTTCGGATTCCAGCCTGTTGCATTACCGGTTGCCGCATCAAGGGCTGCGAGGCCCTGCCTCTGTTTTCCGCCTATTTTAGTGAAAGAACCGGCTACATAAAGCACATTACCCCGCAATTCAATTTGGTAAATATAAACGCTGTCAGACAGATATACTTTAAATGCGGTATCTAATTTAAGGTCAGGCTTTAAGTGTATGAGGCCTGAATTTAGGGGTGTGTTTCCTATGTGAATTAATTTTCCGCATACGTACCAACCGCCGGCATTGTCGCTGATTACTGACCAAATTTCCCCGGTGATTTTCGGGAAGTTATCAGGTATGTTAAGGGTATTGGGATCAATGGCTACGCCGCTGCCGATATGCCTGCCGATGTGCGTGAAAGAGCCGCCAATGTACAATGTGCTGTCGTCGGCTGCCATTGCGTTTACCAGGCCGTCGGCATCTGAAAAGGTGGAATCGGGCACCTGGGCTTTTACAGGTACAATAGCCGTACAAAGGCAAAACAGCAGCATTAACAGGTATTTGGCAGGCATGTGCATTTCATTAAAACGTATATAAGAAGCTGTTCAGTTTTTTACAACTTTATATGTTCTGCCATTATACCTGAGCAGGTACATACCCATTGGCAAAAGGCTTAAATTCGCCACATACTTATCAGTAAGATTGTCGGTATTGTTTTGAATGCTTACAGGAACGCGAACTCCCGGCATACTGTAAAACTCAGGCTCAGCATCAGTGTTTTCCTTAAAGAAATACAGCACATTTTCGGCCGGGTTGGGCCAGGGCAAACCAATAGGTTCCAGGTATTCCCTGCAGGATTGGTTAAAATTGGCAGGAGTAAACAGGCCCAGGTTCCTTGAGCTGTAAAGATTTCCGGAATAGGATTCAGAGTATTTGCGGCCGAAAAATAAATTGCCCCCGACTTCCGCAGTATTTATATTTTCAAAATAATCGTTAAAGCCAACCACAGCCTGCCAATTGTTAACAAGACAATTTTTTTTAACGTTCACTGCACCAACTGAATATTCCTGGCCTTGAAATTCCGGCTCAAACTTACCATAAGCGTACAGCCCGCCGCCGGGCGCTGCACTTATAGTATTACAAAGGCTTAGATTGGGTACACCAAATTCAGTAAGCCTGCCTGATTGGGCGCTTATACCGGCAATTCCGCTCCTGTTTTCACCGGTAATTGTTTGAAACGTGCCACCTATATAAATAACATCGTTAACTGCCAATACTGAATTAATGATATTTATTTGAATGCTGTCGGAAATAGCCCAATTCTTTAAATTGCCCGTTATTGAATCAAAGGCTGCGAGGTGAGTATTTAAGCTGCCGCTTATATTTACAAAATCGCCGGCAACATAAACGGTACCATATTTATCTGTTTCAATACCTGATATGCCGGTAAACCGGCTGCCATAAGTAATATTCGGACTCCAGGGCAGTAATTCTGAATTCGTAAGGTCTATGGCCGCCAGGTTCCTGCGTAACTGCCCGTTAATTGAATCGAAACGACCTGCTATATAGATTCGGTTATTCCTGATTTTGAGCTCCGTTATTTCCCCGCTTACTTCTGCAAGCGGTATTGGGTTCCTCGAACCGGTTTTTTTATCGAACTTTAAAACTGAGCTCCTGAATCGGCTGTATTTTTCCTGGTATAAAACGCTGACATATAAATCATTTTTACACAGGGCCAAAGACGTTACGCCTCCATAATAACTATCTATACTTATATCGGGGTTCCATTCTTTTAAAGACTTTGTTTTTAGATCTATTGAAGCAAGATTATTTCTTTCGATGCTTCCAATGCAGTTAAAATACCCCCCTATATAAATTTTATTGCCGAAAACTGCTGCCGTACTAAAATCTTCACCGAGTTTATACGGATAAACCTTTGTCTTACCGGTAGCTGAATCTATTACCGCCATGTTTACAATTCCGGCACTGCCCGGCATAGTGAACCGGCCGGCGAGCACTATTTTTCCATTATCAGCAGTAACAGAGCTTATCCTTTGATTTGTGTAACTCGAGAGAAATGAATCAAACAGGCCCGGTGACAACTGTTTTCCTGTTTCAAAATCATAAGCAACCAGCGAGGTAATTTTACTGCACCATACGCAGTTACCAACAACATAAAGCGTGTTGTTTCTTAATAATAAATCCTGAATTTCATAGTAATTATCTTCAAGATTCCGGTTCGTTATTTGTGCAGTTACTGCGTCAAGAAAAGCAATCCGGTTAACAGGCACATTATTCAAACTATCGAAATAACCCGCAACCAATACCGTTTTATCTTTTACAATTACATGTTCTATTCGGTTATAATTTAATTCATAGCTCTTTGTAAACACATTCCAGCCGGTAAATTGGCCTGTATTAATATCTACTGCATCAAGATTACTTTTGTTGCCGGTGGAATAGAAGTTATACGTGGCAACGTACATTAAATTACCATCCAAATCCATTGCAGTTACCTCACCCGCAAGCTTTGGGCTCCAGGAGGTGGCTCTTCCTGTTAAAGGGTTGAGCGCTGCCAAAAACGGCTGTTCCCGACCCCCTATTTCCATAAATGAACCGCCAACATAAAGTAAATTGTTTTTCAGCAACAGCTTAGAAACACCAACAGTTATTTCAGCATTGAATAAAATGTCTAATGTAAGATTCGGCTTTAAATGAATCAGGTTAGTGGTAAGGGGAGTATTTCCTATTCTTATTAAATCTCCGAAAATGTACCAGCCTCCTGAATTGTCGCTTATTACAATGGTTACAGTGCCAATTAATTTCGGGAAACCCAAAGGTTGAGCCACAAGGGTATTGGCATCTATAGCAAGGCCGCAGCCTGTATGCGGTCCTAAGTGGGTGAATGAGCCGCCTATATACAGGGTGCTGTCGTCGGTTGCCAAATTGCTTACCCAGCCATCAGCATCAAGAAAGGTTGTATCCTGAATTTGCGCAGATGCAGCAAAGCAGCCCAGGCAAAACAGCAGCATTAACAGGTATTTGGCAGGCATGTGCATTTCATTAAAACGTATATAAGAAGCTGTTCCGCACAGCTAAGCTAAGACTAAGAGGCGGGCAGAAGTATTAATCAACAGGGCATAAAAGTTTATACGTGTCTGCACAGGTCAGATTTAATACAGGGGACGGCTCCTGTTTAAAAGGGGTCAAAGAGGTTTTTGAATTCGGCTACTTAAAATCATACTTATCCCCACACCGCGCAAATACGGAATTAAAGACTCAATTAAAATGCTTGCCGACAGGGTGGTCAAATTTAAAGACCCGGTAAAAACTTAAGGAGCTATAAAAATGCTTTTATAATGCCTCAACCCTTAAGCACCCCTGCCATTTCCCCGCCCTTCCTGATACAGTCTTCTATAGATACCCCGCCCTGCCAGTTGGCGCAAATAAAGAGCCCGCGGGCTTTGGCGGCATCGGCGGCGGCATTTACGGGCAGCATGTGCGCATCGTATTGCGGAATGGCCAGCGGCCAGCGGTTGGTATGTATATATTCCGGCTCTCCGGTAATGCCATAAAGTCGGCGCAATTCAGCAAGGGTGTTGCTTATTAAAGCCTCATTGGGCATGCCTGCATTTTCAGGGTTTACCGAACCGCCAATGAAGGTGGTTAAAAACACTTCATCTGCCGGGCAGCGGCCCGGGAATACCGAGCTTGTCCAGATGGTGCCGGCGGTAAACAGCTTTTCAACATGGGGCGGGTGCAGGGCCCCGAAACCGTTCAGCGGGTGCGACACCCTGCTGCGTTTCCAGGCGGTATGCACGGCCGCCATGGGCGGATATTCAAGCTTTGCAGCAGCGGCAGAAAGTTCGGGGAAAGAGTCGGCAAGCACCGGCGCAGCCGCATAAGCCGGCAGGCACATAATAACCCTGTTCACCCTTTGCTGAAATGAGCCCTTACCGAAACCGGCCCCCGAGTCGGGCGCCGATACATTGAGGGTAAAGCCATCCTTATCCCAATCAAGGGCAGTAAGCGTATGGCGGTATTTTATGGAATTCAGCTTTTCGGCAATGGCTATGGGCAGTGTTTGCAGGCCGTTTTTAAAGCTGAGCGTTTTGCGCCTTTTGCCGCCAAGGTTCGCCATGCCTTTTAACACCGAACCGTACTCTTTCTCCATTTTCAATAATTGCGGGAAGGTGAGCTTAACGAGCAGGTTTTCGCTGTTTCCGGCGTATATGCCGTTTACAAAAGGGTCCAGGGCATAACGTACCACCTCTTCGCCAAAACGGCGACGGAAAAAATCGGCAAGGGTTTCGTTTTCGGGTCCCCGGCTTTTGTTTCGAAGCTCACGCAAAATGCTGAATTTGGCCTTCAGGCTGAAATAGCCGCCCAGCATCAGGCTCCGGGGCTTTGCAGGCAATTGCCTGATTTTCCCGTTTTTATAAATATAGCGGAAGTTGCTTACGGCTTCGGCAGGCAAAATTTCATTTTCGAGCCCCAGCTCATGCAGCAACGCCTCGGTGCCCTCGCCGGCGAGCAGGCTGTTAGCGCCTTCCTCGCGCAGGTAAGGGCCTTCCTGCCTCGAACGTATGCAGCCCCCCGGCTCGGAACCGGCTTCGTAAAGCACGTATGGCAGCCCGGCCTGCTGTAAGCGCAGCGCCGTTACCAAGCCTGATATTCCGGCTCCTATAATTGCAATCATTTGGTGTAAGATGTTTCGGTGATGCTATGCCCTTAACCGGGATACGGGGCACAGGTGATATGTTTGCATTAGCATGCAAATGAAGGCTAAAATTACCGTGCCGGCAAGGGGAAATACCCTAAACAACAAAAAACGGCTCCCGAAGAAGCCGTTTCGAATAATATTAGTACCGCGGTTTAACTATGGCAGCCTTACCAGCCTGAAACCTACGTAATTAAAGGTTGTAGCCGGTGCAGCCGAGTTCCTGTGCGTGGTACGGCATCCTTTTGTTCCGGTATGGAAGCTGCCGCCGGTATATACACGGGCGGTGCCTGTGGGCAGGCCGGCATATTCCACTTTTTCTTCGGCGGGGTAAGGGCCGTACCAATCCTGGCACCATTCCCAAACATTGCCGCTCATATCGTAGAGGCCAATTTCATTTGGCTTTTTCTTGCCTACAGGGTGCGGCTTGTCAGATGAGTTCTTGTCGTACCAGGCCACCTCTTCCAGCTCATTGGAGCCGGCGTATTTGGTGCCCTTGGTTGCATTACCGCCTTTGGCGGCATATTGCCACTGTGCTTCGGTAGGCAGCTTGTAATTCATCTTGGTTTTCAGGTTCAGCTTGCCCAGGAATTTAACGGCATCATCGTAGCTTACATTGGTTACCGGGCAATCTCCGCATGGTTTTTCGCTGGGGTTTTTGCCGCCCATAATGGCCATCCACTGGTCTTGGGTAACCTCGTACCTGCTCATGTAGAATGAAGTAAGGTAAACAGTCGGGTTGGGCGCTTCATCGGGGTTGCACTCGCCTTCCTTGCATCCAAGGGCAAAACTGCCGCCTTCTACAAGCAGGAATTCGGGGGCGTCGGCTTTTACAAATGCTTTTACAAGCTTGGCTTTGTCGTCGGCAATCACCTTTGGGGCGGCGGCGGCAATATCGGCATTGCGTTTTGAAAGGCTTGCTTTGGCTTCCTCGGCTTTGGCGGCAGCGGCTTTCCATGCTTTTTCAGCGTTCTCGGCTTTTTCGCGCTCGTCTATTACCTTTTTCAGGTCGAGGGCCAGGGTTTGGTCCACCTTTTCAACGAAGGTGAGATCAATACCCACAAAATCGGCCTCGTTGCTTACGCTGGTTGCTTTCAGGAAGTTAGCGCCTGTTTTCGGCACCGATATCTTCTTGGTTTCACCAACTTTAATAATTCCCTGGTCTTTGCCGTTGAGCTTAATTTTAGCGTCGGCATTGGTGCTCAGGTCAAGGTATGCAACGGCGGGGGGTGCAACCGGCGCCGAAGGGGCAACAGGGGCGGGCACCCCGGCCGGAACACCAATTTTTGCAGGGGTCTTTTTGGCCTGGGCAGCAGCAGGCTCGGCAGCAATGGCCGCGCAAAGCAAAGCCGCTCCGCAACCGATAAAGCGTAAAGTAGTTGATGTAAAGCGCATAGAATATGGCCGGCCCTTTAACCGGTTCAGGTGTTTGAAACGAACAAATTGCCGGGAAAAACAAAACCCGGTTAAAAGCATGAATTTGCAGGGGCAAAAATAGTAATAAAGCGGGAATTAAACAGGATGCCTTTTTTGGAATAAAGAAGGAGAAAATCAATGCCTGATATGGTCTTCCGTAATCGGGGTAAACAACAGAATGCCGATACAAAATCATACTGCATTTTAGCACAGTTAAAATATTTTTATCTCTTTTAACCGGCTTATTTAACTTTTATTCAATATATCTTGCTTATTATTAGGGGCATGAGTACTTTTATTCCGCAAAACACTTTTATTCAGCAGTATTTTAAGCTTAAAAACATAACCGCTGTTGCTATTCCGTAATTGCCATGTATAGTGCAGCGTCGGAGTTCAGTATAAAATAAACTAACCAGGCTATTAAATGCATGTTCCGTTTTATTATGGAACGTGGGCTGAAGCCGGCTTTCTTTTATTTCCATAATTAAAACGTCCTGTTGGGGGCGAACCAAAGGCTTTGAAAAATTTATACTTCCGCTCAATTCTCCTTATTTCGGCTTTGCTTTTTTCAGGCAATGCTAAGGCTCAATCTTCTGCTGTTAAGAACCGTTTGTCTGCCAATGGGCTTCAGCAAACATCTGTAAAAAGTTTCCGGCAACTTCAGGAAAACCTGCCGGCTAACCTTGCAATGCTGGGCCCGCAGTTAGAGAGCCTGCCACCGGTTTTACAGGAAAGTATATTTCATATTGCCGCGAAACAGCAATCGGCAAAGCAAAACCGCAGGGTTAATTCCATTGCTTCTGTGTCTTCAGATTCAGCGCTGATAGATTCTATGCCCGTTAACACCTGGGTATTTAAAGGCACTGCCGCCTTTGAATATGACGCAGACGGTTACCTCACATCTGAAAAATACTACAACGGCTATTTCGCCACACCAACCACTTATGTTACGAGTGAATTTGATGAATTGGGGCAATTTAAAAACACAGTTTGGCGCGCATGGAATACAACAATTGCCGGTTACGATACCCTTTATTTAGACACATTAATCTACGACAGTCATAATAACTTAACCCGCCAGGTACATTATGAATCTGACGGCAGCCGTATGCTCAAAAACAATGAGACCTTTATTGAAAACACATATAATACGCAAGGTTTCCTGGTGCGCTTAATGGTTTATTCTTTCGATGATACAGGCGGAATAAGTAAAGTAATCAGCGATTATTCTGAGCTTGGCCCGAATGGTGAAACCCGCAGAACTATACAGAAAAACGAACAGGGCGGCGTTTTGAATCCTGATTCAACGGCTATATTAACAAACACCTTCCATGTGTGGGTACAAGGCGGGATAGGTAATTTTAACTTTCCTGATTCAACCTACTATTTCTCCGGCAGAGATAATACCTGGACAGCAAAATCTTTTTATAAATGGATATACGGCGCTTACAACAGCAATATTGAGTATATCAGTGTTTTTAGAAACGGTATTGCCAGGCTTGAATCTCGTAGTACCACAACTTATAACTCACACGGACATTTAACGCAGAATATTGGAGAAGACTACCTGGCCGATGGTTCTTTGGTTTTCGCTAATAAAAGTGACATGGTTTATAAATTTAACCCCGACGGAAGCATGGCCGGCTACATATATGCCTATACCAACAGTGATAACCCGGTAACTGACAGTATTTACAGGTTTACCTATTTCGGACATCGCGGAGTGTCGGGTTTGCAGAGCGGACAAAATATGTCGGCTAAGGCTGTTCCTTACCCTAACCCGTTTAGCGCACAACTTGAAATAAGCATACTGGCCGGTTTGCATGCTGATGCATATTTCATTTCTGACATTAGCGGAAGAAGATTAAAACAGGGCCAATTATTTATTAGTAGCGGCATTGCACAAATACCCGCATCGGACTTAAATGCCGGCGTTTACCTGCTTGGCTTAAGCAGCAAAGGGCAATTGTTTCAAACTTTAAAAATCTGTAAAACAGCGCAATAGCTTTGTTCATTGCTTTGCGTCATTTCCGTACTTCCTTTATTTATGAGATAATATTAACACGCATTATTATGAAATTGGTTTCCGGGTCTTTGGCCCTCGTAGGTACAGCACTACTGGTTTTTATAATTGGTAATGTTTATTCTCAATCGGCGTTTCCGGTTACGGGCGAAGGTACTTTAAAGCAGCCCAACGTTGTAATTACCCAATCGGCAATGGCTCAGGCAAAGGTGCCGCAGAATGTTAGGGTAAGCCTGGCAAACGGCAGGTTACCGGTACAGGCCCGTCAGGCCCTGGAACGCTATGCAGGCAAACTTATACAGGTTGAAAACCAACGTGCTTTAAATACAGCTTCAGATATTTTCCTGCCCGATACTGCCTTTCTTGACTCTATGGGGACAGATAACAACTGGCACGAAACCTTTGCAGAAGTTTTCACGTATAACAATTTGGGCCTTACAACTTTAACTGTAAATACCAGGAGAAATTTTACTCAAAATATACGCAAAGATATACAGGAATATACCCCTGAAGGGCTGTACAACTACC
>JAZKBN010000050.1:0-36491 GCA_040388605.1 Bacteroidota bacterium | reverse complement strand
GTGGGTTGCTTCTGCTCATGATTTTGAGCTGTCAACCTATGTCAGGACGGGACAAGTTAAATTGAAAAGTAAATAATTTATAGTTTTGAGGCTGAAATTTTGAATATGGAGCATCGCTATCATTTGGAATCTCAAACGCAGAGCAGGAAAGGTTCACTTTTTATTCTGACGGGCCAAAGGGAAAAATTTTAAAAATTGTTTCTTTCGATGCTTTTGATGAGGAAGATCATATTTATAACTTAAGCTTAGGAGATAGTAACGGGCAATTGAAAGCGGTTAACTTAGTTGCAGATTTTGAAGCCTTATCTGCTAACGGAGATGTTTTCTTTACGCTTAATACAGTTACTTTATGTATTTTAGTATTCTTTGAAAGTCATCCCAAAGCTAAGGTATTCTTTAAAGGTGCGAGCGAAAAGCGAACACGCGTTTACTCCAAACTAATATTGAGAAATTGGAATAAACTGGTTCCAAGGTTTGCTATATTTGGTTACTTGGATGGCCGATGGATGAATTTTGCGCAGGATCAGAATTATTCTGCAATTTTATTTACTCAAAACACTTAAATTGCATTTATGAAAAGCGAACCCGAAAAACTTGACTTCAGCAACAAATCACTTAAGGAGATTGCTGATTATTTGGGTGATAAACCACTCTTTACTGAAAAAATTGAAGAGGCCAGGCGCTTTATTGCGGAACATGGACTTCCGGATTTTAAAGCCCTTAAAGCTGCCAGGGAAAAGCAGGCCTGATAAATCATTGTTTTCCCAATTGTGGGTTATACAATAAACGCATCAGGGAAATCAAAGAGAAATTTATTACTAATCTTTGAAGCGTTAAAGGAGTTTTTTTTTTACAATCCTACTTCCCATGCCCCATTTTCAGCATCCTGCAATCACTTTTTTGAATTACAATAAAGGGAACGCCACCCATCATGCCGGCAGGTAAAGTTCCTTCAACCCGCCAAACTTTTCCCTCAACAAGTTCAACCTTAAAAGGTCTTTTATTTAATACCCTGCTTCCGTAAACAGGCAGCCAAATTGCCTCTGCAATCTTTATGGCGGTGCTGTCATTAGGTACCGCGTTGCTGATGTTGCCGGGAGATTTAATGGAAACACCTGCCCCGATACCTGCAATGAGCAGGCAGATTGTGAAAACACTTTTCCTGAAATAAGTATGCATTCCGTAATTAGTTTCAGTTTAAGATTCGGTTCAGGTAAATATATGCTTAATACCTGCAAAACCCTTAAATTTGCTACCCTTCTAAACCCCGGAAAAACACCTTGTCTGCCTCCCCCGTTGAAACGCCCTTGATGAAGCAATACAATGCCATCAAGACCAAGCATCCTGATGCCTTGCTGCTTTTCCGGGTAGGCGATTTTTACGAAACCTTCGGGGCCGATGCCGTTACAGCTGCCGGCATCCTTCATATTACCCTTACCAAGCGCGGCGCAGGCTCGGCTTCGGAAATTGAGCTGGCCGGCTTCCCGCACCACAGCCTGCAAACCTATTTGCCGAAACTGGTTCGGGCAGGGGCGCGTGTGGCCATCTGCGATCAGCTTGAAGACCCTAAAACCGCTGTCGGCATAGTAAAGCGCGGCGTTACCGAACTGGTAACCCCCGGCATTCTCATGAGCGACAACGTGCTCGACAGCAGCCGAAACAACTGGCTTGCGGCTGTACATTATCCCATGAGCGGCCCGCTTGGCCTTGCCCTGCTCGATGCCAGCACCGGTGAATTCTTCTGCGCCGAGGGCGATGTGGATTCAATTGACAAGCTGCTGCAAAACTACAGCCCGGCCGAACTGCTCTACTGCCGCCAACGCCGACAGGCATTCCTGAATACCTTCGGCGAGGGTTGGAACGCCTATACGCCCGATGAATGGGTGTTCACCCGCGAGTTCGGGCACGACAGGCTTTGCCGGCAGTTTGAAACCAAAACCCTCAAAGGTTTCGGGGTGGAAGATATGGAGGCTGCCATTTGCGCTGCCGGTGCCATACTCCACTATCTCAACGAAACCGAGCACCGAGAGCTGGGCCACATTCGCAGCATATCGAGACTGGAACATGAGCAGTATGTGTGGATGGACCGTTTCACCATCCGTAACCTTGAATTGCTTTTCCCGGCACAGGAAGGCGGTGTTCCGCTAATTTCCGTGCTTGATAAAACCTGCACGCCTATGGGCGCGCGCCTGCTGCGCCAAAACCTGCTGCTGCCCCTAAAAGATAAGGCAGCCATAGATGCCCGCCTCGATGCCGTTGAAAGCCTGCTTGCCGACCCCGACCTGGCCACAGAGCTCCGCAATCTCTTAAAAACCATGGGCGACCCTGAACGCCTGATTGCCAAAACAGCCGCAAGACGTGTAAATCCACGTGAGCTAAACAGGCTGAAAGATGCATTGGCTGCTATGGGGCCCCTGAAGCAAATGCTGTCAGCATCTCCCTTTGCGCAATTGCAGCAAATGGCGAAAGAGATAGACCCATGCGCCCCTTTGCTTGCCCGCCTGTCTGAATTTCTCGCCGATGACCCGCCATTGCAAACCAACGCCGGCGGCATGATTCGAGACGGCGTTCATGCCGAGCTCGACGAGCTGCGCAACCTGAACGCGAACTCCCGCGATTTCCTGCAGCAGATTCAGAACCGCGAAAGCGAGCGTACCGGCATATCTTCGTTAAAGGTGGCCTATAACCGGGTTTTTGGTTTTTACCTCGAAGTGACCAATGTGCATAAGGATAAAGCCCCGGCAGATTGGATCCGCAAGCAGACCCTTGCCAATGCCGAGCGATACATTACCCCAGAGCTCAAGGAATACGAAGATAAAATCACCAATGCCGAAGCGTCTATAGCCACCATAGAGTTCAGGCTTTATAACGATTTGGTGAGCTATGCGCTGGAGTTTGTGCCCGCCATTCAGCAAAATGCCCGCACAATTGCCGCCCTTGATTGTCGCCTGGGCTTTGCAAGACTTGCGGAGCTCAACAATTACTGCAAGCCCGTAACCGCCAACGATACCCGCCTTAATATTGTTGCCGGGCGACACCCGGTTATTGAAAAGCAATTGCCTTCCGGCGAAACCTATGTGCCCAATGATACCCTGCTCGATTCAGATGATGCGCAGGTGCTTATTATCACGGGCCCGAACATGGCCGGTAAATCGGCATTGCTGAGGCAGACTGCGCTTATAGTACTCATGACCCAGATTGGCAGCTACGTACCCGCCGAAAGCGCCGAGGTAGGCCTTGCCGACAAAATATTCACCCGCGTAGGCGCCGGCGATAACATCAGCCGGGGCGAATCTACCTTCATGGTGGAAATGACCGAAACGGCCGGCATTCTCAACAACCTGGGCCCCGCCAGCCTGGTGCTCATGGACGAAATAGGCCGCGGCACCGGTACATTCGACGGCGTGAGCATTGCCTGGAGCATAGTTGAGTTTTTGCATAATCATAAGGGCCGTCCGCGAACTTTGTTTGCCACGCATTACCATGAGCTCAATGAGCTTGCCGAGCGTCTGCCCCGTATCCGTAATTTTAACGTGAGCGTGCGCGAGGCTAATAATAAGGTAATTTTCATGCGCAAGCTGAGTCCCGGCGGAAGCAGGCACAGTTTCGGTATTCACGTGGCGCAGATGGCCGGCATGCCCAATACGGTAGTGCTCAGGGCATCGGAGGTGTTATTGCACCTTGAAAACGACCGTCCGAGCATGGAAACAGAGCAGAAAATGAAGGCAGTTCCCGCACCAGCCCTGCAGCTCAGTTTTTTCGATTCTGCCAATAAACAGACCGCCGAGGTGGAGGAAATGCTCAGGGCCATAGATATAAACAATATATCTCCGGTGGAAGCGCTGATGAAGCTTAACGAGATTAAAAACAGGCTCTTGCCGGATAAGGCAGTGGGGAAGAAAGCGAAGAGGTGATGGGTTTGCAGAGCTAATAAGAGCGTGTTCATTAACAGAATGTCCTTAGTTCATGAGCATCCCCCTGCTGATTATTCAAGTGCTGACACCAAATTTTTCAGCTATTTCTATTTACTTTAAGCCTTTGTTCAATGTTAAGCGTTTAATCATTCAAGTGATTCGGTAGGCTTTACAAATTAAGAAATCAAACCCTGAGTTCTGCTGCGGCACTTATAGCTTCCGGGGAGTTTTAACTAATGCAAATACATGATTTGCCATAACCTGCATGGAATTTGCATTTGGAACCTGAATCCACCCCCCCCTAAAAAAAGACAATCGGGCAACAAATGCTGCCCGACTGAAGAACCTTAATCACAACAAAAAGTACACTTCTCTAGGCTATTGTTCCTGTACCTCGCCGTTTCGGAAAAAATTCCGGAAGCCGGAGAGCCTCATGGTTTGGTACATGTACGCTGCCAATAAGAAGACCGCAGCAGGCCACAAAGGGTTGCCTGTGCACGGTAAATATTTCTGAATTATTTTTGGCTGATTGTTTTATAGAACTTCGCACTGCTTAAAACGCCGTATATTTATAGCTTGCGGTTCAATTGCTGTTTTAGCTTTTATAAATTTCAAACCAATGTTCGTATTCAGATACAGATTGATTTTTGCTGTTTTTTTCAGCGCGGTTTTGTTTGCCTGTAACCGGCATAATTACACAGCTTCTTTTGCACCCGGTAACTATAGATTGGGTACAACTTCATCTTCAGCGTTAAAACCAATTGAAGTGTTCAATGCTGATTCATCGGCAGGTATAAAGCAGGCCTTCATACAGCACCGGCCGACAATACCCGTTTCTGACTATTCCAAAAAAGGGCATCCATATAGCAATTCCTCAACTGCCTATATTGAAACTACGAATGCTTTAGCTCAATTGGGCGCAACGGCTTCCGCGCCCGCTGTGTACAAAACAAATCCTGAAGCCTCAAAAAAGACCCTTACAGCCTCATACGACAACCCGGACAGCACCGGCAATAAAAGAACAAGGAACAGGACAGTGGCAGCCATTCTGGCATTTTTACCCTTTGGGTATTTTGGTTTCCACCGGTTCTACCTCGGCTATTATGGTAACGGTATCTTTCGCTTTGTTTTCGGCCTGCTGTTCCTGTTCATATTCCTTTTAGCCGGCTTGGTTTCATTAACAGGAGGCGGCGGTACAGCCGCGGCAGTAGTTTTTGGTATTTATTCAGGCCTGATTTTGCTTTGGGGTATTATAGATTTTATTCGCATTCTTACCCGAAAGCTGCAACCCAAAAACGGGACATACAGCAACTGATTGTATTACCTGTGAGCAGTTATACCAGGTTATTCATATACAGGTATTAAATACAAAGCCTTATTCTTTTATGAATTTGCGCACAAACCCGGTATTGCCGGTACCGTCTTCGCAACGAAGCAAATAAGCGCCGCTGTTCAGAGAGGCAAGGCTAAGCGATGCCGGGAAAATTATGTTCCCCGCCTGCACCCGGCGGCCATAGAAATCGGTTATATAATAGTTCCAGCGGCCGGTAACATTACCGGTAACACTTATCTGCAGCTTATCTGTTACCTGGCTGTTGGCCGGGTTGGGGTACAGGGTTACACCTTTTAATTGCTTATTATGCTTAATGCCGGTGGCAAGGGGATTATAGAGTTCCAAAATTTTATCTCCGTGCACGCCGGTACCCGCTGCATTTGAATTGCTGGTAGATATAAATACGCTGCCCTCGGGCGATACGCAAACATCGCGCAGGCGACCTTGTGCAACCTGTGTAATCACAATATCTGAAGTTATGGAATCACCGGCGGCATTCAGCTTGAGTATGTGCAGCTTTTGATCTTTAAGGGTGGCCATTACCAATGAGTTTTGCAGCTCGGGGAACATGGGGTGGTTGTAATAATCTATACCGCTAACGGCAATGGTTGGGGTCCAGGCTTTTATAGGCTCAACCACGTTAGAATCGTTGCAGAAGGCCAGTTCGGCTGCTGTATTGCAAAAGCCTTCCACATTGGGCCAGCCGTAGTTGCGGCCTTTTTGGAGAATGTTGATTTCATCGTCGTTATTCGCGCCGTGCATGCTGCTGTAAATGCTGCGGTTGGCAAACACAAGGCCCTGCACATTGCGCTGCCCCCAGTTCCATACCGGGCTGTTTGGAATCGGGTTATCGGCGGGTATGCTGCCGTCGAAATTTATGCGGAGAATTTTGCCGTTAATAACATCTGTGCGCTGCGCGAGGCCGGTGTTGGCTGCATCGCCGGTAGATATGTACAATTTATCAGCAAGGGCCATCAGGCGGCTGCCGTTGTGAATGGTGTTGCCCGATATATTATCAAGTATTATTTGGGGGTTTACTAACCGGCTTCCGTTATAATCAAGCCGAATGACGCGCTCTAAATAATTGGCCCCGCTTACGTATTCATACACCACGAAAACCTGCGGGGTGTTTGCAAAATCAGGGTGCAGGGCCATGCCGAGCATGCCGCCTTCGTTCCTGATTACGAGGTTGGGCTCAAAGTAAATGGTATCGGCGCTGCCGTCGAGCGGGTTCAGCCTGCAGATATAGCCATTCTTTTGGGTGTACCAAATCATGTTATCGGGCCCGTAAATGATTTCCCAGGGAATAAACAGGTTTTCTTTTACAACCCGAACGGCAAAGGTGCTTGCCTCCGCCGGCTGGTTTTGGGCAAGGCCCGCCCGGCTGAAGCCGATAAAGCAGGCCGCAAAAAGGGCTATGGAGCGTATTAAGTTTTTCATTTTTCCCGGTTCCGCCCATGGCGGATTTATGTACATGTAATACAAGCTATGCAAAATTCCGTTATGCAGGTAAAGGCATGCAGAAACAGGCGCTGCTCACAACCGGGAATAACCAAATTCCGGGCCGAATACAGCTTATGGTGCCATACTCTCTTAAATAGTGCAATGTGTATTTATGACGATGCCTGCATCAAAAACGGTTTAAGCCGCCGAAAGCAAATGCTCAATGTGAAATATAATTTGGCATATAACCATAATCAACAGGCTTACAGGGCAGTTAGCTAAACCGGCTTGCCCGGGGTAACAGGGTAATTGCTAACCAATGAATATACTGCAAAACAGCCGGCAGGCCTGTTTTTTACCTTGCCCAAGACAATCAAACCTCGGCAGACAAAACAATACAGATAAATTTCCCGATATTTGTAATCCTTCCGGGCATATTACCTGCACAAATACACAATCCGTTAATTTAATACGGGTTTCAACACGTTTTTCCTTTCATTATGACCCATAACTTTTACGCATTTTTATGCCGTTTAAGGGTGTCAGCCACACAGGCTCCCCAAGGCAATGCAGGTTTTGAAAACTATTTTATCGCGAAGCCCGGTTTTATTGCTGCCTGCCTGCTTGCCCTTACAGCTGTGCTTGCAGGGGGTAAGAGCGCCAATGCCCAAACTGCCCCGGCCTTTTTTAGTTCCGATGTGGCCTGCCACAGCAGGGCGAGGTTCAACAATTCAGTAAACGCCTTAGAGGAAGCACGTGCTGCCGGCCTCGATTACAATATTCTTTACGCTAAAATACATTGGAGCATTGATCCCTCGGTTTCGGCCATTTCGGGCAGTGTTACCAGCTTTATTTTGCCTCGTACTTCGCTTGATACCATCAGCTTCGATTTTGTCAGGGGTATGCTCGTTGATTCCGTGGTTTACCACGGCGCCAACATTCCTGCTGCCGGCATTATACGCGAAGACCTGAAGCTGAAGATTGCATTGCCGGCAGCCATTGCCGCCAATGTGCCTGATTCTGTAACCGTTGTTTACCACGGCAATCCCACTTCGGGCGGTTTCGGGAGCTTTACACAGAGCAGCCACACCGGTGAGCCCATTATCTGGACCCTGAGCGAACCCTACGGGGCCCGCGAATGGTGGCCCTGCAAGCAAAGCCTGACAGATAAATACGACAGCCTGGATGTTTGGACCACCGTACCCGCAGGTAAAAAAGCCGCAGGCAACGGCACCGTTACTATAGATATTCTGCCCGACGGCCATGAGCGCTGCCACTGGAAAACCCGCTACCCTTTAACCGCTTACCTGATAGCCACCGCCGTTACCAATTATACCGATTATACCTACGACCTGCCCCTGAGCACAGGCGTATTGCCCATAAAAAACTACGTTTACCCCGAAACCGCTGCCGATGCCATAGCGCAGGTGCAATCATTAAATGACTGCATGCGGCTTTACGATACCCTGCTTTGCCCTTACCCGTATATGAAAGAAAAATACGGTCATGCCCAATTCGGATGGGGGGGAGGAGAAGAGCACCAGACCATGACCTTTATTGTAACCTTCGCCAGCCGTGATTTAATTGCCCATGAGCTGGGCCACCAATGGTTCGGCGATAAAGTTACCTGCCGTACCTGGGGCGATATTTGGCTCAACGAAGGCTTTGCAACCTATGTAACCGGCCTTACCTATAACAAAGTATTTACCGACGGCTGGCTGAACTGGAAGCGCGAAACTGTTACCAATATTGTTAGCGCCCCCGGGGGCTCGGTTTACGTGTACGATACTGCCAACGAAAACCTGATTTTCGACGGCCGCACCACTTATGATAAAGGGGGCATGGTGTTGCACCTGCTTCGTCGCAAGGTAGGCGATGCCAATTTTTTTACGGCTGTCCGTAATTACCTCAACGACCCTTTACTGGCTTATAACCATGCCTCAACAGCAGATCTGAAACGCCACATGGAAGCTGTGAGCGGCATGAGCCTGACACAGTTTTTCAATGAATGGATTTATAAGCAGGGTTACCCCAAGCTAAGCGGACGTTATACGCAAAACGGAAATAATGTGGCCTTTACACTGAACCAAACTTCCAGTATGCGGGCAAGCGTGCCCTTCTTCCACATTGGTGTGCCGGTTAAGTTCAAAGGGGCTTCCGCATCACAGGATACCAGCATTGTTTTGGAGGCAGATTCTACCGGGCAGGTTTTTAATTTTACACTGCCATTCGCTATTCGCACCGCGAGCATAGACCCCGAGTTCGAAATTATTCGTTCTGTAAACGTGGTTACAGGTATCAGCCATGCAGCCATGCAGGGCCTGGAAGTAGGGCCTAACCCCACTAACGACAAATTGCTTTTCAGCTATGAGCCCGAGGCCATGCCCAACCTGCAGGCCGAGCTTTACAACATGGCCGGCAGCCTGGTTAAAACTTTTGCCCCGCAAAATGCCGCTTATGTTGACCTTAGCGCCCTCCCGGCAGGAATGTACAGGCTGTGCCTGCGCAGCGGGGAGATAGCGCACAACATGAAAATAGTAAAACAATAATTTAAAACAGCATAAAACCGGGTTTACATATTCCGGCGTCGGTTTGTATCAGGTAAGCATAATTGCGGCATTACCGGTAACAAACAGGCTATGCAAACACTATTCAGGCTATACAATTATTCAGGCGAGGGCCCGGCAGTATCAGTACTATTGCTTTCTGAATCGAAATCAGCGGTTTGGAAACAATGTTTGTAAATTGCAGCCTTTTCGTATCTGTACACTTCCGGAAATAAACCTTCTTTACTTCTTCCTTTTCCCTTTTACTTCTATGAAGATAAAGTTTTACTCCTTTATTCTTTTCCTGCTTGCGGCGGCCCTTCCTTTTGGCCTGCGTGCGCAGGTAAGCTACGGCGGTAAGCCGGCGAGCTTCGGGCTCGGCCTTTCCGAAGTTGATTTCCCGGTTGCGGCCATGCCCGCCTTCGATTTGAAAGCCATGCTGGCCGAAGATGCCGTAAACAATGCCAACAAGGCAAGCATTTACCGCATTGGTAAAAAGTTCGATGTGAATTTCGGCCTTGATAATGCCGGATCCTGGACCACGCTCACAAACGGCGACCGAATCTGGCGCCAGGGTTTCAGCTCGGTGGGCGCTAAAAGCATTAACATTATTTTCAGCGAATACAACCTGCCGAACGGCGCCGCTTTGTTTATTTACAGCCGCGACAAAAGCCACGTAATAGGCTCTTTCACAGCTGAAAACAACAAGGAAACCGGTATTCTGGCAACCATGCCTGTTAAAGGCGAAGATATTATTGTTGAATATTACGAGCCCGCCGATGTGGCCGGCCAGGGCCGCCTGCGTGCAGGTTTTGTAACCCATGCTTACCGCGATATTTTCGGCCTGGCTAAAAGCACTACAGCCTTCGGTGAATCAGGTAGCTGTAATATGAACGTAAACTGTCCGCTTGCCGACACAGTGAAGACCCAGAAACGCGGCGCGGCCATTATACTTATCGGCGGCCAGGGCTTTTGCTCAGGCTCAATGATAAACAATACCAATAACGACGGTACCCCTTATTTTCTTACCGCCAACCACTGCAGCAGCGGTAACGATTTTGCCCAATGGGTAATTTGCTATAACTGGGAAAGCGCCACATGCCTGAACCCGACAACAAGCCCCAGCATGGCTGCCCAAAGCACAAGCGGCACCGCCCTTAAAGCACGTAACGCCGGTTCAGATTTTTGCCTGGTACAAATGCTTGAAACGCCTTCACGCGCTTACAAGGTTTATATGAACGGCTGGGATAAAAGCACCACTGCAACCAGCAAAGGCTATTGCCTGCACCACCCAAGCGGCGACATTAAGAAGTTCAGCATTTTCCCGGCAGCTGCCCGCACCAGCACCATGAGCGGCGCACAGGTTTGGCAGGTGGTTTGGGGTTCAAACACCACTACCGAGCCCGGTTCATCCGGTTCTCCGCTGTTTGGCGCCAACAAATTAATTATCGGCCAGCTGTTCGGCGGCGGCGCAAGCTGCACAAGCCTTACTTCTCCTGATAACTTCGGTAAATTATCTGTCAGCTGGAATAACAGCACCGACAATGCAGCGCGCCTGATGCCATGGCTTGATCCGGAGAACGTGAACCCGACCACTTTACAGGGCATTGAATTCAACTGTACATCGCGCCCGCCTGCGGCTTACCCGGTAGTTGAAAACTTTAATACAGTTGTTGCCGGCACACTTCCCAGAAGCTGGTCGCGTATTGACACCCTGAACACCGCCAACAACGGCTGGAAAAATCAGACAGCCAACACCGGTAACGGCAGGGCCATGCGCGCTATAAATTATAATGCGCCATCAGGCCGCTCAAGCCTGTATTTGCCAACCTATAACATGGACGGCAAAAAACGCATCAGCCTGAAATTTAAATATGCCTACGGTCGTAAAGACGTAAGCAAGAGCGATTCACTGGCCGTTTACGTTTCAACTTCCTGCACCAGCCCTTATGAGCTGCTTTGGATAAAAGGCGGCGATGACCTGAACACACACAACGGCCTGGTTGCTGCAGCCTACACCCCCGTTGCCGGTGATTGGGCTACCGACAGCCTCATGCTTGATACCAACCTGTACAACAATGCTTCTTACCTGAGCATTATGTTTGTAAACATTGGCGCAGGCGGCAATAACATGTGGTTAGATGATGTTAACCTGTATTCGGCCCTTGGCCCCTTCCCGGCCATAGCCGGCCTCAGCGGCTCTAACGGAACCGGTTGCAGCGGCTTTACTGTTAAATACAAAGACAGGAGCGTAAACTGGCCAACGCAATGGGAATGGAGTTTCCCCGGCGGAACTCCTGAATATTCATTCGAGCGCAACCCAAGCGTTACTTACAGCACCCCCGGCACCTATGATGTAACCCTTGTAGCATCTAACGGCGAAGGTATAGATACCATTACTTTCCCGCGTTACGTAACCGCATTGCCAAACACCCCTGCAGTGCTGCCCTTAAATAATAACTTCGCCGATGCTGCCGCAGCTGCCGAATGGCACCAAAAAGCAACCGGTACCGATTCTGTTTGGACACTGTACACAGGTGCCGGCTCATTCGGAACATCCACATCTATGCGTTTTGGTAACTATGGCAATACTGCACGCGGCGCCAGGGCTTACCTGATCTCGAATAACTTCAACATGGCGGGCGCAGCCAATAATACGGCAGCGTTTGATTATGCATATCGTTATTTCAACCGCACAAGCACCGATTCCCTGGCCTTTGCTTACAGCACAGATTGCGGTAACACCTTCAACAAGCTTTGGCAAAAAGGCGGCGCTCAATTGGGCACTACCCGCAATGCATCTGACAGCACCCTGCCTTTCACAGGCGCAAACGGCCCCGCTGCCGGCGAATGGCGTACGGCATCTGTAACCCTGCCTGCTGCTTTAATGACGGCAACCAATGTGCAGTTTGCCCTGGTTAACACCGTTGAAAGCGGGCAGTTTATTTATGTTGATAACGTACGCATTGCCCGTGCATTCTGCACCGATGCAGCCATTGTGCCTGCGGCAACCATTACTGCCTGTACAGGTGGCCGTGTTGACTTCAGCGCAAATACAGCTTTAACAGATACCACCTGGTCATGGACGGGCCCGCGCTCATTCACAGGCAGCAACTCCTCTTTCGCCATAGATTCTGTTACCCTTGCAGATACCGGAAGGTATTATGTGAGCGTATCTAACGCCGGCTGCGACGGTACCCCGGTTCCTGTACACCTTATTGTTACCCCAAGGCCTGCCGCCCCGGTTTACGTAACCCGTTACGATTCATTGCTTGTGGTTGCACCTGTTGCAGGAGCAAAATACACATGGTTCACCGCAACCGGCACCGTGCTGTCAGATACCACCTTCTTTATTCCTGATGTGGTCGGATTCTATGTTCTACGTATTGAGCTGCCCGGCTCGGGTTGCAGCACCGATACACGCATTGTGGTTACCGCAACCGCCGGCCTGAAAAAGACCGACATCAGCGTGTACCCCAACCCGACAGACGGCATTATTAACGTAAGCGTAAACAGCAAAACAAATGCTCCTGTATTGGTAACCATTACCGATGTATTGGGTAAAACCATGCTGAGCCGCAACTTCGATAATACCGGAAGCGCAGCCAATTACAGCCTCGATATGGGCAGCATGCCTGCCGGTATCTATATGGTGCGTATTATGCAGGGTCAAACCACCGTTTTAAAATCGGTGAGCAAGGCCAGGTAATTAAGCATATTGCTAATAATATTTAAATTAAGGGCGCTGTTGTCGGGTTAACCGGAACAGCGCCCTTTTTGTATATTGGGCTCTTTATTTAAAGACATGCCGCGCTTTGTTGTCGGCTTTTCACACGCGGTATTGCCCGCCTCGAAAATGGAAAAAGTAAAAGATGTAATGGCCGAAATAACCGCCGGCGCAAACCGCCGCGACGAGCAGGGTAATATAAGCCTGGGCCAAAGAATTGCATGGCATAAAGACAAGGTTGCTGTGGCTGCCCTGGTGGCAAACCTGCACAGCAAGGTTAAAGGCATTGCCGAAGACTGTATTAAAACCCTTGACGAAGCAGCCAATTGGGAGCCCAAAATAGTTGCGCCGCATCTGCAAGCCATAGCGGCGCTGCTTACCGGCAACAACAACCGCATGCAATGGGGCGCCATGGCTGCATTAAATGCCATTGCAGAAGAATGCCCTGCAGAAATGTATGCCTTGCTTCCGCAGCTCGATGAGGCGGCAAGAGCAGGAAGCGTTATTACCCGCGATAATTATGCAGGCATACTTATAAAGCTTATTGAATACAAAAACAGGCAGTATGCCGAGGGCGTTTTCGATTTGCTGAAAGAGGTGCTGATTACCTGCCCCATAAACCAATTGCCTACCTACGCCGCAGAGGCCATACGTATAGGTAATGCATTGCAGCGCAGCGAGGTTATTGCCATTATAAGCCGCCGCGCCAAAGATGAGTTTGACCCGGCTAAGGAGACCAAGTTCAGGCGTTTGCAGGAGCTCATCAGGAAAACAAAATAAGCCGATGGCCTTTTACGATCTCCCGCCCGATGAGCGCATGAAAACGGTTGCCGCCATTCAAAACCATATTTTGGCAGATGTGCAAAGCGGCAATTACAGCCAAAGCACCGCATACTTTAGCAATACCGATACCTATATCCGGAAAGCGGCGTACCTGGGTATCGGCAGAATTTACCTGGCTTATACCCGGCATCGCGATGCCCTGATTCAGATGCTTGAAAGCCTGCTCCCGCATCCTGATTTTAAGGTTCGGCAAACGGTGATTAATGCGGCGGGCGAAATAGGCAAATACAATTTTGAGCTCGTAAAGCCCTTTTTCGATACAGGCCTCTTTGATGCGCACCACTCGCCAAGGAATGCCGTAATAGGCTCGGTGAAGAAAATGGGCGAGGTAAACCCGGTACCCGTATTGGCCTGGGCCAAAACCTACCTGCACCATGCCGACAAGGAAATAAGGCGGGAGATATGCCATGGCATAGAGCTGCGCGGACGCAAATACCCACTCGATATTTTACCCCTGCTCAAGGAGCTGGAACATGATAAAACCGCCCGTGTCCGCAATACCCTTGTGCACGTTATAGGGCAGATAGCCTATAAGCCCGGCTGCCTTCCGCTTGTGCTTGAACATTTAAAAACCTGGGAGAATAAAAAGTTGGTATCCGATGCCGTAGAGGAAATTATTGATGTGCATTACCGGTATAGGAATTTTTCAGCTATTACGCAGGAAGAGGCGAGGAACGTGGTGAAGGGGTTTGGGTATTGAGATCTGCCTGAGTTTGCATTAAACAATGGGCAAGGAAAGAATCTTGATGCTAATGTGCTTAAATTTAGATTGTTAAAATAGTATATGAAATACATTAGCCTTGCATTTGCCTTACTTATTTGTTTTGCATGTACTAAGCAATTCGAAGAATCAGAACTGTATGGAGTTTACGTGCCGGTAGGTTATAAAAACAATTATGACACCATAGTGCTCTTAAAGAACGGCCAATACAACAGGAAAGTTTATGATAAGAAAAACAGGCTGCTTCTTAACATGCGCGGACAATGGGACTTAAAAAACGGAAAAGAAATTGCGCTTCACTCTTTTTACTTAAACACGGATGATGATTTAGTGAAGTTTCCTTATCTGGTGAATGATACTACCGGTGGCACCGGCGATTATTTACACATCACAAATGATAAAACAGAGTTTTGCACGAATTATTTTGAAAACGATAAAAACTGTTATTGCAAAGTAAGCGGCTTAAAATAACCTTATAAGCCCCGTAGCTTCTGGAAATCCAAACCTGCATTTACAGGCTTTATATATCATTTGTTTCCGTTTATCCATATTCCGGCCCTGCTTTTGAGGGCCATAATAAACCCTTTAACCTGCAAATAATCCTAATGATACGTTAACGGCACTTTATAGCAATGCAGGCTCGGAATATTTGATTTTCTTGCATTCGCTAACCTGCCGAAGCGGTTCCGCAGAAAGAAAATTCAGGGGCCGGGTAGGGGTAAGCTGTTCTTTACATGTCTTAAATACAAACCAATAAAAATATGAACTTCAAATTCAGTCTTCCCGCACAAGTATCAGGCATTGCCGTAAAAGCAGCACTTTGCACTGCATTAATTATATCAGGCTGCGCCACCCGCAGCGTTACCCGCGTTGAACCCGATAAGCAAATAGACCTGAGCGGCCGCTGGAACGATACCGACAGCCGTAACGTAGCCACCGATATGGTGAAAGATGTATTGGCCCGCCGCTGGCGTTCCGATTTTGTGAGCAGGTACGCTAAAAATCCTGTTGTTATAGTTGGCATTATCCAGAACAAAAGCAACGAGCATATAGATTCTGAAACCTTTATACAGGATATTCAGAAAGAGTTTATCAACAGCGGCATGGTGCGCGTAGTTGAAAACAGCGTTTTGCGCGAGGCCATCCGCAAAGAACGCGGAGACCAGGCACAATTCGCCAGCGTTGAAACACAGGCTAAATTCGGTAAGGAGCTGGGAGCCAATTTCATGCTGTTCGGTACCATAACCAGTACGGAAGATGCCCAGGGCAAACGCCGCGTGATTGATTATAAAGTGTCGCTGCACCTCTCAGATATGGAGACCAACGAAATTGTTTGGCTCAACAGCAGCGAGCAGAAGAAATATATTGTTAACTGATAACAGCTGTACCCTGTTCTGCTTACCGATGTGATTTACGGTAAATTTTGGGAGGGCAAATTGGGTGGGCAAATTATGTAATAAGCTCACCCGGGCAGGTCGGGATACCTGGATTGTAAATTCCCGGCATATTATATTTCTGTACTTCTAAATCGTGTTCAAAATCAAGCCACATATTCTTTCTCCAGCTGCCCGAATGCGCAGGTTATTGCTGCCGGCCGCCATGCTGCTTGTGCTTATGATGCCTGCGGGTTGCGCCACCTATTACCAAAAGAACTACAAATTTTTCATGGCCTTCGAAAACGGGAACATGAAAGAGGCTTCATCGGTAATACAAAAGGCGAAACCGGGCAGGCATAACCGCGAAAAGCTGCTTTATTATATGAACAGCGGTACCGTGCACAGCATTATGGGCGAGTATGAGCAAAGCAATAAAGACTTTGAAGAGGCATATCGCCTTTCTGAAGACTATGCCACCAATTATGTGAATGAGGGCCTGGCCTTTTTGGTGAACCCCACCGTGGTTGATTACAAGGGCGAGGATCATGAAATTCTGCTGATTCATTATTACATGGCCCTGAATTACCTTAAAATGGGCCTGCCCAACGAGGCATTGGTTGAATGCAAGCGCATGAACGATTTGCTCAATCGGCTCAGCGACAAATACAAAAGCGACAATAAATACAAGCGCGATGCCTTTGTGCACAACCTGATGGGCATAATTTACGACGTAAATTCAGACCCGAACAATGCCTTTATAGCCTACCGCAACGCCTACAACATTTACCAGGATGATTACAGCCGCCTGTTTAAGCTGTCGGCGCCTGAACAATTAAAGCGTGACCTCATCAGAACGGCCTACCAAAGCGGCTTTGCAGATGAAGGTTCGCGTTATGAGGCGCAGTTCAACATGAAAAACCAGCCGGTTCAGCGCGGCAACGGGGAATTGGTTTTCCTTTGGCACAACGGGCTTGGGCCTGTGAAAGATGAATGGGGCATCAACTTTACCATTATTCGCGGCTCCGGCGGCATGGTTACTTTCCATAATGAAGACATGGGCCTGAACTTCCCTTTTTACCTGGGTGAAGATGAAAAAGACAAAGCCAAGGGCCTTGCCCGCCTTGAATTCATCAGGGTTGTTTTCCCTAAGTACCAGGAACGGGCCGAGGTGTTTACAGGTGCAAAGCTTGAATGGAACGGCAGGAGCATTCCGCTTGAAAAAGGTATTGACGTTAACGCTGTTGCCTATAAAACACTTGACGAGCGTTTCCTGGCAGAAATGGGTAAATCTTTATTACGGGTGGCCATAAAAAAGGTTGAGGAAGAAAGCCTTCGCCGTAAAAACCAGGATGCCGGGGCCGTGCTTGGCCTCATAAACGCCATTACCGAAAAAGCCGACACCCGCAACTGGCAAACGCTGCCTCACAGCATTAGCTATGCCCGCATCAGCATGCCGGCAGGCGATCAGAAGGTAGATTTTACGGCCATTGCCAACAACGGCGCTAAAAACGATGTGCAAAGCTTTACCTATAATGTAAAAGCCGGGCAAACCATTTTCCAGACCCAAAGCTCACTGGATTATGTGCACATGCCGATACATTATTGAGAGGTTCAGACTTCGGCTTAATAAATCATTTTGCCGGGTCCGGAAGGGTCTGAATTAAATGCCTCACGCTCCTCCTTCATTTGGGTTACAAAGTTTCCGAAAACACTCCATAGCTTCACATCTCTGCCACCCGGCAAGCCCTCCCAAAAATACTTGCTGTCCCAGCATATTATTGCAAAATACCCGAACAGGTAATAGGCCACATTCTTTTTTATTAAGCCTGAGTTCACTGCAATAGCCACTTCTTCGCAGCGGCCCAGAAAATAATAACGGTCTATAAATTTGTGTCGGGCTAAGGCTGCGCCCCCACCTTCTGTTTCTTCTTCAAGCAGTTCTTTTACCACCTGTAATCTTTGGTCAGTTAAAAACAGGTTAAACCATAGCCTGACTAATTCCGCACGCTTTAGCTGACCCTGAACACGATATTCATTCAGTGCTCTTATAAACGAAAATATAGTTACAGCAGCAGTAATTGTGGCTACAATTATTGTAATCGCTTCCTTATTGTTCTTAATGAAATCTAACATATAAACTTGCGTTAGGGGCGGCATGTTGAAAAACAGGTTACCGGTAACCCGGAAAACAACATTTGCCTGCACCGCAAATTTAATAAACATCCTGCTATACCCTATTATTTATTCATTACCAAATAAGGACAGCATAATTTTTCCTGATCAATTTTGCAAATCCAACCGGTTACCTTACCTTTGCGTTCCCTTTTCAGTCGAGAAGGGGATTAAAATCAATAAATTCATTAACCGGTTATAAAGTGGACCATTTAAGCTACAAGACCATATCGGCCAATTCGGCCACTGCAGACAAGCAGTGGGTGTTGGTGGATGCGGATTCCGCTGTTTTGGGTCGTTTGGCAAGTCAGATTGCTATGGCGATTCGGGGTAAAAATAAAACCAATTTTACTCCTCATGCTGATTGCGGCGACTACGTTGTTGTAATTAATGCTGACAAAATAAAGCTCACCGGGAAGAAGTGGACAGATAAGGTGTATACTACCCATACAGGATACCCCGGCGGCCAGCGTTTTAAAACGCCCCGCGAACTGAAAGCCAAATCCGCAGCTTTAATCATTGAACATGCAGTACGCGGCATGCTTCCCAAGAACAGATTGGGTCGCAGGCTGTTTACACACCTGTTCGTGTACGACGGAGCCGAGCATCCCCATGCCGCACAGCAACCTACCGCTCTCCCTATCAAATAATTAAAGCGCAGATCCCTACATGGAAACAACATTAAACAGAATAGGAAGAAGGAAAACTGCGGTTGCCCGTGTGCGCCTTACTCCCGGAAACGGTACCGTTTCTGTAAATAAAAGAACCCTGGAGGATTATTTTCCTTCAGAAATCCTGCGTACCATTGTTTACCAGCCCTTTACAGTAACATCGGAGCTTGGTAAATTTGATGTGTCCGTTAACGTGAAAGGCGGCGGTATTCACGGCCAGGCGGAGGCTATCCGTATGGCCATAGCCCGTGTGCTGACCGATGTAAACCCCGACCACAGGCCGCCCCTGAAGAAGGAAGGTTTCCTTACCCGCGACCCCCGTATGGTGGAACGCAAAAAGTACGGCAGAAGAAAAGCACGCAGAAAATTCCAATTCAGCAAACGCTAATCAGGCTGCCGGGCAGTCCTTTGCTTATATGCTTTTGGCATATACTCAACCTCGGGACTGTCGGTTCTTTCACACTAAAGGATTTAAACAAAAATGGCTAACAAACCTGAATATAAAGACCTGCTCGAGGCTGGTGTCCACTTTGGTCACCTTACCCGCAAGTGGGATCCCCGTATGGCGCCCTACATTTTCATGGAGCGCAACGGCATACACATTATTGACCTGAACAAAACCCTTGGAGCCCTTGACCAGGCTGCTGCTGCCGTGAAAGCCATTGTGCGTTCAGGCAACCGCATCATGTTCGTGGCCACCAAGAAGCAGGCCAAAGAGCTTGTTGCAGCAGAAGCGCAACGCCTCAAAATGCCTTATGTTACCGAGCGCTGGCTGGGTGGCATGCTTACCAACTTCGCAACTGTTCGCAAGTCGCTGAAGAAGATGAGCACCATTGAAAAACTGTTGAAGGAAGAAAACGCAGGCAATCTTGCTAAGAAAGAGCGCCTGATGCTCAGCCGTGAAAAAGAGAAATTGGAGCGTGTATTGGGCGGTATTACCGACCTTACCCGTCTGCCTTCGGCTCTTTTCATAGTTGACGTTAAAAAGGAGCACATTGCCGTATCTGAAGCGCACAAGCTGGGTATCCCTGTTTTTGCAATGGTAGATACCAACAGCGATCCTTTAAGCGTTGAGTTCCCTATTCCTGCTAACGACGATGCTTACAAAAGCATAGCCATTATAACCCACGCAATAGGCCAGGCCGTTGAAGAAGGTTTAATGGAGCGCAGGCATAACAAAGACGAAGACAAAGGCGAAGCCGCTGAAATTCCTGCCGCTCCAACTGCTGCTGCCGCCCCTGCGGGTGTCAGTGCTGAAGAAGCTGCCGATTTCGAAGCTGCTCCTGCTGAAACTGCCGCTCCTGAAGCTTCGGCCTCTGCTGAGTAGTTGGTTTAACATATCAATATTGAAAAAGACCCAAGGGAGACCTTGGGTCTTTTTTGTGTGCGCCCGGCAAGCCTTATGAATAAGGATTTAATGAAGCATTGACATATACCCGGGCATTATTTTGTCGGGATATTTGATTATGCCTTATTTTTCTTTGTTGTAATATCCGGATATGTCTTATGGGTTTTCTTTGTCGGAAGACTTGGATATGTATAATTATTTTTCATACCTTTGTGTTAACATACCCCCCAGGCCTCGGACTGCTTATGCAAGAACTGCCTAAATCGGGGGGTTTTCTCGTTTTTATAGGTTTCGTTTTTACATACATTTAGGCAGGTGAGAATATTTATCTTACTTTGGTGTCAACAGAGCTCCCAGGCCTCTTTGGCGGAAACTGCAGGAGGCTTTCCCGCTTTTATAGGTTTAATTTTATTTTTACATTCGGACATGAAATATTTCAAACCTTGGCTATCGGTTGCTGAGCAAGTTTTGCTGTTGGAAGCTCGCGGGCTTGAAATTGAAAACACTGCATCAGTTAAACATTTTCTCCTGAACGTCAGCTATTCCCGGCTGAGTGAGTATTTTAGCCCCTTTCAAAAAGAAATTGAATATTTCGATAGCGGAACGACTTTTAAAAGCATTCAGATGCTTTATTCATTCGACAGGGAACTGAAACTGATTGTATTTGACGCCATTGAACGTATTGAGATCGCAGTCAGAACGCAAATAGTTTATTGCATGTCAGGTAAATACGGTCCTTATTGGATGACGAACCCAGATGTCTTCAAAAACAACTATAAAGACAAAAGCGGCACAATATCGAATTATAGTAGCGTGTTACTACAAAGCATGAATGCCATCCTGAAGAAAAAAACTCGTGAAGAGTCAATAAGCATTTTTTTAAAGAAGTATACTGATGAAAACTATCCGCCTTCCTGGATAATAATTGAGCAAATGACATTTGGCGACCTTTCTTATACATACAAGTATATTGCCGGCGGGTCCGATAAAAAGCAAATAGCTTCATATTTTTCTCTTCCGCCCGACATTTTTGAATCTTGGTTGCACAGCCTGAACTATGTAAGAAATTTATGCGGGCATCACTCTCGGCTATGGAATAGGGAATTGGCAATTGACCCTGCCGTATTAATTACAAAAAAATATAAGAGCACACCTTGGCTTAAGGGTCCCATAAATTACCAAAAACGCATCTACTACTCCCTTTGCACCATGAAATACCTGCTCAACACCATTAACCCCGGCGGACATTTCAGGCAGCGTATTGAAAACCTTTTTGCCAAATACCCTACGGTACCAATCAGGTATATGGGCATCCCTTCGGTTGGCCGTAACTCAAACACCCTCATTGATTGGCAGAACGAGCCTGTCTGGCAGGCATAGCATCCCCTACGCCACCGCTGTTACCCCGCCGCTGTACTTATTCCTGTAATCAAGGGGCGTTAAGCCGGTTATCTTTTTAAATACCGACCTGAATGCCTTGGTATCGAAATACCCGACTTCGTACATTACCTCGTTTACATTTTTACGTCCGCCTTCAAGTGAGCGTTTAGCGACTTCTATTTTAGCGCGCTGAATGTATTCAACCGGTGTATTATTGGTAGCCTTTTTAAATCGCTTTTCGAAGCTGCGGCGACCTACTGCAAAGCGCACAGCCAGGTCCTCCACCGATATTTTTTCGGTAACATTATTCTCTATAAACTCCTGTGCTTTTTTTACCTCTTCATCCTGGTGTCCTTTCTGCCCGTTGAACATCAGGAACATAGATTGGCTGTTCCGATCTATGTCCAAGGCGAAAACTTTAGAGGCGAGAATAGCCAAATCACGGGTGGTAAATTTTTCAACAAGGTACAAAAGCAGGTTCCAGTAAGAGTTAGCCCCTCCGCTTGAGTAAAGGCCCTGCTCTTCGGTAATAATCTTATCATCTACCAGCTCAACTGAAGGGAACATGGCGCGGAACATACCGGCATACATCCAGTGTGTGCTGCATTTGCGACCATTGAGCATTCCGGTTGCTGCCAATATGAAAGCCCCCAGGCACAGGCTGCTGACCTCGGTGCCCGCCTCATGCTGCTCTTTTATCCAGGGAACGAAGGCATTGTTTTTTGCGATGGCATTGGTAATGTCGCCCTTGCTGTCGCCTTTCAGGGCGGGTATTATAATCATATCGGTTTCAAGAGGCTCGGTAATGAGCTTGTCGCAGTGCACGCTGAAAGATGAGCCGTGCAGGCGTACCTCCTTGTTAATACCTACTATCTCCACCTTAAAAAACGGAGGACGCCCGGCTTCGGCCAAAAAATCATTCACACCCTCGAACATCATTCTTGGGCCGTCTATGGTGGCCAGCACAGCATCTTCAAGCGCGAGTATTGCAATGTGTTTCATAAACTAAAGGTAATAAGAAAAACGGGTCGCAAAATGCAATTTTCGCAAATGCCCGCCGAATCAGTTGTATTTGGCACCCGGCCGAAAGCGTTTGTTTTCAGGGTAAAAAAATGCGTTCGCAAACACCCCCTTAAACAGTCGGTAATGCACCATGCGGCATATTATTTACCGGTTTACCTTTGCAATATCAAACAAACACCGGTTAACGATTATAAAAAACAACCCATATAATAACCAATACAATGGCAAAAGCACACGTTTACCTGAACTTCAGCGGCAACTGCCGCGAAGGCATGGAATTTTACAAAGCCTGCCTCGGCGGCGAAACAAAATTCATGGTCATGGGCGATTCTAAAGAAATGGCCGGGCATATTCCTGCCGAGCACCATGATAAAATAATGCACAGCACCCTTACCAACGGCAGCCTAATTATTATTGGTTCAGATATGAACGAGACCATGACTCCCGGTTTCCAAAAAGGCCATGGCATTACCATTTACCTCGATTGCGATACCGAAGCCGATGTGGATACATTATTCGCAAAGCTGTCTGAAGGCGGCGAGGCAAGCTATCCGCCGAGCCAAATGTTCTGGGGTGGCTACTTCGGCGGACTTACCGATAAATTCGGTTTCCAGTGGAGCCTTGTTTATGATAAGAACGTAAGCTGGTAGTTATAAGCCATGTCCATGAAATTCAGAACTGTAATTGTTACCGAGAAGAAAAACGCCACCGGCATTCTTGTTCCCGAGGAAGTGGTAACAGGCCTGGGCGCCGGTAAAAAACCTGCCGTTCATGTAACAGTTAACGGCAGCCACACCTATCGCAGCACCATTGCTACCATGGACGGCCGCTACCTGATTCCGCTCAGCGCTGAAAACCGTAAAGCTGCCGCTGTTGAAGGCGGCGATGAAGCTGATATAGAGCTCAGCCTCGACACCGAACCCCGCGAAGCAGCAATACCCGAAGACCTTGCAGAAGCGCTTGCGGCTAACCCTGCTGCCAGGCAATTCTTCGATGCATTGTCTTACAGCGGTAAACGGGTGCATACACTCGCCGTGGAAGGAGCCAAAACGCCCGAAACTAGGGTGCGCAGGGTCGAAAAAGCTATAGCTGTACTGGCGGAAGGAAAGAAGTGATACCAAAAGCTAATAAATACTACCGGGACATTCGTATTCAAAATGAAAAAAACTAACATACTCTATTGGGTCTTTACCGGCCTGTTCGCATTCTTTATGTTCGGCTCGGCAGTGCCCGATGTTTTAATGATGGATTTGGCCGTAAAAGGCTTTGCCGATATTGGCTTAACATCGGCATTGGTGCCCTTCCTGGGCATAGCCAAAACATTGGGCGTAATTGCCATTCTTGTGCCCGGTTTCCCGCGTATTAAAGAATGGGCTTACGCAGGCCTTATGTTCGACCTCATTGGCGCCGTTTATTTAATAGCAGCCATAGGCAAATTCAGCGATGCCCTTGGTGTATTTATACCCATGGCAATCGGTGTGGCTTCTTACATTTATTACCACAAAAAGCGCAAAGCCGAGCTGAATTCTTATATGGACGAAATGACATTCAGCAGCCCGAAAATGGCAAACGCATAGTTTAAAAACAGCAATAACAAGGGGTATAATTACAACTGCTTTACATACATCATAAAAACACAAACAGTCAAACAACATACTACAATGTCTAAAAAAATATTCGTAAACTTAGCAGTAAAAGACCTGAACAAATCGGTGGCTTTTTTTACAAAGCTGGGCTATACGTTCAACCAACAGTTTACTGATGAAACAGCCACCTGCATGGTTGTTTCTGAAGAAATATACTTCATGCTGCTTACTGAAGACAAGTTCAAAAGCTTCACTAAAAAACAAATTGCCGACACTTCAAAAAGCAACGAAGCCATGCTTGCCATGTCGGCCGACAGCAAAGAGGAAGTTGACAGCATGGTGAATAACGCCATTGCCGCCGGGGCAACAGAACCACATGAGGCACAGGACCTTGGCTTTATGTACTCCCGCATATTCTACGATCTTGACGGTCACCATTGGGAATACTTCTGGATGGACCCGACTGCCATACAGGGTTAATTTATTAAAGAAAGGGAACTCGTTCCCTGCAATGCTTATTGGCGAATAATACGGTATTGCAATGCACCGGGGGCGAAAGCTCCCGGTGTTTTTGGTTTGTATTGTCAGACAAACAAAAGCCCCCGCTAAAATATCAGCGGGGGCCATAAAATTCAATTGTTGTACAAACAATTACATGCTTATAGGTATCAGTTGCCTGATTTCAACGCTGCCGGCAGGGTCATTAAAAACGGGGCAGCCCTTGGTAAGCTCTGCAGCTTCTTCCAATGAATCGGCTTTAATAATTGTGTAGCCGCCAACCAGCTCTTTTACTTCGGCAAAAGGGCCGTCGGTAACAAGGTGGCCTGCTTTTACAACCTTGCCTGTCATTTCAAGCGGGTTTCCGGGGTTAACCATTTTACCGGCTGCGAACAGGCCGCCCATCCAGTTTTTCCATGCATCCATAATGGCTGCCATTTCTGTTTCGCTTGGGCGCTCTGTACGTTGCGAAGGGCCATTCCTGAATATTAATAAGAAATCGTTCATAAGGTTGGTTTGTTTTAAGGTTTGTATGGTATAGACGAAAGGTATGCTGTAAACAGGACACACCTGGGTTAAATAATTTTTATTATTTTAATATTGACCTAAACACATTACGTAATACCCTGTAAATAAGCTCATTTCCTTTTACCGTTTTTTTTGCCGTACCTTTGCAGCATCTTAACAGGGGTGCCTGCGCAGGCTGAGATTATACCCATTGAACCTGATCCGGGTAATGCCGGCGAAGGGAGGTAAACAGATAAAAACGGCATTGCCATACCCTGTGGCTTGCCGGTGTTTCACCATATTAAGGTTACAACCTTTTACATGAAAATTATTTTAAAAGCGGCCGCCCTGTTTTTGGGTTTGGCTGCCCCGCTATGCTTACAAGCGCAGCATAGCATTAAAGGCCGCATTTCAGATGCGGCAACCGGCAGCATTCTGCCCGGTGCAAGTATAACCCTTGATTCTCTTGAAGCGGCTAAAGTTACCATAAGCAATGCTGAAGGCAATTTTGAGTTTGGCAATGTAAGCCACGGCGCTCATAAGCTCAGTATCAGCTTTGTGGGCTTTGCCCCCAAAGTATTCCGCATCGATGCCGAAAGCCATGATGCAGATAAGCTGGGCATCAGCCTGGAAGCCGTTGCCCTTAAAACCGACGAGGTCATGGTCACATCCACAAGGGCCGCCAAAAATGTGCCCGTGGCCTTTACCAACCTCGATAAAAAGGAAATTCAAAGCCGTAACCTCGGGCAGGATTTGCCTTACCTGCTGCAATTCACCCCATCTGTGGTTGTTACCTCCGATGCCGGTAACGGCATAGGCTACTCGGGTATTCGTGTGCGTGGTTCCGATGCAAGCCGCACCAATGTAACCATAAACGGCATTCCCTATAACGATGCCGAAAGCCAGCAAACCTATTTTGTGGATGTGCCTGACCTTGCATCGAGCCTGCAAAGCGTGCAGATTCAAAGAGGCGTGGGTACCAGCACCAACGGGGCCGGGGCCCTGGGCGCAACCATTAACCTGCAAACCGAGCAGCAGCACAAAGAAGCCTATGCCGAAACCAATAACAGCTTCGGCAGCTTCAATTCGCAAAAGAACACGCTCAAGCTCGGGAGCGGCTTAATTAACGGGCACTTTGCCTTCGACGGCCGCCTGAGCCGCGTTAAGTCAGACGGGTATATAGACCGTTCAGGCTCCGATTTAAAATCGTTCTATACTGCCGGTACTTACTATGGTAAAAAGAGCATGCTCAAGCTCGTAATCTTCGGCGGACAGGAAATTACCCACCAGGCCTGGGCCGGCATTTCCGCAGACGATCTTGCAGGCAACCGAAGATTTAACCCCTACGACTATCACAACCAGGTAGATAACTATACCCAAACCAATTACCAGCTGCATTACAACAACAGCCTGTCCGATAAATGGGACCTGAATGCAGCGCTGTACTTCACCCGCGGTTTCGGTTATTACGAGGAGTATAAGCACGACCAGAAGTTTGCCGATTACAACCTGCCCAACGTGAATATAGCCGTTGATTCCTTCACGAATAAAACCATTACAACCTCTGACCTCATTCGTCGCCGCTGGCTCGATAACGGTTTCGGGGGCCTCACCTTCAGCGCCATACGTAAAACCGAGAACCTGACCCTCACCTTCGGAGGCGGCGCAAACCGGTATGACGGCAGGCATTTCGGCGAAGTTATATGGGCTCAGTATAACCCCCTGCCATCTAACAACCTGCGTTATTACGATGAAGGCGGCACCAAGGACGATGCCAATGTGTATGCAAAAGCTTTTGCCACCCTCGGCACACACCTCAGCGTTTTTGCCGATGTGCAGTACCGTTATGTGCGGCACCAAATCGGCGGCGTAACCGCGCTCAACCAGGCCGGCGATGTGGCTGTTGTCAGTGTGGACCGCAAGAATAATTTCTTTAACCCGAAGGCCGGTTTCAGCGTGCCTGTTGGTCCGGGCTTGTTTTATGCATCTTATGCCCTGGGCAGCAAAGAGCCTACCCGCCAGGATTATATTACCGGTTACCTGAACGGCAACCAGGCACCTAAAGCCGAAACCCTGCATGATATAGAAGGCGGCTGGCGCTTTGGCAACCCCGTATTCACAGGCGGCTTTAACCTGTATTACATGCGCTACCAAAACCAGTTGGTATCTAACGGCGGCCTCGATATTAACGGCGATAACCTGCGCATAAACGTTCCTGTAAGCTACCGCACGGGCATAGAGCTTGAGGCAGGCCTGAAATTAAGTCACTGGGCTCAATGGAATGCCAACCTCACCCTGAGCCGCAACCGCCTGGATACTTATACCGAAAGCCTGAACAACTACGATGATAATACCTTGGTAACCACGGTGCATAAGAACACGCCGCTCAGCTTCTCGCCTTCGGCAGTGGCGGGAAGTAAGTTTATGGTGTACCCCTTTAAGGGCTTTACGGCCGGTTTCCTGACCAAGTATGTTGGCAAGCAGTACATGGATCTCAGCGGGGCCGAGGAAGCCACCCTGAAAGCCTATTTCGTGCATGATTTACAGTTCAGCTATGCCTTTACCACATCTTTGGTGAAAGAAGTAAGCCTGAACCTGCTGGTGAACAATGTGTTCAACAACCTGTATGTAAGCAACGGCTGGAATGCACGCTATTATTACGGCGGCACGCTCTATAACGAAAACGGCTATTACCCGCAGGCAGGCACCAATATTATGGCCGGCGTGAACCTGAAATTCTAAGATTGGCAGAATAAGATAAGCAATAATTAAGGCCGCAGGAATCGAAAAAAACGGGTTTCTGCGGCCTTGCTCATTTATGCAAAGCTAAGATTTGAAAGATGGGTGAATATACATTTCAGCAGCGCTTATACTTAAACACGCCCGCCATCGTTCCTGATTATATAAGCACCTGCCTGCCGGAAATTCAAATAATTTTCCGAAATTGTAATTGCTTAAAAATTCCGGGGGCCGGATTATTTAAATACACCCCTTACCGAGCCCTGTTTTGACATGTTTTTCAGATACTTGTAACATACTCTGTCTTTAACCGGAACGCCCCTGCCTTGCTGCTTATATTGCGGCACAGCGGGGCGTTTTTGCTTTATTTAAAGCCCCGAAAAAAAATATTGCGCCGGTAAATCTTAATCAGCCAATTTGCATGCAGGCTAAAGAGCCACCGACTAAGCAGTATTATGAAACCTACCCATGCCTGAATTAACCGAAGCCGATCATGATTTTATGCGCATGGCCATGGCACAGGCCCGCATGGCTTTCGATGCCGGGGAAATACCCGTGGGGGCCATAATTACCGACGGCAAACGTATTATAGCCCGGGCCCATAACCTCTGCGAGCAATTGAACGATGTTACAGCCCATGCCGAAATGCTGGCCCTAACATCTGCCGCATCTTACCTCGGCGGCAAATACCTTACCGAATGCACGCTGTACGTTACCACCGAACCCTGCCCCATGTGCGCCGGGGCCCTTGGCTGGGCGCAGGTAAAGCGCATTGTATTCGGCTGCGAAGATTTAAAAAGGGGCTACCGCAAATTCAGCCCGGATATTATACACCCGAAAACAGAGCTTGTCAGCGGGCTTATGTCTGATGAAAGCAGCGCGTTGATGAAATCATTTTTTGCAGGGCTCAGGGAGTAAGGCAAATTGTTCGCCTGTTATTTTCCTAATATCTCTTCTTCTTCTGCACCTGCTGATTTCACTTTCTCAGGCACATAATACCAAGCATAGCCAAAACATCCTTTGCCTGCATGAATTAATACGTAATCATTTATTTCGTACGAGTTATAAACATCATTACCTACCGCAAGTGTACCCTGATTTTTATTATATCGCCACGCTTCAATTTGGAAGCTATATTGTGGCAAGTCGTTTTCTCCGGAGCCTTGGCTCCAATTTCGATTCACTAATACCGTTTCATATACTCCGACAGAATTATCAGCTGCTACATTTATTGCACATAATGCCGAGTAAGTAAAAGGTGTGACAAAAAATGAAAGCAAGGCAATTTGAAATGATTTAAATATAGAATCTTCAAGTGAGTTTCTGAATAATATAGCCAATAAAAACATAAGCGGTGAATAAATAACCCAGCCAAAAAAGCAACTATACTTTAGTAAATCCCAAGATCGTGGAATTACAATATCGCTGCCATACCAATAAAATGACATAAGGGCAACGGCTGCAATTCCCATGGTAATATGATAATCAAACACTTTTTTATCATCTGTTGCATTCTCCTCATCAGGGTATTCCTTAAATAAAGCATTGATTGCCATATAACACAGTACTTGTATTGTACACAAGCACGCAACAAGCCCGGTGATTATATCAGCTACTGCGTCAATAAAATTATACAGTAAGCCGGCTGTTAAAAGCATAACACCCGCGAATATTGAAATAATAAACAAGGCATTTTTCATATGTGCGCCATCTCAATTTAATACGAAAAAGTTATTTCTTCATGTCGTCAACATTCAAATGCAATTTCTTTCACAGAAGAGAGCAAACAGGGTTTTACACTTTATAAAGCAGGCCGAAGGCTGTATAAACCTGCGGCATTTTTACATGTTTAAAACACTTATATAGCAAAACCTTCAAACGCTTTGCACCATCAAACACCTGACTCCTGAGCAAAGGTACTTAATAGATTTTACCAATACGCCAGGAACCCCCAATACACAAACAGGCAAAGCCAAAGGGCAAAGGCAATTGTATTCAGGGCGAACACCAATACCCATAAGTTTTTTTGACCGGGTTGCCGCATACTTTTGTAGGTTTGGTAAGCCAGCACCGGAAAAAGCACAAGCAACAATAACGGGAAAAAAGCCATTATGTCGGTAAAGAGGCTGTAGCCTGTTCGGTAGGGGGCCGGGAAATAGAACATGCCTTTGTTGGTGAGCAGCACGTAAATAAATACGCACAACACAATGTTTGCAATTGCCAGAACAATGCCTGTCCATTGGCCGGCCGACGCGTTACTTAAAACACCCTGACCGGCTTTATTGCGCCGTTTGGCTGCCACAAATGTCCGCGTGAAATATACCGATGAAAACCCGGCAAAGGCCCCGGCAATAAGCATCCATGCCATGAAGTAATTGTTGTTAAAGGGGGTTATAAAATTTACAAAAGCCTCGTATTCAGCATTAGGGGCAAACAGGGCCGACATTGTTATTTCGTGGTTTCCCCTGGCCAATTCCGCATCAAGGTTAAATACGGCGGCCTGTTTGTAATTGTGATAAAAGTAAAGATAAATATTGCCCGTATTCAGGTTATAAAGGCTGGTGTAAGTGGTGCCATCGCCCAATTTTGGCCTGCATTCATGCATGGTATCCATCAGGGCCAGGGTATATGCGAGGCCGGAATCAGGCGCATGAAGGGCAAGGTAGGCCTGCCCGCGTTTGTACCGGCTTATTTTTACAGCGCCCAAATCAGGCGTTTGCGAAGGGCAGAAATTGCTGAGCAGGTAATTCGGATCGGTACCTATAATACAGGTATCGGGCTCAGCAACAAGGTATTTACCGGTTTTATCTACGAAGAGGTACATGCCGTTGTTGTAATACCGGCCATGAAGCCTTATAAACTCCCGCACCTGCTCAACTGTGGCGCAGGTTTGCATTAACTGCTGTATGTGCGCATAAGGATCCGTTATTTTATTTGGGTCGGTACCGGGCTTCAGGGGCCGGGGCATAATAGAAAATGCATCGAAAACGAGCCCGGCCCGGTTCATGCCGCCTTGGGGCATCATGTTTTCGTGCCCGACATAGCAAACGCCGTATTTACCTGCTTCGCCCTGCCTGAACCATATTTTTGAATCAATACGCCAGGAGTCCTCGTTATTGCCTACCCAAGTTTGGTTGTGCTGTGTTATTTTGCACATGCTGCAACACAAGCCTTGCCCTGCTGAAAACAGGAGGGCAAAAAGACAATACAATACTGCAAAACAACTTTTCAAAGAGTGCATAAAACGGGGCTTGTACCTGTAAACTTCAATTCAGGGCAATTATTGCATCAAAAACATACAGCTAACGCTATACCGCATCAAATGGCCTGCTGTTAACCACGGGCGGCACGGTAAGCGCCGTATGTATGGTATGGAACCTGCCTTCGTAAGTATGCACAATTTCCAAAATGCGGAAGTTAATATCTTCCTTGGTTCGGCTGCTTTCCTTAACATCAAGCGTATCAAGAAAATACAGCACAGTAATGCGTATGGCGTTTTCATCAAAATCGTGGAAGCCTACGAGGGCGTCTTTTACTTCGCGTTCGCCGCCGGTGCGGGGGTGGCTGTCTATATAGGCCTGTACTTCCTCAACTATTTTTCGCACGGCATCCGGGTCGGTGCTGAAGGGGAGGTTAAAAGAGAAGCGAACCCGCATGGCTTCCCGCAGGCTCAGGTTATCTACGGCCTGGTCTACAAGCAGCTTATTGGGCAGGGTTAAAAAGCTTTTATCGAGGGTACGAATGCGTGTGCTGCGGAAGCCTACTTTTTCAACAATGCCTTTAATGCTGCCGCTTTGCACCAAATCGCCAATCATAAAGGGCTTATCGAGGAAAATGGTGAGGCCGGCAAAAAAGTTCTCAAGGGTCTCTTTACCTGCCAGCGCAACCGCGATGCCGCCGATTCCGAGGCCTGCCACAATACCCGCAATATTCAACCCGAAAACAGTACCGAGAATAATGCATACCGAAAGTATGATACCCAGTATTTTTAGCGCTTCCAGCATGAATGGATGCAGGCGGCTGCCCGGTCGCTTATCAGGATCTTCTAGCTTGCGCGACGTAACCATGCCGAAAAAATCAATCAGGCGCAGCAGTATGCCCGATGCTGAAATTAAGGCAAACAGCAGGAAAGTTTTATTAAGGAGAGTGTGCAGCTGAACTTCGTGCCCGCCGGGCCTGTGCCAGGCTTCAGGAATATGTATAAAACCGAAAGCGCTGTAAAGCACGCCCACCAACAGCAATACGCCCAAGGGCGTGCGCACCAGGTTCCGGAATTCATCGAAGGACACAAAAGCGCTTTTTCCGAGAAAAGCACGATACGCCAGCAATGAAATTGCCCTTGCTGCCAGGGGCCTCAGGGCCAGGCCAAGGGCCAGCACTGAGCAGAATAGGGTTAAGCCGTTTATATATTCGTGGGCAAAAAAGCTGTCTTGGTCGAAGCGCATGAGGGGTTGGTATTAATTAATCACTAAATAACGGGCACAAAGTTTGTTTATTCAACAACAAAGACCATATTTGTATGTGATTTTTCTAAAACCGCGGAAAATACAGCCCGCAGGTTTGAGCACCAAAAGACCTAAAAATGCGATTACTTAATTCCTCTGAAAGGTATATACACTTCAGAACACTTCTGGTACGAGAAAATGGATAATAAAAGATTTTACAACCCCCCGGTTGCCGCAAAAATAGTGCTCCTGATGCTTATATTGGCCGCAGGCGTTCTTGCTGAACGCAAATCAGGAATTATTGTTTCAAAACAAAAGCAGCGCGATATGGGCTTTCACAGCCTGCGTCATAAAGTGGCTACACCTGTTGTGGTGCATAAGTAAACATTATAACGTATTTCCGGCCTAATATTATTTCAGCCGGGTACATGTTTTTTTTCATACCCGTTTAACACCATCTTTTTTTACTGCACGAGTAATACCATTCTGTCAGATCAGGGAATTTTAAGGTTTTTGGGGAAACGCCGAGGCAATATATACACAGTACTTTCTTTGTAATTTCCTATCCGTTAAAATTAAATACCGCGCATCAGCGCAGGCGTTTAAGGCGGAATCTATACCCATTTTCGATACGGTAATTCAGAATCGCCCGCTTTGATCATAAGGTCGGTACAAGCTGCTTAAGCAGGTTGTTGCAGGTTTTGCTTTCGCAATTCAATTTACCTGCTTACATTGATTCGCTGTTTAGTTACCGCGTATGCCGGGGCTTCTGTTAAACCTGTATGGGCAAATCTCAAAACATTGTACGCATCCTGCTTAGGGCTATCGGGGAACTAAGCCCGGTACAGCGTACGGAACTGTCGGCAAGGCTTATTTGCGCGGCGCTCATTGCAGGCAAGCTGATGTCCTGGAAATTGTGGCTGAACAGCAGGTCTTACCCGCTTTCGCCGGTATGGCCGGGCAGCGCTGCAATCCCGTATCCTGCTGATTATACCATTGCATGTGCAACCCTTTTAAGCATAGGCCTTTTTGGCCTGTTTCCGCGCAAAACCCTTTTTTTGTGGCTGTACCTTGGCCTTGAGCTGCTGAACCTTTTACAGGACCAGAACCGATGGCAATCATGGCTGTATGAGTACCTGCTGCTGCTGCTCCCCCTGCTTTGGCTTAAACCAAACATACCCGACAGCCAAGCCCTGCGCATTTTAAGGCTCCAGGCATTTGTGCTGGCCGCTACTTATTTATTCAGCGGCATTCAAAAAATAAACCCGGTTTTTCTGCCTGTTGTATGGCAGAATATTCTGCACAGGCTGTTTTTTGTGAAGACTGCCGACATGGCTTCCTGGCTTCCTTATGGGTATGCAATTCCTGCAATAGAAATTGCCGGGGCGCTGTTGTTGGCGTTTAAAAACACAAGAACTGCGGGGCTTGTCATAATGCTGCTGATGCACCTGTTCATATTGTTTTACCTGATGCCCTCAGGCATAAACTATAACAGCATTGTGTGGCCCTGGAACTTTGCCCTTATTCTGATAAACGTAATTGTGCTGTACAAAAGCAGGTTCAGCTTTTGGCACAATTACAGGAAAGGCAGCGCCGATTCGCTCTTCCCCTTATATACTGTTCTCTTGTTATTGCTGCCTGTACTCAGCCTGTATAATTTGTATGATTTGGAGCTTTCTGCCAGCCTGTTCACGGGCAAGTTCAGGAACCTCGTGGTTTTTATTAAGCCGGAAGCATTGCCAAAAATTCCGCCGAAATTAAAGCAGCATGTTTGCAGCTATAAATACCTTGTTGATAATTACAGGTATGAACCCGGGCCTGACGCCCGGGTTATAAGCATGCAGGTATGGGCCATGGATGAAATGAATGTATCGCCGCTGTCTGAAACCCGGATTTACCAGGGTGTTGTAAATGAATATTGCCGTTTAGGGCTTAAACCCGATGAAATCACCTTCATGCTTTATGCAAGCGGCAAACAGGCGCAGCGGGTTGAAAGCATGCATTGCACGGAATGAACCGAGTAGTTAAAGCCTGCAATTTTGCCGATTGGCACAGTACAGCGCCAATTAAAAAATCAACGCTTAAACTGCCATTCCTGAACTAAAATCAGCTGTTCATTTTGGTTATGTCTATGGCATTAAACTGTGTATATCAGTTACTTTTTTAACCGTTTATTAAGTTACAACCGGCCTAGCTGCAATCATTCATATTTTGTGCAGGTTGCCCATGGGCTTGCAGCCGACATTGGCAGAATAGCGTGTAAAGGGGAGCTGTATCTACTATTTACCGTCAATTTTACATATCTTGCAACCTTATTCCAAAAGCCTGAGAACTAATAAAACCAGGGAAATGCCCGATAGTTCCGAAGGGCAGACTTCAATTGCATATTGGTTATAAGCTGCAGACTTGTTGGCTTTTAGAGATATCGGAAGCTGCAAGGCAATCTGTATTGAAATTGCCCAAACATAAGCTCAAACACTGCAGGCCTTCACGGGCCTCTATTATTTATACTAAAAATATTTACCATTTTCCTGAATCGCAGGCAAAGCAGCTTAAGGCCGGGTTTTAACCCGCCTTACACACGTTTTTCCCGCAATACAACAAACAACACCCAACATGACCCGAAATAAGGTAATTACCTTCGGAGAAATTATGCTTCGCCTGAGCACGCCGGGCCATTCACGTTTCAGCCAGGCCGAGTGCTTTAATGCCACTTATGGCGGTGGCGAGGCTAATGTAGCAGTATCGCTGGCGCATTTCGGGGTGCCGGCAGGCCATGTTACCCGTTTCCCCGACCATGAAGTGGGCCATGCCGCCGCTTTGCTTTTACGTAAATATGGCGTAGACACCTCGCATATAGTATATGGCGGTCCGCGCATCGGTATTTACTTTCTTGAAACAGGGGCTTCGGTAAGGCCCAGCAAGGTGGTTTATGACAGGGCCGGCAGCAGCTTTGAGCATATACAGCCCGGCATGCTCAACTGGGAGCAAATATTTGCCGATGCCTCGCATTTCCACTGGACTGGCATAACCCCGGCCATATCGCAGGGCGCTGCAGATACCTGCCTGGAGGCCATTAAAACAGCCAACCGCATGGGTATAACTGTATCGGGCGATTTGAACTACCGCAAAAACCTGTGGCAATACGGCAAAAAGGCTTCAGAGGTTATGCCCGAGCTGGCCGCCGGCTGCGATTTGCTTTTCGCAAGCAGGTCTGATATGGAGGAAATACTCGGCGGCCCCGTGCAGGATACCGAAGCCGACCGCTTTGTGAATACCTGCAAAGAAATGACTCGGAGATGCCCGCGGGCACAGAAAATTGTGAATACGCGCAGGAGCTCGGTAAGCGCATCGCACAACACCCTGCATGCCATGCTTTGGGACGGCGAAAAGCTCATTAAAACCGGCATACAGGAAATTAACCCCATTATAGATCGCATAGGTGGCGGCGATGCCTTTGTGGCCGGCTACCTCTATGCCCTTCGCCATTACCATACCGATAAAGATGTGCTCGAGTTTGCCCTTGCCGCATCGGTATTAAAGCACAGCATACCCGGCGATGCCAACCTGGTTACCGCAGCCGAAGTAGAGCCCATTATGCGCGGCGAAACCGGCGGTAAGCTCAGCCGATAATCTTTTCCTGAAAAAAAACTGATTCCGGCATTTCACCTTTTGCGGGATTACCATTCCTAAAAAACTGTATTAATCATTACTCACCTGCCCGGGCATATCTTTCGGCAGGTGATTTTGTTTACCTGTTAACCGGCTATACTTTATTTATTAACCATGCCAACACGCTACTCAGCAATATTTTGGGCAGTGATTTTCGCTGTTCTTGGTATTAAGCAATTATTTGAGCCTGATAATGCGCTCATTCATTTCGGGCTGTTTATGGTGCCCTTTGTGTTCAGCCTGCTTGCCGGTTGGGGCATACTGGTAAAAACGGGGCTCGGGGCCGGTATGGTACTTTGCTTTGCAGGGGCGGTTTACTTTTTCCCGCATAACCCCGGCGATTGGGAGTTAAGCGAAATCTTTCATCCCTCGCACCGTTTTGCAGATGAAACCACGCGATCGCTTGGCCTGTTTTGGGCATTTGTGGTAATGACATGGTACTTTTTCGCGGCAAATGCGGGGAGGAAGAGGAGGAGTTTTTAAAGGGGTTGGGCTGTCGCGTCCTAAAAAAGGTTGACAGGATTAGGGTTAAATCCTGAAATTATTT
>JAZKBN010000049.1:0-30629 GCA_040388605.1 Bacteroidota bacterium | reverse complement strand
TATGATTTTAGGTCCCCCGCTCATTTTGGGATGGTATTCCGGGTTCAGGCGGTCTATGCGGCTGTAATATACGCCTAAGGGCATGCGGTATTTATTGCAGGCACGCACCAATTGCATGAGCACATCCTGCCTGTAGGGCGTGCCGGTTATATCGCGTTCTTTAAACTTGCCCTCGTACATGCTGAAACCATCTGGCCCCTTGGCCGAAAAAACAATGTAGCGCATTCCGGCAGCTTTTGCCTGCAAAACCCAGGCTTCGGGGTTGCAGTGGGTGGCGGTAAAGCTTTTAATCAGCTTATCATAATCTTTGGCGTTGAGGCGGTATTTGGCCATCACATCTTCGCCGCCGCCAACCTGCGCATAGGGCCCCCAGCTGATAAGCATGCCGAATTTAGCATCGCGCAGCCACTTGGTTTTGTCGCGCAGGGGCGGGGTCTGCTGTGCGTTAACCACCTGCATGCCTGTGAACAGGAGCAGCAACAGGCAGCAGGCCGAAAGATGACAGCGTTTTGAGCCGAAAGTCAGCAAGGTTGATGGTGTTTTCAGATTGTTTTGCAGGTTATTTCAAATACAATTTTCTGCAAAGCAGCCCCATGTATAAAGGCCACCGGACAAAAATAGGGAAAAAATGAGGCAATGTATGGCATGTGCTTAAAGCTGATTTAAGTACCGGTATTTTTACCTTCTGCTTATAAGCATCCATAAAAACAAAACAGGTAACACAAGGGGCTAATTGTCCCGAAGTATTACCTGTTGCTTTATTTATTTAAACGATTTAAACAGTACCTGAAAAAGCTTACTCCTTCACCACCTTCTGCACCCTGCCCGCCGCCTTCAGAAGATAAATACCTGGCAGTAACTGAGATGTTTGAATGCCTGCGCCGCTTGAATGAGCGGTTAAATTTCCCTGTATAAGTACACGGCCGCTCAAATCTGTAATTGAATACGGGCCCAGTACATTTGCCGGAATACAGAGCTCATTGCCGAAGGGATTGGCAACGGCAAGGCTACGGGTTTTTGCGCCTGAATGCGGCAGGCCAAGCGGCTCGGTATAATCAGCGTAAATGTGTCGCCACAGGTTTTTTATGGCTGAGCCGGGGGTAAGCTGCCTTGTTATAATAAGCTCGGCCAAGGTATTATCCGGGTTATAGAGGCGGTTGTATAAGTATTTGGCATCTTGCTTCCAGGTAACTTCGGGGCCGGGGCTGTCATTATGTTCATAACGGACAGAGTCTGTTTGGTCGCCGGGGGAATATGAATATTGAATGCGTGTGTGGTATTGCCATGCGTTGTTAACCCAAGCCTGCGAAACCTGGGTACTTAAGCTGCCTAATACTGTATAGGTTGAGCTTATATTCACGAAATTGGTATATGCGCCGTTTTCATATATCTGAACAACATAAGCCGTAGGCAATGCCTGCAAATATCTCGGCGATACCCAATTGTGCCAGGCGGTATAAATTGTTTTGCGGAAAGGCATGCCTGCATTCAAATTAAAGACAACCAATGGTTCATCATTAGCTCCCCATTCAGTTACGCTGTCGGTATCTGCCAGGTTCCAGCTGTTGCCGAAGAAGGTGTAAGTGCTTAGCTTTTTAAAGCGGTTTGCCTCGTATGTTAAATCACGGCGGGTGCCTGAAACCATGTTCCAGCCGCTGCCGGGGGTGTAATCTTCGTAAGTGCTCAGAATGATATTGCCGAAATCATCGTATGCGGTTCTGCTGCGGGCTTCGTTTTCCCAGCCGTTAACTGCATCGTGATATTCAATGATGTCAAGGGTGTCTTTACCCTGCGCATTGTAAAAGCTGCGCGACCTGCTAATGCTGTCGCCGGAGGTAAAATCAATATAGATGCCTGTATTTACGCGGCCTTCGGCGTCGTACCTGAAAACTACGTCCTGGAAAATATTCCATTGCCTGCCCGATGTATCGCCGGTATAAGTGGTAATGCGGCCGGCTTTGGGCTCAGGGTTCGCGTTTGAAAGTGTGGTTGAAACACCCGAGCCCACTGATGAAAAAGCATACGCATTATTATTTCCCTTAGCTGCCCTAAAGGGTCGTGCACCAATGCCGTAATTCTGCAACGAACGGATTTCTTCAGGAAATGAACCCGTTACAGGCGGGCGAGACTGCTGTGAAAAACATGCAAGCGGCGCAATAGCCGCACAAAGTATAAGTGTTAATTTTAAGTTCATTGAAAAACGATACTGATGATTATTACACAAAGGTGAAAAAATGCCGCCGGCCGTAATGTTTGAATTACGCCGGCGGCTTGCAAGCTTTTTAAACGGACAAATTTGTAAATACAGGGACAGGGCTATTCCTGCACCTTACCCGTTTTCCCTGATTACCCTGAAACTGAAATCGAAACCTTGCAAATCAGTGAGGGCATACATAATACCGGGGCTGTTTACCAGGAAGTTCAGAATATTTTCTTTGCGTTCCTGCAGTCCGCCGTCGGGCATAAGTTTTTGGCGGAGGTTTAAAACCTGGTTCAGGCCTGTTTCATGCTTTTTCTCCTCGGCTTTGCGAATGCGCTTAATAACGCCTTCGAGCAGCTTCTCGGCCTTGGTTTTTTCGGCCATCACATACTCGGTCAGGGTTTTATCAACATTGCCGGCTTTTTTGCCAATCGAATTAAAAATCTCGGTCAGCATTTGCTCCTCGCGCAGGGTGTCGGGTGTTTCAAGCTGTTGGCTCTCCAGGTACTGCTGTTTGAGCACGCTTTCGTCCTGTGCCAAATCACTGAAGCTGAAGCCCAGCTTTTGCATGCGGGCATTTTGTGCCCGGCTCACTATGCCTGCAAAAATGCGGGGGTGCAGAATAGGGAAAGATAGCTTATAATGTTCGAAAAGTGGCTTCAATTGCATCCAATACACCATTTCGGCAGGGCCGCCAATATAGCCGAGGTTCGGTAGAATACGTTCCTCGTACAATGGCCTGAGCAATACATTCGGGCTGAAATGTTCCGGTGAAGCATTTAGCTTTTCAAGCAGGCTTTCGCGGTTAAAAGTAATATCGGTATTGAGCACCTGCCAATCGTTATCGCCGTTACGAACTATGCGCTCGCGCAGGCCGGTGTCTTTCCAAAACAGGTTGAGCTCGCGCACATGCACCTGCGGTTTCCAGCCGGCATTTTTTAAAGCCTCACTGGTCTCGCCGGCTATGCGGAAAGCCGTTCCGTTCAGGAGCTCGTCTTCGGCAATGTCGGTAAATTGGGTTTTCAGGCGGGCATCATCAGGGTCGAGCACAAGCAGGCCCTGTGTACCAAAAAGGTGATGGGCCAGTTTGCGGGTGGCATCGGCAAGGGTTTCACTTTCGGCATACGCCATGCGGAAGGCTTCAGGCAAATCAGGTATCAGGGCCATAAGCTCGGCCATGCCCTCTGTGCTGAAGCTGCCTACGCAACCGCTTTGCAAACTCTCCCATGTAAACTTCTTCCCGAAAAGATGCAGGTGGTTAATTTCCTCGAAGTCATGGTCTTCGGTAGCCATCCACCAAAGGGGAATGAATTTGTATTGCGGGTACAGGGCATTCATCTCCCGGGCAAGGATTATCACCGTCTGAATTTTAAGCACCGTATAAAGCGGACCTGTAAATATATTCAGCTGGTGCCCCGTGGTAATGGTAAAAGCATTCTGCTCAGTAACGGCCGAAATGTTATCTGCTTCGGCAGGGGTAAGCTCAATGCCTTTGTATTGCTCTTCTAAAACAGCTTTCAATACCGCACGAGATTCAGGCGAAAAATTCCTGCGCCTTTCAGCCATTTGTGCATACGCCTCCGGGCTTGGAAAGAGGTCGTAAAAAGGCTTCAGGGCGGGCTTTTGATCAATGTAATCGAGCAGGAGGGCAGGGTATTGCCTGAGTGCATTTAAGGGCAGGCGCTCGGTGCTGAAACCCGTTTCGGGCAATGTGGCGGTTAGTGTGGCTGAAGCTGTCAAAGGCTTGTAAAAATGATTAATGTAATAATCTCAATATTGGCCAAATTGTTTTGGCATCTATGGGCCTAAGGCAAAAGTATTGCCGGAAATGCGGATGCCTGATAAAGGGAGGTATAAATATAGCTGTCAGAAAATGACGCCGACGCATTAACCGATCCCAATTAAAAACCCCGCTGAATGCGGTATAAATGCGATCAGCGGGGTTCTGTACATTTCGGGCTTTAGGGCCCGGGTGTTTTAATTAAGCGGTAACTTCCACCTGGTCAAGCACATCGTTAAAGCGGCGCTCAGGGCGGTTACGGAATTCGTTTTTGTGGTAAGCGTAGCCGGCAATAAGCGGCATAGCAATGGTGGCCTCGGCCCATACCATTTGCTCATATACAGTGCTTACTTTGCCCCAGCTGCAGGCTTCTTTGAGGGTGCTGCCTGAAAGGGCGCCGTCGCGCTCATCGGCCACGGTAATTTGCACGGCGTATTTGTGCATGGGGGCATCCTGCTCAAGAATTTCGCAGGCAACCACTATGTCCTGCACAAAGTTCTTAGGCACACCGCCGCCAATCATGAACAAACCCGATTCAGGGTTGTGCAGCTTCAGCTTCGTGATTTCCAAAAAGTCTTTAGCGCTGTCGATGCTTACGTGACTCTTGGGATTATGCCACTGGTGGTGTACCAGCCCGAAGCCGGCAGAACAATCGCTGAAAGCGGGTACAAAAATAGACACGCCTTTTTTGTAGCAGTTCCATACAATGCTGTCTTTGCGGGTTTCGGCATACTGCTCGTTTTCATCAAGGAATTTACCCATTTCCCTTATAAACTCGCGGCTGCTGTATGGCCTGTGCTCCAATATGCCGCAGATTTGGGCAATGGTATCGTCGCAGATGCGCAGGTCTTCTTCATCAATGAAAGTATCGTAAATACGATCTATCATGAGCTCACGCAGCTCGTTATCATCTATACCGAACTGGGTGCCTATGTAGTGCTTAAAGCCAAGGGCCTCGAAGAAATCCTGGTCAACAATGTTTGCGCCGGTGCTAACAATGGCATCTACCATGTTATTCTGCACCATATCTGTAACCACGTGCTTGAGGCCGGCAGAAATAAGCGAGCCTGCAAGGGTTAAGTACACGGCGGCATCTGTATCGGCCTGCATCATGTTGAATATGGATGCTCCACGGCTCAGGTTGCGGGCCTGGAAGGCCATGCTGCCCATGGCCTCAACCATAGGAACAACATTGTGGGCCTTTATATCTATGTGCTGCACAGTGCTTTGCAGCAGTTCCTTTTTACGTTCGCTGTTCATAGTTTGCGGAAATTTGGCGCAAAGGTACGAAATATTTGAATGTGCGGGTTAGGTTATTGTGTAAGACCAGGCTTCGGCGGGAGCTTGGTCAGGAATCAGGAGCGTGAACCGGATGTTGAATTTACTGCTCAGTTTTCTCCTGATATGTTGTTTTAAGTTCTCAAGCATACTGTCTAAGCTTTGAACATTCAACCTTGACCGGGTTCCTATTATTTTCGGACTTTGCTCAGTATACACTAACAGAAGGTAAAAGCTTATTTTACGGTCGATATTCAGTATGCCTGTAGTTTCATGCGTAAAATGATTATTGCCGGACCTTGCACCTAACAGCAACCCGGACAGGGTATTCAGCAGTTTTTGCGGAACCTCCGAGACCAGCCTGCCGCCGGGCTTTAAATCTTCCATCAACTTATTGTAATCGGTTCGGTAGTCTTTTAACTCTATCATTACCAGTTTACCGGCTTCATCCAATGGACGGCATAAAATATCCACAGCTTTTTGTCCGCCTGCCATTTGGCAAACATCATTTCTGTAGAACTCCGATTTATCCCATTTACTAATCCACCAATCATCAGGTACAGAGATGGTTATTTTATCATCTGATGCATGTTTCATGGGGTGTTCAGGAAAATAGGTGCCTGTTCAATTTCCGCTTCAAGCGAAGGTATAACATCTAAATCACCAATATCATTTACCTGCTGAACAGATACTTTTCCTTGCTTCTTTTCCAAAGAAATATATGAAACGGGATGTTGACTTTCGCTGCTAAGTATATGAATCTCTTTCATCAGGAACAGGCTGTGTGTGGCAAGTATTATTTGAAAGCCAAGTTCTGAAAGTTCATAAAGAATTTTTGCTAATTTTTTTAATATCAGTGGGTTCAGGTTTGATTCAGGTTCATCCCAAAATAAAGTGTTGCCGATTTCTAAAGTTCCGTTAAGCACTATATATGACAGTAATCCGAGTTTTCTGAAACCTTCTGCAATAAGTTCTACTTCCCTGTCTGTTCCGTTATTTAGCCTAAGGTAAAATCTGTTATTCTTAATAATGATTTTTCCGCCGATAGTGGTTTGAATTACCGAAACTAAATTGCCGATTAATGTTGAATCAGGGCTGCGTAATAGCGGAACCTGGAGTAAATCAGTTAGATCAGGATATGTTTGGTCTAATTTAAAATCATACTTTCCGTATAAGCCAGGCAGCCATGAATACATTGTAAGTACTTCTTTAGGCGGTATAAATACCGGCGGTACCGACATATACTTTTCATTGTTTCTTACAGTTACTCCGCTACTTTCCCAAAGGCTTTTATTATATGAAAATTGGTAGCCGGTATCATCGAAACTCCCAACTACATGTATGCCTGAATTACTTTTAGAACCCAAATTATCAATACTTTCTGCCCCAAACGTATTTAACAGGTTTTTGGTAAATAAATCATGATAAGATATCATTTCAGGTTTCAATCCTGCCTCAGAAGCTTTTTTCTTTTCTTTCCCCGCCTCCCAACTACTCTTCATTACACAATACCCCAGCTTCAGCAAATGTGATTTCCCGGTTCCGTTCTCGCCAATAACCACGTTCAGACCCGGGGCAAACTCAACGGTAATGTCTTCGAAAACGGTAAAATTCTTAATTTCGAGCTTCTTCAGCATGGCTTTTATCTTTTTAGCTTTTCCTCTAACACAAAGCTAATCAATATCTGCCGCAAATACCTGAATTTACACCGCCCATACCGGCCTGCAATTACCTGTTTCGGGCAAAACACTTATCTTGCGCTAACCAAGCCCGGCCTATGCGCAGTACTGTACTCATACTTGTTTTTTTGCTTTATAGTTCAGCTGTTTCCGCCATCCGGCTGTCAGGGCACGTGAGCGATGAAAAAGGCCTGCCCCTGCCCTTTACCTCGGTGTACGCCGAGGGCACAGGCAAGGGAGCCACCGCCAATTCCGACGGCGATTGGTTTTTTGATTTGCCCGAAGGCGCAGCCACGCTTACTTTCAGGTTTGTTGGTTACAAGGCCCTGAGCAGGCAGGTTACCGTGGGTCCGAAATCTCAGGTAATAAATGTAAGCCTGCTGCCCGAGGCCACCATGCTCAAAGAGCTTACCGTAACCACCGGCGGCGAAGACCCTGCCTATGCAATTATTCGGCATGCTCAGAAAATGCGGAAAACGTATTTAAACCAGGTAGATGAGTTTAAATGCCGCGCCTACCTGAAAGGCCTCGGACGCATGATATCGGCACCGAAGAAAATACTGGGCGAGAAAGTAGAGATTGAAGGCGCCGACAGCAATAACGCAGGCATATTTTACCTCAGCGAGGCAGTATCTGATTATTATTACAAAAAGCCCAAGGAAAAAGAGGTGATGATAGCCTCGAAAACCAGCGGGAAACCCCGGGGTTTCAGCTGGAACAATTACCGCGGTGCCCGTTTCGATTTTTATAAGCCCCTGATTGATATGGGTGGTGTGAGCAAGCGCGGTTTTGTTTCACCGGTTTCGCCTTCGGCCATGCTGTATTATCGATTTCATTTAATTGAAAGCTTTAAGGAACGCGGAATAATGGTTCATAAAATAGAAGTTGAGCCCCGACGTAAAACCGACCCAGCCTTTACCGGTACCATATACATACAGGAAAACACTTGGCGAATCCACAGCCTGAACCTTGAAGTTACCCGCAGCTCGGGCCTTGAATATGTAGATACCGTGCGCATGAAAACCGTTTATATTCCGGTTAACGACAGCATTTGGCTGCCAGGCAACCAGCAGGCCTATTACCATTTCGATGTCTTCGGCTTTAAGGGGAACGGTTATGCCTATGCATCGCTCACGAATTATAAAATTACGCCCAAGCTTGAAAAGAAGTTTTTCGGCAGCGAGGTGATGACTGTTTTACCGCAGTCGAATAAAAAAACCGATGCCTTTTGGGACTCAGTGCGGGCTGTGCCCTTAACCGTGGCCGAGATCAAAGATTACCATGTGAAAGACAGCATTGTAATACTGCGATCATCGGAGACCTATCTTGATTCGATTGATCGCAAGGGGAATAAGTTTGAGATGATGAATATCATCAATGGCTATTCATGGAACAACAGCTTTCACCACCGCAGCACAAGCGTAAGCGGGCTTTTGGGCGCAGTAACTTTTAATACCGTTGAAGGCCTGGTTCTTAACCCTGATATATTAATCAGCAAACGGCTTGATACCACTTACGGGCGAACCGAGTTCAGCGGGGCACTGCGTTACGGGTTCAGCGGAAAACAACTGTACGGTCAGGCAGGCTACCTGCATACCTGGAACCCCATACATTATAACCGTTTAGAAATGAGCGCAGGCAGGTATGTGGCACAGTTCAATAACCAGGACCCTATATCGGCATTGGTGAACCTGCAATACACGCTGTTCAATGAGCAGAACTTCATGAAGCACTATGAGCGCCGTTATGTAAACGCAACCTGGCAGCGCGATTTGTTCAACGGCTTTGTTACCCGCTTAACCGCCAATTTCGAGCGCCGACTCCCGCTGGAAAATACGAACAAATACACTTTCAACAATATTAAAGACCGTGCTTTCACGGCCAATAACCCGCCCTACCAACACAATGTGCCTGATTCGCTGTACGACCCGGCGCTGGCCATGGCTCCGCATAACTCATTTGTAATTACAGCCAATTTCCAGTACCGCATTGGGCAGAAATATATGTCGAGGCCCGACGGGCGTATAAACATACGCGGCAAATACCCCGTGCTCAGCCTGAATTACCGAAGGGGCATTCCGGGCATATTTAATTCCGTGGCAGATTTCGATGTGATACGCATTGGCGTGCGCGATAACTTTAACCTTGGGCTTATTGGCCACCTGCATTACGAAGCCGGATACGGAACCTATCTCAGCAAGGCCGTGGTGCCTTTTGCCGATGCCAAACATTTTCTCGGCAACCGAACCCTGTATGCCGTTAACCGCGCCAACGGATACCAATTGCTCGATTATTACAATTACAGCACCACCAATGCATGGGTTGAGGCGCACTGCCTGCATAATTTCGGGGGCTTTATACTCAATAAGATTCCCCTGATGCGCAGGCTGCATTTTACCGAAAATGCATATTTCAACTACCTGAATACCAAGAGCCTGAATAACTATATGGAGCTGGGCGTAGGCCTTGGCAACATCATGAAAATAATAAGCGTTGATTATGTGCGCAGCTTTAACCGGCAAAATAACTCGGTGCAGGGTATAAGGGTAAGTGTGGGGCTGTAGGCGGGTTACTCTTTTATAATCTTGCCGTTACTTACTCCTTTGCTGCTGCTGAACCTGTATATATACAGACCGGGTGCAAGGGAAGAAATATCGGTTTTATCCCCGGGTTGGTAGGCTTGGGTTTGAATTGTTTGGCCGGATGTGGTATAAATGCTCAAATGCCCTTCATACTTTGAATTAAAGAACAAAGCATTTCTGGCCGGGTTAGGATAGGGTACCAAAATATCTTCTGCCACAAGCGATTTTTGAACACCAAGGTAAGGGTAACCCACATCACTCATTTTGCAGAACCAAAAGTCATCATATATACGGCGATGATCAATTACAGCATAACCGGCAAAAACGGCAGTGCCATCGTTTCCCCAAGCCACACTGTTAATGAACTTGCCGTTGTAATACACTGAACTGGCTATTTGCAGAATTTTTATTGGTCTCCCATTGCTGTCCTGCTTACGGAAGAACAAGCCTGAGTCGCCGCCATATTCTAACATAATCTCGCAATCGGTATTTATATAAACTGATGCACATTGGTTGCCGTAAAAAGTAGAATCCCAAATGTGCTCGCCGTCAGGGTATGATTTTCCCATATACCATAACGGGGAATCTGTACCAAAATTAGAGCCCCAGGCTACAAGGGTATGTTCCGGTGAGTTCATTACTCCTGCTCTTATAAGAAAACGGCTGTTTGGCTCCTGCCAGAAGATTCTTTCATTTAATGTTTTACCATCTTCATTGAGCCAGGCCCCCCAAATACGTGAACCGGCAACCCCGCTGATAAGGAAGCCCGAATCTCCGTCGCAGCGTTCAACATGGTAAAGGTAGGTTTGGTCGTTCGGGGTATAACGTTTTCGCCATATTTTCTCCCCGCGAGCCCCAACACGGAGCGCAAAGCCATCAGACAAACCTGTATAGGAATCTGTTTGCCCAACAAGCAACGCCCCACCATCAGGCATAATATAGATATCAAAGGGTATATCTCCGCTGCTGCTGTCTATATCTACTGACCACAAAATGTCACCACCGGTATTTATCTTTTGAAGGCGTATAGGGTTTATATTTAATGAATCGAAGACGGCAATGGCAAGTAGAAGATTTCCGTCAGGTAGATTTTTCAATGACATTACATTGCCATAGCTGTGCATAAATTTTGTCCAAAGTGTATCGCCTTCGTCATTGAGTTTTAGCATAACTATACCCCGATAAGTGCTTGAAACATTTGCTTGGGAAACAGCGTATCTGTCGCTTATTCCTCCTGAAATCGTTCCACCAGGAATTCGCTCAATAACCTGTACATTATCATCCCCCCTGATTCCATACATTTTTTCCCATACTACTTGCTGTGAATAGGCTGGCCTAAGCAAAATAAAGGAAATTAAAATCAAAAGGCCGAAGTTCTTCATAGAAGTATCTGCTAGAGTAAGTTGCCTTATTTATTTGATTACAACCAATTTCCTAGTTGCAACGTCAACCCCAGATAATTGTATTTTAATACTGTATATCCCTGAAGAAAGAGTATTTAATGGAATTTGGAACTGGTTGCTGTCCTGAATTGGTTTAATCACCATTAATTGTTTCCCCGTTGCTATTTCTACGACATTCGCTTCAAGTTCATCTGCAGCGCCCGTCATTTCAAATTTTAATATTGATTCATATGAAGCCGGATTTGGTACACAATACCCTATTTTAGATTCGGCCTCTAATTCACTTAAATGAGTAATATGAATTCCTTCTTCAGGTGCAGCTAATCGGGTTGGGAAATACGGTTTATTGTCCAGCTCAGGGCAAATTAAATTATCATACCCTCCGCCTACATGGGTAATGTTATAGGTTGTTCCACATTTATTCGGCGAAATCAGAATGTTTGCATAATTAAGTGAAGTGGCGACAGTTGGGTAAACAGTACCAATAAATTCATTTGTATACTTATTGTATTTTACTTGTTGCTCAATATTGTTGTTATAAATTGAATACCAATTATCAGTATTTCCCCATGCTGTTTCAATATTCGATCCCGGACTTGTTGTCCTTGATGTTGTGGATGTTGGCCAAATATTGCCGCCCGGAGGTTCTGCGCTTGATAATCCCGTTCCTCCAATCTCCTGTATCGCCGTGTTCTCCCCGTACAAATAAATACCATAAGCTACCGGCTCCTCAGATCGGTCGCTTACATCACCCGAGGGCTCAAAAAGGTTGCAGTTAAGCTTCAGGAATTGATCATCGGCTTCTGTTGTGGTTAATGCAGCATCGTTTTTAATATATATGGCCGTTTCGCCCATGTTAAACAGGTTTTCGGTAACGGTGGCATGGTTGTTCCTGCCGCCAAGCTCAATACAGTTTATACTGTTAAATATATTTTTCCTTACCTCAGATGTGCATGCTTCAAGGTACATACCCGCTGCGCAGGCAATACCGCTGTTATATGTAAAATGAACGGTGCCCCCGTTTGCATGTATACCTGTAAAATTGCTGGTAATTTGGGGGCAATTGGTAATGGTTGTAATGCCTCCGCTAAACTCTGTACAAGACGGTACATGATCTCCAAAAACCAAATAAGTGGCGGTATTTGAATTGACCAGTGTACAGGCACTTAAGGTGCAAAGGCTTTCGCTCGCATCCACACAGGTATATGTACTTGTAATTTCAGAATTAGTAATCTCGGCATTGGTGGCATCGCTGAGCTTTATACCTGTTCCTGTATTATAGATTTTTGCCAGGTCTATTGTTGCCGAGGAACCGGCGCGCATGTCTATACCGTTGGTGAGATCATAAAATGAATCATTGCTGCTGTTGAATTGTGAGCCGTTTGAAAGCCTCACCCCCGTACCGACCGGAGAAGCAAATTTTTTGTAATATGAGTTTGAACTTGTAATTACATTAAGGTTTGGGCCGGTTCCGACAAGATATGAGTAAAGCCCATATTCCCCCCCGCTGAAAATTGCCTCGTTTATACTAATATCAGTAAGCGGTATGCCCAGGAAAAGGCCATAATGGTTGCTGCTGATTTCCGATTTATAAATGCTTGCGCTGCCGCTGTACAAGTATAAGCCGTATTGCCCGCCGTAAAATATATCTGAAGAAGAACTAAAATTCTGTGCACCGTCAAATAACATAACTCCGGCATTTTCTCCATAAAAACGGTTGCCGTCCATTTCAATATTTGTAATGTTATTAGCGCTAAAGACACCATTGAGAAGCAAGGCAGAGGTAGTTTCAGGGGTTTCTGAGTGGTTTATATCTACATACCCGCCATTTACCTCAATAAATTCATCTGAAGGCCATGTAGGAAAGCCTGTAATTTCGAGACTTAAACCCGGCACAAATGTGCAGTGGCTTATTACGTTAGGTATTGTTGAAGTGCCTAATGTACATGTTACCGCAGTTATGGCATTTGAAAAATTTACATAGTGTAAATCAAGTGCTCCTGTTGCGCCTGAGGAACCAGGCATTACAGAACCTATTGGCTTATAAAATCCTTTAATTGTTATAGGTAGTGCGCTTGTGCCCAACATGGCAACCTTAGGGGAAACTTCATCGGCATCCATAAAGAGGCCTCCCCATAATCCATCACCGGCCGGCTCAATTGAGCAATTGTTTTGTATGGTAAGACCGCAATTATAAGCCACCTCTATTAAATTTATGTTTTCAGTCACACTTTCTCTGCATTTAGGTGCCTGACCATCCATAAAAATATGAACACCGCTCATAAAGGTAAAGCTGACAGCTTCCAGATTGGCTCGTTTCCATGCTAACGACATATTACCTGAAACGTAATAGTTGCCGGGAATAAGGTAAATATCTTTATAAACATCATCGGTTGAAGTCCCTGTTGGTGATTGGAAAGGGCTGTACGTTCCGGACAGCACATCAGTGTTTGGTACAATCACGCTTGAGCTGCCGGGATACAAATCTGTAAGCATTACTTTCAGATCTCCGGTACCGCCGTAATTCAAATAAGGAGTCAGGTCTTTGTAGCCGGAGGGCACATAACGCATTGTATTGCAATCCCGGACTTTAACATCAATAACAATATTTCCTGAAGTTGTGGTGCCAACAATAACAAAATCGCCGGCATGCCTGAATGTAAACAATGGGGAGTTTAAATTATGACCTATTATAGGCAACCCTAAATATGTGCCATAATTTTCGTCCGGATTCCACGCAATGCTTAATCCATTAGACGACGTATTGTTAAATCTATATTGTTGTCCTGTGCAAATGAGAATTTCTGTACATTGATAATATGGTACACTCGATGCATTTACCGATGAAAGACTTTTACTATCTGACCTGATATTTTTAGCAGCCATCAGTGTAGTTTGTCCTTTACCCATGCTTACGTTTACTTTCCCGCTTGCCATTACCACCCCGCTGAAATTGGTATTGGTATAGCTGAAGTTGCCAAATACCCGCCAGAGAATTTTAGACGGGTAAATGCCCGTAAAGCTCATGTGCACCCCGCTGCTTATAGTAAGCGATGACGATGCTTCAATTACATATTCAGATTCAGCGGTGCCGGTAAAGAATATAGAATCGCTGATAGTTACATTGCTGCCTAAATAGGTATAGCCCGGGTTAATGGTTATCTTATTTATGGCTGTTGTTGATGCCGCTGCATTATAGGTATCAGGTATATTAGCAGCGTATGGTTGCAGCCTGTCGAGCAATTCAATGCCTGTGGTAAATTCCTGATCAATATTTACACCTGTAAAAACTGAATCAGGGTACAATATGGTTCCTGTTAAGTGCAGGCAGGCCAATTTACCGTCAACAAACCTGTTTGCAGAATCAATTTTGGCAGTGTCGCCGGCCAACAAAGCATAACTGCTTAGTTTCCCGAATTTCGGGAGCGCGTGGCTCATACTGCGGTAGGCAGCCATGCTGTCTTTCGAAAAGTAAATTTCGCGGCCAATTAAATTAGGGTTGAATTTAATATTGTTATCGGCATAAAGTGAAACCTGCCCGGCCCTGAGCCTGCCCCCGTGTATATACCTGGCCGAAACCACATTGCCTGAGAACACAGCGCCGTTTTCTATACTCACATCACGGCTTACCACCCAATAAATATTTTCCGGCTTAACATTGCCCAATTTTACAAAGGCATTGGCTTTTACCTCAAAATCGCCTGTTATTTTAACAACATAAAAATCTGTTGCTGAGCCTGTAAATTTTAATGTATCGCTGAGCTTTGTATTTACGAGTAATGGAGGTCCCGATTTTGCACCTTCGCCTAATGGGTTGCTGAGCGTATTTACGCCGGGTGCAAAATTCAAAAAGCTGATTTCGTGTACTGAAATACTCGGGTATTCCACATTGGTAACTTCTTCCTGTGAATTTACCCATGATCTGAACGTACCCATCGCTGAAACGGCAAGACTAACAGAATCTTCATCAGAATCGTTATTTCCCGGAATTGAAGGCCCGGTAACTGACCCTGCACTGCCATACTTACCAATTGTAGTTACCCGGTGTATACTATATTCTTCAAACCGGGTGTTAGAGTCTGCCAAAATGTTGGTTGCCGAAAAAACCGCATACTTACCGGCTTTACCAAGCGTTTGCGCCTGCGCATGCATCCCATAAAAATTAAGAATCAAAATTGCTGCAAGCCATTTGCAGGCAGAAAACAGAGGTGCATTGGTAGTTTTTTGTTTCATGTCAATTAAAAAGCAGGGCAGCCGCTTGGGATGTTGATATTTCAAAAATTGAATTCAGGAATGTTGGCCGATTGAAAACAAATCACAAAAGCCGTCCAAAATGTAGATATCATTAAAACAAAAACAAAATATATTTGCAAATACTAATACCAACACACAAAAAACACAACTTTATATTGCATAAAAACTAAAAAGCAACCCAAAAGCTGCCTTTTATTTCAAATTTTCAATTGCCTTTTTACCAAAGCCAGGCCCCAACCTGCTGAAAGAACAATGTAAACGAGCCCGGGAACAGCAGCACCGTAGCCGCAATTCCGAATAGGGCGCCGTACATGTGCGCATCATGGTTAATGCCGCTGTTGGGCTGTTTCTGCGATGCCCAGGCTGTGTACAGTAAATACACCGGCCCGAACACGAAGGCCGGCATGGGTATGAACATAACAATCATCTGCGTGGTAGGGCTGAGCACCATACAGGAGAAAATTACAGCCGAAATAGCGCCTGAAGCCCCTAAAGTCCTGTAATTCCGGTTATCGCGCTGCTTCAAAATTGACGGCAGCTCCGATACTATGATGGCGGCTATATAAAAAAGCAGGTAGCAGGTGCTGCCCATCGGGAAACGCATCTGAAAAGCCCTTTCTATTGGTCCGCTGAAAGACCAGAAGCTGATCATGTTCAGGAGCAGGTGCCCCCAGCCGGCATGTACAAACGCGCTCGTAAGCGCCCGGTAATAATCGCCTTTAAAAAAGGCTTCGGTATTGTAAATAAGCCTGTTCATTACATCGGCATTATACATCGCATAAATGCTGATGGCGCATGTGAACAGGAGAATGGAATTTGTTACTATCATTTTTCTTTCTTTTACCGATTCGGGCTTTGCTTAATTATTACCCACGGTATAACCTACAACCAGGCTTTCCTGTTTTTCAGGCCTGTTTAATACTCATCCACCGGATGCCTGCAGCATGCCGGCAATTTCATCTACATACTCGCGGCTGTTGCTCAGCCTGGGCACTTTGTGCTGACCACCCAGCTTGCCCTGCCTGCCCAGCCAATGCGCAAATGTGCCCGGCGGAACGGCCTGCACTATAGGCGCTTCAAGGGCAATATCATGACTGCGCTTGGCATCGTAATCGCTGTTGAGGCTGCGCAGGTGCTTATCTAATGATGCGGCAAAAATATCGGTGGTTTGGGGTTCGCGGGCGAACTCAATAAGCCACTCGTGCCCGCCTTTGCTCCGGCGCTGCATATAAACCGGAGCTGCTGTAAAATTGCTGACCAGCGCCCCTGTTTCGGCACAGGCCCGGCTGATGGCTGTTTCCGCATTTTCAACAATAAGCTCCTCGCCGAATGCATTAATAAAGTTCCGGGTGCGCCCGCTGATGCAAATGCGGTAAGGGTCTGTTGATGTAAAGCGAACAGTATCGCCAATAAGATACCGCCAAAGGCCGGCGTTGGTTGATATTACAATGGCATAGTTTATACCGGGCTTAACGCCTTCCAAAGGAACGGGTTCGGCATGGGGGGTTCCCACATGCTCTGCGGGAATGAACTCGTAGAAAATGCCGTACTCGGTCATGAGCAGCATTTGGTTTTCGAGGCCAAGGTCGTCCTGTATGGCGAAAAAGCCCTCCGATGCATTGTAAGACTCAATATAGCTCATTTGTGCACCGGGAATCATTTCCCTGAACAGGCCTCGGTAAGGCACAAAGCTGACCGCCCCGTGCAGGAAAACCTCGAGGTTGGGCCATACATCAAGCAGGTTATTGGTGCCTTTTATTTCCATAACCCGGCGCAGGAGCGCAACGGTCCAGGTGGGAACACCGCCGAGGCTGGTTACGTCTTCGTTGATGGTGAGGCGGGCAATGCGCTCAATTTTTTCCTCCCAACGGTCCATAAGGGCTACATCGAGGGTAGGAGTGCGCATTATTTGGGCCCACCAGGGCAGGTTTTTCATTATCAGCGCAGAAATGTCGCCGGTAATGCTTTGGGGGTATTGGGGGTGTGTACCCAGGCTGCCGCCTATGCCCAGGTTCTTGCCCTGCAACACGCGCGATCCGGGTTTCTGCTCCAGGTAAATGCTGATGAGGTCGGCGCCGGCTTTGTAATGGCAGTCGCGCAGGGCCTCGGCGCTTACGGGTATAAATTTGCTGCGGGCATTGGTGGTGCCGCTGCTCTTGCTGAACTGTGTAACGGGGGTATTCCAAAGCACATTTTGCTCCCCTTTGAGCATGCGCTCTATATAGGGATACAGTTCCTCGTAGGGCGATACGGGAACCTGCTTTGTAAAATCAGCATAGCTGCGAATTTGGGCAAAGTGATGCGCCCGGCCGAAGGCTGTATTTTTGCCGGCCTGCAACAGGGTTTTAAAAATAGCCTGCTGTCCGCTCAAAGGCTCGCGCCGCATCCTGTCTATCCGACGGAAACGTTGCTCAAGTGCTTTGGTGATAAGGGTACGCAGGATGCCCATTTGGTGCTAATTCTTTTCGCCTGTTTTTTACGGCAAATCTTTTCAGACTTTACGTTTAAGCTCGAAGTGTTTGCCGAGATATACGCGGCGTACTGTTTCATCGGCGGCCAGTTCTTCGGCGCTGCCTTGCTTTAATATTTTGCCCTCGAAGAGCAGGTAGGCACGGTCTGTAATGCTCAGGGTTTCGTTTACGTTGTGGTCGGTAATAAGTATGCCGATGTTGCGCAGCTTCAGCTTGGCCACAATGCTTTGTATTTCCTCAACGGCAATGGGGTCTACGCCCGCAAAAGGCTCATCGAGCAGCACGAACTTAGGGTCTACTGCCAGGGCACGGGCAATTTCGGTACGCCTGCGTTCGCCGCCGCTGAGCACACGGCCCAGGTTCTTGCGCACATGCGTCAGGCTGAATTCCTCGAGCAGGCTTTCCATTTTTTCCTTTTGCTCGCTTTTCTTCAGGTTGGTCATTTCAAGCACCGCCAAAATGTTCTCTTCCACAGAAAGGGTACGGAAAACACTGGCCTCCTGGGCCAAATAGCCCACGCCCCTTTTGGCGCGCTCATACATGGGCAGGTGCGTTATATCTTCCTCATCGAGCCTGATAATGCCTTCGTTGGGCTTAATAAGGCCCACTATCATATAGAAGGTGGTGGTTTTACCGGCGCCGTTGGGGCCCAGCAATCCCACAATTTCGCCCTGCGTTACCTGTACCGAAACGTTATTAACAACGGTGCGTTTGCTGTATCTTTTAAACAGGTTGTCGGCTTTAAGCAGCATTTATTATATATGATAGCAAACGAATGTAATTCAGGGCGTTTCACCGCCTGTGGGTATGCAGGCTAAGGAAAAGGAATTCCGCAATAATACGACAATCGGGCGGGAAAAGGAAGAAACCCAAGCCTGTAAAGCGTTTATGTATATAAATGATAAAAATGAAGGCTGCCAAATTGGACTGCCTGTTTTCAATTTACTCTTTCACAATTTTCCCGGTTCTGACCCCGCCTGCCGAACTGAACCTGTACAGGTACAGGCCCGGGGCAAAGCCTGAAATATCCGTTTTATCCCCCGGCATATAAGCCCTGCTCAGCACAGTTTGGCCGGAAGTAGTGTAAATGGTTATTAGACCCGGTATTTTGCTGCTGATAGAAAAGGATTCCCGGGCCGGGTTTGGGTAAACAGAAAGCGTTTGAGGCTCTGATACTATTGCAGGCTCAACAGCCGTTACAAATTGATTGCCTACGCCGGACATTTTTACGAAGTAGAAGTCTTCGGCGGAAAATCGGTCCCTTCCATAATAACCCGCAAAAACAGCACTGTCGTTATCAGACCAAGCGGCGCAATAGAGTTTCTTCCCGTAATTTACGCTTTGCGTAAGCAACACAGCATTTGCCAAATAACCATCGGGTCTGAATTTTCGAAAAAAATGACCGTTTGGGGTTGATGAAGTTAACATAATATAACCGGCTGAGTTTACAAAAGGGCTGCTGCAAATACCTGAATATGTGTTTTCCCATAACTGTTCCCCGTTTTGGTTATACTTAGCCATATAATACAAGGGGTTGTTTTCACGGCTGTTTTGCCCTATAACAATATAGCTGCCGTCCGGTGATTGCAATGCCCATGCACCCCACCAGAGAATGGTGTTTTCCGGGTCGGTCCAATGCGTGGTTTGAGTAATAAAATTGCCCATGGAGTCAAGCCTTGCTACGTAAATCTGGGCGCCGACACAACCGCTAATCAGGAAGCTTTTATCTGAATGGCTTATTACCTCTGCCTTAAATATGTAAGTTTGGGAATTTGGCCGAATTATTTTACGCCAAAGCTCATTGCCATTCGGGTCAATGCGCATAACAAAGCCATCCGTCAGGCCGCCGCTGCCCCAATCGGCATCTTTACTGCCTACCAAAAGAGTTCCGCCATCGCTTGTCATGCACATATCCCAAACGGCATACCAATTTCTTGATTGAGGATAATCATGATACCAAAGTACATTACCATCGGGGCTTAGTTTAAACAGTCTTACGCCATAATACCGGGCTGCGCTGTCAACAGCGCAAACTGCCGAATAAAAATTGCCATCGGGGCATTTTTTTATAGAGCAAACCCTTCCAAGGCATCCGAGATTAATAGTTTTAATAGTATCACCATTGTTGTTGAGCCTGATTAAAATTGCTCCGGGTTTAAAGCCGTATCGCGTTGTTGAGTCACGCCAGGTGTAGCCAAGCTTATCAGATGCGCCTCCGGCTAAATAACCGTTTCCTATGGGCTCAATAGAATAAACATCATCCATACTATAGTTCCAGCCATAAGTTTTCTCCCAAATTACCTGTTGGGCTTGGGAATTTAAAATAGCGTAAAAGATTGTAATAAAGACTAAATAAACCTTTTTCATGACAGTATGAAATTATGGCTGCCTTACGGGGCAGCCTGTTTTCAATTTACTCTTTCACAATTTTCCCGGTTCTGACCACGCCTGCCAAGCTGACCCCTGTAAAGGACCGGGCAAACAAAGAAATATAAGTCTTATACCAGTGTACATAAGCCCTGCTCAGTACTGTTTGCACCAATGTAAAAACAAATCACAATTGCTGCCGAAAATGTAGTTATCATTAAAACAAAAACAAAACATAATTGCAAATAAATTTACAACCACAGGTTAAGTGCAATTATTTGTTTATATTAAGCTAATAACGAACATGTGTTAAACAACCACATTTGTATTAATCTGAGAATAAATACAAATGGTTAATAAAAAACATTATGGGCATGGCTTTATACAGATCCCGTTTTTATTCCCGCTTTTAACTTGGTAATAACTAAGTCTTTTAAAATCTGATGCTTAAGTTTTCAGTTTATTTCCGGGTTTCCGGGCTGCTTGTTTTATTACATGTAAATAATTATAAAAATCATTGTTTTAGTATATAAGCATAGAGTTAATGGCCTTTTATTGCCTGGTACATACCTGTTTTTATTATTTCTGAGATAAAACCCGGGCTTAAACTAAATCAAATAAGTTGTTTAAACTTATCAAATCAGGGTTGCGTTGCATTTCTGAATTGCTTTAGTGCAAATTCATTATACCCTGCAAACGCTAAACGGGGAATCGGCATGCGTATTGCAAGTTTTCATTTACGAATTCAGAATTCGAGCTCCCCCCACCTGTATCTTATTCATACAAAAAATCGGGTTAAACAACCCGGGGGAATGCTGTTGCCTTTTCACAAACTAAGCACGAAAACAATGAAATACAACTATAGTAATTTACTGAAACAGCTGCGTGCTGCTTCGGTAGCCATTTACCTGGTTCCGCTTTGCACGGCAGGCATTGCCTTACCGTTCAGCGCACATGCTGCTGCAAATACCATTTCCGGCGCTGCCGAAATGAAAGCAACCAACATCAGCAAGCCAATGGTTTCACTTACATTTTACAGCAAGCCTTCAGGCAGCCTGAACACTCCTTCTACCTGGAACACTGCCGCCGACGGCAGCGGAGTTGACTGCAGCGACCTCAGCTTTGCAGGACAGCAGTTTATATATACCCGCACATCAGGCACCCTAAGCGCCGATTTCCCCGATGCGGTTAACAATGTAACCGGTTTTAAAATAGGCGATGCCGCAAACGGCATTACCGCCTCCTTAACAATCGGCATGGGTGTTCGCCTGGGCGCAACTGTAGATGTTGATGCCGGCTCAGCCCTTACACTCACCGACGAAGTGCCCGCACTCGGAACATTGCAGGCCACTTCTACGGTAAACTTCTCCCAGAGCGCAGATGTCAATATCCCTAACGGAACTTACGGAAACCTGGCCCTGCGCAACGGGAACAAATTCTTCGGCTTTTCGCCCGAAGGCACACCGGTACTGGTTGTGCAAAACAACCTGACCATTACATCAGGTGCATTGGCTTACCCCAAAACCACCGGCGCCGGAACTGCGGTTCTGCTTGGCGGTAATTTAAGCCTGAGCGCATTGGGTCATATTTACCAAACCCCGGTGTCTGCCTTTAATACCTCCGACACAAAAAACGGGCTTATAGTGGTTACAAGCGGAAATGCCCTGCAAACCATTGGCTCCGCTAACGATACCGTAAGCCTTGATCACCTGGTTTCAACCAAAACAGCCGGGGGCATAACTATAAGCAGCAATACCACCCTGCTTTTCGGGAGCCGGGGCGGCTTATCGCAGGCGCTTAATTTCAGCGGTACTGCTGCTTACCTTACCGGTTCTACCTGTGTGGTAAGCTCTTTACCTTATGCCGACGGCAGGGGAGCCAATATGGGCAGCACCGAAATTATACTCGCCGGCACAGCCTCGGTAAGACTCAACACTTCTACTGAATTCAGTACCGCCAATTTAACCGTGAGCGCTTTCGGAAACTCAATTTTCCGCGACAACGCATCGGTGCAATACGTACACGGTAACTTAAGCCTCGATGGCAACAGGCGCAGCGGCGGCGGCAGCGATAATTATAACCTGACCGGGATACTTAACCTTATTAACCTTCCCGGTGATACAGGCACTATATACATACGCAACAATTCCACAGACAAAGGAACCATTATTCCTTCATTAGGAACGTTGGAATTAGGCCCTGTAACAGCAAAAGCAGGTTTCTTCTTCAACAATAACAGCATGGCAGCAACAGCAAATGCACGCGGAGGCAAAATTATTATGGCCGGAAACCTCATAGTAGCTGAACAGCTTACAGGTACCGACAGCCTGAGCTTTGTTGACTATGGCAGCGATACCGTTGTGCTTTCAGGCAATTACATTAACAACCGTATAGATTTAGGTTCGGATCAGGCCCCGCTTAAAAGCACCTTCCTGTTTATTGGCACCTCTTCGCAAGCCATTGTATCTAACAGGCCCCAAGGTAACTTTTACAACCTTATAATGGGTAAACGCAGCGGTATGTTAACCTTAACTTACCCCATTCAAATACTGAACAGCCTCACCGTAATGGACAGCGGCGGAACCTTTGACCAAAACAGCCAAAGATTAAGGCTTGTAAGCTCAGCAACCAATACGGCCCGTATTTATTCAGTATCTGCACCTGTTAAATACATAAATAACAGCCAAACCATTTGGGAACGTTTTATGCCCGGCTATAACCGCACAACAACCGGTACATGGTACTTTACCGGCAGCCCGGTTAAAGGCCAAACCATTGAAGATATTAAAAATTCAGGCGTATCTATATACGGAATGACAGGTGCAACTTACACAGGCACAAAACCTTCGGTTTGGTTCTATAACCCCCTTGATTCTGCAGGCGCACCTTTAACCATATTCAGCGACAGCGGATGGCAGGCAGGCACCAATATTACCAACCCCATTAATCCCGGCCAGGGTGCACGCATTTGGTTCGATAACGATTTCTTTAACGGACCTGCAAAATCTAAAATCACCTTAACCGGTACACCTCAGGTTGGCAATATTACCATACCTGTAAGCTATTGCAGCGAAAACTGTACATACACCGCCAACGGAAACGGCTGGAACTTTGTAGCCAACCCTTACCCATGCGAAATTGACTGGAGCGCCGGTCACACCGGTTCAAACGCAGGCTGGACAAAAACACACATCGACAGCGCTATTTATGTGTATCGCCAGGGTGGTTCTTCTTACATGGTTTACGCAGCCGGCATAAGCAGCCCTGCTTACGATGCTGAAAACCCTGCCACAAGCGGAATTAACCGCTACATACCTTCAGGTCACGGTTTCTTTGTGCATGCCAATGCAGCCAACCCGGTTTTAAAGGCCACAGAGTTTGCTAAAGTAACTCCTGAAAACATTAATGCGAGCAGTTTCCTGCGTACTCAACCAGAATCAATGTTCCGTATTGCTTTAAGCAATGGCTCAACACTGAAAGATGAATGTGTGATTCGTTTCAAAAACGGCACAAGCAACGGTTTCGATAATCAATATGATGCTTTGAAGCTTGAGTCCCCTGGCATATCGGTATCAACCATACCGGTAACCGGCAGCAACATGGTTATTAACACCATGCCCGAACCCGCCAACCACGATACTTTGGCTCTTCGTGTGCTTACTTCTGCCAAAGGCATTTATACTTTCAGCTTCAACGAGCTTGATAACATGTATGCCGGCCTGAATATTTACCTGAAAGACCGGATGACCAATGCCATAACCCGCATGAGCACCCAAAATAACAGGTATTCATTCAGCGTAACCGAAGATGCCCGCAGCTTTGCAGCCAACAGGTTCTCGTTAGTTTATACTGTAAACAGCGTAACAGGCATATCGGCTTCTGCCGCACCTTCTTTCATCATCTTCCCGAACCCATCGGCCGGCGAAACACAGGTGAATGTTAGCGGCTTCACAGGCAATGTGAACATTTCTGTTACAGATATGCTTGGCCGCAACGTGCACACAAGCAGTATTTTGGCCGATGCTCAAAACAAAAAGCTTGATGCTGCCCTGCCTGCCGGCGTTTACAACGTTAAATGCAGCTCTGCTACCGAAAGCGTATCGCTTAAGCTGGTGATTCAATAATCAATCATAAGCCGGTACAAAACGTACCGGACTTACACTAAAACGGGCCTGCAAAAGACATTCTTTTGCGGGCCTTTTTGCGTTTACACTTTTACAGAACCGGCTTTCCTAATGTTGTTACAGGCGTTTATGAAAACAGTATGTCCAATGCCTTTTCGGCAGCAGCCCGAACACCGGCTTTGCCTGCCAAAACATCCTGCTCAATGGCTGCCAGCAAATCAGCCTTATCGGCGGGGCTGTAGAGGCGTTCAGTAAGCAATTGGCTCAGCAGCTTCCGGAATGCTTCGGCCTGCTGCGCGCTGCGCTTTGCCGGCAAATGCCCGCTTTCAAGGGCAGTTTTAAAAAACATTTCCACCGAATCTGCCACATCGGCAATGCCGGAACCGGTATAGGCCGAGCTTAAAAGTACAGGCGGCGCCCATCCCCAGCCCGTAGGCGGCATCAGGTGCAGGGCATTCCTGCAATCAGAGAGGGCAATGTTTGCACGGGTAAGGTTATCGCCATCGGCCTTGGTTATTACCACTATGTCGGCCATTTCCATAATGCCGCGCTTTATGCCCTGAACCTCATCACCCGCACCGGGAAGGGTGAGCAGCATAAACAGGTCTGTAAGGTTATGTACGGGCACCTCGTTTTGGCCCACACCCACAGTTTCCACTATAACGGTGCTGAAACCCGCTGCCTCGCAGAGCAATATGGCCTCGGCTGTGGCAGTACCAATACCTCCCTGCGCCCCGCCCGAAGGGCTGGGACGTATATAGGCCTCAGGCATACGGCTTAAAATCTCCATGCGGGTTTTATCGCCAAGTATGCTGCCCGGGCGACGCAGGCCGCTTGGGTCTATGGTAAGCAGGGCTATGGTTTCCCCGCGCTTTATAAGCTCCTGCCCGAAGGCTTCTAAAAATGTGCTTTTACCGGCTCCGGGTGCCCCCGTTACCGCTATGCGGTTCGCCCGGCCTGTGTTTGGCCGAATGGTGTCCAGCAATTGCAGGGAGTCGGCGCGGTCGGCGGACAGGGTGCTTTCGGCAAGGGTTATAGCCCGGCTCAGCAGCAGGCGGTTGCCCAAGGCTATGCCCTCGGCAAATTCATCTACGGAAGGACGGGGGAGGCGGGGCATATTGCGTGGGCAGGATACAATATTATGGGGTTGGGGACGGGAAACAAAATGAGGGATGAATACTATAAGGAACTAAAGCTGTTCTATAGTTCCTGCAAATCAATAACATGCTTAACTCTTAACAGAAACCCAATATCGTTTTCAAATTTTTGGGCAAGAGCTGGACCTGCTGCCTTAAATATTGGGCGTTGCTTATTTGAAACTATAGCATACCTTTCAGTAAACGACGCCAAACCATGGGCTTGCTTATAAACATCAATAGTTATTTGCAGCTGCCCAATTGCATCACCCAGCCAACCTTTGCTGTTTCTGTCTTTAAGCTCAATAAATGCAATAGTGCTGTCAAATTGCAACATTCCGTCGCACCTGCTTTCTTTCTCGCCATTGGGCCTGAAAACGGGAATACAATGATCTACAGCAATAAAAGTAATTTCCTTTCTCTCCCGGTTATGTATGCGGGCTATCCATTTATGGCTGTCAGTAAAATCAAGGTATGCCGGAGATTCAGCCGGCGGCGGATCATCGCAAATACCAAATGTATCAACACGGGTAGCCGTTTTGCAAGCCGATATATTAAAATCTACTGCCATCCTTTCTCAATTTGCTGCAGATTAAAGAACATATCATTGGTCTCATCTATGCCGTTGTTCAGGTAATTTTCGTCAGATGGTAAGCCTTCATAATCTGCCAATTTTGAAATCAGCCCGCTTTTATCATCCATTTGGTAAATAATAAGGTTATCGGGATTAAGAAAAGCCTTCTCCGGAACAATTTCTTCAATCTTTTGCTGCCGCTCATGCCCTCCCAAACTTTCATTTACTTTAAATGCTTTTACAGCCAGTGTAAGTGCATTTATCATATATGGGCTGTGTGTAGTAAAAATGAGTTTATTATTAGCCGCGCTATGACTTAGCAAATCAAATAAGACAACCTTTTGAGAGGCCGGAAACAGGTTCTGCTCAGGCTCTTCAACAATATTTATGAAACATGCCGTTTTTCTTTTTGCGCTTAACTGCCGCAGGTATGCCTGTTTGACTTCAGGTATAAGATTGGGATTTTCAGCAATCAGCTTAATCTCTTTTTCCAGCCTTCTTTCTTCCTCAATAGATATTTCTTTATAGGGCAGCTCATTATCCTGAATAAGTGATTCCGACAGGAATTTTGTAACAAGAAACAACGGTACGGTTGATTGAAAACCGCTTGAAGCCTCTGAGAGGCGCAGGCTATAACCTTTTTCAGTAATATGAGCAATTTTATTCTGCCTGTCGTAGCGAAACTGAACACCGTTAATAGGCAGGGTTAATTCTTCTGCAAACATATTTCGGGCCCTGTCATACTCGTCAAGAAAGGCGTAGAGCGGCAGGGGAAGCTCTTTAAGTTTATCAGGCCTGTCTACAGCGCTCAGGAAGTTACGCTCTGCAGGCACGTACATAATTTTGGGAAGCAGGTATTCTTTTCCGATAGTTTTTGAGGCAGTAAATTCACCGTTAAAAAAACTGAAGGTATAAGCATAGCCTTCATAGCCTATTTCAGTATCCGGTCTTATGTAATTGTTAATTCGCTGATATTCCAGTTTTTTTACAAAACGCCTGTATGTACCAAGTTCGCCTTCCTTTATTTCACCCCTTACCATTGCCTTTTCAATCCAGGTTAAAGTAGAGTAAAGTTTCGCTACAGTGCTTTTACCGGAGCCTTGGTTTCCTATGAATACGGTTACATTATTAATCTCCAGCCAACCGTCATTTTCCCGGCAGCCATCTTTTATAGGTCCGAAGTTCCTGATTTTAATTCTGCTCATAGTATCAAGACTGCTTTTGGCTGTCCTGTCGAAATTTACAACGAATGTATTGAAACGCAAGAATAGCTATCCTGAAACAATACAATGCTAAAAATAAAACAGACAGATAAAATCCTTTACCGACACAAATTTTAACAGTTATTAAGGCAGCCGCCGCCATTATGCTGCCCATCATACTTATAAACGTTACTGCCCAATTTTTAAATCAAGACTAAGCGGCATGGTGTTATCGGCAGGCAGGGTTTGAATCACTTTGAAAGCGCCGTACCTGCCGGTGCTGTTTTTAAACAGGTACACATTACCTTGTTTTAAGCCGGCCAACCTGCTCTTTTTCTGCTGCAGCTCAAAGGTATAGGCAATGGTATAGCCGGATGCTGTGTAGAAATCAAATCCGGAGGGGGCAAGGGCAAATACAGTGGGCTGCCAATAAGGCGAAGACCATTCTGTATAATCAGGCAAGTCACCGGGCAGGTCAGCATCCCTGGGAGATGACATAGCAGGGCCTTGTGAATTTGAATAAGTGTAAACCAAGTCTACAGCGCCTTTTATTCTTGTATTACCCAGGCTTTGGTACAGGCTGTAAGTTCGGCTGTCGGCTGTGCTGTAGAGAAATAAATCATCGGTACCCGGTCCGCTGAGTTGGGCACTTTTTGCATTGGCCTGGCCGGTGTTTATTACATTAATATCCCTGCTTAATTCTGTGCCCGGCTTTTCGTCAGATACGGTAATGCGGTACGGTATAGTATCGAATGCGCTGCCGGCGTTTCCGGGAAACACCACCTTATATGGGTCAGCAATCTCGGTTAAGGGGTAGCCGGGCAAAGAAATCCCTGTTTTAATGTTAGTAACATTAATGGTTCTTAGGCCGTCGCCTTTTTCAACAAGTACGCTGTAGCTGAAAGCCTGGTTATTAGACGTTAAATAGAAATTACCGAATTTAGCGAGGCCGTTCAGCGTTTCCTGCCCGAAAGCAAGCGGGGAATATGGCACTGCCTGCCGGTAAACGGTTATACTGTAAGGCAAGGCCGTTACATTTAAATTATCAACAGCGGTAAAAGTGTAAGTTACACTGTCGGCATATTTGCCGCCGGTATCACTGAACTGGACAAACAGTACAGATACCGGTGCACTGCTTTGCAGATTGTAGGTTAAAGCCGTTTTGTTGCTGCTTTTTACATTCACCTGTTTGAAAATGTTCTTTGTGCTTACCCGCAGCCTGAAACTGTAAGGCGTTTTGGCCGATGCAACAAAATGCCCGTTTTCTTCTTTCAGGTTGTTATGGTTGAGCAGGCTGTATAAGGGCCTTTCAAGACCATCGGAACCGGAGTGCTTTATTTTTAGGTTCAGGGGCCGGGCACTAACATTATTAATATCTGTGGCTGTTAATACGTACATAGCCGAATCGACAAGCGTGCCGGCTTTATTGTTAATAATTACCTCGTAAGGACTCATTATATTTTCCTTTGGGAAACCGGGTAAAGATTGGTTGGTTCTCGCATTTTTAACATCAAGGGTTTTAATACCCGCTTTTGAAAAAAGCTTAACCGAAGCTGAGTAGCTTGTATTGGCATTTGCAACGGGTACAGGCGAAACTACAAGCATACCCGTGTATGAAATTTCGTCAAAATAAACCGGCAGCCTGTCGGGCTGACGAATTGAAAGAATAAGCGGTATGGCCGCTTTACCTTTATTATCTATGGCAGTTACAGAATAAGAAATAGTGTCATTCACAACTGATGCGCTGTCGGAAAAAGTTATAAGGTACGGGCTTGAAATTTTTGTTACAGGGAAACCGGACACAGAAAGGCCTGTTCTCATGTTTTTAACATCAACGCTTTGCAAACCGGCGGGCGCAGTAACCCTTAAAGTTATGCCATATTTACTTTTTTCTTTTGCAACAGGCAGCCCGGTTCCTACTGTAAGATTATCGTAAGCAAGGTCATCGAAAACCGGACCGGGGTTTACTCCCTCTTTATCTTCGCAGGCAAAAACGCCCATAAGTATGCCGAAGGTTAAAAAAGAAAAAAGAAATCGGGCGGAATATGAATTTAACATGAAATAAATAATTTAAACCTCGAAGAATAACAAAACAAGTGTACCGCAACAAATATAATAATTTTATTAAAAAAGCAAAAGCCGCTCACCCAAAGGCAAGCGGCTTTTTTAATTCGGTTAGCTAAGCTTAAATATTATGCTTCAGCCTGATTACTTCGCGTTCCGTAAGGTGGCGCCAGTGGCCTTTGGGCAGGTCTTTCTTGCTCAGGCCGGCATACATTACACGGTCGAGGCGAACAACCTCGTAACCTAAATGCTCAAACAGGCGACGCACCACGCGGTTACGGCCAATATGGATTTCGAGGCCCACTATATCGCGCTCAGGGTTTAAAACCTGGAAATCATCTACGGTAACGGGCCCGTCTTCAAGCTCAAGACCTTCAATAATTTTGAGCTCGTCTTCTTCGCTCAGGGGCTTATTGAGATCGGCCTGGTATATTTTTTTGCTGTTGTAGCTTGGGTGGGCCAGCTTTTCGGCCAGCTCGCCGTCGTTGGTGAGCAGCAGCAGACCGGTGGTATTGCGATCAAGACGACCAACGGGGTATATACGCTCAGAACCTACGGCGCGCACAAGCTCCATTACGGTTTTGCGTTCTTCCGGGTCTTCGGTAGTGGTTATGTAGTCTTTGGGCTTGTTAAGCAATACATAAACGGGCTTTTCGCGGTTCAGTTCGCGGTTGCCGTATTTTACTGTATCGCCGGGATTTACCTGGTGACCCATTTCTGTAATTACCACACCGTTTACGCTGATATTGCCGGCTGCAATTAAAGCATCGGCATCACGGCGCGAGCAAATGCCCGAGTTGGCAATGTAACGGTTCAGGCGAACAGTATCGCGCTCAGTGGCCGCATCCTGCTTTGTAGGCAGCTGGGGCTTAGAGTACGAGGTTTTATCTTCGCGGGGAACAAATTCACGCTTGGTTTTGCTGCGGTCTTCGTAATCGAAATACTCAGCGCCGCGGTCGCGGAAACCTTTAGGGCGCTCATCACCGCCACGATCTTCGCGGTTGTACGGACGAGGCGAATCGCCGTCGGAAATATTACGTTGTTTGAAGCCGCCTTCACGGTCACCGCCGAACTTCGGTTTGAAGCCTCCGTCACGATCACCGCCGAACTTAGGTTTGAAGCCACCGTCACGGTCACCGCCGAATTTAGGCTTGAAGCCGCCATCACGGTCGCCGCCAAATTTAGGCTTGAAACCTCCATCACGGTCGCCACCGAATTTAGGTTTGAAGCCGCCATCACGGTCGCCGCCGAATTTGGGTTTGAACTCGCGATCACCTTCGCTGCGGGGTTTGAAATCACGGTCGCGATCTCCGCCGAATTTCGGTTTGAAGCCACCATCACGGTCGCCGCCGAATTTAGGTTTGAACTCGCGATCACCTTCGCTGCGGGGTTTGAAATCACGGTCGCGATCTCCGCCGAATTTCGGTTTGAAGCCACCATCACGGTCGCCGCCGAATTTAGGTTTGAACTCGCGATCACCTTCGCTGCGGGGTTTGAAATCACGGTCGCGATCTC
>JAZKBN010000048.1:0-28980 GCA_040388605.1 Bacteroidota bacterium | reverse complement strand
GAAAAACAGTAAGCGAAAACCAACTAAAGTATTTAAAACTGACTTTCGACCCCTTCGAAAATTCGGGTAAACGTCTATTTGGTAACGTGAGTTCAGCTTAAGCAAATTGAAAGAACTTCATCTGTCACTTTGCGCTCCCGGCCTGAATCGGCTCTTTATTTACTTAACCCGCCTTCACCTTAGAATTTATGCTTTCAGGCTGCAACCTTATTCCCTAAAAAGAGTTTGAATTTTAAGGCCCGTGTTTTGCCGCTATAAATTTACCAACATAAAACCCGCCATTTAATGCCTTTTATAGCAGCAGCTTCAAAAATTGAATTCCCGTTTAAAGCCGATCAGCAGGAAGTAAAGCGCCAGGTTAAGGAAATGTTCGAGGCGAATTTTCCACAGGTTGAAAGGCTAATCTACGCCTTCGACAATACGGAAATTATTACCCGGAACTTCTGCAAACCATTATCATGGTACAAAGAACCCAATACTTTCGAAGAGCGAAACAACAGTTATATCGAAACCTCGCTTGAATACTCGGTACAGGCTATTGAAGATTGTATTGCCAAAGCCGGCATTACAAATGAAGACCTGACCGATATTTACTTTGTAACCACCACCGGCCTGGCTACTCCAAGCTTAGATGCGCTTATTATAAACCGTATGCGCTTACCGCAAAACATTAACCGTACCCCTGTTTGGGGCCTGGGTTGCGGCGGGGGAGTAAGCGGCATGGCAAAGGCCTGCGGGGCGGCATTGGCTAACCCGAAGGCAGCGGTATTGCTGGTAGCGGTTGAGCTTTGTTCGCTTACCCTCATTCGGGCAGACTATAGTAAAAGCAACTTTATAGGCAGCAGCCTTTTTTCAGATGGTATTGCCGCCTGCATAATTAAAGGCGACAGCTTTATCGCCAAGGAAGCCTCTGTTAAGAACTTGACTGAAGGTTCAGAACCCGCAAAAAAACAAAGTATAAAATTCCTGGCCAACCGAAGTAAGCTATATTATGACTCACTGGATGTAATGGGTTGGGATTTCCGGGACGATGGCTTTAAAGTGCTGTTTTCGAAAGATATTCCCACCTTTATTAACCAAAACATTCGCGGCGACATTGATGCCTTTCTTTCAGAAAACAATTTGCAGCTTGGGCAAATTCAGAACTTCATTTTCCACCCCGGCGGAAAAAAGGTTTTGGATGCTTACAAAGAAGCTTTGGCTGTGGAAGGTGATTTTCTCAAAAATACCCGGGAAGTGATGAACGATCATGGAAATATGAGCTCATGCACAGTATTGTATGTGCTTGAAAAATTTATATCTGATGGCTTTAACGATGGCTATGGCCTGATGGTGGCCATGGGCCCCGGCTTTTCATCTGAAATGGTCTTACTGAAAATGGAAAACTGATAAGGGATGGCATTTACTGTATTTATTTTACTGCTGATTATCCAGCGCTTATCTGAGCTTTTCATTTCAGCAGCTAACGAAAAGAAACTCCGGGCACGCGGGGGGGTGGAGTATGGGCGTGAGCATTACCCCTTTATGGTAACAATGCACACAATGTTCATTATATCTTTAATTGCTGAATATATTTGGCGCGGAAACAATGCATTCAGTTTTCCTTTTGCCGCTGCGCTTGTGATTCTGGTAGCCTTTAAATACTATGTTATAGCAGTATTGGGAGAAAACTGGACCACAAGAATTATACGCGTACCTGGCTCAGCTCCCGTTACGGCTGGACCTTTCAGGTATTTCAGGCACCCGAATTATACCGAGGTAGTGCTTGAAATTGCCGTAATGCCGCTTATGTTCAATTTGTATTATACTGCCGTAGTATTCAGCATACTAAACGCCGCAATGCTGTATGTGCGCATTAAAGCGGAAGACAGGGCATGGATATTGGCTTAAGTTTCGCCTATAACCTCAATAGTTATTGAAAACTATAAAGCATAAAAAAAGCCTTTCAGGATAAGTGAAAGGCTTTTTTATCTATTCGGAACCAATGATGTATTTAAACCTCACCCAGTTTTTTCAGCATTTTGAAGTGCAGCCACAATGCACCAAAAAAGCTTGGCTGCGAGTTATACGGAATACCATATTCCAAGGCTACCGACTTTACAATGGGTGCCAGCTTTTTAAAGTGAACATGGCATACATCTGAAAACAAGTGGTGCTCAATCTGGAAATTAAGTCCGCCAATGAACCATGAAAGTAAATGGTTATTGGGAGCAAAATTAGAAGTGTTCGCTAATTCATGTATTGCCCAGGTGTCTTCCATCCTTTTGGTTCCGTTACTTACAACGGGCGCCAGGTATGCTGAATCTTCCATCACGTGTGCAGGCTGAAAGACGCAGGATAATACCATGCCTACTGTAAAGTGCATTACGCAAAAGCCAACCAGTATCATGTACCATGGCTGTCCGGAAATGAACATAGGTAGAGCCATAACGTAAGCGTAGTATATTACCTTAAATATGGTAATACGAGAAATAGCCTGCCTTAAGGTGAGCTTCTCCTTTTTCAAAAGGTCATGCTTACCATACCTGATGGCGGCAAGGTAATCTTTAACGGTCATCCAATAAATGGTCATGTTCATGTAAAAGAACCATGCATAAAGGTATTGGTACTTATGGAACCAACGAACCGGCTGGTTTGGCGAAAGGCGGAGAAGAAAAATGCTTTCTATGTCCTCATCAAGGCCGGCAATATTCGTATAAGTATGGTGCAGTACGTTATGCTGTATTTTCCAGGTAGCTGTAAAGCCTCCAATTACCTCAAGTATGTGACCAATAAATTTATTTACCTTCTTGCTTGCTGAATAGGTGCCGTGGTTGGCATCGTGCATTACAGATGTGCCTATACCTACCATTCCCCAACCCATTAAAAACCACATGCCCAGGTAAATCCAAACATTTCCTGCTGCAAGGCCCGTTACCATAACCAAATAAGGTATGATATAAAGCGAAATCATGAAAGCAGTTTTTACCCACATGCCGGTGTTGGCGTAGGGCGAAATCTTATTGTCTTCAAAGTACTTGTTTACTTTAGTCGTAACAGCTTCAATAAAGCTGTCGTTGCCACGAGGGGCAAAGCGGACGATGTCCAGTTTTTCAATCTTCATTAGTTCGGGCTTAATCGGGATAATTTATAGGCCCGACTTACGTATTATTTTGATATTTGCTCTGGCTTTTCCATCACCTTAGCTGTCTGGTTTTATATATTTAAAATCAAACCCTGTCAGCCAAAGGCACATGCCTTACCTGCTTAAGGGTTAATGTTATTTTCTGTAAACCGGTAATTGAAATGTACGGGTTATAATTTGGTGCGCCTGGTTTTTAAGCAGAAAATGCAAAACAAAGGTACGCTAAGTATTTAAACCTTTTATAGGAAATTATTGCATTACTACGCCTTGCTGCGGTTTCATAATTTAATAATACTCAGTTCAAAAGAATTGCCGCCGAAATATTGAGTTTTTTTAATACTCACCATTTAAACAATGCAATTGGCCTTTTATTATTCCCGCTTCTTAATTTTACAGTTCTTATTGATCAACGAATATTCAGCCTTTTAATTGCCTCGGTATCAATAATATATATTTGCAGCTGTGTTTTTATAAACCACCACAAATGCGTTATCGTATATGGTGTGTAATATTCTTTTTTATTTAGCTCGAATACAGCTGCGGTTTTAGTTTTTTATGCCCCATGTAATAACCGGTGCCTTAATCGGTTTAATATTGTGATTACCGCAGTAAATGAACAGCCTGCTTAAGCATGTAAATTTTGGGTATAGGCGAAGGAAAATCTGTACTTACGCAACTAATCTTGAGGGGCATTACTTTTCATGGTGCCTGTTTGTAGTAGGAGTAACATTCATTTTACAATAGTTCTAAAACCATTTGTCCTGTTTACCCTATGCCCTATAAATCGGTTTTATTAAAACCGGCCGGAGGCGTTACCGGTTTGCTTTTCCTGTTGCTGTTTATTCTTCCCTTGGGCATTGCACCCGTAAATGCCCAAAGCTCCAATCTCGGAACTGATTTCTGGACTGTTTATGCCGCGCACATAGATGGTACACGCAGCAGAATGAACCTTTACATTTCCTCTACCACAAGCACAACAGGTACTGTAAGTATTCCTCTTATCAATTATATGGCGCCGTTCAACGTGGTGGCTAATACAGTTACAACCATTGTTATTCCTTCATCTGCTTATATGGACGGAAGCGAGCAGGTCAAAAACCTGGGTATTCATATTACAGCTTTACAGCCGGTTGCTGTTTACTCACACATATATGCAGAGCATCGGTCAGCGGCCACAATCTTAATCCCTGTACCTGCGCTCGGTAAAGAATATTATTCAATGAACTATACCCAAAACCAGGGCGGCGGCGGCGGACCAAACGGCGGAAACAATGTGAACTACTCCCAATTCGATATAGTTGCCGTTGAAGACAATACAACACTTGAAATTAATCCAACCCAGGTCACTGTAGCCGGGAGAGCAGCAAATTCGACGTTCAGGATTTTTTTGCAAAAAGGGCAAACTTACCAGGTTCAGTCTTTAACAGATCTTACGGGGAGCACCGTTAAAGCTGTAGGCAGCGGAACCGGCGACAATTGTAAAAAATTCGCAGTTTTTTCAGGCAGTACTTTCGATGGCATAGGTTGCGCCAATACCCCCAGCAGAGATAACCTCTACCAGCAGCTATACCCGGTTAACGCATGGGGAAAGGCATTTTTGGCAGCCCCTGCCAAAACCCGCATAGGCGGCGATATATTCCGCGTGATGGCCCAGGCCGATAATACAGTTGTAACTTTTTCAGGCGCTGCCAATGTTACACTCAATAAAGGCGGGTTCTATTCTGTGCAAACAGACCAACCGATATATGTAACAGCCTCAAAGCCTGTTACTTTTGCCCAATACTTCCGTACCCAGGCCTGCGATGGTAACGATAATATTGTTGGTGACCCCGAAATGATTATTTACCCGCCGTTAGAGCAAACCATTAAAAAAATAACAGTTTACTCCACCCCTAATTACGACATCGTAGGTCATTACATAAACGTAATCATAAAATCTACGGATGCTGCAGGGTTCACAATTGATGGCAGAAGCACCACATTTGCTACCTTGCCTGCTAAGCCTGATTACAGCTATGCCCGCATTACTGTAAATTCCGGTATTCATACTTTAGCGGCAATAGGCAGCTTCAGCGCCATTGCCTATGGTTTCGGCGATGTTGAAAGCTACGGATACGTGGCAGGAACCAATGTTGAAAACCTGAACCAAAGCATAACGGCATCTGTAAACCCGCCTTGTGTAATGGAGCAGGTAAAATTCAGGCCTGTTACAAGCTATACCCCGGTTTCTTATTTATGGAAATTCGGCGACGGCTCTACAAGTACAGATTCTGTTCCGGTTCATGCTTATGCATCGGCCGGCAGCTATAACGTTTCTTTAGTAACCCGCAGAAGCTCTGCCACTTCCTGCGATTCAGACGACAGCACTAATTTAGGTTTGACCGTTCTGGCTCCCCAACACCTGAGCGCCGGCAATAACGAATCTGTGTGCAGCGGTGAAAGCCTGAATTTAAGCGCCGAAACTGCCAACGGATATATTAACTATGCCTGGAGTCCTGCCGCTAACCTTTCAGACACTACATCGCTAACCCCGGTCTTCAGGTATAAAAACAGTTCGGGTATTCGCAAAACTTTCAGGTATTACTTTAAGGCATCCAAAGCCGGTGGATTGTGTCCTTCTGTAGACAGCGTTGATATCAGTGTCAGACCTGAGACTGTTGCTGATATTGGTGAGCCCGACACTGTTTGTTCAGGCAATATACTTAAAGCGGGCAAATCAGGACTTCCCGGTTATACCTATCGCTGGGCTCCTTTCGCCGGGCTTGGCAACCTCGACAGTGCTGTTGCAACATTTAATCCCGGTTTCTTAGGCACAAGTCCGGTAAACGTAAGCCTTGTACGAACTGCTACCCACGACACCTGTTCAAAGCAGGATACCCTGTTGGTGCAGGTAAATCCTAAACCGAAAGCAAACATAATCGGCAGCCCATCGGTATGCCCGAATATTGTTGAAGTCAGTTATTGGGTGCAAAGCCCCGGGGCAAATTCAGTGTATAACTGGTCGGTATCAGGCGGGGTAATTGTTCGTAATTTCAGCGACAGCATTATTGTTACCTGGAACGGCCTGAACCAAAATGCTAAAGTCTTCCTTGTTCCCGTAAATGCATTCGGCTGCGTTGGCGATACCCAAGTATTTAATGTGCATATTGAAACCGAGCTGCATACAGAAACCCCAAAAGGCCCAACTATACTTTGTAATGCAAACAGGTTTAATGTGCCGTATAAAATATTGGGTACTAATGGCTCTAAGTATGTTTGGCATATTAAAAACGGGTCATTTGTCGGCGGTACAGACAGCACAAACTCCGTTTTAATTGACTGGGCGCTTACAAAAAACGGTAAGCTTTGGGTAAGCGAAACCACCCAAACCAGCTCCGATTTTTGTACAGGGCATTCAGATACCCTGTTGTTTGAAGTGGATACAAACAATACGCACCCGGATATTATACAGGTTAGTACCTTGCCCGATAACGATAGGTTTATTAATTTGAAATATAAACTGTCGGCAGCCACAGTTTACCCCGCCGGTAAAACCCTGGAAATATTCAGGAAAGAAGCAGGTGGTACAGTTTATTCGAGTATTGCCACCAGGCCAATTTCCGAAACAAGCTACACTGATTCCCTTGTTTCCACATCCGGGCAGGCTTATGATTATAAGCTGCAAATTACCAATCAGTGCGACAGTTTAATAATTGGTGAATCACACCGTAGCATTTGGCTTACCGGCAATGCAGATGAAGAGAAAGCTTCAATAGACTTGTCCTTTACGCCTTATATAGGTTGGAATCAGGCAGATATAAGCTACAGGTTGCTTATAAATAACGATGCAGCCGGCTTTTTCGAAAAGCAGGCATTGGGAACCGGCACATTTACCTATTCAGCCGACAGCGCTATTGAGGCATTTCACCAATGTTACCGCATACTTGCTAACCCCTCCGGCGACACTTCCCGCAAAAGTTTGAGCAACATAATCTGCTTCGATTTTGAAAACCCTTTGTTTGTACCAAACGTAATAACGCCCAATAACGACGGTATTAATGATTTCTTTACCGTTAGGAACCTTCGTTTTTATCCGAATACATCAGTCAGCATATACAACAGGTGGGGCAACCAGGTTTTTAAAACCGATAATTATGCCGGGAATTTCGGCGCGGAAGATTTACCGGCCGGAACCTATTACTATATCTTAAAAACTATAGTCAGGCCGCAGGTATTTAAGGGTTTCCTGGTGGTTTTAAAATAAAAGCAGATGAGAATTGATATAAAAAAAATATCGGCTGTTGTATTGATATTGGTATGTACCTACGGCATGACTTCGGCGCAGTTAGCTCTGCCCCAAGCGGCGGACACTGTCAAAGGCACTGCCGTAAAAAATGCTTTATCAATAGGTCTTTTCAGAATAAGTAAAGAGTTTATAATCAGCTATGAGCACTGGCTCAGCCCTTCTTTTGGTATAGGGGCAGATATTGAATTTTTTTATCCAAAAAAGCTGAAACAAACAGGAAATACATACTTAACCCGAGCTTCTTTATTAAAGCCTTTCGTCAGGTATCACTTCGGCAAACACGGCCTTAACGGATTCTTCCTGCAAGGGAACCTGGTGTTTGGTTCTCATAAAGCTAACATTCGTTATACCGAGAATTTAGGGCGAGGTACTATAATAGATGTATCCAAAACATTCGGAAGTGCAGGCTTGGGATTGAGTGGCGGATACAGGTTTATCAGCAAAGGAGGTTTTAATGCCGAAGCTTATGTCGGTTTGAATGCCATTAAAATTCCAAAAGTCATGACTGAAACAACCATTGACAACAACCTGTATTATAGTGATTACCAGGCTCAAAGCTGGCGAAAATCATTGCCGGGCGCCATCGGCGTATTCCGTATCAATTTGGGTTACGCATTCTGAAAACATGATTTATTAATTTTCAATGGTTTATTTTCTCAGGTGCTTAAAACAACAAATGCCCCAAAGCATCGCAAAGCGAAACCAAAGGGGCATTTGTAAGATAGCTGCAAAATGCGGGAAAGCTTAGGCGTTCCTGTTGATACAGTTCAGGTCGTCGAATGCGGTTTCAAGACGGGCAATAAAGGTTTCTTCGCCTTTACGCAGCCATACACGGGGGTCGTAGTATTTTTTGTTCGGCTTATCAGCCCCGCCTGGGTTGCCAAGCTGGCCTTGCAGGAACGCTTCGTTTTGCTTGTAGTAGTTCAAAACGCCTTCCCAGAAAGACCATTGCAGATCAGTATCAATGTTCATTTTAATGGCTCCGTAACCAATGGCCTCACGAATCTGGTGCTGCGGAGAGCCGCTGCCGCCGTGGAACACGAAATAAACAGGCTTAGGACCAGTGCCCAGCTTTTGCTCAATATAAACCTGGCTTGAATGCAGAATATCAGGACGAAGCTCTACGTTTCCGGGGCTGTAAACACCATGCACATTGCCGAAAGCGGCAGCAATGGTGAACAAATCTCCCACTTCCTTAAGGGCGCTGTAAGCCTGGGCCACTTCCTGGGGCTGGGTGTAAAGTTTGTCGTTTTCAACGCCGCTGTTGTCAACGCCATCTTCTTCGCCGCCGGTTACACCAAGCTCAATTTCTATGCTCATGCCAAGTGGCGCCATGCGGCGGAAGAACTCAACAGAGGTATGAATGTTTTCTTCAATGGGCTCCTCGCTCAAATCAAGCATGTGGGAGCTGAACAGGGGCTGGCCTTTTTCTTTGTAGAAGGCTTCGCCGGCATCAATAAGGCCGCTGATCCAGGGCAGCCATTTTTTTGCTGCGTGGTCGGTATGCAGCACTACAGGCACGCCATAGTATTTGGCTACATTGTGTATGTGCAGGGCGCCTGAAATTGCGCCTGAAATATTGGCTTCCAATGCTTTGTTAGGCATTCCTTTGCCTGCAATAAACTGCGCACCACCGTTCGAAAACTGGATGATAATGGGGGAATTCACCTTGGCAGCCGTTTCAAGTGCTGCGTTGATGGTATCGGTACCAATGGTGTTGACCGCCGGAAGCGCAAAAGCATTTGCTTTCGCATCGCTGTAAAGTGCTGCCAATTCTTCGCCAAACAGTATACCTGCTCTGTATTTACTCATCTGCCCGTTGTGTTTTTATGATTTTTAATTAAGCGGCGCAATTTACTATAAAATTCACAGCCTTAACATTCCCCAAATGCATTTGCATCATAAATAGAATTTAATGGCAGATTATAGATCATAAAAAAACGCAAACCGAATACATAAGGTCTGCGTTTTGGTTTTAATTCTTAAAAGGGCAATTATGCTTCAGCAGCAACAGACCCGAAGTTCACTTGGCTGACGTTGCCGCCCTGCTTAATAAAGTAAGTTTCAAGCAGAGATTCTATTGGCTTAATTAGCAGGGCAATTAGGAGCTTAATAGTTAATATCCATGTAAGACTGAGCACGTTCTGGGTACTTTGCTCAATAAAATACTCTATGCCTTCAGATGCGCAAAAGAGGATTAATGCAATAATAAGCACCGCGGTGGTGGCACGCCTGCCTGCCCGGCTTTTAGTGAGGGCATCTATAGTTTGCTGTAACTCCCTGTTCCGAAGCTCAAGGCTTTCGTTCATGGCTTTAATTTCTTCAGCCTGTGCCTTCAGCTTGCCATTGGCCTGGTTCAGGCGGTTTTGCAGGCGGTCGCTGATATTGGTTACCATGGCAAATTCCTCGGGAGTATGCTCGGGGTAAATGCGTTGAGGGGCAGGCGCTGCGCCGTCGTTACGGGCATTGGTGGTTCCTATGCCGTATAGTTTCCCCTCCTTATCAAATTTAAGTGCGTCAACGCGGTGCAGAACGGAACCGTCCGGTCCTTCTGTAACTACCTCAACGGGCAGGCGAAGAATGCTGCGGTAATCAAGGCCTGCTTCTTCCATATCTGTATCGCCCGGCTCACAATACCATGATACCAGTACATCATGTCCTTCGGTACGGGCAAGGCGTTCAAATTTGCGGGCTATTTCAAGAATGTATTTACGCGAGGCTGTATTAAAATACTCAAGCCTGAAAATAAGATTTGAGAAGGGCCTGGCATTACGCATGTAAGCATCAACGCGGGCCATAACAGGCTGGAAAAACTCGGCAGGGTTTTCCGGTATGCACTTGCCTTCCAGGCAGAACAGACCAAGTGAAGGGTCAAATACTAATTTCGGAAGGGTTAGGCCCCCTTCCAGCTCAAATCTATCAGATGTATTTAAGTTATGTAATTGGGAATTCATAGTGCGTAATCTCGGTTCTATTAAACAGGGCAGCAGGTGAGGCCCTTAGGGCTGAAAGTCCCGGTTGCAAGACTTAATGCATGCGCATTCCGGGACTAACATATTACAATATACGCCAAATCAGGCCCCGGTAATTGCGGCTAACAGGTCGCTCTGTGTAATAATGTGGGCTTTATTTGCAGTGTCACGTACCATTAAGGCCGGATTTGCGCGGGAAATATACGATGAAAGCACATCCAGGCTGCTGTCGAGGGCCACAAACAGGAAGGGCTTGCCCATGTGGGTGCCTACGCTTTGGTCCTTAACGCCGGGGTCTTCAATAAGCAGGGCCAGCAGGTCACGGTCGTTGAGGCTGCCGACAAAGTGGTCTTTATCTGTTCCCTCAGTTACCGGAATTTGCGATATGCCTGCCTTTTTAAGTATCTGTACTGCTTCCCAAACTGTTGCGTCTTTATCTATTGAAAGCAGCGTTTCTGAGTCACTTTTGGTACCAACAATGTCCCTTGCAGTGCTGAATTCACGGGTTTCAAGAAAACCATGGTCTTTCATCCACTGGTTATTATATATTTTGCCAATGTAGCGGGTGCCGTGGTCGGGCAGAATAATTACCATTACATCACCTTCTTTCAGGTTTTCGCGGGCATATTCCAGGGCGCCGAATACAGCTGAGCCGCTGCTCCAGCCAACAAAAAGGCCTTCTTCACGGGCGAGGCGGCGGGTCATAATGGCCGCATCTTTATCGGTAACCTTAACAAAAGTATCTATGAGACTGAAGTCTACATTCTTAGGAAGTATATCTTCGCCTATTCCTTCAGTCATGTAAGGATATATCTCATTTTCATCGAAAATCCCGGTTTCTTTATACTTTTTAAATACAGAACCATACGTATCAATACCAATGGTTTTTACATTCGGGTTGTTTTCGCGCAGGAATTTGGCAGCCCCGCACATGGTGCCCCCGGTGCCGACGCCTGCCGCATAATGGGTTACTTTACCATCGGTCTGTCGCCAGATTTCCGGGCCGGTGGTATGGTAGTGGGCAAGGGTATTGCTCAGGTTATCATACTGGTTGGGGTAAAAGCTGTTGGGTATTTCCGCATTCAGGCGGCGGGCTACCGAATAATAGCTGCGCGGATCATCGGGTGCAACGTTTGTAGGGCAAACATGCACTTCGGCGCCTACGGCACGCAATATGTCAGTTTTCTCTTTGCTTTGCTTATCCGACACCGTGAAAATACATTTGTAGCCCCTGGCTGCGGCCACAAGAGCCAGGCCCATACCTGTGTTGCCAGATGTGCCTTCTATAATTGTTCCGCCGGGTTTCAGGAGGCCTGCTTTTTCGGCATCGTCTATCATGCGCACGGCCATACGGTCTTTTACCGAATTGCCGGGGTTCATGTATTCAACTTTTACCAGAACGGTGCCTTTTATGCCCTTGGCAAGCTTATTAAGCTTCACAAGAGGCGTATTGCCTACGGCCTCTATTACTGAATTGTAAATCATTGCGTTGGAAGTTTTTAAAGTTGTGTATTAATGGTTTAAATTTATTATGAGCTGCTTGTTCCGGCTGCTGTAAAATAAAAATACCTGCGGTTCTGTTCAGGTAGCTGAAAGCCGCAGGTATTGTATATTTCCTAACAGGACCTGCGCGTTCAGCAGCCTTTACAACAATTTAATGCGAAAGAAACGGCTTTAATTACAGGCATTGTTAATGTGATTTATTGATTCGAAAACACGCAATCTTAAGCAGGAATTTCTCCCAATCCGGCTTTAAAACTCCGATTGGGGCTTGTAGTCCTGGCCAATTTTGGGGTTTTTGTTTATTTTCCACCATGGTACACCACGGAATTCCTTTCCGCCGTGCATGTGAATCATGCGTACGTGGCAACCGGGAATGGGGCAACGTTCCGGCTTGAAGAGCGAGCAGCCGGAAACCGATAACATGAGCAGCACAATACCTGCCATGCGGACCAAAGCACTCACTGTTTTTCCTGAATCCGCTTTAAGGTACCCGGGCATAGGGTCTTATTTTTTGTTCAGCGCTTCGCGCTCCTTCGTTATTTTATTCATATCGGCATCGCGCTTCAGGCGGGCGTACACACGCTCAAGTACATCGAGGGTGCTTTCGTCTTTCTTATCAATGCGGTGTGCACGCTCGAAATAGGGCAGGGCCTGGTTCAGATAAGTGTTTGCCTTGGCGTCCAGCTTATCTTTCTTAACTTTTGGTGCATTAAGCGGCAATGAGTTGGCCGAATCGGTAACGTCTTTTGCACGGTTGTAATAAATTGCACCGGCATTGTAGTTAGGGTCAAATGCGTTTGAATCTCTTTTAACCGATATTACAAAGTAGGTTAAAGCAGAATCCTGCAACAGCCTGGAGGTTTTCTTTACTTTGCTGTTATTGGTTGCCTCTGTCATGTACAGGTTACCCAATACCAGCGGGTACATGGGGTTTGTAGCATCGGCCATCATTGCTTTGGAAAGCTTCTTTTTCAGCTCACCGGTATTGCCTGATTTTTGTGCCGACATAAGTTCGCGGTTAATAAAGAACTTATCGTTAGGGAAGGCTGTACGACCCTGCTCAAGTATTGAGGCCAGGGCTGCATCGTTTTTATCTTTGCTTTCCGGATCGTTCTCCAGGTAATAGAGCGCAATCTGGTAATCAGAAGCTACTGCAAAGCCAGAGGCGCGAATACGGTCAAGGCTTTTAACAACTTCCGGTCCGTTGCCCGATATTTCTTTGGCTGTTAAGAGCGCATTACGCAGGGCAGTGGTATCTTTTGGCTTGGCTTCGGCAGCTAATACGTAGTGCGTATAAGCCTTCGGGAAATTCTTTTCGTTATACAGCGTTCCGCCCTGGTCAAGCAGGAGCAGGAAAGCATTATCCATTTCTTTTTTTGCGCCCTTGGTAAATTCACCGTCGGGTGCATCAAGCTCTATGGCTTTTTTGTAAGACCGGTATGTAATTAAGGCCCCGCTGTCGCCAACGGCGGCTTTCATGTAGGGTATTGTTGAAAGCAGGCAGCGCTCATAAATAAGACCACGGTTATAGTGGCCTTTTGGCTTTGTATATACCTTTTCTTTCAGAATGGCCTTGTCTATATCAACTTTGGCCTTATCGTAAAGGCCGCTCCTGTAGTTCAGGATGGCGTTGGTCAGATCCAGGTCGTTTTGTGCCTGCAGGCTGAGACCGGCGCCGAGAAACAAAAGGGTGAGCAGTCTGAATTTCATAGTAGCGTAAGAACAGCTTTAAGTGGTAAGTGCCGGAAAATTTCCGCAAAGCACTGCAAGTAACCAAAATTATTGGTGAGGTTATGCTTTACAACGCATTTTTCCGCAACAAGTATAAATTACTTATGGTACTGCATACCAACATGGAGTCCCCGGATGGCCGGAAACTCCCTGTTCGGCAGCTTAATTTATATTATTCTTCTCCTGCCGGTTCGTCGTCAGCGTCAGTTTCCGCAGCATCTGTGTCTGCGTCATCATCGGGTGCCAAGTCGTCAGCATCGTCATCCGCTCCTTCAGAACCATCGTCGGTAAGAATTTCAAACTCACCGGCTTCGGCAATAGCAGCTGCTGTCGGGTCAAGTTCCGCTTCGTTAATTTCTTCAGCCACCATTTCAATTTTAGCTACTGAAGAAATTTCGTCTTTCTCATTCAGCTTAATCAGGCGAACGCCCTGGGTAGCCCTGCCAATAAGCGGCAGGCTGTTTACGCCCATACGAATTACCACCCCTGATTTGTTTATAATCATGAGATCATCGCGGTTGGTTACGTCCATAATGGCAACCAGCTGCCCGGTTTTTTCAGTTACGTTCAGGGCTTTAACACCTTTAGCGCCGCGCGAGCTGAAACGGTACTCTTCAATTTTGCTGCGCTTGCCGTAGCCGCGTTCAGATACTACGAGTAAATCTTCTTCGCCGTCTTCTTTCAGGCATACCATGCCTATTACAGAATCGGTATCAGATTCAAGGGTAACGCCGCGCACACCGGCAGCGGTACGGCCCATTGGCCTTACATCCTGCTCGTTAAAGCGAACTATACGTCCGCTGCGCTTGGCAAGCATAACCTGGCAATTGCCGTCGGTAAGGCGCACATCAAGCAGGCGGTCGCCTTCGTTAATGGTTATGGCATTAATACCACCCTGGCGCGGACGGCTGTAAGCCTCAAGCGTAGTCTTTTTAATAACGCCCTTTACGGTGCACATTATTAAATAGTGGTTATTAATGTAGTCGGCATCGCTCAGGTTCTTGGTGTTGATAATGGCGCGAATCTTATCGTCTTTATCAACATTAATTACGTTCTGGATAGGGCGGCCTTTGCTTGTTTTGCTGCCTTCAGGCAGGGCATATACTTTCTCCCAGAACACACGCCCGCTGTCGGTAAATATAAGCAGGTAATTGTGCATGGATGCCACGAAGAGGTGCTCTGTAAAATCGTCCTGCTTGGTGGCAACACCGCGTGAGCCTACGCCTCCGCGGCCCTGTGTACGGTATTCTGTAAGTGATGTACGCTTAATATAGCCCTCGTGCGATATGGTGATTACCATATCTTCATCTTCAATCATGTCCTCAATGCCAAGGTCGTCGGCAGCGTGAACAATCTGGGTGCGGCGCTCATCGCCGTACCTGTCACGAATATCGAGGGTTTCGGTTTTAATGATTTCCATGCGGCGGGGCTCGTTCGCAAGAATATCTTTCAAATCGGCAATGGTAATCTGCAGCTCGTTGTATTCGTTCTGAATTTTTTCGCGCTCCAGGCCGGTAAGGCGTTGCAGGCGCATTTCAAGAATGGCTTTTGCCTGTATCTCGCTGAGTCCGAAACGTTCAATAAGGCCGTTGCGGGCTATTTCAGCATCGCGGCTGCCGCGTATGAGGGCTATTACCTCATCCAGGTGATCAAGGGCAATTAATAAGCCTTCTAAGATGTGCGCACGCTTTTCAGCTTCGCGCAGCTCATATTTGGTGCGGCGAACAATAACCTCGTGGCGGTGCTCAACAAAATACTTAATCTGGTCTTTCAGGTTAAGCATCATGGGGCGCCCTTTTACAAGCACCACGTTGTTCACGCTGAAAGAAGACTGCAGGGCTGTTTGCTTATACAGGTTGTTCAGCACAATCTGTGAATTGGCGTCGCGCTTTAGGTCAAATACAATGCGGATGCCGTCGCGGTCAGATTCATCACGTATATCGCTGATACCTTCAATCAGCTTATCGTTAATCAGGCCCCCGATTTTTTCAATCATGGAAGCCTTGTTAACCATGTAAGGAATGTCGTAAAATACGATTTGCTCCTTACCTGATTTACTGGTTTCATACTTGAAATTGCTGCGCATTACTATGCGTCCCCGGCCGGTTTCAAGTGCATTTTTTATGCCCTGGTAGCCGTGTATGGTGGCATACGTAGGGAAATCAGGCCCCTTTACGAATTGCATCAGGCCCGGAATAGTAATGTCGTTATCTTCAATATAGGCAATAATGCCGTTGCAGATCTCGGTAAGGTTGTGCGGGGCCATATTGGTGGCCATACCTACGGCAATACCTGTGGTGCCGTTTATAAGCAGGTTAGGTATTTTAGCCGGGAGCACGGTAGGTTCTTCCAGGCTGTCATCGAAGTTAGGCTGCCAGTCTACGGTTTCCTTGTGCAGGTCGGCCAGCATTTCGTCGGCTATGCGGCGAAGGCGGGCTTCAGTGTAACGCATAGCTGCCGGTGAGTCGCCGTCAATAGAGCCGAAGTTACCCTGGCCGTCAACAAGCATATAGCGCAGGCTCCAGGGCTGGGCCATACGTACCATTGCTTCATATACCGATGAGTCGCCGTGCGGGTGGTACTTACCCAACACTTCGCCAACCAGACGTGCCGATTTCTTATATGACTTATTGTATTGCATTCCCAGGCCTTCCATGCCGAACAGCACCCGGCGGTGAACCGGCTTCAGGCCGTCGCGCACATCGGGCAGGGCCCGGCTTACGATAACCGACATAGAATAGTCTATATACGCGGTGCGCATTTCCTCTTCTATGTAAATGGGAATAATATTACTGCGTTCCTGTTCTTCCAGGGGCTCCTGAGTATCCATTCTTTATTTTGTGCAATACCGAAAAAACAGACCGCCTGATATTTTAATCATTCGGGCCTTTATCGGCACTTTGCTATGCAGAATTATTTAATTTAAGGTCGCAATTTACTGTTTTCAGGGCAATGTTTGGTAATAATCTTTAAAACATCTAAATAGCCTTTCTTTCCGCAGAGGCTTGCCTTAATGCCCCGGGGCCAATAAGGCAGCATTAGGAAAATTAATATCGGGGGGATACTCACCTGTTGCGTCTGCAACAGATTCATCTTCATAATGCATACAGAAAACTTCCTGGTTATTGGCTCAGAGGGCCAGCTTGGCACTGAAATTACTGCTTCCTTAAGGCTCAGGCATGGCGTTGACCAAGTAATTGCCGCAGACCTCGGGCCTGCAAACCCTGAGCTGCATGAAGCGGGACCTTATGTTTCGCTGAATGTAACCGATGCCAAAACATTAGGAGAAATATTAGATAAGTACAAAATAAGCCAAGTCTATCACCTGGCGGCCCTGCTAAGCGTAACCGGTGAAAAGAACCCCCAGCTGGCCTGGCATGTGAACATGGACGGCTTGCTGAACGTACTGGAAGCCTGCCGTGTTCGCCCTGCAGTCAGCAAGGTTTTCTTCCCAAGCAGCATTGCTGTTTTCGGGCCGCATACTCCCGGCATTGCCACCCCGCAGTTCACTGCCGCCGACCCTGCTACCATTTACGGCATTACTAAGCTGGCCGGTGAGCATCTTTGCGAATGGTATTTCCGTAAATACGGGCTCGATGTGCGCAGCCTGCGCTATCCCGGTATAGTCAGCTATAAAGCCATGCCCGGCGGCGGTACCACCGACTATGCAATAGATATATACCGTCATGCGTTAACTGAAGGTAAATACACCTGCTACCTTGGCCCTGATTCGCGTATGCCCATGATGTATATGCCCGATACGTTGAAGGCAACCTTTGACCTCATGGATGCTGATGCCTCGAAGCTCAGCATTCGCAGCGCCTATAACATAGCCGGCTTCAGCTTTACACCTGCCGAAATTGCTGCATCCATACAGGCTAACATGCCCGGTTTTAAAATTGGCTATGCACCTGATTTCAGGCAGCAAATTGCCGATTCCTGGCCCGATTCTATTGACGACAGCCTGGCCCGAGCCGATTGGGGCTGGAAACCGGATTACAATCTGGATGCTATGACTGTAGATATGCTTGCGAACCTTGCCGAGCTTTTGCCTTTAAAAGCCTGAGTCAGGGCTTTAATTATTTTCAATATTATTTTATAATTTGCGGTGTTAGGCGCTGATTTTTACAGCTGCCTAAATGCCCTTAACCATTTATGTAATACAATGAAAAAGCTGTTAATATTCGCTTTGATTTTGCCCTTTATATTTGCCGGCTGCTGCCCTGAAAAATCTATATGTGACGATGAAATCTCCCCGGTTATTACCGTTAATACCCAAAATATACAGGCTGTTAACGGTTACTACTATGTTTATATAGTAGACCCGGTAAGTTTCCAGGACCTGGGAATCAGCAGGCAGTACTATAATGCATCAGAAAATAAAATTGTTATCAGCAAAGCTATATTTTACTACTATAATGATGTTGAGCTGAAGAATTATGCATTTTTAATCAGTTCTGCCAATAGAATTGATACCATAAGAGATATTTCTTATGCTATTGTCGAAAGTAAAATGACCTGTTCGGCCTGTGTACCGCTTATTAATAAAGAAAGTACCCAAAAATCTTATACTGATTTCAGCTTTAAGTGCGGCGGAAAAACGTACCATGATAAGGACGTGCTAAAGCTTGAGTAAAAGGATTTGCAATTTTCATTTTACTTAATTTCTTTCCTGCATCCTGTTTTGATTTGTGTCATAGCGGGTTTTTAATCTTTGAAGTTCGCCTGAAGCCAAAGAAGTATTACGTGTGTAAATACTCGTAAAAAAACAACCTGCGCTTCCTGTTTTCCGCTTGTTAACGAGCTGACCCAAAAGATTTCAGCTTCGTTTATAAAAACTGCGGCCTATGCCCTAATGATTTATCAGCTTAATGCCCTAAAGCAGTTTTTTTATACCAATAACAAGGTAAATTGCCGCCCCATACACCTTTAAACCAATCATGGAGCAAAATACCTCCCCTGAAAAAGCCCTTAGCCCGCGCCAGGCGGCATTAGAAAACCTGCGTAAGAAAAACGCCGAAGCCATGCTCGGCGGCGGTGAAAAACGCATTGAAGCCCAACATAAAAAAAGCAAGCTCACAGCCCGTGAGCGTGTTGACCTGCTGCTCGATGAAGACAGCTTTGAAGAAATTGGCAGGTTTGTTATGCACCGGTCCAAAGATTTTGGGCTTGATAAAGAGCATTATCTCGGCGACGGTGTGGTTACAGGCTACGGAACCATTGAAGGACGCCTGGTTTATGTTTTTTCACAGGATTTCACTGTTTTCGGCGGTGCGCTGAGTGAAACCCATGCCGAGAAAATTGTGAAAATAATGGACCTGGCTATGAAGAACGGGGCACCGGTTATAGGCCTCAACGACAGCGGGGGAGCCCGGATTCAGGAAGGTGTTGTTAGTCTTGCCGGATATGCCGATATTTTTTACCGTAACACGCTTGCCAGCGGGGTAATACCTCAAATTTCGGCCATAATGGGTCCGTGTGCGGGCGGAGCGGTTTACTCACCGGCCATTACAGATTTTATCATGATGGTTGAAAACACCGGCTATATGTTTGTAACCGGGCCGAATGTTGTAAAAACCGTTACCCATGAGGCTGTTACGGCAGAAGAGCTCGGCGGGGCATCTACCCACAGCACAAAAAGCGGTGTAACGCATTTTACAGCACCTAACGATGTGGAATGCATACGCATGTTGCGCCGACTTTTCAGCTACATACCACAAAACTGCGAAGATACACCGGCCCGCCTGCCCTATTCGCCCGGCGATGAAAAGAGACCTGTATTAAACAACATAGTGCCCGACAGCCCTAACCAACCCTACGATATGGGTGAGGTTATTGCGGAAATAGTGGACGAAGGCAGCTTCTTCGAAGTGCATAAGAATTTTGCTGAGAACATTATTGTCGGCTTTGCCCGCCTGGCAGGTCGCAGCATTGGTATAGTTGGCAACCAGCCTGCCGTACTGGCCGGTGTGCTCGATATTAATTCAAGTACCAAAGCAGCACGCTTTGTTCGTTTTTGCGATTGCTTTAATATCCCATTGCTTGTGCTCGAAGATGTGCCCGGCTTCCTTCCCGGCACTGACCAGGAATGGCGTGCCATTATTACCAACGGCGCAAAGCTGCTCTATGCCTTCAGCGAAGCCACTGTACCGCGTATAACTGTGATTACACGCAAGGCTTACGGTGGCGCTTACGACGTTATGAACAGCAAGCACATAGGCGCAGATATGAATTTTGCATGGCCTAATGCCGAAATTGCCGTTATGGGTGCTAAGGGGGCTGCTGAAATTATATTCAAACGCGAAATAGCTGAAGCCGAAGACCCCGAGGCAAAGCTGCAGGAGAAAGTAGATGACTATACCCGCAAATTTGCCAACCCTTACAGGGCAGCCTTTCGCGGATATGTTGATGAAGTTATACTTCCTGAACAAACAAGGCAGAAGCTTATCAGGGCTTTTGCAATGCTGGAGAATAAAGTTGCCGTGCTGCCAAAGAAAAAACACGGAAATATTCCATTGTAACATTTCGTATTGGTATTTTTTAGCTTAATTCACAGAACATTTTAACCGTTCCGCTTAGTAATAAATATTAGGCCGAACGGTTAATTTATCTTAACGCGTGGTTTCCAAATACCTGAAGCTTTTATTCTTTACACTTTTATTTTCCGGGGCTCTAAGTGTCGGGGCGCAAACTGTGCTGCTTAGTAATTGCTCAAAACTGGACAGCCTGGTTCAGAAAGCTGCCGGCCTTAACCCGCAGGATACATTGGCTATTCGTCTTGCCATTGATATTTCTTATTACTCCAACATCTGTAACAGTGTTTCATACAAATCGTATCCGCCGGATGAAGCATGGCGTAGAAGTAAAAATGTGAGCATTCCGCCTATGTTAAGGGTAATGGTGCTTAAAGAATATACCCGCAGGCTTATTATTCACGGGCAGCTTGATTTGGCTAAGCTCATGACAGATACCCTGGAATTGGAGAATCGTAAATTACGCTCGGCCCAAATAGCGGGAAATATTGCCTTACGCAGGGGTATTATTTTATTCAGGCGCGGTTCGCTTGATTCAGGATTGCGCCTGATGCACAAAGCAGAATCCCTGTTGGTAAAGTATGGCAACAGTACAGATCTCTTTGCCACTTACTGCAATCTGGGTGTTTCATCAGGGTATATGATGGAATCGGAACCGGTTATGGAATATTATGATAAAGCTTTTAAAGTGGCTGAGAGCCTGGGAATTAAATTTGGAATGGCCATTGTGAAAGGGAACATGGCTGAAATCAGGATAAACCAAAAGAAATATAATGAAGCATTAAAACTTGAAAGGGATACTTATAAATACTTTCGTTCATTCGGTATTGAGCCCCCGGGTAATTTTGCCGGGCTTGACATTGCTTATATTCACTATTTAAAGCATGATTATAGAAATGCTATTACCGCCGCCGACAGTTTCAGGCATTATTTAGACCCGGTATGGAACATTAAAAGTCAAAGAACTTACCATATGGGTCAGCATTACACCCGGCTGGGAAATATATACCTTGGAGCAGGAAATAAGGAGATTGCTTTGCAAATGGGTTTAAAAGCTCTGGAAACCCTCAGGGGCCTTGATGATGCCAATGATTTGGCAAACCTTTATATGTTCCTCAGTAAAGCATACCAAAGCCTTGGCGATACACGCAAAGCCATGTATTGCAGAGATACATCTTACCGGCTTCGTGATAATGTGAAATTCAATTTCCAGCTCAAAAAGATACTGGACAGTGAAGAGAAAATCAGGAACCTTGAGAAAAAAGAGGAGTTGGCGGGTTTGAGCAAAGAAGTAAAAATAATGCAGCTGCAGGCAGAATCTACGCGATTTTACAGGATATGCTTCATTGTTATGTCTTTGCTGTTTTTAGGTGTAATTATTATGATATACAGGCTGTATGTACGCAGCAAAATGATGTCGGACAGGTTACGTAAACAGGTTAAGGCAGAAAATGAAAGGCTGGCTACCATTAACGAGCTCAACCGCACCAAAGACAGTTTTTACAGCATTTTAGTGCATGACCTTCGCGCACCTATTGTAAACCTGCAGGCATTGCCGAAGCTATACGAGCACAGCCTGAATAACAACGATAATGATGGTGTAAATCAGTTAAATAAGAAATTTGCCGATGTGGTAGATGGTATGCTTACCAAGCTCGATGATTTGAATAAAGTTGAAACGGGGCATAATGCGGCAGGCGAGGTAATTGAAGACGAAGAGTAAGGCCTTCAAACGAATTCGGGGATGTTTCTGTCTTGTTTTGCAGTTATAAATGCTAAACTGTGATAATCAAAATAGCACCCGTTTCGGCCGGACAGCCGAGAACGGGTGCATTTACCCAATTGTGCAAACAAAAAATTTCATCAATGCCTGCAAATGCCTCCATAAGTTGATGGGCAATTGGCCGGATTACTTAATGCGTGGTTGCAGGGAACAACATCGCCCGCAGGATGCATAAGGTGTTGGCATGTCACAGGGTCGCCGTTAGGATGACGAACAAATGCGCCTAAGCGGGTTCTGAATACGTGGTTGCAAGGCACATATTCCACACAGGAATGGGCTATGTGGGTGCAGGGCATAATATCGCCTGAGGGGTGGGCAAGGTATGAACAAACAGGTGCAGGCCGTACTGGGGCCACAATAACAATGCGCCTGCCGCCATGGCCGTAATTATTTCCGAAACGGTTGTTATGATTATTATGTCCGCGATGATTATAATGGTCATAATTGGCGTATCCGCTGTTGTTGCTATAACCTGCATTGTAGCCTTGGTAGTTTTGATTAGCCTGATTATTGCCGGAACCGTTATTATTTTGCGATGAATAACCGTCGTAATTATTTTGGCCACGGCTGTCATTATTTTGAGCCATTGCAGGGCTGAAAGCATTCATGCCTGTAAGTAAAAATGCGAATGCAAGAGTGTTGATTATGGTTTTCATGGCCTTGTTGTTTTGTGTTATTTGTACCTATGACTGCAATAAACCACTTCGGTTTATAAGCGTTTTGTTAACGCGTTGTTAATGTTTTAATCTGCTGAAAAGCTGCTGTTTTCGCGGCAGATTATGGCTGATTAGCCGGCATGCTGATATTAAAAATGGTATTCAAAATTTAGTTTTACTATTTTCGGGCCATGCGAGATTTCAGGAAAGGGGAAGAATGCCTGAACTGTGCCACCAAGCTCAGTTCTGAAATGCGCTATTGCCCTGATTGCGGGCAGGAAAACGACCATAAAAATGTAAGCGTTGCCACTTTTGCCGCAGATTTGGCTGAAGACACATTCAGCCTCGACAGCAGGTTAGGGCGCACCATACTACCCTTTATGTTTTCGCCGGGAAAGCTGACCCGCGAGTTTATAGGCGGCCGAAGGCGCCGTTATATGCCGCCTCTGCGCCTTTACCTTTTTGCAAGCTTCGTATTCTTTCTATCGGTAGGAACCGACAGGGAAATTATAAGCTTAAATACAAATAACAATGCAATAAAGTCTAACAATGGGCTGAGCTTCAGCAGCTCACAGGGAGACGGGTCTATAGCAAGCTTCAGCTTTACACCTGACGCAAATGATTCTGCAATTGCTGATTCTGTTAAACGCGGACTCATTAAGCCAAGAAAAAAGAAACGGCCCGAGTTGTTTACCGAGGCAATACAAAAAGGAACACTTACCGAGCCCGGTTTTTTTGAAATTACAAGAGCTGACAGCACATCAGAGGTAAACAGGATTCTTGTTCGGAAATTCGTTCATTTCCTGGATAATAAAGCTGAGTTTGGGGCATACCTCAAAAGCAAGGTTCCTTATTTCTTTTTTTTAATGGTGCCTGTTTTTGCTTTGTTTCTAAAGCTGTTCTACTTCAGGAAGCACAGGCTTTATATTGAACATTTTATACTCTTGATGCACGTTCAGGCATTTGCCTTTTTGGTGATGGCCCTAAGCAATTTTATTGATTATACAGTAAATTGGCTTTCATCGGGCAAGTCTGGTTGGGATTCTTCAAACCTCTTTTTTATTTGGGCAGTAGGGTATTTTGTTATTGCACAGAAGAGAACCTATCAGCAGAGTTTCAGGAAAACCATATTTAAATCGGTGCTGTTCCTGTTCAGCGCCGGTCTTTGTCTTGCTGCATGCTTTGTTATTTTCTTAGTGGTATCTATTCTTACTTTCGAATAGAACAAACATACTGTCAGGCAAATAAAACTCCTGCGGAACCGGAGTCATCTCCCACCTGCTCAAATTAGGTTGGTCAGGGTTAAAAATGCAGATGAATGCATTTTACTACAGCTTAAACTGCGCACCTATCTTTATTCCGAACCTGCCTACCGGGCGGGCTGCATCAACAGGCGTATCGCGGTAAGTGAGCCTGTGTAAAAAATCGACACGGAAGATTTTAAAAATGTTCTCTATGCCATAGCCTACCTCTATATAAGGCTTGCCTGTAAGCATTCGGAAGGGCGGTCGGGTAGTGCCGTCTGCGGCAGCTACTGTGTTCATATTCAGGTTGTTGCGGCTTATGCTGCCGTACATTATTTTACCTGTGCCCACCAATCGCCATTTCAGCTTTTTAATACCGGGAATGCTGTTGAGGCCTAAACCTTCAAAGTTCTGTTGGTAACCTAATGAAACCCACCTGTCAGTAACAAACTCGAACATATTCATCAGGTTATAAGACAGCGAGTTGTAGAATACGTTTTGGTTTCCTAATTGGGTTTTCAGCAAGGGGTAGGGCAGGGTATTGGGTATATAGCCGGCATCGAAAACATACCTGCCTGTACCCATGAAACCAAGGTTCAGGTTATGGGCTATACTGAAATTGTATTTGTCGTAATTAAAATCACCGCCGACAAGGTTGCGCAAGCCATGCACATACCTGAAAGTAAAAACAGGGGCACGGCTGCTGTTTACGCTTATTTGGTTGTTGGCAGCATCTTCCATAAAATATTCCCGGCTTGAATAGCGGAGCTCGCCAATAACCTCGCTCACGGTAAAATCTGCATTGGTAACAGATGTAATATCGTCGGGATTTCGGCGGTAGCTGAAGTTATACAAGGGGTCGAACTTGCGGTTCTTCAGGCTGAATGTGGAAGTAAGGCCTTTGTACAGCTGTGTTTTAAGCCACATTGTATTTTCGAGGTGCATAAAGGGCCTGGCGCTGCTGATGTCGCCGAACCTTGTGCTGGCGTTAAAGAGCGGGTTACTGGCCACGTTGTTATCGAGCAGGGCAACCTGGTCAAGATCATAAGTTTGCGAAATACCCAGCTGGGTCCAGGGCTTGCGGGTAAAAATGTAGCTTGCAAAGAGGCCGCGCTTGAAAACGCCATCTTTGGTGCCATAAGCTGCCCAGCCTTCAAAATTCCATTTCCTGCTGAAAAGGCTGTTTGTACGCAAACCAAGCCTGAATCGGTTGCCTTCAACGCTGTTGTTGGCATAGCTCATCAGGTACGGGCCTATTTCAACTTTACCAACTCTTTTGTAACCGATTACCAAAATATTGGCAATCTCGATATAGCTTTTAACCACAGGCACATTCCTGATGGTATCTATCATCTTATATACGTTCTTCTCGGTAGCTGTCAGGGTATCGTGCCTGTGCTCCTGCCAAAAGGCTTCGCTTTCTTCCCTGGCATCGGGCAAAAGCTCTATGCCCACATCGTAAAAAGGAACCGGCTTAGGGTCGTGCAGGCGGAAATTGCGGTTGCTGGTGTAGAACTTAGCCAGCATGCCGGCCGAATTTTTGGTAAGCTCGGCCACATCAATAATTATACGGTTGTTACGCGGGAGCCAGGCACCCGCAGGGGTTCGCTCCAACTCCTGCTGAATCTTTATTTTTTCAACAAAGTTCAGGTTGGCAGTTGTGCCTATGGTAAGATCAGCGCTGCGGAGGGCGTAATCTTCCTTGGTTATCCAGATAGTGCCTGTAAAAGCAAGATCCTGCGGGCGCTTGGGCTCTACTTTTATTCGGTAGCACCAGTCTTCGCCCAGGAACATGCTGTCGGCGAGCTCCAGGCTGTAATGGAATTTCCAGCTGTCGGCTAAGGGAGATACAAAATTTTTGCCGAGTATATTCAGCCAGTTTTGGTAAAAATTATACTGCTGGAACGAAGAGCCAATCATTTGCTGAACACTGCCGGCCTCGTTAATGCCTACGCCTGTAATGCGGCTCTTGCCAATTTCCTCACGCATTTTCTCAGGATTGCTGCGCCAATAAAAATTGCTGATGCTTTCAGAGATGAATAAGGGTAAAATGGGCTTGCCGTCTTCGCCTGCGCTCCGGCCAAGGCTGTCGAAAATTTGGGTAATGCGGCGCATCACTTTGCGTTTTCTTACGGCTTCGCTGATATTATCTATATCTATTTCAATTTTATTGTAGCTCTCGTACTCAAAAGCCGAAAGCGCCCGCTTGTCGTTAAACTCTTTATGGGCAACCACCCTGCGCATTACCTCCCAAGCCGGGTTTTCGCCCGGGGTAACCGTTATTTCATCGGTGGTTTTGGCAGAACTTTCAAGCTGGAAATTTACCACCTGCGTTTTACCTCTCTGAATTTTCTTGCTCCGGGTAATATACCCGATGTATGAAACCGAAACGGTATCTTTATTGCTGCTGCTTCGGAGGCTGAATTTGCCGTCGAAATCAGTGGTTACACCGGCAGTGGTGCCTTTGAAGAAAACATTCACGAAAGGCAAAGGATCGCCGGTAGCGGCATCTGTTACCTTGCCGCTGATGGTGGTTTGTTGCTGGGCATGCAATGCAGCCGGGCATAAAACCGAAACTAAAATTAAAAAGAGCCAGAAATATTTTCCCAAATGAAGAACAAAGGCGCAAAATGCTTTGCGGGTAAAGGCAAAAGGTGCATTAAACCCTAGCTTACAGCTAATTACAAGAGCAGTTAATTAAAACTAATACCTTACGTAAACAGTTGAAGGGGCAAAACAGGTATTCCGGGGTTTCCCAAACCCGGGTATTTTGACAGCATTCATCTATAGAACAACCAAATATACCGGTTTATTATCATAAGTTCGCCGGCGGGGCCGTAATTTTCGTAATTTGCACGTCAGCGGCTGTTTCCGCCGTATATAATGCGGGAAACGCTATACCGTCCCCGGTTGGGATTGGCAAACAAATCACATGAAGTTAACATTCTGGGGAGCCGCAAGGCAGGTAACAGGAAGCATGTTCCTGCTTGAAACAGACGACGAATACCGTATTTTAATAGATTGCGGCACCGACCTTCGCCGCGAATACAACGACCCGAATTTTGCGTCGTTTTATGACCAGACGGCAGGCATTTTTCCATTTGATCCAAGCCTGATAAACCTGGTAGTGCTCACCCATGCACATATTGACCACAGCGGCAATATACCTAACCTTGTTCGTGAAGGGTACGAAGGACAAATACTGAGCACGGCCCCTACATTTGCCCTCTCGCAGCTCCTGCTAATAGACAGCGCCAACCTGCACCGCAAGCGCCTTGCGCAGCTTAACGGCACCAACAAGGAGCGCAAACGGCTCGAAAAGTCAGGCATCGACATCAAGGAGATGTATAATGAGAACAATGCCGAGGAAAGCTTCGAGCGCTTCGTAACCCTGCAATTCAAACAGCGTTTCAAGGTTAAGCCGGGCCTCTATATAACACTTATACCGGCAGGCCACCTTTTGGGCGCAGGCTATGTATTGGTTGAAAACGAGGAAAACGGTAAAGTAACCAAGGTTGGCTTCAGCGGAGATATAGGCCGCTATAATTACCCCCTGCTGCCCGACCCAGAACCCATGCCAGAGGTTGATTACCTCATTTGCGAAAGTACCTACGGAAGCCGCAACCATACCGATTCCGGCGACCCGGTTGATATACTGGAGGACATTATACGCAAAAGGTGTGTAGATATACCCGGCAGGCTCATAATACCGTCGTTCAGCGTGGGGCGCACACAGGCACTTTTATTTACCCTGAACCGGCTTTGGGCCGAAAAATCTTTCCCGCCCGTTAAGGTATTTGCCGACAGCCCTTTGGCAGTGCAAAGCACAAAGGTTTATGAGAAATACGTAAACCGCCTCAATTCAGAAGCCCAGGGCTTTTATGGCGAGCATGGAAACCTTTTCGATTTCCGGAACCTGCATTATGTGGAGAACATGAAGCAGAGCAAGGCAGTGGCCAACCACAACGAGGCCTGTATAATTATCAGCTCTTCGGGCATGATAAGCGGCGGAAGGGTGGAATACCATGTGCGCCAAAATATAAGCAACCCTTACAGCACCATTTTAATGGTAGGCTATTCTGCAGAAGGTACCCTTGGGCACCAGCTTATGCAAGGGGAGAAGAGCGTTACTTTCGGGGGCAAAGAAATGTCGGTGGGCGCAACCATAGCCCGAACCGATATTTTCAGCGGACACGGTGACCGCCGTGACCTGATGCGTTTTATTAAGCAGCAAAACCCTGAAAAGGTTAAAGCAATTTTCCTGGTTCACGGTGAAGAAAACAGTATGGGCGAATTCAGGGAAGGTATTTTAGCTGAAGGTTATGGCCGCGTTGAAATACCTGCTAAAGGTGATACCTACGAATTAGATTAATTGTTGCTTTAAATAGGCTTAAATTCCCCGGCATTTAAATCTGAATCAGATGAAAATTATTATTGTTGCCGCTATCTGGATTGTAATTACTGTTTTCAGGTATTTGATTAAGAAGGCAGGAGAAGCAAAAGAAATGCGCGAAGCAGCTGAAGCCAAAGCGACAGCAACACGTGCTACGCCCGGTAAGCCGCAAAGCTTCGATGAGCTTCGCCGGGAGTTTGATAAGCTGAACCGCGGAGAGCTAAGCAGCTTTAATATGAAGCCCGAAGGACCGGTTTACAACCAGGTTGATGTTGTTGAAACCGCTTACGGTTCTTTTAAAGAGAAAGCCCCTGAATTTATTACAAGACCAAACTCCTACGATACCCAGGAAGCTGATAACATCGGCATTGAAGACCGAAGCCGACAGAATGCATTATTAGATTACGTGAACCGTAAAAACCAAATGCAGAACCGCGAGCCGGATAAGGCTTCGCCTTTCGGAAAATCTGTATTTAAGGAGTATGCGCTTAACGAGGTTAAGGAAAACCCTTACCGTAAAATGCTGAACTCAAATGAAAGCATTAAAAACGCTTTTATTATGAGTGAGATTTTTAAGCGCAGGTTTTAAGCATCCGGATTATAGAGCCTTATTTAAGCCGGGAAACCAAGGTACAGTACTTTTCTTTCAATTTGCTTAACCCGAATTCACGTTACCAAATAAACGCTTACCCGAATTTTCGAAGGGGGCGAAAATCAGTTTTAAATACTTTAGTTGGTTTTCGCTTACTGTTTTTT
>JAZKBN010000047.1:77204-118031 GCA_040388605.1 Bacteroidota bacterium | reverse complement strand
CCGTACCGGGCGGAACCATACTTTCGGCCAACCCTGCAGCTTGCAAAATGTTTATGTGCGAAGAAAGTGAATTTATAGGATTAGGCAGGTACGAAATTTTAGATATTACAGACACGCGCGCACAAGGGCTTATAAACCACCGGCGACTGACCGGGCAGGCCAGCGGCGAATTAAGGTTTAAAAGAAAAGACGGCAGCATTTTCCCCGGCCAGGTTAATTCGGTTATTTTCCTTGATTCAGAAGGCGAGGAACGTACATCCATGTACATACGTGACCTGACAGAATCAAAAAAGGCAGAGGAGGAAATTATTGCCACCAATAATGCCCTGCAATCTGCGCTGAACGATTTAAATAAAATAATGAACTCTTCAATTGATGTAATTTGTACATTTAATTCAGAAGGTAAATTTATAAATGTCAGTGATGCAGCTAAAGAAGTTTGGGGATACAGCACTAAGGAACTTAAGAATAAAAAGTGCTATGATTTAATGCATAAAGAAGACGTAGAACGCACGAAATCAATAACTTCTCAAATTTTAAACGGGGAACATATTCATACTTACGAAAACCGATTTATAAATAAAAACGGCGAAGTTATTAATATGCTTTGGTCTGCTAAATGGGATGAGAATGAAGAATTAATGTACAGTATTGCCAAAGACATAACTGAGAAAAAACAACTTGAGTTGGCATTTGAAGATGAGCGGGAACGCTTTCATGATTTGTTCCTGCAGGCGCCATCCTGTATTGGCATACTCAAAGGGCCCAACCACGTATTTGAGATGGCTAACCCCCTGTATCTGAAGCTTATAAACAAAACAGATATTATAGGAAAACCTGCCGCTGAAGTTCTGCCTGAATTGGAATTCCAGGGTTTTATTGACTTACTGAACAATGTTTACTCAACCGGGAAAACATTTTCGGCAGAAGAAGCGCCCGTTAAACTAGACAGGTCCGGCACCGGCATTTTGGAAGATGTATTCCTGAATTTCTTTTGCCAGCCATACCGAAGCGCCCAGGGCATAACTGAAGGTATTTTCTTCTTTATTCTCGATGTTACAGACCAGGTAATGTCGGGCAGGAAAATTGAACAGAGTGAGCAGCGTTACAGGCAGATTGTTGAAACTGCGCAGGAAGGAATCTGGAAAATGGACGAGCTTAACCGAACAAATTTTGTGAACAACAAAATGTGTGAAATAATGGAATACAATAGGTCTGAAATGCTCGGACGCGAAATATTCTATTTCATGGATGAGGAAAGCAGGAAAGAAGCAGCCAATAAAATTATTGGTAAATCGGCCGCTTTTACCGACAGGTTTTCATTAAAGCTTATTTCCAAATCAGGCAAAACAATTTGGACCAGCATTTCAGCCAATGCGCTTTATGATGAAGACGGCGCTTACAAGGGCCTCCTGGCCATGGTAACAGATACCACTGAACGCAAGCAGGCAGAGGCTGAACGTACGAAGCTACTTAACGACCTTGTACTCAGGAACCGTGATTTGGAGCAGTTTGCTTACATTATCTCGCATAACCTGCGGGGGCCAATATCTAATATAATAGGCGCTTCCAACCTGCTTACCTTGCCGACAATCAGCGAAGAAGGGAGAAATGTTTTGACCATGGGACTCAGTGAATCAATTAATAAGCTTGATTCGGTAGTTACAGACCTTAACCATATTCTGAAAGTTAAAAGCGAAACAGATGAAGCCAAAGAATCTGTCTCCTTTTCTCAATTGGTTGAGGATGTTAAATTCAGCATCAAAAACCTTGTTGATAAAGACAGCATTTCAATAAGCTATGATTTCGAAGATGTTGATATTTTGTTTACCATTAAAAGCTACCTGTACAGTATTTTCTATAACCTGATTTCGAACAGCATTAAATATCGCCAACCGGATATTCCCTGTAAAATCGAAATAAAAAGTTTCAGGAACAATGATTCAATTGAGCTTGAATTCAGGGATAACGGCCTGGGAATTGATTTGCAGAAACGAGGCTCACAGGTATTCGGGCTCTATAAACGATTCCATAAAGATATTGAAGGCAAAGGCATGGGTCTCTATATGGTTAAAACCCAGGTTGAAACTCTGGGCGGAAAAATAAAAATAGAAAGCGAAGTAAATGTGGGTACCACCTTCACCATTGAATTCTGATGCCTTAAGCAAAAAGGTTCGAGCCAAATATGTCCCGAACCTTTTTGTTTTTTTATGAATTCAACGCAGACAAACCTGTCGATGAATATATATACAGGTAAATTACAATTGGGGTTTCTCAGAACCAAGCGCTGCATCTGCGGCTTTGGCTGGTTCTTCGCCTGCCACACTGCCGGCAGCCTTGTCGCCGGGCGTATCTTCTGAATTTGATTCAGCATCTGCCGCCTTTTCTTCTTCAAAAGCTTCAGGGGCAAAATTGCTTAGTATGGTGTACCAGCCAACCAGCTTTTTAATATCGCCGGTGTACACGCGGTCAATATCGTAGGCTGGAACAGCCTCTTTCATAAAGTCGTGAAGCTCCGCTCCTGAGGCCTTGGTATCTACGGGCAGCTTTTCTCCGAATTTTTCACGGATTCCGCGTAAAACTTCCTGCAGGGTAATGCTGCCGTCGTTATCTGTAGTGTAAATGGTAATTTCCTGCAAAACGCTCACCTTATTGGTAGCGCCTGCAACCGTGCGCGATTTCTGCGCATCTATGGTTTCCACAATTACACCGTTGCGCGTAGGTTTAATAATGCGGAACAATCCGCTGCGGCCTGCAATAGTGGCTATGGTTCTAAGATTCATTAGCGTTAATAGGTTGGTGGGAAATACAGGTGGATAATACAAACGCTGTGCACACCGCATCCGCGTAGGGGTTGCAAAAATAAGACCTCGGCTGTAAACATAAAGCCTTTCTGTAAATAAAAATGCCGGTCAGGGGTAATAAATTCAGAATTGACTGCTCATAACCAAGCGGCTTTGCCCGCCTGCTGTATTTTTTTTGTAATTTTGCGGCCCAATTAACGCATCAATTCCCCGGATATCATTTTCTGAATGGAACAACCTGTTAAATACCACCTCGTAAGCGGGGCCTGCGGCTTTGTAGGCCGCAACCTGGTGAAGCGCCTGAGCACTACCACCAACGATATTATTGTAATGGTAGATGACCTGAGCGTAGGCATTCACCCCGATGAATGGCTTGAGCATTCAAGCTCTGAAACCGATACAAAAAGCGGCACAGTAACCTATAACAACGGCCGACAGGTTTTCCTTCCCTGGGATTTCCGCGATTTCCTGCGCCGCGAGCAGCAGGAGAAAGATTTCTTCAGCCGCGTGCTTGGCCTGCCCGCAACCAAATTTAACGATGCCTGGCACTTTGCAGCCATTGTAGGCGGGCGCTCTAAAATAGACGGTGATCCCATGATGGTAGCCCTTGACCTTGCCATAGATGCCGAATTTTTCTACTGGGTTACCCGCCACAAGCCTGAGCGCGTAATGTTCCCCAGCAGCAGCGCGGCCTACCCCGTAAGCAAGCAAACTGTTAACGAGGCCATTGCCCTGAGCGAAACCGATATAAACTTCGCCAACATGGGTCAGCCCGATATGACTTATGGCTGGAGCAAGCTAACCGGTGAATACCTTGGTCAGATAGCAGCTAAGTATTATAATATCTCTGTTGCATCGGTACGCCCTTTCAGCGGGTATGGCGAAGACCAGGATTTAACTTACCCTGTACCTGCCATTGCCGCCCGCGCCGCCAAGAAAGAAGACCCTTTTGAAGTTTGGGGAACCGGAAAGCAGGGCCGCGATTTTGTGCATATTGATGATTGCATAGACTGCATCATAATGGCTATGGACAATATCAGCGACGGAACAGCCATCAACATCGGCAGCGGTCGCCTTACATCTTTCCTTGAAATCATAGAGCTCTTTACCGAGTTCGCCGGCTATAACCCGCCCATTAAGCCCCTGCTGGATAAGCCTGTTGGTGTGCACTCACGCTACTCTAACATGGATTATGTAACCGAGCGTTTCGGCTGGAAGCCTAAAGTATCTTTGCGCGAGGGAATGAAGCGCGTGTATGATGCATCGGTGAAAAGGTTGCAGGAACAGGAAGCGGCCAAGGCAAAATAGCATTTGCTCCCGGTATCCGGAATTTTGAAAAAGAACCTGTCGATAGCTGAAATCGCGATTGGCAAGAGTGAAAAAAAACTTCCCTGACCGGGAAGTTTTTTTTCGTTCGTATTGATTTTATAATTTAATTTGCCTCATAAGACGTTGAGGACTGTTCTTTTTTAAAGACGTTACACTCACCGCAATTAGACAAATGCGGCTCGCCTTAAAACCGATACCCCATTTAGTCTGTAATACTCCACAGAGAGTATTTTAAGACTCCTCCGGGAGTCTTTTTTTTTGCCTGTATGCTTATCACATCTCCAAATACTCCGCCGCTACTTCCTTATCATCGAAGGGGTATTTTACCCCTTTTATTTCCTGGTAATTTTCATGGCCCTTGCCTGCTATAAGCACTATATCACCGGGCCGTGCCTGCTGAACGGCAAAGGCAATGGCCTCGCGGCGATCTGAAATTACCCGCGTTTTACGGTAATTGGCCGGGCTTACTCCACGCTGCATTTCTGCAATAATTTCTTCCGGCTCTTCATCACGCGGATTGTCTGATGTAATTACGAAAACATCGGAAAACTTGGCGGCGCAGGCGGCCATGAGGGGGCGCTTGGCTTTGTCGCGGTTGCCGCCGCAGCCGGCTACGGTTATTAATTGCTCGTTGCGGGTACGTAGATCGGTAATGGTGGCCAGTACGTTTTCAAGGGCATCGGGGGTATGGGCGTAATCTATAATTACGGTAATGTTGTCGCGGCTTTGGAGTATATCCATACGGCCGGGGGCCGGCGTAAGCGATGTTAAGGCGGTCATGCAGCGTTCGCGCTCTTCGCCGAGCAAAACTGCCGTACCGTATATGGCAAGCAGGTTATAGGCATTAAAAGTACCCGTCAGGCGGAACCATGCCTCCATACCGTCGGTTTCCATTTGCAGGCCCCTGAAGCTGTTGCTGAGCACGCGGGCCTTAAAATCGGCGGGCGCCTGAAGGCTGTAGGTACGCTTTACAGCACGGGAATTTTGCAGCATAATCTTACCCCGCTTGTCATCTATGTTCACAAGCGCAAAAGCATCAGACGAAAGCCGATCAAACAGCAGCTTCTTGGCCTCTATATATGCTTTAAATGTAAGGTGGTAATCAAGGTGATCATGGCTGATATTTGTAAATACGGCCCCGGCGAACTTAATACCTGCTGTGCGTTGCTGCACAAGGGCATGCGAGCTCACCTCCATAAAGCAGTGGGTGCAGCCATGGTCGGTCATGCGGCGCATGAGGGCGTTTAACGATATTGGATCAGGCGTGGTATGGGTGCTGGGAATTATATCTTCATCAATGCGGTTATCTATGGTGCTCAGCAGCCCTGTGCTGTAGCCAAGTGTGCGGAACAGTTGATAAAGCAAGGTGGCAACCGTGGTTTTGCCATTGGTTCCGGTTACGCCCACCACCTGCATTTTTTCAGAGGGGGTGCCATAGAAATTAGAGGCAAGCTGGCCTAATGCAGCAGCGCTGTCTGCAACTTCAACATACGTAACGCCTGCCTTAACTTCTTCCGGCATACGCTCGCACACAATAACCGAAGAGCCTGCTTCCGCAACCTTGGTAATATATTGATGTCCGTCGTTACGGGTGCCGCTAACGGCTACAAAAAGAGTACCCGGCCCGGCCTGCCTGCTGTCAGATATTATAGCGGTGGGAACAATATCGGTGCCGCCATGAATGGCACGTATGCTCACTTTATAGAGTAATTCCTGAAGATTAGCCGATTCCATGTGGCAAAGATGTAAAATTTTCGTCAGGCAACTTAGCAAAGGCTCTGGCTGTCCTGTTTGTGTTCATAGGTATTAGGCCTAAATTTGCCTCTCAACCTAAATAACCTAATCACCGGGTTTGGCATAGAGGGCTTTAAATCCGGGTAAAATCAATAGGTTTGGTATTAATATTTTGCATTTCATTATGACAAAACCACAATTTCGCTTCATTTTTTCAGTCCCGCTAATTGCTTTTTGCATGCTCGGGTTATTTTTATTCGGTTGCGGAAGCAAGCAGAATACTGAAAAAATTCCGGAGGTACCTAAGGAAAATACCTTTACGGAAAACATGAAAATAAAGGCCGCTACCGCCGCAATAACCCAAAGCCCCAACGAACCCGAAAACTATTACAAACGCGCCCTGCTGCTGCAGGAAACAAAACAGCACCCTGCCGCAGTTGCAGATTTAAAGCAGGCCCTTGCCCTCGACAGCCTGCAGGGCAAGTACTGGCTGGCTATTGCAAAAAGCGAACGCGCCATGCTGAATGTACCTAAGGCAATTATCGATGCCCAAAAAGCCGCCGAGCTGAAAGAGGAAAGCCCCGAGCTTTTCACTTTAATGGGCGAGTTGCAGTTTATTATGCGTGATTACGGCAAGGCCATTGCTTACCTGAACCGTGCAACAAAAGTCGCACCTTTTTACTCACAGGCATTTTACTATCGCGGCTTGGTTTATACCGAGTCGGGCGATACGGCAAAGGCCATTACCAATTTACAAACCGCTATTGAGCAGGAGCCAGAGTTCGTAGATTCCTACAACCAAATGGCTGCCATATACTTCGGCAGAAAAGAATATGAGCTGGGCCGTAACTATTTGCAGGGCGGCATGCGCTACGCACCCGATGATGCCATGCTCAACTTCAACATGGGCATGTATTACGTGTACCAAAACCGTTCAGACAGCGCCGAAACCCTGCTGCGCCGCGCCGTTCACTATGACCGTACGCTATACGTAGCTCACTTTAACCTGGGCCAGTTCAGGTTTAACGCCGGCAATTACCGCGAGGCCGAGGGACATTTCAGGGAAGCGGTAACGGTTAATTCGGTATATGCGCCGGCCTGGTATTTCCTGGGTCTTTGCCAGGAATATACGGGCAAGTATCCCGAAGCCCTGGAAAGTATGAACCAGGTAGTATTGCTTAACTCAGAATACCTGGAACCTGCTCAAAAGGAAACAGAGAAAATGCGCAAGCGAATGGGCGATAATGCACCTAAGACGAAAGCAGACAGCCTGAAGAAATAAGGGCACATAACACTACATAGCTGTTAAGCACAAAAAGCGGTAAGCCCTTAACAGGATTTCCCGCTTTTTATGTTTCTGTGATTGGCTGCTTTTTTGAATCTGCGGCCGCCCGGCTTAAATAGTACCCGCAGGCAATACAATACTGCCAAAGGCGCTTTCGCCGGCATCAAGCTTATAGGAATTAAAAACCTCTATAATAGATGCGTAGCTGTTTTCGAGCGCAGTCTGGCATTCCTGCGGGCTCATCCAGCGCAGGTCTTCAATATCTTCCTCGGTCTGCGGATGCATATTGCTGTCATCGGTGCAGTGCATGAGGTACCATGTTGTTTTTTTCAGGGTTTTGCGGCCGTCGCTTACATAAGTATGCCAGGTGCTCACAATTTTTGAATCTATTTCGGCCTTAATGCAGCATTCCTCCTCCACCTCACGAACGGCGCATTCGGGCAGGCCTTCGTCTTTTTCGAGTTTACCCTTGGGCAAATCCCATTTACCGAGGCGGTAGATCATAAGAACCTTTCCGTTTTTAATAACAAGGCCGCCTGCAGCTTTAATTACCCTGAACTGGCCTTTTATAAAGTCTTTTACTTCCTTGTAATAATCTGTTACGTAAGTAATGGAGTTGAGCTTTTTCATTTTCTTAAGCTCCATTAAGGTAATCAGGTCGTCTATATGATCAGGGTGGCCTTCATGAATAAGCACATTGCCAATAAGCTTCAATGATGCCATATCATCCAGGCTGTCAAGCTCCATATCATATACTGCTTCGGCCGAAAATTCCTTGCTCTTGAGTATATGAATCAGCTTGTCGTTGATGAAAAGTTTCATGTGGTTGCCGGTTTTTAATCGGGATAAGGATTAGGGCCGGAAAATTTCGACCTGCATTTGCTTAGCTGCGTGTACCAATTTGCATACCTGCAACATTCCTGCCGCCGAACGGGGATGCAAATAAAATTAAAAAAACGCGAGTGCTAACCGGCCTGCTCTGCTAATTTTGCATTCGGCTATGAAAACATCATTAATAGTGCCTTCAGAGGCTGCAATTGCGGCTATGCTTTTAAGTACAGGCGCGGTTCAGCTTCGTCCGCAGCAACCATTTACATGGGCATCGGGCAGGCTGAGCCCCATTTATTGCGACAACCGCCTCACTCTTGGCTTTCCCGATGTGAGAACCAAAATTTGCGATGCCCTTGCAGAAGCGGTTAGTCTGCACTTCCCTGCTGCCGAAGCAATTGCCGGCGTGGCTACCGCCGGCATTCCGCAGGGCGCTCTTCTAGCCGACAGGCTGGGCCTGCCCTTCAACTACGTAAGATCAGCCCCGAAGAGCCACGGCATGGAAAACCTGATTGAAGGACGTATTGTGCCGGGGCAGAAAGTTGTGGTTATTGAAGACCTCATAAGCACAGGCGGCAGCAGCCTGAAAGCCGTTGAAGCGCTCAGGAAGGCCGGCTTTGAAGTTTTGGGCATGGCGGCTGTGTTTACCTACGGCTTCCCTGAGGCCGACAGGAATTTTGCAGAGGCAGAAACAAAGCTTGTAACCCTCAGTAATTTCGAAGCCCTGGCCGAAGTGGCTGTATCTGGCGGGTATATACCGGAAAGCAGCATTGCGCAGCTTAAGGAATGGAAAGCGCAGTTCAGCTGATTGCTCCTGAAACAAAAAATCAGCAGGAACTGATTAACAGCCTGCTGATTTCATATTGGCATAAATTAGCCGGTGGCTTATTTTGAGCTGTGCAGGGCAACGGTATTGCCTTCCGTATCGCTGAAAAGAGCCATATAGCCGTTATTGCCGCCCGGAATCAGGTACTTGGCGCGTAACAGCTTACCGCCTGAAGACTCAACACGGTCCTGGGCCTCGGTTAAATCAGGCTCGCATGTGATGTAAATCAGGCTTCCGGTAGCCGAAGGAGTATAGCCTTCGCCCGCCACAAATGCACCGTGAAAAGACTCGTCTGCATCCTGGAAGAAGCCATACGTGTGCTCTCCCATAACAGCAGTGGCATGCTCTTTATTGAGGAGCGCGTCATAGAACTTTTTGGCGCGATCAAAATCTGTAACCGGAATTTCTGCCCAGTGTATCATAGTGGTTTTTGAAGGTTTAAATAGTAATAGGTTCAGGTAATTTCCGGGCTCGTTTTCGGTTAATGATTAAATACCGGCCAAGCCCGAAGCCATAATATCAGGCATTTTATGAAGTCTGCAAGCAAAATGAAAAACTATTTTAAAACTAAATTGAAGATCAGGGCATTCTTAGCCCTGGGGATGCTTTTAATCACTATCACTTTTGCATTCGGTGTAAAAGCCATAGGCGGAGAAGGCATAATAATTCCCTCTCTAAAAATTAATAAAGGAATTCCCGGCACTGAACAGGCCCTTAAACTGCCCGGCAGCGTGCCTGCCGATACCATTATTCTTAAAAAGCTTTTCAAAAGCCTTAAGCCGCATGCCAAGCTCCCCTTCCCTGCCCTGTATTTAAAAGCTGCAGAGTTTTTTACCGGTACCCCTTACCATGCCGGCACCCTGGACCCTGAATCTCCGTACAAAGACAGAGAACATACCGTTTTTTACCTTCATGGCCTTGACTGCGTAACCCTGATAGACAACTGCCTGGCCGCTGCCCGCTGCGCCGCCAACGGCAAAACCACCACAGGCGATTTCCTGCGCGAGCTCGAGCAAATAAGATACCGCAGCGGTGTATGCCTTGGCTACTCAACCCGCCTGCATTACACAACCGATTTGTTTTTCGATAATACCCGCCGCAGGCGCATGATCTATGTTTTTACTCCCCCCCTTGCCATACGACTTCCGAATAAATGCTGCATGCCCGGCGGCTGCGATGTTGTGGCCGGCAGAGCCCCTGAAGATTCTATAATTACCAATATGCTGCAAGTGCTTGATGCCATTAATGCGCGGCCAACTTATTTTATTCCTACAAATAAGCTCAATTCAGAAAGTCTTGCGCTGCTGCAGGCCGGCGATATTATAGGCATGACCTCTGTTTCCGATGGGCTGGATGTGCACCATTTAGGGGTATTGGTTAAGAAACCCGATGGTTTGCATGTTTTACACGCAAGTTCATTCGTTAAAAAGGTAACAGTAAGTAAACTTACCCTTATTCCGTTTTTAGAGCATAATACGTCGTACAGCGGCATAATAGCCATGAGGCCAATGCTTTGAGTAAAATTACATTCAAATACGGATTGGCTTGTTGCTAAAGAATATCCGTTTTTTTGAAATACCGGCAGCATAAGGAATTAGTTATCCGTAAATTCGCGGCGATGAGCGTTCTGTTTAAAAATAATTCGATTGGCGAGTACATAAGGAAATTTGTAGACAAAAGCCGTATCAGCAGGGGGGTATTAATATATCAGAAAGGCAGGGCGCAGCCTGAGCCTTCCATGCAAAATTTCAGTGACGGCGACCGGGCAACTTTCAGGGTTAAAAGCGATACCGGCAGCAGCACCTATAAAGTTATAATTACCGATTACCTCGACGAGGACAGCATAAGCTTCTCATGCTCATGCCCCGATGAGTTTTTATGCAAGCATGACGTAGCCGCCGCCTTAAAGCTTGACGAAATATTAGGCGCACCGGCCGGAAGACTTTCTAACGACGATACAGCCCATATAAGTAATGAGCAGGCAAACGGGCAGGATGCGGAACAAAAAGCCACGCTTGTTTTCACCCATGCCGAACCGGGAAAACTGCTGAATATGGCTAACCCGGTTGAAACGCCCCTAATTCCGCTTGATTCTGAAAAGTACCTCAAAAACCTAAGCAGTAAAGAGGAGCTTGCGGCAGGTAAAAAAACATTTAAGCAAACCTATATTCGTGAAGTGGCTTTTTACAAGGAAGCCATTATTCACGATGTGCCCGTTCAGACCTATAGCTGGTACTCAAGCGCACATGCCATTCGCGTAGTTTTCAGCATAGACGGGGATAAGCTCACGAGTACCTGCGCCTGCGGCAGGCAACTGCCCTACCCCCTGTGCGAGCATAAGATAGCCGTTCTGCTACGTCTCATTTCACTCGGCCGAAGCTGGTACGGGGCCATAAGCGCCAAAACCCAGATTGAAAGCCTGCTCATACCTTACGGGCTTACTTACGACAGTCCGGAAAGGGCAAGGTACTTTGATGTTGCATTCAGCGACGGAAAAATAGCGCTTCGTCCGCGTGATGCGGGGCTAATGCCGCTTCCTCAGAAATCAACTGAATTGCTGAGTGTTCCTAAGTTTACTGCCGGCTACAGGAACGATCCCACGCCTTCAACTTCTGAACGCAAAACACTCCATTGGGCATTAATACCCGCCGAGGCATACCTGCCCGCTAAAATAGTTCCGCTTATTGCAGTGCTGAATGCCAAAACCGGCAACCTGTCGCATGTAAGCAATGCCCTTGAGCAAACTCCCGATAAATATGTGCACCTGATGACAGGCGTAGACCTGAAGCTGGCCAAAACAGCCCCGCAGGCGCTTAACATTGTGCGCGAGGTTGGGCCGCCGAGGGAAATGCTGCTGCGCAGGGCGGCTGCAAATTCCATAGAGTCTTTCAGGTACATGCAGCAATTGCCCTCGTTTTTCCAGGCAGAGCAGGCTACAACCGGCACCGTACGCAAGCCCCGTGAAATAAGCGTGGGCGAGCTGGTTGAAGTCAGCATGAACCTGACAGAAACAGAAGACTGCTTCATTTTACAGGCCCGCTTCAAAAGAGGCGAGCAATGGAAAACATTTGATGCCGCTGAATGGTACGGGCATACCATTTTCATGTACGAAAATGCCGTTTACAGCCTGCCGGATCCCGAAACCACTGCCCGGCTTGATTTTTTCGCACAGCATGGTTTCAGCATACGCGTACTCAAAAGCGCCGGCTTCGATGAATTTTACAATGCTTATGCCTCGCCGCTCTCGCCTTATTTCCATATAGATATAAATGTATCGTCTATAAATTATGACCGCCGCCTGCTTGAGCCTGCCGATGCGCTGCTCTACCTGGAAGACGATACCAACCAAAAGCTACATTTCACCCCGGTATTCCGCTACCGTTTCGGAGATACGGAGGCGGAGTTCACACGGGGCGGTTCCGGCGGCTACGCTTATGCCGAAGGCGATACCGTAGTGGAGCATTACCGCAACAGCGAATGGGAATCTGAAAAAATGCAGGACATGGAAACCCTGCATCCTGCCTTTGCCGAGCAAAGCGGCGCAGATTCATACCTGCTCAGCTTCGACCAGGCCATGCAGGACAGCTGGATAAGCAGCCTCGCCGAATCTGCAAGGAATGCGGGCGTTATCCTGCTCGGTGAAAAAACCTTTAAGAACTTTAAATACAGCACCGCCACGCCGAAATACGATCTGCGTATAAGCAGCGGTATAGATTGGTTCGATGTTAAGCCAACGCTTACCTTCGGCGATGAGAAAGTAAGCCTTAAAAAGCTCAGGCAGGCCGTACTGGAAGGCAGGCATTACGTAGTACTGTCTGACGGTACTTATGGCATGCTGCCTACTGAATGGCTGCGCAAGCTGGCCCCTGTTTTCCGGCTCGGTTCCGAAGACAAGAATGGCATGCGTATGCGTACCGCGCATGCCCACATGCTCAGCGAGCTTGCAGAAGAAGCCGGAGACCATGAGCTTGCCGAAGAAATATCGGTTAAATACAACAGGCTGCTTACTGCAGATACCATTAAGGCATCGCCTTTGCCGAATACCCTTACGGCCACCATGCGGGCTTACCAGTACAAAGGCTACAGCTGGCTGCGTTACCACGAGATGCTCGGTTTCGGCGCACTTTTGGCCGACGATATGGGCTTGGGTAAAACCCTGCAGGTTTTGGCCCAGCTTACCGCTGTATGCGAAGAAGACCCATCGGCAAGGCATTTGGTAGTTATGCCTACCGGCCTGCTTTACAACTGGCGTAACGAGGCCGTTAAATTCAGCCCCGGTTTAAGGGTGGCAACTTATCATGGTCCGCAACGCGGGAACATGCATGAATGGAAAACGGCTAATCTTGTATTAACCACTTACGGAACACTGCGCAGTGATATAGAGCTTTTCAGCAAAGAAAAGTGGGATTACGTAGTGCTCGATGAATCTCAGGCGGTTAAAAACCCCGGAACTGCGGCAGCCCAAAGCGTGAAACGCCTGAAAGCCCGCAACCGAATTGCCATGACCGGCACACCGGTTGAAAACCGCACCATGGACCTGTTCTCGCAGCTTGATTTCCTGAATCCGGGCCTGCTCGGAAGCACCGAATCTTTCTTCAGGAATTATGCCAGGCCCATTGACCGCGACGGCGATGAGCAAATGGCCCATGAGCTCCGCAAGCTGGTAGCCCCATACATACTTCGCCGAACCAAGCAGCAGGTAGCTACCGACTTACCGGCAAAAACCGAAACCACCCTATATTGCGCCCTTACCCCTGCCCAGGCCCGCCAATACGACCAGGTTAAGGAAGAGTACCGCGAAAAAATTATGGAGAAAATAAGCGAAGACGGTCGGAATGCCGCCGGAACGCTTATTCTCGCAGGCCTTACCAAGCTCAGACAGGTGTGCGACAGCGCAGCCATCATTCGCCCTGAACTGGCATCTACACCCGGGCACAGCTCCAAGCTTGATTTGCTTGAAGAGGAGCTGGCATCGGTAACGGAAAATAACAAGGTGCTTGTTTTCAGCAATTTCCTCGGTATGCTTGCGCTAATACGCGAACGTATGGAAAAACGCGGGATAGGCTTCAGCTATATGGACGGAAGCACCCGCGACCGTGAAGGCGTGGTGGAAGAATTCAAATCAGACGAAACCAAGCGCGTGTTCCTTATAACCATGAAAACCGGTGGCGTAGGTCTTAACCTGACCCAAGCCGGCTACGTTTACATTACCGACCCTTGGTGGAACCCGGCTGCCGAACAGCAGGCCATAGACCGCACTCACCGCATAGGCCAGACCAACCCGGTTTTTGCTTATAAAATGATAACTACGGGTACAGTGGAAGAAAAAATACTTGAGCTGCAAAAACGCAAGCAAAAGCTGGCCGGCGACTTGATTAGTACCGATGAAGGCATTTTGTCGCAGCTTTCCGATACCGAGGTACTTGATCTCTTTAATTAATATTACCACTTAATTTACAAATCTACAGGCATGTTCATGCCAAAGAATTACAACAATGGCAGAAGCAGAATCATTAAAGGCGCTCGAAGATTTTAAGGCAAGCCTGAAAAAAGCAAAAACGCAGAAAAACGGCGATACCACCTTCAAGGCATCGGTGCTGTATAACTATAACAATACCAGCGAGGAAGAAGCCATTCGTATTGTAATCAGGAGCGGAAACTTTGCCGGCAAACTGGAGCTGCATGACGATGAGGGCCTCATGAGCGGCAAGGTACACATGAGCTTTCATGTAAAACTACAGGACTTTACCTTTATGCGGGACGGGGCGCTAAAGATTAAAGGTACATCCACAGGCGGGTCTAAAATTGTGGGAGATTATGTGGTGGTGATTAGGGTGTGAGACCCATATCGCTTCATGATCAGGATATAATTAAGCATATATTGAACTTAGCGCCATAGCTAATAATAAACAATTTCATACGCTTTATTAACATTAAACTTCCCAACTGCATTTTTTAATGTTAGCAGGTAATCTATTGATCTTAGATATACATTCAACAATTATCACTATACATATATTATAGTTAAACATATTACTATTTTTGATTATTATTAATTTTTTAGGTTACTTCTAAATTAATTGCAGCATTAACCGGCATAATTCTATATAAATACTCAACCTTTTATGCCTAATGAAAAAGATCTACTTTACCCTTATTGTTTTGTATGCCGGACTTATGTCTGCCTACTCTAGCCATGTTAAATACTTAGACGATTGCCCTGCCCCAACAATAACCTATTCCGGCGCAACAACAATTTGTCTTGGGGAAACTGTTACGCTAACCTCTTCTTCGGCTGAAAATAACCTTTGGAGCAACGGTGAAACCACACAATCTGTTACCGTAAACCGGGCAGGCGTATTTACAGTAAAAACGATTACAACCGGCTGCACTTCAGATTTATCTGCTCCTGTAATTATAAGCCTGAATGAGGCACCTGTAATTTCCGTTGAGGGCGCCGCCACACGTTCAGGCTGCACAGGCGTAATCCTTAGCGGCCCCGAACCTGCATTGGTTACAACGCTTGCAGGCAGTTCGGCCGGCATGTTAAACGATACAGGTACGGCAGCCCGCTTCAGGCAACCGCTTGGCATTGGTGTAATGCCCGACGGATCTCTGCTTGTATCTGACTATGGCAATGGTATGATGCGAAAAATCAGTGTTTCAGGTGTAACTAGCACTTTCGGAACCAATACTAGTTTCTTTGCACCTGCCGGTATGTATATTGACGGCTCCGGGACAACTTACCTATGCGAGGCAGGCAGAGGTCGTATTCATGTAATTGCCGCTAATGGCTCATCAGCCATTTTTGCAGGCACACTTCCGGGCTATAACGACGGTCCGATATTATCAGCTAAATTCAGGTACCCCGCCGGAATTACCGCTGATGCATCGGGAAATTTTTACGTTGCAGACTATGATAACCATGTTATTCGCAAAATATCTCCCGTTGGTATTGTAAGCACCTTTGCCGGTATGGGCGAAACACTTGGCTATGCAGACGGAGTTGGTTCTGCAGCGCGCTTCTTCCATCCATATGGCATTACAAGCGACAATTCAGGTAACCTTTTCGTAACAGAATCAGGCAACCATAAAATACGTAAAATTACTCCCGACGGTACCGTTACAACCATAGCCGGCAGCGTAATAGGATATGCCGACGGCCCTGCCAATGAAGCGCGTTTCAGCTCGCCATGCGGAATTGATATGGATGTTGACGGCAATTTCTACATTGCTGATCTTAATAATAACCGCATACGTAAACTCTCTGCCGATGGTCAGGTTACCACGCTTATAGGCGATACAGCAGGCAATACCGACGGCACTTTCGGGGTGGCACAACTTCAAAATCCATACTTGCTCCAATTAAGTAACGACGGTTATCTTTACGTAGCTGACTTTAACAATAACCGAATCAGGAAGATAGATCTGAACAAACCCGGTTTCGATTCATGGTATTGGGTCGAAGGAAGTACTTCCCGCGAGTTCAGCCCGGCAATAAGCGGAAGCTACGCTGTAAAGAGTGTGCTCAGGGGCTGTACCTCTGCAGCCGGAAGCCCGGTAACTGTTACGATAGGACCTGCAGCAACACCAGTTATAAGCTATGTGTCTGATATGTTAGACGCCGGCCCCGGCGGTTTACGCTATTTTTGGTTCCATGGTCTTGATTATTTGGCCAATGATTCAGGCCGGTACCTACAGTCACCTGTTGTTGGTGGCAGCTATACAGTAAGCATGCGTGATTCCAACGGTTGCCAAACCGGTGAGTCCGTTGCATTTGAAGTTACAGCAACAACTGAAAAAACGCCGACAGCAATTTTCCGCATTGTTCCTAATCCGGCAGGCAGCAGATTCAGAATTGCCGGCATTGCTCCGGGCACCAAAATTGAAATATCGAATGTTACAGGCCAAAAGCTCATAAGCATCTCTGGTGATTCTGAAACATATATTGATGTGCAGAACCTTGCGGCAGGTCTTTATAATGTAAATATCGGGACCGGAGTTTTAAAACTGGTTAAAGACCGATAAAATAGCCGCACTAAAAAATTTGAATTCAAAAAGGGCTGTGCGTTAATTCGTACAGATCTTTTTGATTATGCCAACAGTTGGCTTAACATAATGAAATTGGACTCAGCACACATGTTACACACATATAGCACGCATGTAAGGGGCCGCCTTTCTTCAGCGAAACATGTCCCTTAATTAATAATTCGGGTCAAATTCCACTATCCATTCAATACCATATTTGTCTCTGAACATTCCGGCGTATGTACCCCATGGACTGTCGCCAATTGGCCCTTCAACGTCTCCGCCTTCCGATAGTCCGTTAAAAATTTTCTCTGCTTCTTCGCGGCTATCCGCACTAACAGATATTTTCGACCTGTTTTCGTTTTCATTTACCGGTCCCATAAATTCCGGAACATCGTTGCCCTTTAAAACATTATGTTTTCCGATGGGCAAAGCAATGAACATTATTTTATTTGCTTCGTTTTCCGGCACCTGGAATTCAGGACTCGACAGCTCTTTGAAACGAACGATCTTTGTAAAATCTCCGCCAAAAACTGATTTGTAAAAAGTGAATGCTTCTTCAGCATTTCCATTGAAATTGATCCAGGGATTGATTGCTCTCATACCTTTACTATGATTTATTAACTATTCAATTTTCAGCTCCAAATATAGATGCACCTTTTGAGTTGTGCAAAATAAGTCAGATTATTTTCAAAACAGGGCCTTTGCCGATGCTCTTAAACTGTGTTCTATAATTCCGACAGCTATATGCTAAATGCACGAAAGGGTCTTTCCAATTTTCGCGTTCAAAGTAACAGGGACTTAATAAAAAGCTTATAAATAGGTTCAAAGGCAGTTTATGGGCAGCTCCTTTGCTTTACACAGGCTTGTATAAAGCAAAAGGACACCCGATTGAGTGTCCTTTACCTGTACTTTAATACTTAAGGCTTTCGCCTTATCCAAGTGGAGCCGGAGGGAGTCGAACCCTCGTCCGAGCCGGCACCGCAGGCGCTTTCTACATGCTTATCATCCCTTTAGGTTTAAGCCTCAGGGCGAGACGGATGATACCTTTACCCTTTGGCCGTGCCTTTAGTTTTTTCGTTGCTGCATCAAGGCGGTGCAGCACTTAACTCCGTATTTTCGATGCTTCCTTACCGGCCCCACGCAGTTACGGGTCCGGGGAAACACTTGCGGGCCCCCATTGGAGGCAGCTGTTTTTTTAACCCCGAAGGGTAAAATTAAGCGGCAAGGGCGTAGTTAGATTCGCCAGTTATTGTTCGAGCGCATTTTTCAAGAGAGTCTCGCTCAGCTCCCTGCATGCTTACACCTCGATATTCCGTCCGTCAAATCCGGTCGGCCCCAGGGTAATTATTAACCGGCATTACAGCACAAAAAGCCCCTAACAGGCCCGGCTGAAACAACGATTAATGAACCTGCCAATGCAGGCCTAAATACCAACACAACAACCGTGCAAAGCCCGGAACTGTGCCAAAACTGCAATATAATTAAGACATAAAGACCTGACAACGCACGAAGCATGGCCAGGTCCTGTATGTATATTTGCCGGGGAAACCGGGCAGAAGGGGTTAATTACTTAACTTCTACTTCAGCACCTGCTTCTTCCAAAGCTTTTTTCAATGCGTCTGCTTCATCTTTAGCAACGCCTTCTTTTACAGCTTTAGGGGCTCCGTCAACCAGTTCTTTGGCTTCTTTCAGGCCAAGACCGGTAAGGTCTTTAACCAATTTCACCACAGCTAATTTAGCTGCACCGGCGCTTTTCAGGATTACGTCGAATGAGGTTTGAACGGCTGCAGCTGCAGGAGCGTCATCGCCGCTGCCGCCACCGGCCATCATTACGGGAGCCGCAGCAGCAGGCTCAATGCCATACTCATCTTTCAGGATTGCCGCCAGCTCGTTTACTTCTTTCACAGTCAGGTTTACCAGCTGCTCTGCGAATGCTTTCAGATCTGCCATTGTTGTATTATGTTTTTATTGGATTGTGTTGAAACTATATAAGGTAATAATAGGAAATTGAGCTTAAACCGGTTCGGATAATCAGCCCTCTTTTTCGCTGAGGGTTTTGAGTATGCCGGCCAGTTTGTTGCCGCCGCTTTGCAATGCCGAAATAACATTTTTGGCCGGGCTTTGCAGCAGACCAATGATTTCGCCAAGCAATTCCTCGCGGCTTTTCAGTGTAAGCAGCGTTTCCAGGTTTTCGGCGCCAATAAAGGTAGCTGAATCAATGGAGGCACCTTTCAATGCCGGACGCTTTTCAGGCTTGCCTTTGTAAAACTCCTTAAGAAGTTTTGCAGGTGCTTTGCCGTTATCTTTGCTGAACAATACCCCGCTGAAACCGCGTAATACTTTGTCGTTAAACTCGGTATAATCGCCGCCGGTGCTTTCAAGGGCTTTGGCTATCAGCGTATTTTTGTACACTTTGTATTCAATACCGCGCTCGAAGCATAGGCGACGGAAGGCGTTCACGTCAGCCACGGACATGCCGGATGCATCTGTGATATAGAAGTAGTTATTCTCAGCCAGTTTGCCGCTGAGCTCTGCTATAACGCTGGTTTTTTCTTCTCTGGTCATGTTATATTCCGCTTACAGTGCTTTTGTCAACCGTAACACCGGCGCTCATGGTGCTTGAAATGTTGATTGATTTGAAGTAGGTGCCTTTGCTGGTGCCGGGTTTCAATTTCGACAACACGTTTATAAGCTCCTGTACGTTTTCGGCCAGTTGCTGCGGTGTGAAGCTCACTTTGCCTATACCGGCATGAATGATACCTGTTTTGTCAACTTTAAAGTCGATTTTACCGGCTTTTACTTCTTTAACCGCTTTGCCTACTTCCAGGGTAACAGTTCCGCTTTTAGGGTTAGGCATCAGGCCGCGAGGACCCAATATTTTACCTAAACGGCCTACTTTAGCCATTACAGTCGGCATGGTGATAATAACGTCAACATCAGTCCATCCTTTTTCAATTTTGGATATGTAGTCGTCAAGACCAACGAAATCAGCGCCGGCATCTTTGGCTTCCTGCTCACGATCAGGGCTGCAAAGCACCAATACGCGAACTTCTTTACCTGTGCCGTGCGGCAGACTTGCAACCCCGCGAACCATTTGGTCGGCTTTACGCGGGTCAACACCCAGGCGAACGTCAACGTCTACCGAGGCATCGAATTTAGTGAAGGTAATTTCCTTCACTATTTTGGCGGCTTCAGTAAGGTCGTACTCTTTAGTAGAGTCGAACTTGGCTGCTGCTGCCTTTTGTTTTTTTGTGAGCTTTGCCATTTTTTTGTTTTAAGCCCGGCATTTTATTGCCCGGCCGTATGCTTAGTAAATGTAGCATACCGCTAAACCCTTTTTTAATATCCTTTTTCCGAAGAGCCGGGATTCGGCAGGGGTTTAAGAATTTCGGCGCCGGGCAATTACCCTTTACCAAATTCAAGCGCGGTGATTTCGCCTGTTAATGCTTTTAATTATTTGGTATCCCAGGGCGCTTTGCCTGATACAGTTATACCCATGCTGCGGGCGGTGCCGGCAACCATACGCATAGCTGAATCAAGTTGGAAAGCGTTCAAATCGGCCATTTTGGTTTCAGCAATGGTTTTTACCTGGTCCCAGGTAACAGAGCCAAGCTTCTTACGATTTGGTTCGGCCGAACCGCTTTTAATGCCGGCTGCGTTAAGCAACAGGATTGGAGCGGGGGGAGTTTTAATAACGAAGTCGAAAGACTTGTCGGTATATACCGTTAATAATACCGGGAGAATTTGTCCGGCTTTATCCTGGGTACGGGCGTTGAACTGCTTGCAGAACTCCATAATGTTCACGCCTTTCGAACCCAGTGCAGGACCGATTGGCGGTGAAGGGTTGGCTGCGCCGCCTTTCACCTGGAGCTTTACGTATGTGCTTATCTCTTTGGCCATTGTATTAAATTATATCGCTGTTCTTTTTATTCTTTTAATCGGGTTAAGGCTTTGCTGTATGGGCCTTAGCCTTAAACAGTAACTCCTTTTTCCACCTGTACGTAGTTAAGCTCAACCGGGGTATTACGTCCGAAGATTTTAACGGTTACGTTCAGCTTCTTACGCTCTTCAAAGATTTCTTCCACTGTACCGGTGAAACCGTTGAACGGCCCGTCGATAACTTTAATGGTTTCACCTTTAACAAACGGGGTTTCACGTTTTTCTTCGGCTTTTTCGGTTTCATCAACCTTGCCGAGGATGCGGTTTACCTCGCTTAAGCGTAAAGGAACCGGTATTTTAGCCGGGTTGCCTTTTTCTGTATTTCCCAGGAACCCGATAACGCCGGGTATGCTGGTTATTGTGTGAAATGCCTCGCCGTGTGTAATATCGGCAGAGATTAGTATATAGCCGGGGTAGAAGCTTTTTTCACGCATCTTCTTTTTCCCGTTCCGCATCTCGTACACCTTTTCAGATGGTATAAGCACTTGCGGAATCTGCTCTTCGAGGCCCTGGCGAAGTATTTCAGTCTCCAGGTAACTCTTTACTTTCTTTTCCTGGCCCGATACTGCCCGGATTACGTACCACTTTAACTCGCCCATAATCTTTTATTTTGCGCTTAACGCTCTTAATTCAGATTGAGAACTAGCTCAGTTGGTAAATAACTTCCAGCAGGTTTTTGAAAGCGAAATCTGCAATGCCAATTACAATGGCGAAGATGATGGAGGCAACCAGCACCAGCATGCTGTTGCTTTGCAGTTCCGACCAGGTAGGCCAGGTAACTTTGTTTTTCACTTCATCTACAGATTCTTCGATGAACGACCAGATCTTTTGCATGGGCTAATTGAAGGATTTTTTTTCGGAAGCCTGGATTAACAGGATTTCATTTGCACGGGAGGAGGGTCTCGAACCCCCAGCCTACGGTTTTGGAGACCGGTACTCTACCAATTGAGCTACTCCCGTGTTTGGAGCTGTACCCGATTTTAATGCACAATGGCCTAAAACCGATACTTAGATATTTTTGGAAACGGAGCGCAAAAGTACCACAATAATCCTGATAACCAAAACAAATCTTTAAAAGATTTAAAATGGATCAGGGCCAAAGGTACGCTGCGTAATAAAACGCCGCTTAGCTTGTGCCTTAAAGTGCCCGGCGCAGCATCTATATACAGCAACAATTTGTAACTGTTTATTTGCTTTGCCCTTAGTACCGGTATTATTACGTGGAAGCGGAGAAAAATCCCGGCGGCAGGCTTGTATGTTTTTTTGTTCCGAAGCAGGATGAGGCGTCCGTTTTTCGGGATTGCAAAGGTAGGAAGACTTATATATAATTACAACCCTGCCTTAAACATTTTGTAGGTTTACAGTACCTGATTAATTCCTTCATTAACCTGTATTTCCCCATTCTTCCTATATTTGGCCCGCCCTAACAACCAGATACCATATTATTAATAGGGCCAACATTCGCATACCCCAATGAGAAAAAAGATAGTTGCCGGCAACTGGAAAATGAATACCACCCCTGAAAAAGGCCTTGAGCTTGCCTCAGAAGTAATTAACATGATTGCGGACGAGGTACAATCAGACACCGTGGTTGTGCTCTGCCCTCCTTTTACCCATCTGCTTTCAGTAGGTAAACTGCTTGCCGGGCGTAAGAACATTTATTTGGGTGCGCAAAATGCTGCGGCCAAACCTTCAGGCGCATTCACCGGTGAAATTTCGCCTGAAATGCTGGTGGCATCGGGCGTTACTTATGTAATTCTTGGCCATAGCGAGCGCCGCGAGTATTTCGGGGAAACCAATGAAACCTTGAAAGCCAAAACAGATCTTGCCCTGCAAACCGGCCTTAGCCCCATTTTCTGCTGCGGCGAAACCCGCGAAATGCGTGAAAATGGAGATTATGTGGCGCACGTTTCAAACCAGCTTACCGAGAGCCTTTTCCACCTCAGCGCCGAAGATTTCGGTAAACTGGTAATTGCCTATGAGCCTATATGGGCAATTGGCACCGGGCTTACAGCCAGCACTGAACAGGCGCAGGATATGCACGCTGCCCTGCGCGCCCACATTGCCGGAAAATACGGATCAGAAGTTGCTGATAATGTAAGCATATTATATGGCGGCAGCGCCAACCCCAAAAACGCAAAAGAACTTTTCAGCTGCCCCGATGTGGACGGCGGCCTAATAGGCGGCGCATCTTTAAAATCACGCGATTTTACGGATGTGGTTAAGGCTGCTTAATCAGCTAAAGCATTTCCTTTAAATGCAGAATAAAGCACCCGGGTATTAATTTACATGGGTGCTTTGTTTATATTTTGTACCGATACATATTTACACAGCGTTAAACAGATATTCCTGCATTTAATTTGAAAAAGCTGAGCTTCCTGTTTTCAATTACTTTCATATTCCTGCTATGTGCCGGGCAAAATGCGCAGGCCCAAACCAGCAGCAGGCTTTGCAACCTGTTCGGGGCGGTATTTGTAACACCGGTGCCCAGCCAGGCTCAGTACAAAATTTTTATAGAAGAATCTGAGGCCTTTGCAGATTTAGTGGTCTTTAAGCAAAGCAGCGCCCTGTATGCCGACCGCAGCGGCCAATGGTATTTTACCGAGTTCCGCCCGCAGGCAACTTTCAGCGTTACTTTTACCGAAAACAAAGCGCTTGCCGATTTTTCAGTTTACTTTACCCAAACCGAGGCCTTCGCAGGCTGTAAGCAATAAATACCTGCAGTTTGAAACGCATCGCAATTTTCCCCGGCTCATTCGACCCTTTTACAACCGGGCATGCCGATATTGTTAAACGCGCCCTGCCCCTCTTCGACGAGATAATCATAGGCATCGGTGTGAACAGCAATAAGCAGCGCTATTTTTCTGCCGAGCAAATGTTTGAGCGCATTACAGCAGCGTATTCCGAAACACCAAACGTAAAAGTTGAAATCTATACCGGCCTTACTGCCAACCTTGCCCGCCGACACGGCGCAGGTTTCCTGCTGCGCGGTGTGCGAAATACTACAGATTTTGAGTACGAAAACTCATTGGCCCATGCAAACACCCACGTATTGCCGGGCCTCGAAACCATTTTTATGATAACATCACCCACACTCATTTGGGTTACCGGCACCATTGTGCGCGATTTACACAGGCATGGCTCAGATGTAAGCGGGTTTTTGCCTTATGAACTAAAGTAAATCGGCTTGTTTAATATGCTATTGGCCTTTGGCTTGATATACCCAAAATAAAAAAGCCTGCTTTTGAGGCAGGCCGTATTAATTAAGTTTGAGACAATCGGTATCTTTATGATGCCGAGTTACTGAAAGTGCCGTCTGTATTAGTTCCCGTGCCTATGCTGCCTTCGGGCAAGGCTTTAACAAACCTGTCGAGGCTTTCAAGTATTGATGCCCTTGCTTCGGCCGAAGTAGTGCCTGCTGCATAGGTATTAATCATGGCGGCGATTAAATCGGGTCCGTAGCCATACAGACCTGCAATGCGTACGCTCAGGTCGAATTCGTTGCTGCTCAGGTTTTCATCTATAAGCATCATGCGCACAAGGTCGTAAAGGAAAATAATCTTATCCTTGCCTGATTTCGGGTGATGCTCGCCCATTTCCGCACGGCTGAATAAAAGGTTATGCAATTCTTCTTCTGAAAGGCCGTGCTTTACGCCCAGCATACGAAGCATGTCAATTTCTTCGGGCGCCAGCTTCCTGTCGGCGAGGGCCATGCTGACAAGGTTCTTGAAATGGCTCCTTTTAATTTCTGCCTCAGTGGGCGAATATGCTTGCTTTTCCATTATTGTTGTGCTTTAAACGATTTTACCCGCAGGCCCGTTCCAGCCTTTTGTACCGTTTCGGGAAATATTAAATTATCGCGGGAAAACAAAGAGGTAATAAAATGCGTTTTCCTGATTAAAGGCGGAATTTATATCTTTACGCTTCAAAACGCAAAAATAATACCGGCAAATATTCTATAAGCCGAATTACATATCACTGCTCGCTAATATATACCGGCACTATGCTGAAAAGTAAATTTACAATCGCAATAATTGCTGCAGCCCTGCTGGGCACAGGCCTGCTGAACTCTTCTTTTACCGGCAACACTTCTGCAAAAAGAACTGCAAAGCCTGTTGCCAAAACTTCAAAAGCCACCAAGCCTGCCGAAGAAGGTAAAATTGAGTGGATCAGCATTGAAGAAGCTCAAAAAAGGTCTAAAAAAGAACCCCGCAAAATTGTGGTAGATGTTTACACAAGCTGGTGCGGCTGGTGTAAACGCATGGATAAAGCTACCTTTGGCGACCCCAAAGTAGCAGCCATGATTAACAAAGACTTTTACGCCGTTAAATTCAACGCTGAAAGTCCCGATAACGTAATATTTAAAGACGAGGTATTTCACTACAACCCATCGGCCAAGGCCAATGAGCTTGCCGTTAAATGGCTGAAAGGCCAAATGGGCTACCCCTCAATAGTATATCTCGACGAAAAACTGAACACCATATCGGTTCGTGCAGGTTACGAAGGACCCGAAATGTACCCGAAAGTACTTGAGTACTTCCAAACCAAGGCTTACAAGAAAAAAACCTATGATGAATTTGCCTCGGGCAAATAATTCAGCCGGAATATTAAAAGCCGCTGTTTCCCGTTATTAAATAAACGGGAGCAGCGGCTTTTGTTTTAAAACATTACCCCAAAACCAGGGGACCACAAAAATACCACGCCTGTTGCAACCCATTCGTCTGCTTTCTTTTATTATCGGGCTGGCCCTGCTTGCCTGCTTTGCCGGGCGTTATTTCGGCAGCCGCGAAGCGTATATTCCCAAGCCGCAATACAGCTCTTTTGAAGCCAACCAGCTGGCAAAGTACCCGTACAGCGTTTCTGATTCTGTTTTGAAAGTGCCCGAAGGAATGAACTTTACCGTGGCCGCCCGCCTGGTTCGCCCTGCCGTTGTGCATGTTAAAACCTTTTACAAAAGCGAATCGCCCTTGGCAAAGCGCAGTCATGGCGCCGACCCTTATAACGAAGACGGACAGGGCAACGAGCAAAACCCCGAATTCCCTGATGAGCCCAATATTCCCTATGACTTATATGGCGACTTCGCGCCTGAGGCAAGCGGCTCCGGCGTTATAATTTCAGACGACGGATACATTGCCACCAACCACCATGTTGTAAAAGATGCCGTTAAAGTAGAAGTGGTGCTTGATGATAAGCGAAGCTACAAAGCCGTTGTTATAGGCAGCGACCCGAATACCGACCTTGCCCTGCTTAAGATTGATGAAAAGCAATTACCCTTTGTGCGTTTTGGGAACAGCGACCAATTGAGCATAGGCGAATGGGTGTTGGCCATTGGCAATCCGTTTGATCTTACGAGCACGGTTACTGCCGGCATAGTATCGGCCAAGGCGCGTAACATTAACATCTTGCGTACACGCTCTAACATGCAGGTAGAAAGCTTTATTCAAACCGATGCTGCCGTAAACCCCGGCAACAGCGGTGGTGCACTTGTGAACTTGAAAGGCGAGCTGATAGGCGTTAATACAGCCATAGCCAGCAACAACGGCAGCTTTACCGGCTATGCCTTTGCCATTCCCGTTACCATTGTAAAAAAGGTAATGGACGACCTGCTAAAATACGGCGATGTGCAGCGCGCCATACTAGGTGTGCTGGTGCGCGACATTACCGCCGAGCTGGCCCGTGAAAAAGGAATATCGAAACTGGTTGGCGTTTATATTGATGGCGTTAACCCCGGCAGCGCTGCCGAGGATGCCAGGCTGAAACCCGGCGATATAGTATTGAAAATTAACGGCATAGAAGTAAACAGCAGCTCTGAGCTGGTTGAATTGGTTGCCCGTAACCGCCCCGGCGATAAGATTAAAATCAGCTTCCTGCGGGGTTCCGATTTGCTGACTGCTGAAGTCAGGCTTAAAAGCAGGTCGGGCGAAATGCAGGTAGCGGCCAGGCAGGAAATTAAAACCCTGAAAGTAAAATCTATAGGCGCTGAGCTGCAATCTGTCAGCCGACAGGATATGGAAGACCTGCAAATTAAACAGGGCGTAAAAGTGATTAGCCTTGAAGACGGCAAGCTGGCCGCAACCGGCATTTCCGAAGGCTTTATAATTACCCAAATAGATAAGAAGCCGGTGAAAACCCCTGAGCAGGTTAAAGCCTTGCTCGAAAACCTGAAAGGCGGCGTACTTATTGAAGGCCTGAACCCCGACGGTAAAAAATTGTTCTTCGGCTACGGGGAATAATTGAACTGCATAAAAAGAGAGCCGGGTTTTGAGTTCCAAAGCCCTACTCTTTCATTAAATCTTAAACACAAAATCCTGCTTAACAACGCCGGATCTGAAAAACACGATGCCCATCCAAAACAGGTCGGCAGAAAGGCTGACCCTTGGGTCGGCCTTTATTTTTTCCCATGCGCGCTCCATACCCGGGCTCCAGTGAATATCATCTAAAATAAACATGCTCTGTTCTGTTCGTTTTTCAGCGAGCAGGTTAAAGTACCTGATAGTGGGTTCTTCGCGGTGGTTGGCATCAAGAAAGGCCAAATCTATTTGCTGAATTTGCTTCAAAGCCGGTGCAAGGGTTTCATCTATATTCCCTGTTATAACCTGAATATTGTTGCGCTTGAATTTAGCAAAATTAGCTTTTGCTGCTTTTGCCGTTTCCGGGCAGCCTTCAAAGGTAATTACCGCTGCATCCGGCTTAGGCAGCGCCAAATGCAGGGTGCTTAATCCTAAAGAAGTACCCAACTCCACAATGGTGCCTGCCTGTGCTTCTTCGGCAAGGCGGTAAAGCAGGCGGGCAAGCTGAGGTGGCTTCGCGGCCAGTGCGGCTATATCTGATACTTTGCGTTTGCGTTGGGCCTGCTTTTCCCCGCCCGCGCCGTAGTCGGTAAAGAGCAGGCTGTCGGGCGAATCCAGGAGCTCTTCGCGCAGGGCATCAAGGGCTTCAAAATCAGCGTATGTTTTATCAGGGGACAGCACATTGGTGTACAGGTGAAACATGTACGGCGAATGCAGCCCATGCGCATTCTGTGCCTTCAGCAAATACTTTAAATAAGCCGCAACGGTATGTAATGAAGGCAATGTGTTTTGTTTTAGTTAGTAGCTGCGGGAACATTCAGCACACCCGGCTTCACAATAAGCTGCCTTATGGCTGCCAAATGCGAAATAAAAACCAAAGGTACTATACAACAGGGCAGCCATACAAAAGGGAAATTCAAAACTGCCACATTAGGCTGCTCAAAACCGAACTTTTGAAAAGGAAAAGGTGCTGAAAGTATAGCTATGCTTACTATATTAAGCAGCAGGCCGAGGCATATAAAATTCCATAACAACAGCGCGCTGCGTCCTAAAAGCCTGTATTTGAAAACCGGCAGGTATATAACAGGGGCGCTTATACCTGAAAGAATATCGAGGTTGCGGCCTTCAAAGGTCATTATTTGGGGCACCGCCTTGCTGAGAAAGAGCCAAAGCAAAACCAGCTCTACAGGTATGCGAACAAGGCTAAGCAGGGTAAGAAATTTTATATCAAGTGAATCGAGATAATTGCGGCCGGAAGCTGTAAAGAACAGGGTTACAGATAAAATTACCGGCGGCAATACAGCAAGCATAAACCTAGGCGGCAGTACATCGGTATGCGTGTAAAAGCCTGTAAACGCGAGCACCGACTGAAGCAAGAGCCAAATGGCAAGAACAACAAGGGTAGTCCCTTTATTCGGAACTGCTTTGGTAAACAGGATTAAAGTCAACAGGCTTGTAAAAGCGAAAGTGATATAAACGGGCAGCGTTACATTTTCCATGATGTTTGTTTTTTTTATACATGCAAAGGAAGGTATAAGCCCGCCCGGACTACTTGCCAAATGACAAGAATTACGCATGCCTTACCGAGAGCTCCTTCCGAATCCTGCTCAAAGAGCTGTCGGTAATACCGAGGAAGGTTGCTATATGTTTTAAGGGCACATGCTGCAAAATTTCAGGATTGGCTTTTACAAGGGCATTATACCTGTCGGGCGCGGTTTCGGTAATGGTGGCAAGCATTCTTTGCTTGAGCTCGGCAAAACCTTTAACCAATATGCTTCGCCCGAATTCCCTGAATTCGGGCATTGAATGGAACAACCTGTTCAGCTCCTCGAAGCTGAGCACATAGCCACGGCAATCAGTTAAGGCCAGTAAGTTCTCCCCGGAAGGCAGTCTGTTAAAAAATGAAGCTACCTCGAACACTACGCGGCCGGGTGAATAAAACCCGGTTGTAATATCGTTTCCCTCGGTATTTATGGCGAAGGCACGCATAAAGCCTGATTCCAGGAAATAGTAAGTATCGCTTACCTGCCCTTCCCTGAGTAAAAAATCGCCTTTGGAAATATGAAGCGCCCTGAAGCAATCGGCAACTTCCTTAGCTTTCAGAACGCTTAAATGGCTGCTGCTTTGCAGGAAATTCAAAAGATTTGTTTCGGGCATAATTTGAAGCTTTCCGTTAATTCATTTCTGTTTTAAGGCATGTCTGAATTATATGATCTAAATGATGCTGCATGTGGGCTAGGTAATCTGTAGCCAGCCATTCAACAGTATGGAAGCTTACTGAATCTTTACCGGTGTCGCAGGTTACATTGCGTCGGTCTGTCGGGTAATCAGCTAATACGCGGGTAATTTGGGCATTAAGCAACATCCAAAGGGTAAGTAATTCATTAATATCGGCACTTTGGTAACGTTGGGCAGCTACGTACTCATCCTGGTAATAAACCAGCTTGAAATTTTCTTCGTATGTGCACCGTACAAAGCGGTTAAGGTTGGTTTGAGCGCTGTCGATTAAATGACCTATCACTTCTTTATTTGACCATTTTGAAGGGGAAGGCTTATATTCCCAATCCGGCTTAAGTTGCGATACTTTTAACAGGAAAGCTTCAACCGGTTGTGAAGGTAGGGTCATTTCTTAATTGGGTTGTAAAGCCCCGGGGCGCTTACTCGGGGCGGTTAATTGAATCCGAAAGCAGGATTTCAAAGATAATAAAAAAAGGCAGCCCGGATTAGAATCCTGGTTGCCCAATAAAACGGAGGGGAGGCTCCGGTAATAATATGAATCAATAAGGCCTTAAGCCCTGTTAGTTGAGCCTGTAGGGTACTATCATGGTGAATTCGGGAATGCTTACATCAAACTTACGTCCGTCTGCAATGCGTTCCATTTGGTAAGTGCCCAGCATTTTGCCTATACCTGATTTCAGGTTGCATCCGCTTACGTATTCATGCACCTCGCCGGGTTCCAAAATGGGCTGCTGACCAACCACGCCTTCGCCTTCCACTTCCCGTGTAATTCCGCCGGCATCATAAATCAGCCAATGGCGGCGCATGAGCTGCACTGTGCTTTCGCTATGGTTTTCAATAATTATGCGGTATGTAAACACGAAATGAGATTGGGCAGGGCTGGAATATTCCGGCTGGTATTCAGTGCTGACACTGACTTTAACGCCTTGGGTGGTCTGAGTAGCCATAGTCTTAATACATTTAATGCGTTCGTAATACTAAGTGTAATCTTTCTTATTCCAATACCCTGAATGATATTCATACGTTTTTTTGTTCCCAACGGTTTGAAAACCGTACTTAAAAACCTTATGAAGCCAATAAATGGTGTTTGGCATTTTATATTCCTGTGTATAGCCGGTTGTTTTAAAAACGACCTTTGGTTACTGCTTTTACATTCTATTCATTTGACACGCGGAAAGTAAACAAGGTTGCATCATGATTTTTTTTTCGGATGCAAGTAAATTTAGCTTTGCCAATTAAAACAGAAGTAATATCTTTGCATCCTGTTCGTTGAATAAGCGGATTGAGTAACAGAGAGATGGCGGAGTGGTCGATCGCGGCGGTCTTGAAAACCGTTGACTGTAATAGGTCCGGGGGTTCGAATCCCTCTCTCTCTGCCACATAGTGGTTCACACTAAAACAATACCAAAGCCCAACCAATTGATATTGGTTGGGCTTTTATTTTTATATGAATACGTAATAATCTTCATTGAAAAAGCGTTTAGCCTGAATTTATAAGAATCAATTCTACACCTAAGCTCATAGCTAAAGCCAATCTAATTAGACTGGTTTACAGCATGTTAAATTTTATTTCTGGCAAGATAAACAGGGCTTAGAATTCCGAATGCCTGGCTGCTAAAAACAACTTATAATACTTTAAGCAAGAATAAGCATTTATGCACCGGCTAAAGTTTGTTCATTTCAATTAAAAAAGGCCTGCCTGAATATTTAAACAGGGACAATATGCCTGTTGAATTTCCAAAATCAGGATTACTTTGTCCGGAAAACAGCATACTTACTGATTGGTAAGCTTTGAGGCGAAAAATACACAACCTTAAAAAAGCGAAATTGCTAATGAATTACAGGTTTTAAGCCGACCATGGCATAAAATTAAGGGCCGGTTTGTACAGTAAAATAAAAAATGAAGAAAGTTTTTCTTCAAAATTCAATAAAAACATCGGGTATAGTTTCCCGGCATGCTTATACATCAGGCAGGCAAAACCTGTCTTAGATATATTCTGAAAAAAGGGAAGCTGTTATTGTTTTGCCTTCAATTCTCAGAATACCTCGTATATACCGGCCACACCCTGACCGCCGCCTACACAGGCTGTTACCATTCCGTACTTTTGTTTGCGTAGTTTCATCTCGTTCCAGAGCTGAACACTAAGCTTTGCGCCGGAACAGCCAAGCGGGTGCCCTAAGGCTATGGCCCCCCCGTTCACATTTACACATTCGGGGTTAAGGTCAAGCTGCTGAATAACAGCCAGCGCCTGTGCTGCAAAAGCTTCATTCAGTTCTGTTTGCGCTATATCACTTTTAGTGAGCCCGGCCAGCTTTAAAACCTTGGGAATGGCGGCAATCGGACCTATACCCATTAAATGCGGCTCAACACCGGCAATGGCGTATCGTTTCAATTCAGCAACCGGGCTTAGGCCCAATTGCTTCATCAGGCGCTCGCTCATTACAATAGCAAAGGCGGCTCCGTCAGATGTTTGGCTGCTGTTACCGGCAGTAACGCTGCCGCCTGCCGCAAACACAGGCTTCAGTTTGGCCAGCGCCTCAGGGCTTGTGTCAGCTCTCGGACCTTCATCTGTTTCAACTGTCCAATTACGGGTAGCGCGTTTGCCTTTTTCATTGGCATAAACCTCTTCAACTTCTATGGGTACAACCTGGCTTTTAAATTTGCCTGAACTAATAGCCTCTACTGCCTTCTGATGCGACGATAATGCAAAAGCATCCTGCTGCTCACGCGTAATACCGTATTTGGCAGCCACTTTTTCAGCTGTGAGCCCCATAGATGTATAGTAATCCGGGTGCTTATCAGCCAAAGTATAGCTGAGCGATGTACGGTAACCCATAATTGGAACCATGCTCATGCTTTCGGCCCCGCCGGCAATAATGCAATCTGCATTTCCGCATCTTATGCGGTCTGTTGCAATGGCTATGGCTTCAAGGCCCGAACCGCAATAACGGTTAACTATCATTCCCCCGGTTGTTACCGGCAGGCATTGCAGGGCTATCATTCGGCCCATTTGCATACCGGCCTCAGCTTCCGGAACGGCGTTGCCTACAAGCAGGTCGTCTACCAAAACCGGGTCCAGCTCAGGAACAGATGCAAGCAGGTGCTTTATAACTGCAGCTGCCAGATCATCGGGACGGGTAAAACGTAAGCCGCCTTTACCGGCCTTACCTACCGCGCTGCGAAACCCTGAAATTATGTATGCTGCCTGCATGATCCTGGTGCTGAATTAAACCTGGTTATAATTTGTGTACAAATTTAAAAAACTATGCTCCCCTCTTAAAAACCTTAAAACAGGCAGGGAAGTTTATTTTTTAATTGGCGCCGGAATCAAATGCCGCCTGAAGCAGTGTTTTCACAGTTGCCAATAAAAACAAAACAGGCAACTATGTGCTGCCTGTTTTGTTTTCAGGGTACTAATAGCTTACTGCTTCTGCAGAAAACTCAGTTAATTTTTGAAAGCGTAAGCTTACGTACGAACAAGGTACCGGGTCCTTCAAGTGTTACGCGAAAAACACCACCGAAACGATCAAGATAATAGGCCTTGCGGGTATTTATTAAAACCCCGTTCAGGAAGTAAAAATAATAGCCGTCGTATTTACGAATAGTGAAAGTATTGAATTCACCAACACCCAGTTTAAGGTTCCCGTTGTACATTGGCGCACGGGCCGATGAGTTTGTTGCCAGGTTAGTGCCTGATGTTACGTCGTGGCGCGTGTGAAGGTTAATGTATTTCTCATAAGAGAAATTAATGGTGTTCCTGAATATGTCGGCAGGCTTATTGGTTTTGGTTCCGAATTCGAAACCGGCAGTTGCACGGCCTTCTTCAAGCGAGGCCTCAAAAGCCACTTCAAAATTATCTGTAACCGGGTTAATGGCAGAAAGAGCTGCTGCGGGCAATGTAATTTGCGATTCCTGCAATTGGCCGTTTACTATATTACGTACAAAGTACCCCGGGCCCTGATTGTGAATATTACCGGTAACATCAAGATAAATCTGCTTTTTCAGGGTATCTGCAGGAACAGTGTAGCGGTTTGTGGTTGGGTCATAGTCTGTGTACCAGCCTGATGCAGGGTCAGTAAAATCTGCATTGTAAAGTAAAACGGTACCGCTTGAGCCCTCATAGGTCATAGGGTAGCTAACATCTGCATTTGTGGTAAAAGATTGCGGCGGACCATAAGAAACAGCCCCGCTGTCGTTCGGACCTGCTATGCCGCCCTGTATGGCCTGCAATGGCTTACCGTAATTAATAATATATGGCTGAACATAATATGTCATGTTCGGCATCAGGTATTTCAGGTTGCTTGTAAAGGTACCTGCAGCAAGCGGGCCGCGGTTAATTGTTCTTCCTCCGGTACCGCTGTCGGCCAGGTGCGATTGCGGGCTGCCATAAGCCCAGCTGTGACCGTAATACTGAACAATGTTATTTGAAGTATCAATGGCGTTGCGCCAGGCAATGTAATCTGTTTTAGAATTAGGCAATACAAAAGGGTCAACTTTTGTCAGGGTTGTGGTAACGTCGGCCTTATTTGCGGCAACATTGGTTACGTCGCTTAAAGTTTTAATGGCAATTACCTGTCCTTTGCTGGTACCTCTTGCGCCGGCCGAAGCATTAAAAAGAATAGTTTCATCCGGCAGCGGCGTTACGTTGGTTTCAGGTGCAACAGGCTTTGCCTGTTCGTTTTCCTGGTTACAGGCAACAGCGAATATAACAAGCGAAAGCAGGGCAACCGGACGTAAAAGCCTGTTTATTTGATACATAACTAAAATAACGAGCTTGTTCAGAAAGTAGTTAAGCTTCATGCGGAAGTGTTTAAGGTCGCAATATATGGGAAAAGGGTAAAGTTAATTACTATGGCCGAAAAAATCAATCAGCCGGGGGCATTATTAAAGGCTTTTACAGCATGAATACAGGCAGGCCGCGTGTTTAGCCGAATAAAATTTTCCTGTATCGGCAATACCACAACATTTACTTATAACAGGCAGACAGTATTCAGCTTTAAAGGTTGCTTGCCGACACTGAAATTAAGCGGCAAATGTGTACCTGAAATCGGCAAAACTTTGCCATATCAATGAAAGCGTATTAATTTTACAAAAAACAGCACGGTAAATACCCCGGAACAAATCCGCAGCTACCGTTTTTCCTGAATGTCAGATTCCGCTCGAACGGCCGATATTACCCCCGAAACCAACGTTATTCTTTACAATTCAAGCAGCTTCGGCGGTTGCTATGATTATGCCCTTGCCCTTTTGCCCCATTTCGCCGGGCGGCCCGAGGTAAAAAAAGCAACTTTGCTGCTTACCAAAAACTCGGCACCCCAAGGCAAAAACATAGATAAGCCCCTCTTGCCCGATATTGGAAAAGGTAAAAGTACCCTTGCCAAAAAGCTGTACTTTATTTACCGAAGCTTTATAAACCCGCTCATTCTGCTGGCTTACCTGCGTAAAACAGGTTCTTCGTTGGTAATTTTCAATGATTTCGAGCAAATATCAGCTATTATTTGGGTACCCCTCTTTAAGCTCCTGCTTCCGAAAAACAAGCACCGGTTCGCCATAATTCTTCACGACCCCGACAGGGATGCTTACCCGCCTAACCTGGCCTTTACAACCTTCAGCATGAAGCTCATTATGAGCATTATGGACCTTGGCCTGTACCACGAATACCTGCCCGAAAAACCATATTACCAAGGCGAAAGAACAAGGTACCTGGCCATTCCGCATGGCATTTTGCCCTCTGCGCAACCCGACATGCTTATGCGCTCCATACTGGCCGGGTTCAGGGAACCGGGCTCCCAGCTGGCAGCCATTGTAGGCAATATAAGGGCAGAAAAAAACTACCACCTCGCCATAGCATCTTTACCGAAGCTGCCGAACCTGCGACTGGTTTTTGCCGGCCGACCCGCAAACTCAAACGTAGACCCCGAGGTTTACCAAAAACAGGCCGAAGCCCTGGGTGTTGATGACCGTATTCTTTGGATTGAACGTTTCCTGGGTGATGCCGAAATGAGCGCCATTATACAGGAGAGCGATATACTCCTCCTTTACTATGCCCGCAGCTTTACTTCTCAAAGCGGCATCATGAACCTGCTGGCACCCTTCATGAAAAAAACGGTTATATCAGATGGTGAAAGCAGCCTGGCCACCCTTACACGTCGCTACGGAATAGGCGTTTTAGCAGAACCCGATAACCAGCAGGCCCTTGATAAAGCACTTGCCGATTGCATGGCCCTGCCTGAAGAGTCTTTAAGGGCAGGCTGGAAAAACTACCTCGCCTTTGCGGATTGGGATAACAACGTGGGCATTGTTATGAAAGCCTTTAAAGAATTGCCCCGATAATTCCCGGTTTTAATCTGTTCTGGTATTCCGGATAAAATAAAAGCCTGCCTTTTTGGCGGGCTTTTTAATTTCCGTTTTTCTGATGCTTATATACCGTATCGTTACACTTAAGCCGGTATTTAACAATTAATCTTTAGGCTTCGGAATGTGATGCTTGTGGTGATCAGGATGCTGATGGTTGCCATGCTTTTTCTTGCGCCTGAATTCATTGCTTTGCACACGGCGGTTAAGCATTTCAACCCCTAGTGCAAAAGCCATGGCAAAATACACATAAGATTTGTCCATCTCATGTATAAACACCTCGGCGACCAGCATGGCGCCTATAAGCACCAAAAAGCAAAGCGCCAGCATTTTAACCGTGGGATTGTTGTTCACAAAATCGCCAATGGGGCCGCTGAAGGCGTACATAATTCCCATGCTTATGATTACAGCCGTAATCATAATCTCTATATGCTGCACAAGGCCAACTGCTGTAAGTATGCTGTCGAAACTGAAAACAATATCTACCAGCACTATCTGGAAAATAATACTCATAAAGCCTACCTGCTCGGCAGCGCTGTCTGGCATTTGCTCAGGTTCGCCGCGAAGCTTTATTACTATTTCGCTAACGGTTTTGTAAATAAGGAATACTCCGCCGGCAAATAAAATTGTGTTCCTGCCGGTAAAGTCTTTGCCAAGAATTGTAAACCAGGGCTGAGTCATGCCCATCAGGAACTTAATGCCGAACAGCAGGCCTACACGGGCAACAAGTGCCAGCATGATTCCAATTTTCCTTGCTTTGTCCTGCTGGTGAACAGGCAGCCTGCCCGATACGATGCTGATGAAAATCACGTTGTCCACCCCCAACACAATTTCGAGCAAGGTTAGGGTGAGCAGGCTAAGCATTGCTTCGCCGGTGAAAAAATACTGCATCTGTGGAAGGGGATCGGGAGGTTTAAGCGAATTTAAAACCAGGTAAAACAATTAAGCCCGGCATGGTTCAAGGTTGCAATATTAGTGAATGAAGGCCTATTGCCCCAAAGTATATTCATTTAAACAGGCAGCAGCCTGGGTTAAACATTGCAGGTAAGGGCTTAATATGCAAGTAACATGCCTAATTACCCAATTTGCCGTACGCGCCAGAAATAATTTCCAAATCGGTATTTACTGAATATTCCTTTGCATACAGCCTGTCGAGCCGGTTTAAAGTGGCCTTATCGGCAATAACATGCCGGCTGCCGGAAGCAGGCGTAAGCACCCCGGCTTTAACCCCCGGCAAATCAAGCGCCTGCGGATCGGCAAAGCCTACCCAGCTCCTGCGCCCAAAAATTACCCGGAAAATATTCAGCAGGAATCCTCCCGGTTTCTTTACGAACCAAAGCAATACCGGGTAAACAGCCAAAAAAACCAGCGACAACATTAAATCTGCAAAGCGCTTATTACGTACATTATCTCTGCGTAAAATGGCAAGCTCAACGTTCAGGGTATAAAAATCGCCCTGGGCGTTGCGGCTGCTGCTGCCAATTACATAGTTACTGTCATCGGGCACTATTTTATAATCGGGTACACGCTTGCCAGAATGGGTCATGAGCTCAATAATCTCGTGGGCTGCCATATCGCGGGCACAGAAAATCACTTCCTGTATGCTGTAAATATCGCAAATCTCGTTAAGCTGCCCTGCCCTGCCCAGGTATTCGTCGTTGCCCTGCTTATCTGTTTCCGGCGATACAAAACCGGCGAGTACAAACTTTTGACCCGAGCCTTCCAAAAGCTTTAAGACCCTTGCGCACTCGTCGGGCTCGCCAACTATGGCAATGCGTTTTTCAGGGTTTTCACCAAGCGCGAAATTCCGGTACCGGTAGAAATGTATGGCAAGCCGGAGGGCAATTAATATGAAAGTGCTCCATGCACCGCCCAGCAGAATAAGCGCCTTGCTGAACCGCCAGTTATCGAAGAAATTGGTGATGGCTGAAATAAGAACGGTGCCGGCAAGGGTGCCGCGGGCTATACGGCCTGCATTTACCGGCTTATCATATCCGCCGCTGAACCATGCCGAACCCAGCCATACAATTATATATGCCGGCACCACAATCTCCATAAAATCAGGCGGATACAGGCCGGGTACGTGCTTATGGTTGGTTTCCCAATAGCTTTTCAGGAAATACATGCCCGTGTAAATGAGCGCCGAATCAACCAGGGGTAATATAGATTTTCGTATGGCCCTCACGCCCAAGGCAATGCCGGCCCTGATAAAAATTGCAAAACGGATAAGTATATCAAACGCCCCGGCTTTGCCGGCGCCAAAATGTTTGCGCGCAAAAATGGCCATAGCCCTATAAAATACGAACACATAGTTAACCGATGTTCGCTTCGTGCTTTCGCCCTTATAGTGTATTATGCGGGTGCCCGGATAATAGTAATTTTTGTAGCCCGCCAGCAATATCCTGTAACTAAGATCTATGTCCTCACCGTACATAAAATAGTCTTCGTCCAGGTTGCCGGTTTTTTCCAGGGTTTCGCGGCGCATCCACATAAATGCCCCGCTTAATATTTCAATTTCGTGGGTTTGCTGCTTATCGAGATAACTTAGATGGTAGCGCCCGAATTTGGGCGAATTCGGGAAGAGGCTTGATAAGCCAAAAATTTTACAGAATGCTACCCAGGGTGTAGGCAGGCCGCGCTTGCTTTCAGGCAGGAATTTACCTTTGCCATCCAGCATCATTACGCCGAGGCCGCCGGCATCAGGGCGGGCATCCATGAAATCGGCGCATTTGCGGAAGGTATCTTCCTCAACAACGGTATCGGGGTTGAGCAGGAGTACATATTTGCCCGTGGCGAGGGCAATGGCCTGGTTATTGGCCCGGCTGAAACCGGTGTTAACCTTGTTTTCTATAAGAATAACTTCGGGAAAGCGCTTGCGCACCATATCGGCAGAGCCGTCTACCGAGTTATTATCAACAACAAAAACTTCCGCCTCAAGCCCGGCGCAGGCCTTGCGCACCGAAAGCAATGCCTGCTCAAGAAAGTAGCAGACATTATAGTTAACAATTACGACAGATAAAATTTTCAATATCGGCCCGGCCCGGTGTGCGTTTGGTGCTTTTGCCTGCAAATATATGAAAGATAAGGGGCTTTGAAGACACAGCCCTGTATACAGCCGATTCTGATATGGGATAGTTTAGCTGTACCGGCCGCAAAGAAAAACAGGTATCAGGCTAATTACATTTCTATTTTCAAAAAAGTATATACATTTGATTCAAATTTTATCCGTTAATCATTTTATACCATGAGAACATCGAAATACCTGCTCATTTATATTGGGATTATTTTCTTATACCTTGTCGGCTGCAAAAAAGACGACGATGTTTATACCGGTCCGCTGCCCGCAATAGGCGATATTAAAATAACAGGAATCGGCGTTTCCGGCGACACAGTACCACCCGGCGGAAAAGCGAATTTTTCTGTTCCGCTTTCAGCTGATGCCGGCCTGGGTAAAATTGAGGTCCGCAAAAACGGAAACATGCTCAAAAAATTCCCGATAAACCTGACCGGAACAAGCATAGTTTTCACATTCTCAGATACAATTCATGATCTGAACGAGCAGGCCGCGTACAGCTTCACAGTATCTGATAAAAACGGGCATGCATCTGTTGCCAACCATAAAGTTTATGGAGCTAAACGTGTGCAATGCAGGCCGCTGAACGGTAAAGTGTTTGGCAGTAATGGTAAGTATGAGCTCCTATACGATTCCTTAGGCCATATTATTTCCTATGCAAGTTCATCGCAGAACGGCTCAAAACCAAGCAGAATAAGAAAGTACAGCTATGACAACCAGGGCAAACTGGTATCTGTTCGTGATTCAGACGATGTAAATATTGAAACAACAATGATTACGCTTGATGCCGAGGGCCGCATTATACAGGAAACCTTTGTACCTGATTGGTTTGAGGGCAACAAAAAAACCATATACGAATACAACGCCGAAGGATACCTTGTATTTAGAGCCGAAATACTGGGAACTGACACTTCCAAAGCAATTAAATATACCTGGACGAACGGTAACATGACCGGTTTCTCAGTAAAAGAATTGGGACGTACAGAGTATTATACAATGAAGTACACCAACCGCCCGAATAACAACGGTGCAATCAATTTTTATGAAGTGCCGTATTATCATTATACAATAGGTATTTCACCTTACAATATGTACGGCAGGCAATCGGCAAACTTCATTGAATCCGTTTCCTTCTTAAATTCCACGTTCACATACACTTACTATTTCAACGCCAAAGGGTATCCTAACCGGGCCGATATTGCATCAAACGAATGCTGCGACGGGGCTACTTTCTACTTTGAATACCTATGCCCTTAAGCTTTGGCAGATTGTTCAAAACTCAAACTCCGCCTTCACATCAACCACCTCGGCAATTTTGCTGAACACCAGCTGCGGTACTTTAATACCATAATCTTCAAGCTTTACAGGCATGTTGCCTGTTAGTAAATGCCTGCCTTCCTTGTTTACAATGCTGCCGCTGAGCATTACTTTCCGGCTCACGCCATGCATGGTTAAAGTGCCGTTGGCTAAAATGCTTTGGTTGGCCGCTGTCCAGTCAGGGGCTTTATCAAAAGTGCCTTCAAAGGTGCATAAGGGGTATTTTACGGTTTCAAGATAGTCATCGTTAAAATGCTCCTCCATAAGCTTGTTCTCAAATTTGAAGGCCGCTACCGGAATTTTAACAGCAATCTGCCTCGTGCTAAGCTTAATTACCGCCGATGATTTATCGGTTTTGGCATCAATATCATAAGTGGGCGTATCAGAAAAAAAGCTCAGGGCCGATGCCTTGCTCTTCATCAAATCCTGCGCCGAAAGCGGCAGGCTGCAAAGCAGGGCCAAAACAAAAGCGGGCAATACAGATACCCCGGAATTATAAAGCATGTTCTTTATTGTTTGTTTAAATGCCTGCGATCAAAGCTGAAAATACGGCTGATACAGAACCCGAAATGTAAATCTCCCTTGCTCCACTGCCCGTCGGTTTCAGCTATGAAGCGACGCTCGTTGAGGCCCAGGCTGTTGCTGATGTTCAATTGGAAAACGTGCCCGCCGGTTTCAATATCGAAACCGAGGGAAAGGCTGTTATAAGTTTCGGCATCTGCATCTCGGCCAAGGTTGGCAAAGTACTCGGCATTCAGGGTGAGGCGTTTGCTTAGCT
>JAZKBN010000047.1:67180-77194 GCA_040388605.1 Bacteroidota bacterium | reverse complement strand
CAATGAGGGCGTGAACTGCTGCCCTGCATTGCTGCCCTTGCCCCTGTAAACAGCCGTTGGCGAAAGCTGCAGGCTGAGCCAGGGGTTTAATTTACGAGCAATGAGCAGTTGCTGTACAAGGGCAGATCTTGACTCGAAGGGCGGTAAAGAATCGCCCCTGAGCTTTTGGGTTGAAAGCAGGCCGGTTGCCACATAAATAATGCTGACCGGGCTGCGGGCATCATCGCCGGTTTCCTGCCTCAGCAGGCGGCCTTTCAGGTAAACATCGAACTCTTTTTGTATGCTGCTGCGGCCTAAACCAATGTTAAGGGCATCGGTAATCCCGTATTCAAGGGCCATGCGCATGGTGGCATAATCAAGTCCGTAAACGGTATAGCTCCCCTCATTCAGCCTGCCAAAACGGTGATTTATCCTGAAATCGAGGTGACGGGCGGCAATCATTTCGGCGCTGTGGCCGTTTACAACGCGGGTGGTTTTAAAAAGCGCCGTAACAGGGCTGCGTTTGGGTATGGCATTGCTGTCGCTTAATTCATCGAGCAGGCTTTGGGCATATACCGGGCCGGCATAATGGCCTGTAAGCAATAAACAGGCAAACAGTAAGGTAAGGCGGGTTATCAGGCTGTTCAAAATAGGGGGGTTAATTGCAGTTGGCCTTTTCTTTTGCGCCTTGGTTTATCCACTTAATAATCAGGTCAATATCAGCCTGCGGAACCGGGTCAAGGGGCTCCGGCGGCATAATATCGTCTTCGTCGTCGGTCATAACTTCTATGAGCTTAGAGCTGTTAGGGTTGCCTGCCCGTACCAAACGCATAATATTAGTATATGTGTTCAGGGGAGCAACACCGTCGAGGGTACGGTTATGGCAGCCGCTGTAAGCGCAGTTGCCAATAATAAGCGGCAGAATCTGCTTTGTGAAGCAAACCGAATCATTTGGAACAATGGTTTTTGCAAGGTTCACTTTTGCAGTTGCGCTAATAGAGGCATTGGCATTCAGCACGGCTTTAATGGTAACAATGCTGTCTTTGGCTATTAATGCCGGTGCGGTATAAAGCCCACCTGTGCTTAAGCTTCCGTAGGCTTTAAGCATAGACCATGTAACCGTTTTGTTCGCCGAATTTGTAACCGTACAGCTGAACTGCTGCACTTGCCCGTTTATTAAATTTACTCTGCCGGGGTTAATGATTACCGTCGGTTTTGGCGGAGTAGTCGTATCCGGCGGCGTTGTTGTGTCAGGCGGGGTGGTGGTATCCGGGGGAGTGGTGGTATCAGGTGGAGTGGTTGTATCGGGAGGGGCAATTACGGCCGGCTTTACATATCCATCCATGTATTCGGTACAGCCTATAAGCAGCATGCTGATGCTAAAAATGGCAACCATTACCCTGCTCCTGATTTTTACACCCGCCAAACCATGTAATTTGGCAGAATTATGTTTAACGTTCTTTTCCATCGTGCCGGGCCGGTTAAAACCTGAAGCCCATTCCGGCTCCTATGGTGATTACATTTATTGCCTGCCTGTAAGAATAGCTTAAATCGCTTTCAACCGGACCTGTATCTGATTGCTTTAGTTCATGTACGTCCACACTCACTTTCGGTGAAGACAAGCCGTAATCGAAACGCAGGTGGGCGCTCAGGTGTTCCTGCAAATAAAAAGTCAGGTTCATACCCAGGTTCAGGCTCGGCGCAAGGCTTACCGCCGATTTACGGTCGTACATATATATAGCTGCAGCCGATGTTTCAGCCTCGAAAGCTTCGAGCTTATAAGAAGGTGCGGCTAAATAATTAAAGCCGCCTAATATATAGGCCTCGGCCTGCCAGCCCTTTTGGGTATAGGATGAAGATACCCCGAGTGAAGTTTGGTACTGCATCCATGGGTAAGTTTCAAGCTTATAATGCCCGCCGGTTTTTGCCTGCAACAGGGCTTTTTCGGTAAGCGCACGGGTTCCGCTTTCCTCGTAGCCGGGTAAGGCATAGCTCCCCCGCATCAGGAAATTGGTGTATTGTCCAAGCGGGTGCTGCCAGTCTATACCAATTGCCAGGCCGGCCCCTGCATCGGCGGTGGAAGGATACGGGGTGTTAAAATTTTGCTGATCATGCCTGTTCAGTCGCTCAGGGAACAAAGCAGCGCCTATGGTAAGCGATATGCAATCTTTACGGGGTTCGTAAACCTGCTTTACATAAGCCGTTTGCCCGGCTCCCTCAGCAGTATTACCGACATCGCCAAAGTGCTTTTTGGCGCTCAGCAACTTTATAAGTACTGATTCAGGCAGGCCTTGCTTTACAAAGCCTTTCAATGCGCTTATATCAGCAGGTTCAAGCTGCACATGGTTTTCAAGGGTATAAATAATAAGCCTGTCGGGAATGCTGTCGGCATGCAGGGTGTTGGCCTGCAATACTTCCTGCAAATCAGGTTTCAATACGGCAGCAGCCTCTAAAACGGACGTGCTTTGATTTCCTTTTGCCAAAACGGCAATGGCTTCCTCTGAGCTCAGGCTTTGCGCATTGGCAGTGTTAAGCACGCACATAATCATTAGAATAAGCAGGCCGGGTATTCCCAAAACCCGCCTGATGAAAACCGTTTTCATCCGCATGCCTGTAACATTAAGACGCATATCCGAGCCGGTTGTATTAAAAATAAGGTGTTGTTTGCTTTGCATGTTTGCTCTAATCGTCAAGGCCCGATGCTGTTATTTTAAAATTACACAGGTCGCCTTTGTAGCCGTCTATTACCAGGTAATAGCGTTCTTCATCATCTGAATCACGGAGGGTAATGGTTCCGTTATAGGTTCCGTTTGCGCCTATGCATGCACCGGCAACTAAAATAAGCTGTGCGCAGCTTTCGCTTGGCGAACGGTAAACCTGTGCCTGTATGCCGCCGTCGCCTTGTGAGCGGTGGCAGGCGGTAGCGGTTATGTTAATAATTACATCGTCATCCTCAGGCTTAAAGCGGAACCATTGGCTGTTTTCCAATGTTTCCATGCAACCGAAACCTGGCGCAATTGCCTCCTCAATAAAGCCTATTGTACTGCCGTTATAAACCTGCCCTTCAAGCTTTACCGCATTGGCGCACAAATCATTATCAACAGGTGTTGTTTTTGTTACCGACACCTGCATTTGCCCGCAGGCTTTGGCATCGTCCTGCGCCTGTATTACCAGGTAATAGGTGCCGGCAGTGTTAAAGGTTACGGTCTTGCGACTTGTAAACCGATTTTCGAGGCTTACGTTATTGGCGTCAATGCAGGTTTGCGCCTGCCCGCAGTCTGAGAGTACTGCCCATTCCGGGTTCTGCACCAAATCAAGGCTGGTTACTTTTATAAGCAGGGTTTGTGCTGCTGTAATATGCAGGGCATAAACTATATCCTCGCCATCGCCTGAAAGGCCGCCGCAAAGCGAAGGAAAATCGTTACCCTTACCGCAGGTGCTCAATGTGGCCGTAAACGGGAATGTGCTTACCGAAGTGGCTGTACTGCATTTTTGCAGGCTTGTATTCGAGCTCTTTTGCCTGAAAACTTTAAAAGCAGCCTCTGCATTTACCGTTGTATCTGTTGTTAAATATACCAGCACACGCACCGGTAAAGTATCGGCAGAAAGGTTGGCGGGAGCTGTGTAAAGGCCTGTAGGGCTTAAAGTTCCGGGGCCGCTGATGAGCTTAAAGGCAATAATGTCAGGCGAGCCGCAGGGAATATCGGCTTCGCTGCCTATTTGCAGGCTTGTGCCTACCCTTACGGTATCATAAGGTACAGTGGCACGTACTGCCGCAAGACCACCGTAGCTGCGGTAAATAAAAAAGTGCTCAAGCAGGAAGTATTTGGCGTCGCCGGGCTTTTCTGCTTTCAGGGTTACCGGCAGGCTGTCGGCCGAAAGGCTTTCGGGTGCCGTATAAGCTCCGCCTGATGTTACGGTACCGGGGCCGCTGAGCACAGTCCACGTATAGCTGGCATTGCCGCCGATTTGCAGGTAAGCTGTACTGAAGCTTTGCTTTCCGCAGAGATTGAGCCTGGTGATATCCGGGTCAATTTGTGCTGCAGGTTCGGGTTTGCGAATGAGCACTATCTCTGCAGCGCCGCAAAGGGTATCGGCAGGCAGCAGGCAGGCATGTATGCTAAGCTTAATGCTGTCAGCGGCAAAGTAAGTGGGAGCAGTATAAATACCTTCAGAAGTAATACTGCCTGAATCAGGAAACACATGCCAAACAATACTGCCTTTGGCTTTGCCCTTAATTACTGTCGATAGCTGAACCGATTGGCCTTCGTAAACATATACCCCGGCAGGCGTGATTTCAATTGTCGACTTATTTGTATCGGGCACAATTAAATCACCTTCAAGTTTTTCCTTACAGGCCCAAAGGCCGGCTAAAAGGGTAAATGAAATTAAGCTGAAAAGAAAATTCCGTGTAAAGAAGTAATGCATAAGCAGGCGCCTGTTTCTGGGATTCTGCTGCAACATTACGATCTATTTGTAATTAGTCTAAATAAATACATGGAAAAATTTTAACAGGCAACACTGGCAAAACGTAATAACTTGACGTATCATACTGTTTTATAATGAATTACAGCATGAATGATTTTTGTGTTTTTTTATCGTGAAGTTCTATAAAAGCACAATGCCCTCCCGATTTAACAGGAAGGCATTGCGTATAAACAATTGATTGCAGCTAAATTCCTCGATGGAGTTTGGCCATTGCTCTCTTTTTGTAATGAAATCTGATTAAGCCCCGAGATGTGTTACCTGGCTCCTTTGCCCAGTTTCGGCAGGCCGCCGCCAAGGCTCATACGGTTCATTTGGCGCATCATTTTGCGCATGTCGTCAAACTGTTTCAGCAGGTTATTTACCTCGGTAGCGCTCCGCCCGCTGCCCAGCGCAATGCGCTTGCGTCGGCTGGTATTAATCAGCTCGGGGTTTTCGCGCTCCTGCGGGGTCATGCTCCTTATAATGGCTTCAATTGGTTTAAAGCTGTTTTCGTCTATATCAATATCCTTCATCATTTTGCCGGCGCCGGGAATCATGCTGATGAGGTCTTTAATATTACCCATCTTTTTCACCTGCTCAAGCTGGCTCAGGAAGTCATTAAAATCGAACTTATTCTGGCGTATTTTTTTGTTTATACGCTTGCTTTCCTCCTCGTCAAATGCCTGTTGTGCGCGTTCAACCAGTGAAATCACATCGCCCATGCCCAAAATACGCTGGGCCATACGGTCAGGATAAAAGAGGTCTAATGCGTCGGGCTTTTCGCCGGTACCTATGAACTTGATAGGCTTTTCAACAACGGCACGAATACTAAGCGCTGCCCCGCCGCGGTTATCGCCGTCGAGCTTGGTAAGCACCACGCCGTCATAATCAAGGCGTTCGTTGAAGGTTTTGGCAGTGTTCACTGCATCCTGCCCGGTCATGCTGTCTACTACGAACAACGTTTCCGATGGGTTCAGCGCAGCTTTTACAGCTGCAATCTCGAGCATCATCTGCTCATCTACGGCCAAACGGCCGGCGGTATCTACAATTACTACCTTTTTGTTATTGGCCTTGGCGAACTTAATGGCGTTGCGGGCAATGTCAACGGCATTCTTATTATCAGGTTCGGCATAAACATCCACACCCACCTGCTCGCCGAGAACCTGCAATTGTGTAATAGCTGCCGGGCGATAAATATCGCAGGCAACCAACAGCACATTGCGGTTTTGCTTTTTCAGGTACAGGGCCAGCTTTGAGCAGAAAGTAGTTTTACCGCTGCCCTGCAGGCCTGCAACAAGTATAATACCCGGGTCGCCCTTAATTGATATATCTTCCTTTACTCGTCCCATAAGGGCGGTAAGCTCATCATATACAATTTTGGTAAGCAGCTCACCCGGCTTAACGGCAATCAGCACCTCTTTACCAATAGCTTCCTGCAATATGCGGTCGGTAACTGATTTGGCAACTTTGTAGTTAACGTCGGCATCAATAAGAACCTTGCGGATTTCCTTAACCGTTTGCGCAACGTTAATTTCAGTGATGCGGCCCTGGCCTTTCAGGGTCTTGAAAGCCTTGTCGAGCTTCGCGTTCAGATTCTCAAACATGAGGTGCTTGGTTGTTCACCGGGGGTTGAATGCAATAAGCAGCCCGCAATTTATGCAGCTTGCCCAAATACATGGTTCAGTGAAACAGGGCGCAAATTTAGGAAAAAACATCGGTGGAACAATCAGCAGAACGCAGCCCGGAACCTGTAAAACAGAAAAGGCAGTATATAACCATAGTCCGACAGAACGCGTGTGCCTACCGACCGGCGATGAATGAGTCAATACACTCTGTTCCCTGCTGCAAGAAAAACACTTTCATATATTGAATTCTCAGGTTAAGAAACCTGATTTCTCTTACACTCAATTCCTGCGAACCGATCAGGGTTCGCCCATATCTTACCAATCTGAGGCGTTCTTTGACCCGGACTTGCACCATATCCTGCCCTTTGCGTTGAGGTTAGTGAGCCCCGAGAGCGCGAAACTAACGAGCGCAGCTCACTACAAAATACGCGCCCAAATACCAATAAAATACAATAGCAAGTAATTGATAACAGGCAAAAGCAAAACCCCGGCTTTTGGGACCGGGGTTGAATATGCCAATTTCAAATTCCTGAACAATCTTACCCTGCCTGCATTTTCAAAAAGCGATACAGCAGGCGAACGCCTACGCCGCTGCCGTTCTTGCCCCTGTAATTCCATTCTCCTTTTTCAAGGAAGGCGCAGCCTGCAATATCCAGGTGCATCCAGGGGTATTCGGTAAAATGTTTCAGGAACATGCCTGCGGTTATGGCACCGGCCTCAGGTCCGCCATAATTTTTTATATCTGCAAGGTCAGATTTAACTTGCTCTTCGTAATCGTCCCATAAAGGAAACTCCACCATACGTTCGCAAACATCGTTGCCCGCTTCGTTGAGCTGTTCTTTTACTTCCGCGGGGGCCGTACCCATGCATACCATGCCTTCTTTCCCAAGCGCACGTGCAGCCGAACCTGTTAAGGTGGCTACATCTATAACCAGCTCCGGATTCAGGCCTTGGGCATAGCTGAGCGCATCGCCCAAAATCAGGCGTCCTTCGGCGTCTGTATCAATTATTTCTACAGTTGTGCCGTTATGCAGGGTTATCACATCACCGGGAGCAATTGCATTTTCACCGGGGCGGTTGTCGGTGCTGGGTACAAGGGCAATAATCCAGAGCGGGAGCCTGTTTTTAGCGGCAGCGAATATTGCCCCCATTACAGCTGCGGCCCCGGCCATATCGCTCTTCATATACACCATGCTTTGAAGCTTAATATTCAGCCCGCCTGAATCAAAGGTTACGCCCTTACCTACTAATATTATAGGTTTGGCATTTACTGCCTTGGGGTGCCTGTATTCCGATACTGAAAAAGTAGGCTCATCCTGGCTGCCGGCATTAACAGCAAGCAGGCCGCCCATTTTCAGCGCCCGTATTTTCTGCTTCCCGAAAACTTCGGTATCGAACCCTGCCTCTTTGCCGAGGGCGGTTATTTCTTTCCCAAGCTGCTCAGCTGTAAGGTATATAACCGGCTCATTAACAAGGTCCCGTGCAATGAATACGGCATCAATTACATTGGCCAGTTCCTCCACATCTGCAGCATGCAGGTTGGGGGCATGAATACCAATACTATGGAGTGCTTTGCTGAGCTTATCTGTTTTGTATTTCAGGAATTCATAATTGCTGAGGGCCAGGCCTTCGGCAAGTGCCAGTACGTCATCGTCCTGGGTGCCGCCGGCGCTGAGCTCTATGTTCTTAATTTTTTCGGCAAAGAGCATTTTGGCAAGCTCATAGCCTTTACGCCTGAAATACTCCCGCCTTTTGGCAATATCAGTTTCCTTAGGCGACAGAATAAAAAAACGGTGGCGTTCGTAATTATTAATGGCCGTAAGGCCAATTTCAAGCCGCATGCGCTGCTCAAGGTACTCTTTATCCGGTGCCGTTACTCCGAAACGGGCAAGCGAGGCCTTGTCAGATATAATAAGTGCCTGGTCCGTGGTGTCGGACAATTTTTTCAGGTGGCTGAGGGTGGTGTTCATTCAGGGTTGTTAGAGGCTGTTGAGAATTTGGGCCGGCCGCCGGCCGAATTTGATTTAATGAAAGCTTTTGCCTCCATCAGAACACATACTAATAGCCACAAATGTATGAATTTTGGGCAGGCTTAAGGCTTCTTTCAGTTTTGGGGCAAAACATGGTCAAATCCACATGTATAAACCAGCTGATTAACCCCTGACAACCAAATTTTATTTGGCAACAATGTAAAAACCCGGACTGAATCCCCTGATGAATCAGGCAAAGACCCAAGTAATTCCCGAATTTAAATCAGGTTCCCAAATTGGGTTTTTAAAGATAAATTCCGGCTTATTTTTCAACAGCAATGATTGGAATAATAATTTCTTATATTTTTACGCACTGAAACCTTAACTCAAGGGTAATGGGTATAAGTTATTTATATTCAAACCCTTTCACAATCAGCTAACATTGGCCATTAATGGCTGAACGGCGAGATTTTGCTTACTTTGAGGAAGCAAAATTGCCGGCATCAGTCAACGGTCCTATATTTGTAAACTATGAAACTACCAAAGCTTCCGCCATTTGTTCGCAACTTCTATTTCATAAGCTTTTCTGTATTCGCGCTTTGGATGCTTTTCTTCGATGGTAACGACATGGTAAGTCGTTGGAAAAACCTTCGGAAGCTAAAAAAAGCAGAAAACGAAAAGCAGTATTTTATGGAAAAGATAGCCCAGGTGAACACCGAAAAGGAAGAGCTGATGGGAAACCCCGAGCTGCTTGAAAAATATGCCCGTGAAAAGTACCTGATGAAAAAAAAGAATGAATATTTGTATATTGTTGAGAAGGAAAAATAGTCTTCAAAACAATGAATTTTGCAGGTATTTAGCTCTTTATAAAATTGAAGTATACACTGTATGAATTAAACTTACATCTTTGCCGCTTGCTTGGCTTAACTCACCTGATTTACATAAAGCCCTGATTTGGTATTAATCTGTAAAGAATATGCCGAAAAAAGGTCAGCTTGGTTTTATAAAGCAATAAAAAGAGATGCCGGTTAATTTGCAATCCCTGTACGGAAACCCGCTTCGGCATCGTTATATCGGTGTCGGGGAAAGCCCTGAAAGAAAAGTGTACCAACTAAACGCCCAGCAAAGTTGACACATCTTACCATGCCTAGCATATTCGAACATTATGTTGCTATGCGGAATGAGCACATTATAATGAGTTACAACGGCTCATTAAATGGCGAGCTTATTGCTGCTATACTGCAAATGGCTGACTCTAAGCTAAAAGAGCAGCAGACGAACCTGCGCAGAAAGAAAAACATCATTAACATTCTTATTGAATGTTTGCAGAACATTTACTACCATAGCAGCTCCGATGCAGCTACGGGACTTCCCACCAGGGAGTGTACCGTTATGCTGGTTCAGAACAGCGGCGAATTCAATATTTGCCTCGGTAATTTTATGCTCAGCAAACATGTAGACAGTTTCAAGGGAAAACTGGACAGCATTAACACGCTCAATAAGGGAGATTTACATGCGCTTTACCTTGAAACCCTCGACAGCGGGAAAATCTCGGTAAAAGGAGGCGCCGGAATCGGCATGCTGCGCATATTGCGTGAAGCAGGCCAGCCAATGGAATACGATTTCACCCGCGTGGACGACACGCACTCATTCTACGGTCTCAAAATCAGGGTTGCACTGCAATAAAGATTGCCTGCGCGGCGGGAAAAATATAATTTATGGAAAAATTTGTAATAGAATCCACACCTACCACCCCCAAAGTTTACTTCGACCCTGTTGAGGGATTCTTTGAAATTTCAGGTAAATCTTTACCTGAAAACACCTACGACTTCTTCCAGCCTATACAAGACTGGGCCGATTTGTATATTACGCGTCCTGCGCCCCAAACCACACTGGTGTTCAAGCTCGAGTATTTCAACACCAGCTCCACTTCGCATTTTCTTAAGCTGATTAAGAAAATGGAAAAGCTGCAC
>JAZKBN010000047.1:61240-67170 GCA_040388605.1 Bacteroidota bacterium | reverse complement strand
ATGTCGCCCAGCACCTGGCCGCTCAGCTTCAACTGGCCGGCAGCAATGCCCTTGTAACATGGTACCACGATGTGGACGATGAAGACATGAAAGAAGCCGGCGAAGATTTTCGCCTGCTTGTGAAAATACCTATTGAAATTGTAGGTATGCACTTCACCCCTTAATATGCCCATTAGGCAATACTGAAAAAGGCAGTCTTCCGCAGAAGACTGCCTTTTTCATGCCCTTTTTTGCCGGGTTATGATGCAATACGCAATATAGATCAGGTGGTGTAAATTCGCCATAGAAAAAACTTACTCCAATGCCCCATTCCTGCGAACCGATCAAGGTTCGCCCGTATATTACCAATCCAAGGCCTGCAATAGCACAGACCTGCCCCCGGTTTAAAGAATACAATTGCAAGCAATTGATAATAAGCAATATAATAAAATATTATTACGAATTTACATAAATCAGGAACTGCCTATAATCTCCATAAATACATTCGTGGCTACCAAACCCATCAATATTCCTGCACCTTTTGTGCAATATTCAGCCTAAGCGACAATGAGCTGAAAGTGGTGTTCATTTCTGCCCCGTCTGTAGTCTGGTTACGTATAACCTGTTTTAAATCAACAAATAAATTATGGCGAATACGGTAGCTTGCTGTTAAATCAGCATAAAGTATTTTTCGCGGAACACCACCCCCTGTAGTGAATCCATACTCAGCCGACCTGCCTGCATAGCTGACTGTAGGGTCTTCACCAACAAGACTGCCGGTTACGCTCATACCCTGTTTACAGTAAATACCCTTAGCGGTTATATAGAGTCTTTTAATTGGCCTGTACCTTAATATACCCACCACTTCCCTGAAATTGGCGCCATAAGGGTGGGCGAGCGGCATATTATAATTGGTATAGCTGGTCGAGTTATTTATATGGCTGTAAGTAAAGGGGCGCACGTAATTATACTCGGCCTGCAAATCAAGGTTTTTAATGCCTGCGGCATCGTAATACTTAATTCCTATTTGGGCGGCCTGCTTATTCCCCCACCAGCCGTTACCTGCCTTTATTTCTTTGAGCAAAAACTCATCGAGCACTACCTGCCCGTATAAGGAAATGTGCCTGAAAAGATTGAGTTTAAAATCAGTACCTACGTTTACGTTATCCGGGCTGCCGTTATTGCTTTCAGCATATCGGTAAAATATAATGGGGTTTACGTATGAAAAATCGAAACTGTTACCTGATTTCTGCGAAACCGAGTTACGGGCAAAAATAATGCTTTCGAACAAGCCTATATTCAGCCTGCTGCCAATGTTCATACTCAGGTGGTGCATGGCCATAAACTTTACCGGCAGTAAATTACCTGCCTGAACGCCTTGGTAATCGTATGGCACATCATAATTGAGGCGGGCAAAGAGGTTCCTGTAGTTCAGCTTCCATACCCGCGTATTAATTTCAAGGAATGCGTATGCATTTGAAAAATCGGATAGTATAAGCGACCTGTAACCGTTACCAACTGTATTCTTATCGTACCCGGCCCTGAAATGTATAAACTTTGCTGCCGAAAAAGTGAAATACCCCCGGGCTGACAGGTAATCGTAACCGCCCAGCTTGTAGCGTTTCCAAAAACCTTCGCCTGGCATCATGCCTTTGTTGTAGGTATCGGTATACGCAGGCATAAGCACCTGGTTATCGCTGAAATAGGAATAGAAGCCTACTTTTTTGGCTATCATTCCCCTAACCTCTGCCCCTCTTGTGTTTACAATTGGGTTACCCTGGTGCGAGGGGGTATTTATATCATTGGTTTTACCATATTGAAAAAGAAATACGGGGCTTGCATGCAGGTCGAAATTAGAATCCGAATAATGTATTGCATCCGCCGGCCGACGATAAAAATAACCCAGGTTTCGGCGACTGTGGTTCACGCTGTCGTTTTGAGTCCATTCACTGTTATCATGCTGAATCCAGCTTATGTCGTCGCGGTCTATGGCGCTGAGTGCCGCAGCGGAATCATTAGGATGCTTCCATAGGCTGTCGGCAAGCTCTGCCACACCCTTGCGCTCAAATGGTTTTACCGATGAATGAAAGCCTGTTGCCATACGCCCGCTTTTTACCTCGAATCTGTCGAGCAGGTAATAAAAATCAGGGTTCAGGGGCTGCATTACGCTTTGGGCATTCAGGCCGGTAAAACATAAAAGCAGCATCAGCAGGCAGCCGCAGATTTTATTAGTCATGGTATTGTTAATCAGGTACAGGTTATTGGCCCGGCAAATTAGGAATAATATGGCAGCACTTTTGCCAATTATACCCTCCTTTGTATTCCTCGCTATGAAATTGTAACTTACAGGTATTGCCATGCTTAATTTCACGTCAGAAGCGGGCAGGAGCAAGCACACATATTAATGACCCCAGCAAAAACAAAAACCTCTTATTTCTGCCAAAGCTGCGGACATCAATCGGCCAAATGGGTAGGCAAATGTTCGGCATGCCAGGAATGGAATACATACGTTGAAGAAATTACCACCAAGGAAAAGGAAACGGCGAGGCCCTGGAAGTCAGGGGCTAACAGTTCATCGCTGCAAATTGCCGCCAAACCGGTCCCCCTTGATGAAATAACATTCAGCGACGTAAGCCGCATTGTTACCCCCGACGCTGAATTCAACCGCGTGCTGGGTGGCGGCATAGTACCCGGTTCATTAATTCTTGTAGGCGGCGAACCCGGCATAGGTAAAAGCACCCTTGTGCTTCAGCTGGCTATGGCCATGCCTGAGCTGAAAGTGTTGTATGTATCAGGCGAGGAAAGCGCACACCAGATACGTATGCGGGCCGAGCGCCTTGGAACCGTGCACGGTGGCTGCCAACTGCTTACCGAAACCCGTACCCAAAATATATTTAAGCAGGTAGAGGCCATGCAACCCGAACTGCTGCTCATAGACAGTATTCAGACCATGGAATCGGCCTTTATAGAATCAGGGGCCGGGGGCGTAAGCCAGGTGCGTGAGTGTACTGCCGAGTTCATGAAATACGCCAAGGAAAGCGGCACCCCCGTTATTCTTATAGGCCACATAACCAAAGACGGCAGCCTGGCAGGCCCAAAGGTGCTTGAGCACATGGTAGATACCGTGCTCACGTTTGAAGGCGACAGGCACCTGAGCTACCGCATTCTGCGTACCACCAAGAACCGTTTCGGCAGCACATCTGAAATTGGTATTTACGAAATGGCCGGCTTCGGCCTCAGGCAGGTAAATAACCCCAGCGAAATACTGATTACCCAGCGAGATGAAGACCTGAGCGGGGTAGCCATTGCCGCATCGCTGGAAGGAAACAGGCCATTGCTCATTGAAACCCAAAGCCTTGTGGGCAACGCCACCTACGGCACTCCCCAGCGCAGCAGCACCGGCTACGACCCGAGAAGATTAAACATGCTTTTGGCCGTGCTTGAAAAACGTTGCGGCTGCCGCGTTGGAACCCAGGACGTTTTCCTGAACATTGCCGGCGGCCTGAAGATAGAAGACCCCGCAGTTGACCTTGCAATTTGCGCCGGCATAATATCTTCATATGATGATTTAAACATACATCACCGAATTTGTTTTGCAGGTGAAGTAGGCTTAGGCGGCGAGGTAAGGGCAGTGAACCGAATTGAAAACCGCATTCGCGAGGCTGAAAAGCTTGGTTTCGGAAAAATTTTCATTTCCCGCTACAATGAAAAAGCCCTGCGCGATATGCAGTTCAAAATTGAGGTGGAAACTATTACCAAACTTGCTGAAATGGCCGAACGCCTTCAGGGTTAGTAAAGGTATAATTCTGTGACTAAAGGCACCATATTTGTTCATAAAACGGCAAAACATTACATTCAGGCAATATGCTTATTCAAATAGCAGAAAGCATGATAGGAATTTAATGCTTAGAATTACGTTACATAAAAACAATACACGCTATATGCCCCCGGTTACTCCAAAATACAGGTCGGTAATGCTCATTGACGATAATGAGATAGACAACCTGATAAACCAAAAGATGCTTGAATCGGCATCAGTAGCCCATAGAATACTTACACATACCGGCGCCAAAGCAGCCATTGAATCGTTAAAAAACCTTGAGAAGCTTGGCAGCCCCGGCTCTCCCCTGCTCCCCGAGCTTATTTTCCTCGATATTGATATGCCCCTTATGGATGGCTTTCAGTTCCTTGAAGAATTTGAAAAGCTGAGCGAAGGCGTACGCGAAAGCTGCAAAATTGTTATGCTTACATCCAGCATGAACCCGCAGGATATGAGCAAGGCTAAGAAAAGCAAGTACGTAAGCAAATACATAAACAAACCGCTAAGCTCCGATGCGCTTTCGAAGCTTGAGGCATAAATTATTATATTGATTAGCATCGTTCCGTTTCGGAAGCAAACAAACACTGAAAATCGAAAGGGCTGCCCGCAAGGCGGCCTTTTTGTTTTTCAGTGTTTTATTTTTCACTGCTGCAAGCAATCAGAATTTACACTTAAAACAAACAGGGCCGCCTTGTGGGCAGCCCTGAAATTAAATTCCGACAAAGCGGGTATTTAGTCTTTTACAACTTTTACAAGCTTCACACCGGCATTGGTAGTAACCCTAAGCAAATAAACACCGGCCGGCAGGTTACTGATTGCCGGGCCGCCTATAACTAAATCTTTGCCTGTTGTGGCAGGTGCCTCGGTATGAACCAATTTTCCTGTATAATCAAAGAGCTCTGTGTACGATATCTTTTGGCTCCCGAAAACGGTAACGGCAATATTATCCCGGAAAGGGTTCGGGAAAATACGAGGTTCCTCGGTAACCCTGCTCTCACTCAGCGACACTGTTTTTGAGTAATTTGATTTCCCATCAACATCTGTTTGCTTCAGGCGATAATAAACAGTGCTCAATGACATTGCAGCCACATCGGTAAACGAGTAAGCCAAAGGCCTGAAGCTGTTTACAGAACCGGGCACAACCGTTGCGTCTTTAAACCTGAATCCGTCGTCGGAACGCTGCACCCTGAATTCTTTATTATTTCTTTCTGAAGCGGTTGCCCATTTCAGCAAAGCGCTGCCGTCGGCCTGGCGATCGGCTGTAAAATACAGCAGGGTAACCGGGAGCGGGTTATCTAAATCAGAAGCCGTGAAATCACTGAAATGGGTGGTTGTGGCGCTCATGCTCCGGTTGCGCGAGCTTGCCTGTGCTTCTGATGGGTAAGCTGCGGAAGGAACGAAGGTCAGCTTGGTCCAAGGGTCGGTAGCGGTGTGGCGGGTCCAGAGATTCATGTGTGCGGAATCTGAGCTGTTGTCTTCATCCTGTGTCCACGTAAGGCTTATAACACGACCGTTTGTCGGCTGGTCTCCTGTTATCTCGGCGCTGAATAAGCGGCTTATACTGCCTGCATTGCCGTTAAAAGTGCTTATTGCCGATGCCCCGCTGTTACGAACCAGGGTAACTGTGCCCAAATTATCGGCTCCTGCCGCAATACTGAAACCAAGGCCGCCGAAAGTTGCCGCCCCGGTACCTACAAGGGCAGCGGTTGAGAGTTTCCCGGCTGCATAAGCGCCCGTTCCTTCGCCCGTAATTTGCGCCGAAGGCGCAAGGTATAAGGTATTGGCAGGGTCTACAGTTAAAACGCCTTGGGTAAATACAAGAGTACCGGTTACGTGCAGGTCAGTTGCTACAGTTGCGCCGCCCGTATTATTCATGGTCAGGTTACGCACTTTGGCTGCTGTTCCGCTGATGTTAAGCGATGCGCTTCCGGCATTGTGCAGATTCAGGGAACCGCCTGTAGAGCTTGTAACAGAATCGTTCAGCACAACATTACCGGCTACGCTCAGGGTATTGCCGCCTGTATTTATAGCGCCTGCACTTACAATAAGGTCACCCATAATACCCAGGTTAGACCCCAGCGATACAGAGCCGGATGTTTTAGCAATCTGCAGGGAATAAATGCTTCCCGAA
>JAZKBN010000047.1:15543-61230 GCA_040388605.1 Bacteroidota bacterium | reverse complement strand
CGGTCATAACAATACGGCTGTTCATGCCGGTTGCCACTATATTAAATGCAGGATAGCTGCCTGTAATATAGAGTTGATCATTAACCCCAAGGGTAAGCGTACCCACGCCTGAAGTGTTGCTTCCAAGCTTGAACTTGCCAAGATCGGTGGTATAGGTACCATCAAGCCTGAGGCTTGAAATAATGAGCGAATCGGCATTGCCTGAAATTACTTTTGCTGAACCATATAAAACTGTAGGCTTGGTTAAGGTAACAAGGCCGTTGTTGTAAATGTTACCGCCAATGCGCAGGCTGTCTGAACCGGTGCCTGTTAAGGTACCGTTTACCGTTAAATCCCCATGCACATTCGTTTGGCAGACCCCGAACATGCTCAGCGTTGCACCGTTTGAAACTGTAAGGTTATTACATGTTGCCGAAAGCCCGCTTTGAATTATAGGCATATTTGCCGCAATCGCAGGAATAACTACATCGGTGGAAGCAGTAGGAATGCCGCCGCACCAGTTAGCCCCCACACCCCATTCAATGTTTCCGCCGAGCCATGTACCGGTTGGGTAAACAGTTAAAGCGGCTGCATTGCAGTAAACAGTTTGGCAATCGTTCAGCACACGGGCACGGTACTTATAGCCTGTTACAGCCGTTGTAGCGCCGGTCAGGCTGAGTGTCGATGTTGTGGCATTGGTATAAATCCCGGTATTGCTTATATCAGAATAAGTGCTGCCGTTATCGGTGCTTACCTGCCATTGCCAGCTGAGCGGGCTGCCGGTTGCCGTTGCGCTGAAGCCGGCCGAACCGCCTGTGCAAATGGCCGTGCCGGAAGGCTGAGCCGTAACTGCCGGGGTGCTGCTGATGGTAACCGCAACTGCATTTGAAATACATCCGCCCGAAGTGGTATAGCTGTATGTTCCGTCTGAAGTTACTGTAATGGTTTGAGTGTTTGCCCCGTTGCTCCAGTTCCACGGAGCCGGGCCCGTTGCGCTGAGCACAAGGCTTCCGCAGGCAGATTGTGTGCCTGTTGGCGTTACGGCGGCATTGCTTACCGTAACCACATCTGCGCCTGATGCCGAGCAGCCGGCGGCGTTGGTAACAGTAACCGTGTAAGTAGTGCTTGAAGCCGGGTTAGCCGATACGCTGAGCCCTGTAGTTGCGCTCAGGCCGATTGAAGGCGACCAGGATACTGTAGGTACATCAAATGCGGTGTTCGTGGTGGTTTTCCACTTGTCGGCATCAGTAAGGGCGGCATAGCCGGTTAGGGTGCCGTTATTGCCGTGTCCGCTTAAATCCCGAACCGTGTTGCCCGATGCCTGGTCAAGCTTATAATAAAGCAGCAGACCGCTCGCAGCAACATCTATGCTTTGGTTCATGGTGCCGGAAATCTGCGATTGTGTGCGGGCAACAGTCCACATACGAATTTCATCCATGTGGCCCCTGAACGAGTTAGCCACATTATCTACCGACCGTGCAATAACGTTAAACGCCGTTGCGCCAAGCGTTGAAGGATATGTGGCACAGGCCTTGGTATCAACAAGCACACCGTTTTGGTATAGCTTCATATTGGTGCCGTCCATGGTCATGGCAACGTGCACCCATGTGTTAATGGAATATGTTGTGGTGTTGCCGTTCATATTTCCGCCGGCCAGTAAATAGCTTTCAACGCCTATTCGGTTCTCGTTAGCCATATTCATCAGCATTTCAATTCGGTTAGCGCCGGCATTAGATACCCCGAAACCGAAAATGCGTGAATAGAAATTAGCTGCCGCCGATGTGTTCACCCAAGCCTCGAAAGTGAAGCCGGTGCTGCAAGCCTGGTTAATGTTATTCGGCAGCATAATAAAATTGTCGGCTACGGCAGCAGAAGGGAATTCAAGCATATTGCCGACAAATGGATTAAGCACAGTGCGGGTTACCGCCCCGCCGTTACAGTTAACCGGCGATGCCGATAATACAGGGGCTGCAGGCACAGGGTTAAGCCCGCGAAGTATGTATGTTGAAGATGTAAGGCTGCCTGCGTAACAGGTGCCGGCCGGACTCATAACCACATAAATATCGTCGCCTGCCGTTGCGGCTGCATCGGTATAAGTTGTTGCCGTCTGGCCCGATACCAATGAGCCGTTTTTATACCATTGTAATGCCGGTGAAACGCCGCCGTTGGTAATATTGGCTGTATAGATGGCCGAGCTTCCGCAAGTGCTGCCGCTGATGTTTGAAATTACCGTTACGGCAACGGTTACCGCCGCCGGGGAAACAGTAATGCCTGAAGATGTTGAGGCCGAAGCACAGCCCCTGCTTGGAGTAAGCAAAACCGTTACTATGTCGCCTGCAAGCAGCGATGATGTGGTATAGGTATTTACAGTGCTGTTTGTACCCACATTGCTTCCGTTCACCTTAAATTGGTAAAGCGGCGCATTGCCCCCGTTGGAAGTGGCTGCTGCTGTAAATGTTACCGGCGTTGCCGGGCATACCGGGCTGCTGCTCCCAATCAGGCTTACCGACGAAGTCAGGCTGCCGGTAGTGGTGAAAGTAAGGGTATTAGAAGTTACAACGCCCAAGGTGGCACAGCTTGAGCTGCTGGTGAGCTCACAATAAACATTTGTTCCTGAAACAGATATGGCCGGCGTGGTATAGCTTGCCGCAGTCTGGCCCGGAACTTCAGAGCCGTTAAGATACCATTTATAGGTCGGTGCGTTACCTCCGTTAAGCGGGGTGGCCGTAAGGGTAACCTGCTCCGCATTACAAACCGTTGTGCCAAGATCGGCGCTTATGCTTACCGATGCGGCAGATGCGCTGTTCATTTCCAACAGGGCTGCATTGCTTGTTGCCGCAGGCGTACAGCTTCCGCTTACAATACAGCGGAAAGAATTATCAGTAAAGCTGCCGGGAGCAGTCGCCATGCTTAATGTTGCAGATGTTGCGCCGCTGTATGCAGGACTTGTACCGCCGTTGCTCACATTGCTCCAGGAACCCGCGCCGTTACGAATCTGCCATTGGTAAGTAAGCGTGCCTGAGCCGGTTGCGCTTACACTGAAAGATGTGCTTTCATTCGCACAAACAGAACGCGCAAGGGGCTGTAATGTTATTGCCGGCGGGCTGCTTATGGTCAGCGCCTGCGTAATCACGTTAGAGCATCCGCCTGCATTGGTTACCGTAAGTGAATATGTGGTTGTTGCAGTTGGCGTAGCCACAACCGAATTGCCGGTAGTTGCGCTCAGGCCATCGGCAGGCGACCAGGTAAGGGTGTATGGGTTAAGCGATGTAAGTGTGCCCGTTACAAAATTGCTGCTGCCCCAGTTAACCAGGGTGGCCGTATTCCCGTTGCCCGATGCATCGGCAGCGGTGCTTCCGGAAGCTTCATCGAATTTATAATGTGCGAACAGGCCGCTGGTGGCCGGTAATGGGCTTGCATACATATTGGCCTGTATTTCGCTTTGGGTACGGGCGATGCTCCAAAGGCGGGCTTCGTCCATATTGCCTTGGAAGGCATGCGAGCCACCGTCGCCTTCGCGACCGTGGCCAAGCAGTATAAAGTTACGTGAGCCCATGCTTGCCGGCAGGCCGGTGCAGGCACTGCTTGATATTAAAGCGCCGTTTATATACAGCTTAATATTTGTGCCGTCCATGGTAATGGCCACATGGCTCCAGGCATCGGCTGTAAGGGTTCCTGCACCTGCAGGAATATTGCCGCCCAGCGAACCGCCTTCAGAATAAAGCACATTAGTGTTGTTGAAACCGAAATCAAAATAGCCGCCCAAATTTGGGTTGCTGCCAATTGTAAGCAGCCTGTTATAGCCGAAGCTGCCGGAAGTAGGTTTAACCCAAACTTCATAAGTAAAGCCGGTAACCGCATTCAGGTTTATGTTGTCGGGCAGCTTAACATAGTTAACATTATAAGTATTGCTTGCGAAGTTGAGCATATTACCCGGTCCCTGGCTTAAACCAACCGCCGAAAGTGTGGTGCTTCCGCCGACACAGAATGATGTGGGGCCGCTGCTCCCTATTGTGGCGGCAGGCGGCAGGGCTGTAACGGCCGCTATCGTGAAATTAGATGATGTTACGGCAGTTCCGCAGCTTTCAGATGGCGTAACTGTAACCGTAATCACATCAGACGCTGAAAGCGATGAAGCAGTATAAGTTGCGGTTGTTGCCACTGTCGAGCCGTTTTTCTTCCATAAATATGCCGGCGAAGCTCCTGCGCTGCCTATGGTTGCTGTAAAGGTCTGGCTGCCGGCGCATACTGTAGTGCTTCCTGTCGGTGATACAACTACCGGCGTAGGTATAGGCGGAGTTCCCTGCGCTGTAAGCGTATTTGAAACAGCCGGTAGAGGCGTTGCGCAGCTGAACGAAGATGTCATGGAGCAGGTAACAGCTGCGCTCGCAGGTATTGAGGCGCTTACGTAAGTTGGCCCGGTGCCTACGTTTGTACCGTTAACTTTCCAGATATAGCTTGGTGAAGCGCCGCCGTTAGTAGGCACAGCAGTAAACGAAGCCGGCTGGTTAGGGCAAATAAGGCTTGGTGAAGACGAAATAGCTACCGAGGCGGCAATTCCGCCTGCCGCTGCAACCGTCATAGTCAGGCTGTTGCTTGTAACTGTAGTCGGGCTTGCGCAGGCAGAATTAGATGTCAGCACCGCCGTTACAACCTGGCCGTTAGATAAGGAGCTGTTGGTATAGCTCGGGCCGGTAGCTACATTACTGCCGTCAACTTTCCATTGTATAAACGGACTTGTACCGCCTAAAGTGGTTGTTGCCGTAAATGTAGCGGTGGTTCCTGTGCACAAAGTGGTGCCAATATTTGAGCTGATGCTTATGCCGGGTGTGGCCAGCGATGTTATTGATAAGGTTGCTGCCGTACTTGTTGCAGAAGGTGAGCAAAGCCCGTTGGCCAATGCCCTGTACTGATAGCCATGCATGGCTGCCGTAACACCGGTTAATGTAAGCGTTGATGCCGTTACGGTAGAATAAACCCCGCCTGCAGATATTGTATTGAAATTGCTGCCGTTATCGGTGCTTAATTGCCAGGTGTATGAGGTGGCAGAGTTGCCCACGGCAGTAAAAGTTGCGGCTCCCCCGTCGCAGGCAGTGGTGGCTGCCGGGTTGGTTGTTATTACGGGCGGCACATTAACGGTTAGCGGGAAAGCAACCTGCGCGCCGCAGCTGTTTGAATTATTTGCGGTGGCGTAATAGGTTGTTGTGCTTGCCGGTGTTGCAGTGACGCTTGCCCCTGTTGTGGCGCTCAGCCCGGCAGATGGTGTCCAGGTATAAGTATAAGCGTTCAGAGTCGAAAGCGTGGTTGTTTGCCAAACGGTTCCCGTGAAACCTGTCATCGAAGTGCTGTTGTATGTACCGGTAGCATCTCCCACGCTGGTGCCGCTTCCTTCATCCATTTTGTAATAAGCCACAAGGTAAGGGCTGTTCACCGGCACCGACCAGTTCATGTTATTGGCAATCTCCGTTGCCGTGCGTGCACCGTTCCACAGGCGAACCTCATCCATTGCACCGTTGAAGGCGTTAATAGTGGTTGTGTATGATGCAGCACCCAATGCCGCTGTTGTGGTTACAAAACCTGTGTTCATGTTAGATGGTACCAAAGTGTTCACAGCCGATGTTATCAGGCTACCGTTTACATAAATTTTGGTATTTGCACCGTCCATTGTAACAGCAACGTGAATCCAGGTATTTGCCGGTACTGCATTGTTAGCCCCGAAGCCCGGAATGGCCGGTGTTGTAGGTATGGTAACCGGGTTGTTGGTAGCCCCTGTCATGCTCACCCTGATACGATTATTAAGGGCAACCTGGACTTCAACCTGGAAATTGCCATCCAGGGCCATGCTGAAAACCGGTGAGTTATCTACCACGGTAGTGGGTTTTACCCATGCTTCATAAGTAAAGCCCCTGTCGAATTTGCGGTTTGTGAGGGTTGTGGGTAATACTACTTTATTCTGCCCGGCTCCCTGTGCAGAAGAATTGAAATTCAACTGGCTTCCTGCCGGTACAGCAGCGGTTAAAGTTGTTCCGCTCCCAAAACAAACAGCTGAACCCGCCGAAGACGTAATTGCAGGCGTTGCTACCGAAGTTGTTGTAATTACAACCGTAGCAATGCTTGAAACGCAACCTCCTGAAGTAAACCAATAATTTCCTGATGATGAGGCGTTGATGCTTTGTGTAACAGCGCCTGTATTCCACAACCAGGGGCCTGAGCCTGATGCAGTAAGTACAACAGAGTTTGCACACGAAGTCGTGGTCCCGGCAGGGCTTACCGATGGGTTAGATGCAACTGTTAAGCTTGTGTTCGCCGTTGCCACAGCAGGCGAAGCACATGCAAAAGAAGATGTCATTTCAACACTTATAACGTCTGAGCTAAGCAATGAGGCTGTGCTGTATGTTGCGCCGGTACCAACCGAAGTGCCGTTCTTTTTCCAAACGTAAGTCGGCAAAGTGCCGCCGTTGGTAGGTGTTGCAGTAAAAGTTACTACCGTTGATGTACACACTGATGATGGCGTACCGGAAATGGAAACAGAAGGCACCACTGCGCCTGAAACCGTAAAAGTTAAAGCGTTGGACGTGGCAGTTGTCGGGCTTGCGCAGGCGCTGTTAGAAGTAAGTACGGCCGTTACTACATCGCCGTTAGTAAGGCTGAAATTATTATAAGTTGCGCCTGTATATACTGTGCTTCCGTTTACTTTCCAGTCAATTGAAGGAGATGAGCCGCCAAGGTTCGTTGAGGCTGTAAAGCTTACAAACGAGCCCGAGCATACAGAGGTTCCGATGGAAGATGAAATAGTGATTGCAGGTGCCCCTGATACAGTTATTGAAAGCTGCGCCGGGTTTGAATACACGGTTGAACATGTACCCGTAACCGCCGCTCGGTATTTATACCCGCTCATAGATTCAATCGCATTGCTGATACTCAATGTGTTCGTGGCCACATTGCTGTAAACCGAAGATGCCGACAGGTCAGTATAAACGGCACCCCCATCTGTACTTACCTGCCATTTATATGATGTGGCGTTGGCAGCCGTAACGCTGAAGCTTGTGCTGCCTGCAACACAGGCAGAGCCGGCAATCGGGTGAGTGGTAACTGAGGTTGCGGGCGATTGTGTAAGCGGCACTGCTGTAACAGAAGCACAACCAAGCAGGTTTGTTGCAGTTGCATAGTAAGTAACATCGCCTGCCATGTTTGCCACAACAGATGCGCCGCTTGTGCTGCTTAAGCCGGTTGACGGGCCCCAGGTATAGGTATAAGGATTAAAGCCTGTTCCCGTAGTGCCCGTTAAAGTGGAGGTTTGCCAAACTGTACCTGTAAAATTGCTGAGCGTGCCGTTGTTGCCGTTTCCGGAAGCATCGGTAAGGGTGGTTCCTGAACCGTCATTACATTTATAATATGCAAGCAGGCCGGTTGTGCCTGCCGGTACAGGAATATTAATATAAGCGGCAATTTCGGCGGCGCTGCGAGCCACTGTCCAGATTCGCATTTCATCCATTGCACCTGTAAACGAGTAACGGCTTATATTATAATTTAAAGCCCCGATACTTGCCTTAGTAGTGGTTGTGATATTTGAAGGAAGCTTTGTATTGGCTTGGGTATAGGCCAGGCTTCCGTTAATATAGAGCTTGCTGTTAGAACCGTCGCAGGTAACGGCAATGTGCACCCAGGTATTGGTAGGGAATAAATTGTTTGCGGCGAGGCCTGTAACCTGCGGCGTGGCAGGTAAAAGCAGGTTGCTTGAGCCTGCTGCGTTTTGATACCAAACCCTGATGCGGTTGTTATTTGCTGTATTAAGATCGATGCTGAACATATTGCCTTCATCAGTAGCTACTGAAAACAGGCCTGTATAATCGTTTATAGCACTTGCCTTTACCCAGCTCTCGTAAGTAATTCCTGTAGTGAACTTGCTGCTGTTAATGGCCGAAGCAGGCAATACCACAACGTTTTGTCCGGTCCCGGAAATTGCCGTATTGAAATTCAATTGGTAACCTGCCCCCGCATCAGCGTTGGATGCCGTAAGCGTTGTAGTACTTCCCTGGCAAACAGCAGAACCCGCCGAAGAGGCAACTGAGGCAGAGGCAGTTGTGCCGGCTGTAAACACTACCGTTGCAGTTGTTGAAAGACAGCCTGCCCCTGTAAACCAATAATTCCCCGCAGATAATGCATTAATGCTCTGCGTTGTTGCTCCTGTGTTCCAAAGCCATGGCCCTGTGCCCGAAGCCGTTAAGGTTACATAAGTATTACAGGTTGTGGTTATGCCCGCCGGGCTTACCGTTGGTGTGGCGTTTATTGTAAGGCTTGTTGAAGCTGTGGCCGGGGCCGGTGTTGCGCAGCTGAAAGACGATGTCATTTCCACTGAAATCACATCGCTGCCGAGCAGGCCCGATATTGAATAAGTTGAGCCCGTGCCTACCGATGTGCCGTTCTTTTTCCAGACATAAGCAGGCGAAACACCGCCACCCGTTGGCGTTGCAGTAAAAGTTACCACCGAGTTGGCGCAAACCACAGCAGGCGAGCTTGAAATGGCCACCGATGCCGCAATGCCGCCCGGACCTGCAACCGTCATGGTTAAAGAATTAGAAGTGGCGGTCGTCGGGCTTGCGCAAGGGCTGTTAGATGTAAGAACAGCTGTAACCACATCGCTGTTGCTCAGTGATGAAGTGGTATAAGTGGCACCGGTGGCAATATTACCCCCGTTCAGCTTCCATTGAATGGCCGGCGATGCCCCTCCCTGGTTTACAAGCGCGGTAAAAATTACCGATGTGCCGCTGCAAATGGTTGTTCCTGTGTTAGCAGATATGCTGATTGAAGGTGTGCCCGAAGAGGAGACCAGCAATTGTGCCGCCGTTGATGTAACCGCAGGCGTACAGGTGCCTGAAGCCACGCCCCGGTATTTATAACCATTCATGCCCAATGTGGCACTGCTTACTGTAAGCGTTGTGGTGGTTACATTGCTGTATGTACCCGAGGCCGAAATATCATTGTAAACAAAGCCTCCGTCGGTACTTACCTGCCATTTGTAAGTGCTTGCATTGCTTGCCGCCATGCTGAAATTTACGCTGCCGGCTCCGGCACAGGCGCTTGCATTTGCAGGGCTCGAAGTAATAGCGGGCAGGTTATTAATTCCAAGGGTGTATTCCGTTTTGGCAATACATCCGCCAAGACTTGTTGCTGTAACAGTATAAGTGGTGGGTACAGCCGGCGATGCGCCAACCGATGCCCCTGAAGTTGAGGACAGGCCGGTTGAAGGGGCCCAGGAATATGTATATGGGTTAAAAGAGCCTGTTGTTCCGGTCATTGTAGAAGCAGCCCAAACGGTACCTGTGAAATTGACCATGGTACCATTTATGCCGTTACCGGAGGCATCTGTCAGCGTGGTTCCTGTTCCGTCGTTACATTTATAATAGGCCAAGAGGCCGGTTGTGGATGCCGGTAGGGAATAATTGATGGTTGAGGCAATTTCAGATGCGCTGCGGGCAACGGTCCACAGGCGTATTTCATCCATTGCACCGTTAAAAGAGCTTTGAGCAGTGTTGTATGAGTATTCCCCGAGCCTCGCATTGGTTGTAAGAATACCTATATTGCCCGGAAACTTGGTGTTTGCCTGTGTATAGGCAAGATTGCCGTTAATATAAAGCTTGGTATTTGTTCCGTCGAGCGTAATGGCAACATGAACCCAGGTACCGGTTGGGAAAAGGTTGTTAGCACCCAAGCCGGTTACCTGTGGGGTGGTTGGCAGAGCGAGGTTGTTTGCACCCGTAATATTCTGCATAATTACCCTGATTCTTAGGGTACTTGTAAGCTCTATGCTGAAGTAGTTGCCGTTATTGGTTGCCATTGAGAAAAGGGCGGTATTGTCGGCCAGGGTTGTTGCTTTTATCCAGGCCTCATAAGTAAAGCCCGTGGTAAATCTCGAGGTATTAATAGTTGCTGCCGGTAAATCAACATAATTCTGCCCTGCTGTTGCCAAGTTAAAATTCAGCTGGTTTCCCGCGCCTGCATCTGAATTGGAGGCTGTAAGTGTACTCGTGCTTCCCAAACAAACGCTCGTACCGGTAGAAGATGTTACAACCGGCGCAGCGACAGAAGTAGGCGTAAGCGTTACGGTTGCAGCAGATGAATTACAGGTTCCGTTAGAGAACCAATACGATCCTGAATTGGTAACATTAATACTTTGTGTTGTAGCGCCTGTATTCCATGTCCATGGCCCTGAACCTGAAGCTGTAAGGGTTGCATAGTTTGCGCATCCCGAATAACTTGAAGGGGAGACTGTTGGTGCAACATTAGAATTAAGCGTAAGTGTGCTTGTTGCTGCGGTTCCGGCAGTGCCCTGCGCATCCGTAGGGGTGGCAGTATAGGCATTGGCGCCAACTGCGGTAGGGGTGGCGGTAACAACAGCTCCGCTTGCCGCGCTTAGTGTACCGGAAGGACCGGCCCAGGCATAAGTTATATTGTTAGAAGTAAAGGGCGTTAAAGGTGAATTCACCCAAGGTGTACCTGTAAAATTAACCAATGTAGCGTTTCTGGCGTTTGGCGATGCGTCTACAACAGTTGTACCTGAAGTTTCATCAAGCCTATAATAGGCCATCAGGTTGGCATAATCAACGTCTGAAGTTGAAATGCTGTTTTTATAGTTGGTTGAAATTTGTGAAGCAGTGCGCGTGGTTTTCCAAATTCTTATTTCATCGTACCAGCCTTTAAAACACTTTGCTCCGCCGTCGTCGGCAGTCTTTCGGCCAAAGCGTATGGCAGCAGATCCCAGTGAAGATACTTTAGTTGTGCTTGCGTAAGTTTTATCAAGAACACCGTTGAGATAATATAAAACTGACGTACCATCATGCGTAATTGCAACGTGAGTCCATGTTGTGGCGTAATTAATGCTAGTTGTATTTAATGTTGCTGCCCAGGTAAGCTGGGAGTACATAGCACCAGTTTGGCCTGGAACCATTAGCTCTGCCAGCGTGCCTAATACAAAAATGCGGGTATACAATGGGGTATTGTCTGCCCTGAACCAAAACTCCACGGTAAAATTGGTTATACCTGTAAAATCTATACTTGGCAGCAAAATGTAATTACCTGCAGCAGAAGAAGAAGTTAATGCCTCGGAAGCACAATACAGCGCCTTGCCTGAATTTGGTGCAGTTGATACAGCTGTTAGCGCCCTGTTTTCCCCGGCGCACAAGGTAGTTGTGGTTGGGGTGCTTGTTCCGCCTACTGTAATTGTAGGCGTTGTGGGTTGTGCAAAAGCATTGCCCGTTGGCAAAAACCAACTAAATGCCATTGCAAAAAGCAGGATCAGAAAGTTCCTGTTTGCCCGGTTTAATAATCTGTTTTCGTGGGGGTAAGATTGTGCAGCAGTGTAAAATGAAGGCATATATTTCAGAGGTTATTGCTAATTCAGTGTAGAGTTTAAAGCCGGCCTGCCAAACACTAACGCGCAGCCGTATAGGTAAGCTTGGGAATTATGTATATAAACTATTATAAACAAACCGCTTAACGGTAGTTTGCATATTGGTTTATATTATTTGTAGCCGGTTCAGGCCTGTATTGCACAGGCAGGGCAATACAGATTTTGCTTTGAGTCTTTTACCGGGAAATGTTTAATGTTAACAGTACGCGAATAAGAGATGCGGGTACGGTCAGTAAGATTTTCAGTATTGGCCGAGGATAAAGCTTGCGAGGCTTTTCCCGGTTCCTGCCATGAACAAAATGCAGGCTGGTAGCGAATCGATTAATTTGGTGGTGGAGTATGGCCTGTGGCACACACAATGCTAAGGAGGAGAAATTTGGCTTTTTATAACCTAAAACCGATTTTAATTAGCCGGTTTCAGTGTATAGGCATCGAGGTGAATTAACAAATATCCGCATTTCAATGGTTTATTAAAAATAATCACTAAAGGTTTATAAACAATTCCGGGCTTAAATATACACCGGGCTTAAACAGCATGATTATTACGTTTGATGCTCACCGATTTACAAAATGCCGGGGCATTATTTATTTTTTATAGCCGGCAATAATCTCATCAAAAAATTCATATCAATACCCAGCTTACGCCTGATAAAAATAACCGAAAGCAGGTTCCAGCAGGAAACAGCCGCTAAATTAGCAAATGCCGCACCCCTTATTCCAAACCTGGGTACAAGCACAAACATGAGCAGCACGCTTAAAATGCCCGCAGAGAATATGATGTTCCTGAAAATTCGCTCATGCCCGGTCATTTGCAGCATCGAGTCAGAAGGCCCGCTCAGGCAGGTTACCAAGGCCGTCAGCGACAAAATAACCAATACAGGCGCAGCTTCCGTAAACTCAGGACCGAACAGTGTTTTTAAAACAATTCCTGAAAACAGGCACAATGCCAATGAAAACGGTACAGAAATTAATGCGACAACTTTACCTGTCTGCAATACAAAATGTTGTAATGCCGCCCTGTTTTCAGGGCCCTGCAACCTTGAAAAAGCCGGCGCGGCGCCGCTGACTACCGCAAGCAATGGGAACAAAACAAAATTACTTATTTTTAAACAGTTAGCATACAGACCCACTTCACCGGTTGTGCAGTACAATGGTAAAATAATGCCGTCAACCGCCGAAATTAATGCCATCATAATGCCGCTCCACATCAGCGGACGACCGGCAGCAAAAATACCGCCCGTGGTCACTTTTTCCCCGGCAGAATTTAAGCCTTTAATTTTTCTCTCCCAAAACCACATGCTTGCCAGCCAGGCCATTGTAAGGCTTGTTACATGGGCAATAATAATGGTTTCCACGCTTACATTTGAATAGTACAGGGCAGCAATAATTAAACAGTTCAGCAGGTATATACCCATAAATTGTAAAACCATGTAATGGTTCACCATTTTTAGTCCGCGGAGACCTTCGGTATTAATTATCAGCAGCACATTAGGTAAAATATACAATGCCGCAACCTGCATATAAGCGGTAAGCTCAGGTTTATGATACTTGTAGGTACATATATACCCCACCCCGAAATAATAAATTACGGTGAGTACAACGCACCAGGGTACAATCATTTGCAACGCTTTACGGTGCAGGGCTTTTACCAAAGCCATTTCGCCCCGGCTTTCATGATATGCGCTCAGGCGCAGGAAAAGGGTATCGAAACCCAGCTTACCGAAAGTTATGAACCAAACTGTTAATGAAAGAGATATGGCAAATGTGCCGGCGCCTTCCTTTCCCCACTTGTTGGTTACAAGCACTGTAAACAGGTAGCTGAAAAAAATACCGCCCATACGCAGGCCAAAGGCCGTTGCAGTGCGTAAAAGCAGCTTCCGGGAAGGCAGCTTACCGGCAAGCTGTTTTGAAAAACGTTTTATCATTGTGTAGCCTTACCCCTGCCTTTAACCGACACCGGACAAAGTATGCAGTTATGTACCGTGTACCAAATGGCATTACCGGCAATTAACCGCAAAGGGCTGCAAAATTAACACATTCAGAGTTATTTACAGGAGTAAATAAAGGCGTCTGTATAGGGCCCTGCAGTCATTTTTACTACATATCCTTGCGTATTAAAAACATATTGAGTACCTGCTGCAGTATTGTAAGCCCTTTCAGTCAATATATTATTAAGCACGGGGAAGCCGGGGCATATAGCTGCAGGCAGCTTCCAACCGGGTTTTCCAAAAACAAGGCCGGGGAGGTAAGAATCAATATAAACGCCGGCATAATCAGGCTCAGTTCCCGGGTTTATAGCATACCTGGTTGTGCTTCTTTGTAAGCTGTTTCTTTTCGATACCAAAACCAGGTTCCAATCTTTGTATTCATAATCTGTAACAGTACTGTCGATGAGGTAAACGGAACCCGACAAATCTTTGTAAGACTTAATCTCTTTTTTCGACAGCATTTGCCTTATATCTGTGCTTGTATATGAATAGTGTATATCACAAAGGTAGAGATAGGGGAGCTTAACTGTGCCTTGTATTCTTGTAACTACCTGCTCTTCATTGCGCGAGCAAATAAGCTGGGCAGCTAAGGTATCGCCAAAATAAACTTCCGCCGAAACATCGTTGCCGGTGGCAGCATAAGTATACCTGATACTTTTAACTTTTTCCGATAATGAATCAGATGACCTGTACTCAACAATACGCCCTTGGGTATCATAAATAAAAGAATCGGCTTCAGACAGCGCGCCTGTTGCCGCAATGGTCACCCTGCGCGATACCATTTGGCATGCAGGGTTCGTCGGCGATTTAGTACTTTCATCTTTTTTGCATGCATTAAAAAGAAAACCTGCGAGCAATATTAAAAGCCAAAGACAGCCTTGTAAAGAAAATCCGAAAGGAGAATTCATATAAGAACTTAAAATTAAACTGAGTTAAAACCTCTTAACAAAAAGACAAACCGGGCAATATTAAACCCGGTTTATCCTGTTTTAATTACTGTATTAAATAAAGTGAATTCGGGTTATGAAGCATTTCTTATACACTCCGTTCCCGCGAACCGATCAAGGTTCGCCCATATTCTTACAGGTCTATGGCCTTCATTAGCACAGACTTGCCCAATATACTGCCCTTGGGGTTGAAATTATTTCAAATGCGAGGTATAAGCAGGCGCGGGAGCGCGAAGCTTACGGGCATAGCCCTAAAGCAATAGCCTGCAGGCCGAAGATTTGTAATTTCAACCCAAAGGGCGAGCGCCGGCGCTGAGGCGCTCGCAACCAAATACGCTGGCTGGCTTAAAGACATTATTTATTCCAAACTCAGCCTAAATATGCTTTCAGTACCCGAAAACATCTGAAAGACTTAGCACCTTAACCTGCCCGTATTTCTGCAAATCGGCCATTTTAACGCGGTCCTTATCGGCAACCACTACCATGGTTGTTTTTTGGTTTTTAACGTACTTGTCTGCAAAAGACTTAACATCTGCCAAGGTTTTGCTTTGAATTTGTTCAAAAATTTCTTTGGCCAAATCTACATCAACGCCAAGCTTTTGGGCGTTTTCGTAGGCCAGTAAAATATCTCCTTTGGTGGTGCGGGCGCTGCGGAGGCGTTCATTCAGCGCCTTGGTGGTTACACTGAATGCAGCTTCAGACTGCGGAACATCGTTCAAAAGGCCCTGCATGCCGGCAACTGCCTGGTGAAACTTATCAGACTGTGAACCTATATAACTCAGCATGTAATTGTTCTGCTTTTTGTCGGCAGATCTGTATGTGGCGTAAGTGCTGTATGCCAATGCCTTGCTTTCGCGCAGCTCCTGGAATACAATACTGCCCATATTGCCGCCGAAATATTCATTAAACATGGTAATTGCCGGCAGCATTTCGCGGTTCCAGGCAACTGATTTTGAAAGGAACACAATCTCGGCCTGCACCATGTCGAAATGTGTGAATAAAACCTCGTTTTTATCAAAAGCCTGCATTTTAAAGGGGCTTTCAATACTTACAGGTTTTAAGCTTGCGGGGGTAATATGCTTTTCTTTTATGGTAGCTGTTAAAGCTTCTTCTGAACGCGGACCATAATAAAGCACATCGTGCTGGTAAGCCAACAGGCTTTGTAAATCGCTTATCAGGGTTTCAGGTTTCAGGCCGTCCAGTTCGCTATTGCTGAGCACATTGGTAGTCGGATTTTTGGCGCCATAGAGGGCATAATCTGTTAATGCCGCACGAATACGGTCTTTATTCTTTTTGGCATCTGTGCGGTCGCTTTTCTCATCAGCAATGAGGTTGGCAAGAGCATCGGGGTTAGGTTGCGGGTCTTTGAGCAGTCCTTCAAAAAGGTCCATGGTTTTATCGAAATTCTCATCGATGCCGCTTATAATTACATAAGTGCGCTCACGGCCGGGATAAACTTCAAAAGTGCTGCCCAATTGGTAAAATTCCTGCTGCAGCGCTTCGGGGGTATATTTTTTTGTACCCAGGAATTTAAGGTATTTGGCAGCCAGGGGCAAAACCTTATCGTTATTGCTGCCGGTTTCAAAGAGGTAGTAAGCGCTGAAAAGCTTGTTTTCCTCGTTCTTTTTATAAATTACTTTAGCGCCTGAAGGCAGCTTGGTAACCTTAATATCTTTGGTAAAATCAAGGAAAGCAGGCTCTATAGAAGGGCTTGGCTTTGCCGTAATCGCTTTAAAGAACACCGAAGATTTTTCGCGGTTTACTGCTACCGGGGTAATAGCCGGCTTGTCTACTTTTTGAAGGTTGGGGTTTTTACCTGATTTTTTATAAACCACGGCGTAATTGTTACCGAACGTTTTCTTGGCAAAATCCATTACTTCCTGCTTGGTAATTTTACTCAGCCTGTCGTTCTGGCTTAATACCGATGCCAATGACTGTCCGCTGCTGAAAGCCTCAACAAAAACCATGGCCCTGCCATTGCTTTCCGTTTGCCTGATAGCAGATATTTTACGGTTATTAATTACCGAAGTAAGCAGGTTGTCGTCAAAATGACCTTGTTTCAGGCTGTCGAGCTGTGCAGTAAGCAGGTTTTTAACCTCATCCATAGATTGGCCTGTACGGGGCTTGCCGCCCAGCAATACCACATCGTAATCATTCATGCGGTCAAGGTAAACGAAACCTTCGCGCAGCTTTTGCTTTTGGTTCAGGTTCAGGTCAAGTATGCCGGCCTTGCCGTTGCTCAGCAAATCTCCGGCGAGCAAAAGCATAAAATCATCGTTAGAGTATTTGCCGCCGGTACGGAAGCCAAGCATCAGGTTTTCTTCCTGCGGGCCTTTTAATGTATCAACCTTAGGGGCGGTAATCGGCTGCTCAACCGGGAAGTTCTGCGCAGGAATTTCCTTGCGTTTCATTTTGCCGAAATGCTGATCTATTACCTTAATGGTTGCATCAGGGTCAAGATCTCCGCTCAGGCAGATAGCCATATTGTTAGGCACGTAAAAAGTATTGAAGTACTTTTTAATCTCGGTAATCGAAGGGTTTTTAAGGTGCTCTATTGTACCTATGGTAGTTTGTGAGCCATAAGGGTGCACCGGCATTAAACGCTGGAAAACCAGCTCGTATTCCTGCCAGAAATCACTGTCGAGGGAGCGGTTTTTTTCTTCGTAAACCGCCTCCAGCTCGGTATGGAACAAACGGGGAGTAAGCTCTCCGAAACGCTCGCTTTCCACCTCAACCCATTTGCTTAGGGTATTGCTTGGTATATCATTCACGTAAACGGTATGGTCGCTGGTGGTAAAGGCATTGGTACCTTCGGCGCCTAAATTGCTGGCCAGCTTATCATACTCATTGGCAACGGCAAATTTGGCGGCTTCTCCGCTCACCTTATCTATCTGCGCATAAATGGCTTTGCGTTCGGCAGCATCCTTGGTGCCACGGTATTTTTCATAAAGCGCCTCTATGCTGTCGAGCAATGGTTTTTCTTTGTCCCATGCATCGGCCCCTATTTTAGAGGTTCCTTTAAACATCATGTGCTCAAGGTAATGTGCAAGTCCGGTGGCGGTTGCGGGGTCGTTACGTGAGCCAGCCTTTACTGCTATATAAGTTTGTATGCGGGGCGCATCCTTATAAACCGACAAATATACCTTCAGCCCGTTGGCCAGGGTATATATGCGGGTTTTCATTGGGTCGCCGGGAACGGTGGTATAAGTATATCCTCCTTCTGTAACAGTGGTTTCAGTCCAGCTGTTATTGGCACTGTCGGCATGCTTGTCTGAATTGCTGCAACCGGGAGCCCCGGCAAGTACCAAACCTGCCAATGCAGGAACCAGCACGGCCTTATATGCCGCTCGGAAACTAATTTTCATGTTGAAAACGTTGGGAAAGAAGTATTAACAGTGCTTATTCTATGCAAAAACAACCGGCAAACCGCATCAAAACCGAAATAACATTTCGCAGGTTAAACAGTTCGGCAAATATTGTTTATTCGGGGCGCAAATGCAAACCGGGCTTACAGGCGGCTTTAAAACAGGATAAAAGGCAGAATTTTGCATATATAAAAAATGCAACCTTAAAGGCTGCCTAATTCGAAGTAAGCCGCTGAAAAACAGTCTCAAGCGTTTCTTCCTGCTGCTGTAAACCCAGCAACGGCAAATTATTCTCGGCCGCCAGCCTGAAAACCGCGCTGCGAATTTCCACACCTTCGGCCGCTTCAATTTGGTATTGCCCTGCCCCGCTCCTGCTTACCTTTATTACGCCGGTAATGCCCCTTAGCAAATCTGCATCTATATCACGCTCAAACTCAGCGCCCAGGCTTTGCCTGTCGCGGGCACCTGAACGAAGTGCATTCAGGGTATTGTCTACCACTATTTTGCCTTTGTTAATAATTACAACGCGGTCGCATAGCGCCTGCACTTCCTGCATAATGTGCGTGCTGAAAATCACGGTTTTTTCTTTTCCGGCTTCGCGTATCAGGTTCCTGATTTCAACAATCTGGTTAGGGTCAAGCCCGGTTGTGGGTTCATCCAGTATCAATACTTTAGGATCATGCACCAAGGCCTGGGCAAGACCTACCCTTTGCCTGTACCCTTTGGAAAGTGAACCTATTTTCTTGTTCTGCTCAGCGCCGAGGCCAACCTTTTCAACAATATCGGCCACGCGTTTATTTAAGGCAGAACCCTTTATGCCGTACACCGAACCTGAAAAGCGCAGGAATTCATGCACATACATATCAGGGTAAATGGGGTTATGCTCAGGCAGGTAGCCAATAATGCGTTTTACCTCCATGGCATTTTTGCGCACATCAAAACCACATACTTCGGCCGTACCGCTGTCGGGCGAAAGGTAGCAGCAGGCAATTTTCATGGTGGTGCTCTTACCGGCCCCGTTCGGACCCAAAAAGCCAAGAATTTCACCGCCCTTAGCCTCGAAGCTGATATTGTCGACAGCCGGCTTGTTACCGTAAGATTTTACCAGGTTTTGAATGCGGAGCATAAGCATGCAGGCTTAACAGGGCCTGCCAAAAATTATAAGATTGTTCCCCTTAATCGGGCAAATTTATTGTTACGCGTTTTGTTCAGCAGTTGCGGGCTTACGTTCCCAAGCCTCCTGCTTCTCCCTGATTTTGTCTTTCAGGAAGGCTGCCACAACCGTTAATCCCTTTTCGAAATTAACGTTGTTGGGTATAATCAGGTCGGCTACATGCTTTTGGGGCTCTATATACTTTTCGTAAGTGGGCATTACATGGTGCTCGTACCGGTAAAGCACATCTTCCAAATCGTAGCCGCGTTCATCACGATCGCGGGCAATTCTGCGCCTTACTTTAATAACTTCCTTGGCATCAATAAACACCTTAAGATCAAGCAGGCCGGCCACATCGGCAAAGGTGAACACAAATATTCCCTCTACAATAATAAGCGGGGCCGGCTTATAGGTAATCTTGTCAGGAATCAGGTTGGGGTTATTGAAAGTGTACTCTTCTACCGTTACGCTTTCACCCGCTGCCAGCGATCTGATGTGGCTGCTGTACCTTTCATGATCTATGCTGTTAGGCGTATCAAAGTTTTCTACGCCGTTTAAATCTTTTGGCTGCTCATGCAGGGCACGGTAATAGTTGTCCTGCGAAATAAGACAGACCTGCTCCTTGGGGAGCATTTCCATTAATCTTTTCAAAAAAAGCGTTTTGCCGGAGGCGCTGCCGCCGGTAATACCCAGAATGTACGACGTTGCGCTCATGGCCACAAAATTAAGCCTGAAAGATTAGAATTTAGTATTTCCGTGTAAAAAATTGATAAGCTTATGAAATGCCCTTGCCCTGTGGCTGATTGCATTCTTCTCTTCCGGCTTCATTTCAGCAAAACTTACATCGAGCCCAAGCGGCTGAAATACCGGGTCGTACCCGAAACCGCCCTCACCTCTTGGCTCTTCAAGAATCTCTCCTTCAGCAATGCCTTCAAACTGATGAACTTCCCCGTTCAGAACAAGTGTAATCACTGTAAGAAAACGTGCACTGCGGTCGGTTTTGCCTTCCATATTACTGAGCAGCAGCTCAATATTATCGGCATGGCTGCGCTGCGGACCCGCATACATAGCCGAGTAAACACCCGGGTCGCCGTTTAAAGCATATACTTCCAGCCCGCTGTCGTCGGCAAAACAGGAAGTTTGGAAATTTTCCCAAACATATTGCGCCTTGCTCAGGCTGTTGCCCTGTATGCTTGTTTCGTTTTCAGGCAGCTCATCGTTACAGCCTATTTCCTGCAGGCTTTGCAGCTCGAAACCGGGCGGCAGCATGGCCGATATCTCCTTAATTTTATGTGCGTTATTGGTTGCGAAGCAAAGGGTCATGCCGGTATTTTTAATAATGAGCGCTCAAAATTACAATTTGTTCTGCTTAGCGGCCCCGGCTTTTATAAATTAACCCTTAGCTGCAAAATGTAATCGGCGCTGCCGGGTGTGTTGGTATGCTCATAGCCTGTACCGTTATATGGCCTGCCCATGGCATAATTCACTGTTGTGTTTAATTGCAACCCTGCTTCAATCCGCATGCCTATTTTATAGGTGGCCACCACGCAAATCCGCATGCCCTTACCATAATAGGCAGGCACCGAAAACAAGCCCTGCAGCCCCGGTTCAGGGCTGTATTGCCGAACGGCATAGTTCATGGCATAGAACCAGGCCAGCCGCGCCTTTAAATTTAAGCCGTCCTTCTGCGATTCAATCTCCTGTATAATGCTGTAACCTGCAGCTTTGTTGCTCGCTGCCGATATAATTACCTGGCCTTTTGTGGCCGCATTAAGGCCCCCGCCTGAATATTCTAAACCGGCTAACAAGTAATGCCTTTTGCTTGCCAGGCTGTCGGCACGGCTGTAAGCATCACGATCAAGCAGGCGGTATTGAAAAATATAGCTCGAGGTCCGGCTGCGGGTATAATCCAGCCTGAACATAAAATCGGTACCGCGGGCGTTTGTAAAAAAATTGGGAGCGTATGGGCGGCTCCAAACATCAAGGAAAGTATTGAACGTTAATCGGGCAAGCGGACGATAGCAAAAGCCCATATAAGCGCCGTTCTCGTTCCGGGTATTGTAAGCATTTCCGAAACCGTTGGCATACAAGCCCAAATATGAAGGGCTGTAATGCCTGTACGCCGCCGAAAAATCAAGGTTGCGCGATGGTGAAGCTATAATGCCGTAAATACCTGCGCTCCCGTTTTTATCTGACCTTGAAAAAGCCTGTTCAGAGAAAAAGCTGAGGGCAGCTAAGGACTTGTTAAAGGAAATGCTTACGTTATCGGCATATCTTCCGGCAGGGGCATTGGGGTTAAAAGTATCGGCCGGCTGCAGGGGGCTGCTGAATCCTGAATGCAGCAGGCTCAGCCCGATTTGGCAATCTTCATTAGCGCTTTGCCATTGCAGGTGCGTGCCGGCAGATGTTATTGCCAGGGTCTTCCTGTTCGCAATTTCAGTGCTCGTTCGGTGTAAGCCTGCGGTATTTATGTTGCTGAAAAACGGGTCTATATCCGGCGAATCTGCTGAATCAGGATTATGTATAAATGCATCTGCATATTGCCGGCTTGCCAATATCGTGAGCTCAAAGCCGTTCCTGCCCACAGTTGCAGCAGCCCCGCTGAAATTGCCGCCTTCGAGTTGGGAATTATAAGGTTTAATCCCCAAATAGCTCCTGCGCACAGCCGGCACCGCCAATGAACCCATACCCGGGTTAAACCCGGCAGAAAACAACAATCCCTGCCCGGTCTGCAGCCTGAAATCCCCGATTATAAGACGTTTAAGCACAGCCCTGTTTTCAAGCATGGCATAACCCGACAAAAAATCAGGCCCGTATTGGTGCTTGGCCGGTTTGAAACTGAACGCCTCCCCTGCATCCTGCTGGGCTGTAAAGCCAACGGTAAACAGGCCGGGTACAGCGTATCTGAAGCGGGTCAACATGCTCATATTTTTACCTGCATAAGGCAGGTATGCCGAACCGTCTCGGCGGGTATGCGTTAAAAAGCCTTGCTTATCATCGGGAGAAAAGCCGAACCTGGTTACAAAGCTGCCAGATCCTAATGCGGCAATATTGGCCTTTATATCATTTGCATTAAAAACCGGGGCAACGGTTACAAAAGGAATAAGCTGCCTCACCTTGCTTTCCGGCAAACCGGGAACCGCCTGCAATTCATACACAGATATAAAAGGATTGGTTTTCCTGTAATTCAGAATTGAATCTGCTTCTGCATCGCTTAAGATGTATAAAGCTCTAAAGGCTTCTTTATCAGCTTTATTTAAATCAAGCGGGTTCAGGTATAGAGCATACAGGCTCTCATACAAATCAGTAAAATTGGTAACCGTACTCTGCTGCGGAAATAATGCCTCGGCAAATTTCTGAACGTCAATTTCCTGCTTGGGCGGCGCTATAAAAGATTGAGCCTGCACCATGTTGCAGCCGAACAGGATTATAATAAGTACCCCGGCAAACTGAATAATGCCAGCAGTTCTGAAAACCTTAGGGTACATAAGGTAGAAAGCCACATTAATTAAATCAGGGAAAAACCACCAGTTTGAGGTAAGCCACAATAAAAGGAGCTGCCGGCAGCAGGCCGTCGAAACGATCAAGGAAGCCCCCGTGTCCGGGTATGCCGCCGCCGCTGTCTTTAATTTGCAGGCTGCGTTTAAACTGCGATTCGCTCAAATCGCCATAAGAGCCAATAACCACAATAATTACAGATAATACGGCCCAATGAATATCGGGCATTACCGGCCAGAAGCGCGCCAGTACCGATGCCACCATAAGCGCGGAAAGCAATGCCCCTGCTGCCCCTTCCCAGGATTTTTTTGGGCTTACCGATGGAAACAAAGGCGTGCGCCCGAAATTGGAGCCCATAAAATAGGCCCCTGTATCTGATGCCCAAAGCAGGAACAGGCTGCCTAGAATAATGCGGCTGTCGTATGTGCCGGGCGAGGTTGTGCCGAAATAAAGCAGGCAAAAAGGCAAATCGGTATAAATGATACCCAGCAGCGTAAGGCCTGTATTCCCGAAAGGATCAGGCGGGGTTCTGCGGAAGAGGCGGGCAATAAATACAATGGCTATGCCCGGGAAAAACAGGAAAAGGGCCGTTGGCTTCAGCCAATCTTCTTCAATAGCGAAGGAGAGCAGGTGCAGACCTGTACCTAAAATGGTACCCAATAAAATATCAGGATCTCTTCCGGCTTTTTTGAGCAGGCCGTAAAACTCGAATCTTGCGAAGCTGCTTATAATTAAAAAAAGTGCAAGGCAGCCATATACGCCCCAGCTCAGGCTGCCTACAACGGCAGCTCCGCCTAAAACACCGAACAACACCCTCAGCTGAAGGTTGCTCATTTTGCTTAAAGGTCCGGTCATATTTATATTAACGGGGAGTTTTGGTGGTGTATTTAATCTTTCGATTTCCTAATCTGCCTCATGCTCGCCAAAGCTGAGCTTGTGATCTGTAAAGGTTCGAAAATCGTTTTTCGGCAGTTTTGAATAGGTATTTGCCACGTAATAAATTAATGCTGCCGCTACCGTTCCTGAAACCACTGCCATATACCATGGTGCTATATCCGCAGAATCAGGGTCCAGGCTGATTAGCTTGTGCTTATACAGGTACATGCTCAACAGGGTTAATCCGTTATTAACAAAGTGTGCAATCATGGGCAGCACTAAGTTTCCGCTTCCGGCATAAATATACCCGAACATCAGGCCCAGCAGCATGCGCGGCACAAACCCGAAAAACTGCATGTGTATAGCCGAAAACAGGAAAGCCGAAAGCCAGATGCCGGCATGCACGTTTCCTGTTAACAAGCGCAGCCTGGTTTGTAAAACGCCCCTGAAAAACAATTCTTCGCCAATGGCAGGTATTACGGCAACCACGAGCATACCCAGCGCCAGCTCGGGCAGCGAATCAAGGCCGGTAATCATTTCGGTCATTTTTGTGGCTTTGTCTTCAGCTTCCCGCGCCCAATCTGCAAAGCCTCTCATAAATTCAGGGAAAGCGAGGTTGCGGTTCCACTCAACAATAAACCCATCGAAGGGAAGAAAAAACAGCAGGGCAAATATGGTGGCAGGAATTACAAGACCGGGAAACCTAAGCTCGGGACTGAATGCGCGGGCAGGCAGCTTATCGTATAACCGGTTCACAACCAGGGGCATTAAAATAAACCCGCCGAATGAACCCAAACCCAACAGTGTGAGCAAAACCACCCTTGCTGCATGCGGATCAACGTTCCTGTAATTACCTTCCGATACGGCTAATAAATCTGCAACTGACGGCAGCATGAACAATGCCGGCAAAAGCGCAATAAACTGGAAAATACCAAGGCCCGCTATTACCCCGCCAATATGCACCAGCAGACCGGCAAATGGTTTTGAAGGTTTGTATTTTTCAGGAATGCGGGGGAAGTGCAGCATAAAAGCGGTAAATTTGCGGTCGGAAAAAACGGGGGCACATATTGAATGTGCTGCTGAAAATATAATTTTCAGGTATAAGCCGCGTTTAACCAGCTATGCCGGCTTGTTTTGGCCGGTGGGGCAAATATAATACATATTAAATATGTACTGCCCTTCCCCGGGCCTTTAGCTGCTCATTGGCCCTTTATTAAATACAGTAAGAATAATTATGATTAAGATAGGTAAGCATATAATCGGCGAAGAAGGCACTTTCCCATTGCTCCTGGCGCCCATGGAAGACGTGAGCGATCCGCCCTTCCGCGCTGTTTGCAAAGATAACGGGGCCGACCTTATGTACACCGAATTCATAAGTGCCGACGGCCTGATTCGGGATGCTGAAAAAAGTGTGCAGAAGCTTGATATATATGATTACGAACGCCCAATCGGCATACAAATCTTCGGAGATAAGATAGAAGCCATGCGCGAAGCGGCAGAAATTGCCGAAGCCGCCGGGCCTGAGCTGGTAGATATAAATTATGGCTGCCCGGTAAAAAAAGTTGCCTGCAAAGGCGCCGGTGCCGGCATTTTACAGGATCCTGATAAGATGCAGCGCATGACACAGGAAATTGTGAACGCCTGCACCGTACCGGTAACTGTAAAAACCCGCCTCGGCTGGGACGACAGTACAATAAATATTCTCGATACTGCCATGCGCCTGCAGGATACCGGTATTGCCGCACTTACCATTCATGCCCGAACCCGTTCGCAAATGTATAAAGGCAGCGCAGACTGGTCATGGCTGGCCCGCCTGAAAGACAGCGGAAAACTGCATATCCCGCTTTTCGGTAACGGAGATGTGGAAAGCCCGGAAATGGCTGTTGAATATAAAAACAAATACGGCGTAGACGGTATTATGATTGGCCGTGCCGCCATAGGCTACCCATGGATTTTTAACGAGATTAAGGAATATGTGCGTACCGGCATCAAGCTTCCCCCGCCTGATATGGAACAGCGTGTGGATGTTTGCAAAAAACACCTTATAAGATCTGTGGAATGGAAGGGCGAAATCACCGGCCTGCTTGAAATGCGCCGTCACTACAGCAACTACTTCAAAGGTCTTCCTGATTTTAAACCGTTCCGAATTCGCCTGGTAGAATCGCTGAACCTGAATGAAGTACTTGATTTGCTTGATGAAGCAGCCCAAACTTTCAGCTATGCCGGCATTTCATGAAGCCTGAGAAAGGCGACACGCGCCTGCAAGCCTGGGGCTTAATGATTTTTTTAGGGTTTATATGGGGATCTTCATTTATATTGATGAAGAAGGGCCTGCATGTTTTCCCGCCTTTGGAAGTGGCCATGCTGCGCATGTTTACAGCATTCCTGTGCATTGTCGCCTTTTCATGGAATACGCTCAGGAAATTTACAGGCAGGCAATTATTACTGGTAAGCCTTTCCGGTACGCTCAGCAGCTTTATGCCGGCTATATTGTTTTGTTTGGCAGGCGTCGGGCTCGACAGTGCCGTTAGCGGGGGACTCAATGCCATGACCCCGTTTTTTACCGTAATGGTGTCGGCCTTAATTTTCAGGTCGCCCATTACCTGGAGGCACGGCTTCGGGCTCAGCCTGGGGCTCTTAGGTTGCCTGGTGCTGGCCTTATCGCGCTACAAAGGCAGCGGAATGCCCGAGGTAAATTTTTATGCCCTCTATGTGTTGCTGGCTACATTATTCTACGGTATGAATATTAACCTGGTTAAGCATTACCTCAGCGATATAGAGCCGGCAAAGCTGGCGGTAGGCGCCTTTTCAGCTATTGGCATACCGGCAGGCTTGCTGCTCTTCTTCAGCGGTAATTTTTTGCATACGCTCACCACCAATCCTGAGGCCCCTTATGCTGCCGGTATGGTAATTGTACTTGGGGTCTTCGGTTCGGCATTATCTTTGGTGTTGTTTAACCGGCTCATACAAATATCGACCACCTTGTTTGCCGGCTCAAGCACTTACCTTATTCCTGTTTTCGCCATATTTTGGGGAATTATTGACGGTGAACATATAACTGCCATACAATTTGCAGGCATTTGCACCGTTTTAGCAGGGGTAATGTTTGTAACACGAGATAAACGATAGGTGAAAACGGTTTAAGAAAGACTCCGAAAAGTTGAAGAGAAACATTAAAAAATGTTTTTTTGCCAAATAAAAACCTGATTTTCTTGGTTCTGAAGCCATTCCCGATATAAAAATCGGTATTGTGTAAAATAATTTGGCAAGAAGATTTGGTATGTAATTTGGAATCTGCTACCTTTATACCGACATAAAGCAAGCAGTTCCATGCTTCTCCAAACATTATATTGGAAAATGACTTTATGCAGTTTGCATCTGTCCGATTGCTTCACTGAAAAACACTAATCCTTAGGCTCTGCCCGGGGTGGGCCTGCAAGGGCTTTTAGAACATTAACTATTGCTAATCATTAACTTTACCCAGAACGATGAAAAAACTACTTCTGCTTACACTCGGTCTGACAATGACCGCGCTGACTTCAGTAATGGCCCAGGATGAACCACCTAATCCTCCCGATGAGGACGGACCAACGTCTATACCTGTAGACGGCGGAGCAAGTTTATTGCTTATAGCCGGTGCTACTTATGGACACAAAAAACTGAAGGCTCTCAGAGCTAAGAAGGCAGCTGCAGCTAACCCTGCTCGCTAATCCCTTCCGGGATTGCCACAAACCAGCCTTTAAAAGCTGACGTTCCGGTTTATGCAATAGTCCCGGGGCATTTGTCCTGCATATAGTCTTGTTTCTGAAAAGGAGCAGGACTATTTGTATTTAGGCCGGTTTGATTTTTTAATTTAATAGTGACTGTGCTTTGAGAGATATATTCTTTTAAACATTTTGAACTAAATTCGGGAAAGAGTCATAAGTCTTCGACTTTTAATGTGAAAATACAGTATGCTAAAGGTCATTTAATACCTGCCCTGTTTTAAAGTACTTTTTCATTTCATTTGAAATTTAACTTTCTTGAATTAACGCTGATAAAAACAATGCTCAGGCACTTATTAATTGTACTGTCCTATTCCCTGCTATATCTATATCTTTCCTGGAATGTTTCCGGCGGCGATATTGGCTTGGTCTTACTGTTTATGGCAAGTGCCCTTATTCATTTTGTAACTATTGCATTGTTATGGGCTCGGGAGAAACCGTTTTTGCGTCAATTTATGGGTTTCATTATTGGTGTAATTACAAGTATAACTGTGTTTGAGTTAATATGCCGGTTCAAACGCTATCTTTTATAAGCACAAACCAATTTTTCCCTGTCCCTGCTTTGTATCCCGCATTTTCCTTGTTGCTTGCCTTCCCCTGGTCAGCTTATTTACATTTGCATCGGCCCTAAACGTCTGGGCCTGCACAATGGACAATCACAGCGCAGCATACGAAAAACTAAGCAAAACCCTCGATGAGGAGATGATAGACCGTATCATCCGCGTTGAGATGAAAGATATTGCGCAAACTTTTAAGCAGCAGGATAAGCGTTTCCCAGGCATCGACGAGCTTACAAGAATTTCCGGCTATACAATCGATGAAATAAATACGGCAACAAAAGCAATAGAACCGGCATTCAGCACAGGCTACCTCCGCATTTTTACCGAGGAGGTAGATACTGCCTTATATAATGCGGCTATTAAAGGCAGTGTGTCGGCCATTCGCTTATGGCACCAGCTTAAAGAAGGTTTCGGGCAAAAGCCTGAACACCGCGTACCTCCGGTTTACGAGCAGTTTGTCATTAATCTTCGCAATGGAATGCCCAAAAAGAACCCCGATGGCTCTTACATGGAAACCGATCCTGAGGGGGAAGCCGAAGAAGATAATGAAGATGAAGGAGATGACCAGGATGATAACGAGTCATGTACCTCGGTAAAATATTCAGGTATGGAAGAAAGGGTTGCCCATCACATGGCACACCTTTCAGGCATTTTGCCCGATGATGACATGCCTGAAAATGCACCTGGCATGCCCCCTGTCCAATCCGAAACAATTATTGCTCCCGAAACCGGAGTGCAGGAAACAGGTTCATTAACCGGTGTTTCTTCAGCTGAAAGCCCGGGTTTTCCCGAGCCAGGAAATGGCATGCAGGAAAATAACGGCCCTGCTTTTGCTGATAATTCAGGTATGTCTGTCAATAACCAATTACCGGTTAATGCAGGTATCACCATTGAAAATCAGGATTCTGTTTCCGCAAATTCTGAAGAAAACAATATTTCAGGTCCTGATTTTCAGCATTTACAGGGTTCCGATATTAAGCAGGCTGAATTAAGCAGCGAAATAAAGTTTGCCAATGCACCCAAATCATTAAGGCCCGAACAACCTACCCTCACAAAGCAATCCGTTAAATCAGCCTTAAAGGTAAAGAGCAATAAGCAAAATCAAATCTCCAATAGAAACCGCTTAAAATTCCGCCGATTCGGCTAAATAAATATCCTGATTTTTTAAATTTTCACTACTTATCACAAAAGAAACCCAAAGGCCTGTTTATAAAAGTCGACAACATGAATCATATTAAATGCATTGATTCAGTAACAAAACAAAAACAATCAGGTTGATAAGCTGCGGGTATTCCCTGTCTGCTAAAGGTTTATACCTTTCCATGATCTTTTGGTTCTCATATTATTCGGCCCCATATGCATAAAAACGCCTAAGGGCTTTGGCAACGCTTACGCTTTTGTATGGGAGAGTAATCCGGAAAAATTTTAAATCCTCTGAATATAACTATACGGAACCCTGATAAAGAAACAGCTTCACATTGTTCGAAACTGTCAGGCGAAGCGCAGGCATTGCCAGCCAGACATGCCTGGCAACCGGGCAAATGTAAGCGAAACATGCGCAACAAAAATAAATTAAGTAATTGATAACGAATTAAATGCTGTAAAATGAGAATGCACCTTTTCCCGCGTTCTATTGTTTCTTATTCATCCTGTTAAAAAAATCCGGAACAAGGTTTTACTATGTTCACCAATACGGCATGCAAAAAACAAAACCCTGCCGATCAATAAAGAAAGGCAGGGCATGAAAACTCCGGAGAATAAGCCGGCAAATGTTAAATATCAATTGCCTCACCGTAAGCAGCTGCAACAGCTTCCTTAACGGCTTCGCTCATGGTTGGGTGCGGGTGAACGGCTTTCATCACTTCGTGTCCGGTTGTTTCAAGCTTACGGGCTACCACCACCTCGGCAATAAGCTCTGTTACCGAGCCGCCAATCATGTGCGCGCCCAGGAACTCGCCGTATTTGGCATCAAACACTACTTTAACAAAGCCCGTTTTATCGCCCGATGCGCTGGCTTTACCGCTGGCAACGAAGGGGAATTTACCCACTTTAATTTCGTAACCCGCCTCTTTAGCCTGCTTCTCGGTTAAGCCTACCGATGCAATTTCAGGCTGGCAATAAGTACAGCCGGGTATGTTGCCATAGTTCAATGGCTCAGGGTGCTCGCCTGCAATGGCTTCAACACAAATAATACCTTCTGCAGAAGCAACGTGCGCAAGCGCGGGACCTTTTACAATATCGCCTATAGCGTATATGCCGGGAACATTGGTGCGGTAGAAATCATCTGTTTCAACCCTGCCTTTTTCCACTTTAACGCCGGCTTCTTCCAAGCCAAGGCCCTCCACATTGGTGGCAATGCCCACTGCAGAAAGAACAACGTCGGTTTCAAGCGTTTCGGTACCGGTAGCGGTTTTAATGGTAACCTTGGCTTTTCCGCCGGCAACCTTTTCAACTTTCTCAACCGATGCATTGGTCATCACATTGATGCCCGATTTCTTAAATGATTTCTCAAGCTCCTTGCTGATGTCCTCATCTTCCACAGGAACTATGCGGGGCAGGAACTCAACAATGGTAACCTTGGTGCCCATACTTGCATAGAAATAAGCAAACTCAACACCAATAGCTCCGCTGCCTACAACCACCATGCTGGCAGGTAAGCTGTCAAGAACCATGGCCTTGCGGTAACCCACAATGGTTTCATTGTCTATGGGCAGGTTTGGCAGCTCACGGCTGCGGGCACCTGTGGCCAATAATATATGCTTGGCTTCGTAAGTGGTTTTTGCACCGCCTTCTTTAGCAGTTACTTCCACCTTCTTGTCAGCAGTGAGCTTGGCTGTTCCGAAAATGGTATCAATTTTATTCTTCTTAAGCAGGTAGGCAATGCCCTTGCTCATGCCGTCGGCAACGCCGCGGCTGCGTTTTATCACAGCGCTGAAATCGGCGGTTACGTTATCGGCATTAATACCGTAATCTTTTGAATGTTTCAGGTATTCAAAAACCTGGGCGCTTTTCAGCAGGGCTTTGGTAGGAATACAGCCCCAGTTTAAACAGATGCCGCCAAGCACATCGCGCTCAACAACCGCTGTTTTCAGGCCAAGCTGCGATGCCCTGATGGCTGCTACGTACCCGCCGGGTCCGCTGCCAATTACTATTAAATCATAAGATGCTGCCATATTTCTTATTTCCGAATCAGGCAAAGGCCAATGGAGCCCTGCAAAGACCGGTATATTTTTATTTCTGTTGAGGTTATCAATGGATTGGCCGCAAAATTAAAGGAAATACGCATACCGGCAAGAAAAGCTACAGAACATGCATGTATGCACAATGTCGATTATATAATTATTCAGGGGCTCGGGGCTTTATAAGCCGTATCGCTCACAAAGGTGCTGTCGGTGAGCATGTGTAAAAAGCTGACTATTGCCTGCTTTTCTGCAGTAGTCAATCCCAGCTTCCCGGTCTGGATACGTGAGTTATAAGCCCCTGTAATCAAGGGGTCAACGCCCGGCCTGTTAAACAGGCTGTCGGAATTATAATGGTCAACCACCTGTTCAAGGGTGCTAAACATGCCGTTATGCATATATGGCGATGTAAGCGCAATATTGCGCAGGGCAGGTATTTTAAATTTTCCGCGATCTGCTGAGCTTCCGGTATGCTCTTCAAGCCCGTAATCGTCCCCCGAATTGAAACTGCGGCTTATGCCGTTATTCCTGAAACCATCAAGGTCAAGAGTTGTTCCGGATGTAAGTATATTAATATGGCAATCACCGCAATTAGCGCCTCGAATGGTAGACTGGGGGCTGTTACCGGGTGTAGGGTGCGTAAAAAACAGGCTCATGCCCAATGCTTCCTGGGTGGTAGGTGTGTAGGTTCCTGCTAAGTACTTATCGTACCTGCTGTTACCGCTTATAAGTGTCCGCTCAAATTGGGCAAGGGCACGCTGTATGAGCAGGGGGCTTACCACGTCGGTACCGAATGCCTTTTTGAACATGGGCGGGTACTTGGCAGAGCCCTGAAGCTTTGCAGCGGCTGCGCCCATGGTTTGGTTCATTTCATGGGCATCGGTAATCGGGAATACGCTTTGCTCTTCAAGTGAAGATGCGCGACCGTCCCAGAAATAATCTTTCTGCCAGGCTAGGTTTTGCAGGCTCATAGAGCTCCTGCGGCCCAACTGCTTACCAACACCTTCGCTGAAAGCTTTACCATCTGTAAAGGCCAGCTCCGGCTTGTGGCATGATGCGCAGCTGATGGTATTATCGGCGCTGAGCAAAGGTTCATAAAAGAGCGCGCGGCCCAGGGCTATTCCCTGCTTTGTGGCCGGGTTGTCGGCCGGCAGGTTGCGTGGCTGCCCGAAAACGACGGGAGCTAAAGCCCGAATATCAACTTTATTGGCAGTATCAGCAGGGTTAACCGGAACGTTTTTTTCAGGACTTCCGCATGAAACGGCTAAAAATAAAAAGGCAGAAACAGGCAATATAAAACTGCCTGCCAACCTACAGATTGAAAAAGAGGATTCCCTGGTTTGCATGGGTGTTTCCGGCATTAAATATAGGAATGCCGGGTATGGCCTTTCAGGCGCACAATAAAATGAACGAAAAATACCGTTTTAAATTGCTGTGTAAATATGGCTTAAATAAACGAAGCCCTGTTGGCAACATGTCCTGAAATTGTATGGAACCGACAAAGAATCTTACATGTATTTAATCACATTTGAAGAATATTATAAAGGCAATAAAAAAATGAACATATATAAAGTATGGCAGTTCACTTGCAGGTAAGAATAAAAATTTGCACATTACATAAGCAATAAAACGCGTATCAAGCTATAAGAACAATTTTTAAACCGGGTTTGTACCATGAAAAAACTTAGCCGCAACTGGATAACCGAAGGTCTCAACGATTTCGAATATAAAAAGTATGTATTGCTGGCCTACCTGCAGGAAATTGGGTTGCATTTCGGTGAAAACAGGCTGTACCCCGGCCTGAGCGATCTCGTATTCCATTACAACAACCTCGTAAGCGTGCGCGACAGCAGGCAGCTTATGCACGATGCTTTCCCAAAAGAAGTAAGCGGCGCCGATTTTGAACGCATGAACCTTATTTACAGGGAGCTTGTAAAAGACGATGATTTCATTCGCGACATCGAGGAAATCATTCTTTTCAGCCTGCCTCGTATGGAAAAATACTTACAGGATGGTATGGAGCTTTACCGAAGGGTGGAAGAAAACCTGAGCATTGCCCCTGTAGGCCTTATATCATTATACCCTGCCGAAGGGTACGTAATGCTGGTAGTGCCCAACGACAGGGAAACCCGCATTTTTGAATACCAAATCAGCGTATTCGAAAATGCGAATGAACGGTACAGGGGGCTGCACCTGGAGTTCCTTGAATCTGTAAGGCGCTCGCCGGCCAATACGCCTGAAAACCTGAAATCGGAGCTTATCAGGCGCAGGAAAAAGCTGCCTAACCCGGCCACCTATCTGGTTGAAAGCAGCATTGCCGCCCCGCTCGATGAAACCCTGCTGCCCGTAGTTAAAAGAAGCCTGGTTAAATACATCGGTAATTTTTCGATTAAATAATCGCTTCCGGATGCAAGTGCTGTACCTGCTTCATTTTATGTTCGGAAACATATTTTGAAATCAGGCACCAAATCTGCAACTTGCTTTATTGATGCTGCCGAAAAATTCGGCGGCATCTTCAGCAATGAAAGAAGAGTTTTTATACTTTCTTTGGCAAACGCAGCATTTCAGCCATACCGGGCTTGAAAGCACCGACGGCGAGCCGCTGGAAATAATCAGCGCCGGGAAGCGAAATCTTTTTGCCGGACCTGATTTTTATGATTGCTGGCTGAGAACAGGTAACCTGCGTTGGAACGGCCCGGTTGAAATGCATGTTAAAAGCTCAGATTGGTATGCCCACAGGCACCAAAACGACAGGGCATATAACAACGTAATACTGCATGTGGTTTGGCAGCACGATGCTGCTGTATATTACCCCTCCGGCAATGAAATACCCGTGCTGGAGCTCAGCAGGTATGCCGATGAAACATTGCTGAAAACTTATAAAAGCATGCTCGCAGCAAAGCCCGGTACCATTGCCTGCGGTGAAATGTTCGATAAAAGCAGCCGTTTAAGCAGGTTCTCAATGCTTGATTCAGCCCTGGCTGAAAGAATGCATAGGAAAGCAAATGAAATCCTGGGCCTGTTTAAAAGGAACAGGGAAGATTGGGAAGAAACCTGTTACCAAATACTTGCCCGCGCGTTGGGTCTGCCCCTGAATGCCGAGCCTATGCTTGCCCTGGCCCAACTCATGCCACTCAGGTTGTTGAGGAAATATGGGCAAAATCTGCAATCACTGCAGGCCCTGTTGTTGGGCCAGGCCGGTTTATTAACGGATAATATTGAAAAAGCTGAATCTTCAGGATACAGGATTGTACCTGCAGGCTTGACAAAAGAATCAATTGATAGTAACTTGCTAAGCGCCGTTTACTCCGAGTTGGAAGAAAAGCATTCATTAAAATCCACAAAGTCAGATCCCGTAATTTGGAAAAGCGGGGCCCAACGGCCGGCCGGCTTCATCCCTCAAAAAATCCTGTTGCTTGCAGAATTGGTTTATTCCCTTCCGTTTCTCAGCGACCTGTTTTTACAGGTTATGCCGGCAAATGCATACGCTGTCCATATAAGCAGGGCGCTTAATCGCAAAGAGCAAAATTTCAGAACTGCGCCTGCAGGCAAAGATTTGTTTTCCGGCCCAGCCAAACCGGGTAAGGAAGCATTAAGCCTCCTGGTAATCAACACGGTTCCGGCCCTGCTTACCGCATACGGAAAGCAAAACGATTTACCCGCCTGGGAAGAACATGCCCTGCATGTTTTGGAAAGCCTCCCTGCCGAAGACAACCGCATTTTAAGGCAATGGAAAGCATTGGGGCTTCTTCCCCAAAACGCTGCAGACAGCCAGGGCGCAGCAGAAAAATACAATACCCATTGCAGCCAACGTGCCTGCCTGAATTGTCCGGTTGGTATAGAAATTTTGGGCAGAAACGATCAAAGGGAGACTGAAAAACAAATTCCCGGCTATGCAGCCTGATTTATAAGCGGGAAATTAAGGTCGGCATTTTGAAATCTGCCTTTAAAAGCCAAACTTTCGGACCGACAGCAAAGTGTGCCTTATTTATTGATGCATTCTGACCTGCCGATAATTTCCTTCAAACCCTGAAGCCAAGCTTTTCGGAGTTTTTTATCCGAAATACCTATCCCTCCATATGAATATTCACGAGTACCAGGCCAAGGACATACTGAAAAAGTATGGCGTTCGCATTGCTGAAGGCATTACCGCCGACACACCGGACGAAGCCGTTGCTGCCGCTGAGGCACTTACCGCCCAATCGGGCACCAAACTCTGGGTGGTTAAAGCCCAGATTCATGCAGGCGGTCGCGGTAAAGGCGGCGGCGTAAAGCTTGCCCGCAACCTCGATGATGTGCGTACCCACGCCACCAACATTTTGGGAATGCAGCTTGTAACCCCTCAAACCGGCCCTGAAGGAAAGCTGGTTCGTAAAGTGCTTATCGGTGAAGATGTTTATTACCCCGGCGAAAACAAGCCCAAAGAACTGTACGTAAGTATTTTGCTTGACCGTAACACCGGCCGCAATGTAATTATGGCCAGCACCGAAGGCGGTATGGACATTGAAGAAGTAGCCCACAACACCCCTGAATTAATTTTCAAGGAGTGGATAGACCCCGCAGTAGGTTTGCAGCCCTTCCAGGCCCGCAAGGTTGCCTTCTCGCTCGGCCTGAGCGGCAATGCCTTCAAAGAGTTCGTTAAGTTCATAGATGCCCTCTACCGCGCTTATGTGGATATAGATGCATCCCTGTTTGAAATTAACCCGGTGCTCAGAACCAGCGACGATAAAATACTTGCCGTTGACGCCAAAGTAACCCTTGACGACAACGCCCTGTATCGCCATAAAGACCTGGCCGCCCTGCGCGATGTGCACGAAGAAGATCCTTTGGAAGTTGAAGCCGGCGAAAGCGGCCTCAACTATGTAAAGCTCGACGGTAACGTAGGCTGCATGGTGAACGGCGCAGGCCTTGCCATGGCCACCATGGATGTTATTAAGCTTGCCGGCGGTGAGCCAGCCAACTTCCTCGACGTGGGCGGAGGTGCCAATGCCAAAACTGTAGAAGCAGGTTTCCGCATTATCCTGAAAGACCCGAATGTGAAAGCAATCCTGATTAACGTATTCGGCGGCATAGTTCGCTGCGATCGCGTGGCTAACGGGGTTGTGGAAGCTTATAAAAACATTGGTGATATCAGGGTACCTATTATAGTACGTCTGCAAGGTACCAATGCCGAGGAAGGCGCAAAAATTATTGACCAAAGCGGCCTGAAAGTTTACTCAGCCGTGTTGTTGAAAGATGCAGCCGCTAAAGTGAAAGAAGTAATGGCGAGCGTGGCGTAATTGCCGGGTTTTACCTGAATGTAAATGAAAAGGACCGCTTTGCGGTCCTTTTTGCGTTTTAAAGCCGGTTTAAGGCTTAAATATTGATACCCAAATCAAGGAAAACTGTAAAATTCACTACCTCATCTTACCTCTTTTCACAAGGTATGGCAGCAATATCTGGTCCATGGGCTTGCGGATATCGGCTTCAATAAAATCTATCTTGTATTGGCCGCAACGCATTTTTAACTCTTCGGAAAAGCGGTTCTGCGATGCGCGGTAATATTCTTTTACCTGTGAGGGGTTCAGCTTCAGGCGCTCGCCGCTTTCCAGATCAATAAACTCGTAGGGGCGGTCTTCGAAATCAAAATCAATCTCTGTGGCATTATCTGCCACATGGAAAATAAGCACTTCGTGCCGGTTGTGGCGCAGGTGCTGCAGGGCATTATACAGCTCGGCTTCGTTTTCCACCCCGAACATATCGCTGAAAATAATGATGAGCGAGCGCTTGTTCATGCTCTCGGCAATTTCATGTATGACCGATGCTGCCGACGTTTTTTTCTCAACCGGCGGCTCGCCCAGCAGGCCCTGCAATTGGAGGAAAATTTTGTGCACATGCGAGGGTGTCGATTTTACCTGCGTTACCAAATCTATGCCTTCAGAAAAAGTACTTATACCTACCGCATCGCGCTGGCGCTGAAGCAGGTAAGTAAGGCAGGCTGCTGCGAAAATGCTGAAAGTGATTTTGCCGTTGTCGGGGCGGGGGTAATACATGCTGCTGCTCGTATCTATTAAGATTCGGCAGCGCAGGTTGGTTTCTTCTTCGTATCGCTTTGTAAAAATGCGGTCGGTTTTAGCGAAAACCTTCCAATCTATATGCCGGGTACCCTCGCCGGTATTCCAGATTTTATGCTCGGCAAACTCTACTGAAAAGCCGTGGTACGGCGATTTATGCAGGCCCGTAATAAAGCCCTCAACCATTTGCCGGGCAAGCAGCTCAATATTGCCGATCTGCCGTACAGCAGCAAGATCTATTACGGAATTTTTATTTACAGCGGCCATAATTGGTAACGAGGATGCAATATATAAACGAATTGGCCTGTAAAGTACACGCGGCAGAAAATCCGGGATACATTACAGGCCAATACTATGAGCGGCAAGACAAGGTATTTATTGCCCGCCTGCCTAATAGCAGGCTGATATTAAAGAATCCGGCGAAGCAAAACAGCCCCGCCCCAATTCTTACCTGATTGCAGGCTCTGCAAAGGGCAAAAGAACCGCAGTGCAGGAATCCTTTAACGGAACAGCGGTATCGGCCAGCAGGTGGTCTTCAACAGGGCCCAGAAGCGTTTTACCCAACACCGTCATTTCAACTTTTTGCGGCCCCAGCTTAGGCAGACCAAGCTTTTTGGCCGCTGCATAGCTTACATCTACCAATACGCGGGCAGCAAAGGGACCACGGTCGTTAATTTTAACAATTACCTCGCCGCCTGTGGCAGGGTTGCGCAGCTTTACGTAAGTGCCGAAAGGCAAATCGCGATGCGCGGCGGTCATAATATTTTGGTTGTAGCGCTCGCCGCTGGCAGTGCGCCTGCCATGAAACATTGGGTGGTAATATGTGCAGACCCCAAAGTTTTCGGTACCGCTGTATGCCTGTAACCGGCAGCGAATATGGTGTTTGCGGCTGTGCCTGCCACGGTGCTTTACAGAAGTATTTTTGTGGCGACGGTTTACAGTGTTTGTATTTTTCCGTGATTTACCTGATGCGGAGACCTTTACGGAATGGGCTTTTTTGTGGGTTTTATGGGTTTTTGCCTTCTTGCGGCGCGTTGCCGATGCAGGTGAATTATGTATTAGAAATAGCGGTAACAGTATGATTACCAATAGGTACTTCATCAGCTTGAGCATAAGCGGGGTGGCGGAACACAGCGGAGCCGCGGTTAGGGTGGGCGATGAATTGAACTGCAAATATAGTTTTTTTTTGTTCGGCACCGAAATCTTGCCTTTGCACTGATATTTTCCGTACTTTTACTTTGGAAATTTGCATGTTGCATTAAAACTAAAAACCCAAGCTGATATTGTGGAAGAAAAATATGACCACGACAGGGCCGATGTATACTCTAACCGGGTGCGGGCGGGCAAGAGGACGTATTTCTTTGATGTAAAATCGACGCGGCACAGCGAGTTTTACATTACGATTACCGAGAGTAAAAAACGCTTTTTAGATGACGGCAGCCCCGTATTTGAAAAGCACAAGATTTTTCTTTACCGTGAAGATTTCCGCAAATTTGTGGCGGCGCTCAATCTTGCCCTTGATAAGGTGAAGGAAGTGGCCCCCGAAGGAGATCATCCTTACGAGCACGACGAGTACACCATTGAAGAACGCCATTTCGACAGGGGTGATGTAAACAGTTTCCGTACCGATCAGCCGGCAGACGGTGAAGCGCCGGCGCCGCGCGAACACCGTGAACCACGTGAATACCGCCCGCAGGAAGGATACAACCGCGGCGGAGGCGGAGGTTACAGGCAAGGAGGCGGCGGAGGCTACCAGGGCGGAGGCTACGGCCAAAACAACAGCGGCGGCAGCAACCCCGGCCCCGGCGGCTACCCCCGCTACGAACGCAACCAGGGCGGCAGCCAGGGTGCTCCCGAGCGTTACAACCGCGGCGACCGCTACAGCAACAACAACGACCGTTACAATCGTGGCGGAGGCGGCGGAGGTGGCTACCAGGGTGGCGATCGCTATAACCGCGGAGGCGGTGGCGGCTACCAGGGCGGACAGGACAGCGGCAACAACGGCGGCGACTGGAATCGCTAAGCTGAAAACCGGTTTTGCTGAACAAAGCCTTCTGTAAAGATACCAACAGCATTAAATTCTCCTGACCCGCCCGGCATGCCGGGTGGGTTATTTATTTTGGGTACACAGCCTTAATGAACCGTTTTACAATACAGATAGCATTACTGGCAGCCCTGTTTTTGGCCTGCGGGTACGTTTTTTCAGACATTGTGCTCTATATCATCGTATCGCTGATAATAAGCACAGTACTGAAACCTATTACCAATATTATGGTACATCTTCAGTTTTTTGGTATCAGGATACCAAGGGTTTTGGCGGTACTTTTATCTTTCTCGGCGCTTATTGGCATTATAGGCCTGTTTATATTCCAGTTTATACCGCTGATTATTGACCAATTGCAGGTTTTGGCCTCCCTTAAAATAAGCGATATCACCACCCGTTTCGATGAACCTATGGCCGACCTGGAATTTTTCCTGCGCGACCGCGGCATTGTTCATGAAAAACGCGGCTTCCTGAAAAAGCTGCTTGAAGCCAATACATCCGTTAAATTCGGGAGAACAGACATAGTTGAATTTGTAAACAACCTGATAAGCTTTACCAGCAGCTTCTTTGTAGGCGCATTGGCAATCAGCTTCATCAGCTTTTTCCTGCTTTATGATAAGGGCATCCTCAAGCGTTTCGCACTGCGGCTTGTACCCAACGCCTATTTCGAGCTGACCATAGCCGCACTTTATAAAATTGAGAAGCTGCTTACCAATTATATAATTGCCCTTATTTTACAGATAGCATCCATATTTACGCTCACCGCAATGGCATTAACTATTTTAGGAATGCCCTATGCGCTTACGGTTGCCGTATTTGCAGCTGTAATTAATATTATACCTTTTGCCGGGCCTTTGGTTGGCGCTATATTCAGTATGCTGGTGGGAATCAGCACTATGCCGCAGGCAAACGGCGACGGGTATTTCCTGCTGCTCATTAAAATAGGAGCTATTGCCATAGCAGTTCACCTTATTGATAACATATTCCTGCAACCCCTCATTTTCGGGAAAAGCATGAAAGCGCACCCGCTCGAGATATTTGTTGCTATTTTTGCAGGCGCAGCCGTTGGCGGCATACCCGGCATGATAGCCGCAATACCGGTTTATACCGTTATGCGGGTATCGGTAAGGGAGCTTTATAACGGGTACAGGCACTACCATATATTCAGGGTAGATAACCGGGAACCGGCAGTAATCCGTTAAACGCATTAAGCCCGGTAAGCAAACCGGCAGCCCAATTAAAAACCCGGCTATGCAGGTCTTAATACAGGCATAGCCCTCAATAATCAATCTCTACAGTTCGGAATTTAAAGCCGGGCGAAAACAAAAACATGAGTTTACAATGCGGTATTGTGGGTTTGCCTAATGTTGGCAAATCGACACTCTTTAATGCGCTGGGCAATGCAAAGGCCGAAGCTGCTAACTATCCATTCTGCACCATTGAGCCCAATGTAGGCGTAATTACCGTGCCCGATGAGCGTTTACAAATACTCGAAGGCCTTGTAAGCCCCCAAAGGGTTTTACCTGCCGTTATTGAGTTTGTTGATATTGCAGGCCTTGTAAAAGGCGCCAGCAAAGGCGAAGGACTGGGTAACAAGTTCCTGGCCAATATACGCGAGGTAGATGCCATAATACACGTTATACGCTGCTTTAAAGACGATAACATTGTACACGTGGCCGGCGGCGTAGACCCGCTTTTCGACAAGGAGGTAATTGATACCGAATTGCAGCTGAAAGACCTTGAATCGGTTGAGAAGAAAATACAGCGTATTGAGCGCATGGCTAAGAGCGGCGATGCCAAGGCCCGTAAAGAAGTCGACATACTTAAAGCCTGCAAAACAGCGCTTACCGACGGGCAGAATATCCGTGTGCTTGACCTGAGCCCGGAAGACAAAGAGGCCATTGCCGACCTGTTCCTGATAACAGGTAAGCCCGTTATATATGTAGCCAACGTAGACGAAGCTGCCATTTTAACCGGTAACGAATACAGCGAAGCACTTAAAAAGCAGGTTACTGCCGAAGGTGCCTCTATGATTTTGGTGAATGCAGCCCTGGAATCGCAAATAGCCGAGTTTGAAGACCCTGAAGAGAAAGCCATGTTCCTTGGAGAGTACGGCCTCACCGAGCCCGGCCTGAACCGTTTAATTAAAGCTGCTTACAGCCTGCTGAACCTGATTACCTATTTCACTGCCGGTGTGCAGGAAGTTCGTGCCTGGACCATTCATCGCGGCTGGAAAGCCCCTGCGGCAGCCGGTGTAATCCATACAGATTTCGAGCGCGGGTTTATTAAGGCCGAGGTTATTAAGCTGCACGATTACCAAACTTATAAAACTGAAACCGCTTGTCGAGAAGTTGGCAAGGTGGCTATTGAAGGTAAGGAATATGTGGTGCAGGACGGGGATATTATGCACTTTAGGTTTAATGTGTAGGTAATTTCCCGATGAACTTATACTGCCCTGCCGGATTTGATTCGGCGGGGCTTTTTTTTGGGGAAATTATAAAATAAGGTGTACGATAAGGTGAGTTCGCCGGTTAAGAAATTAGCAGTATAGCTTTGATTTACAATTGTTTATTATTTGTTGCGTCTGTAATCCGAGGGCGCGTATTTGGTAGTTAACGCCTCACCGCCGGCGGGGCTCGCCCTTTGCGTTGAAATTACAAATCTTCGGCCCGCCTGCTACGCAGGCTATTGCTTCGCAATACCGAACATTTGAAATAATTTCAACGCAAAGGGCAGGATTATGTGCACGTCCTGGTTAAAGGAACGCCATTGGTTGGTAAGTTATGGGCGAACCTTGATCGGTTCGCAAGAATTGAGTTTAGGGTTGGGCGAACCTATATCGGTTCGCAGGAATTGAGTTTAGGGTTGGGCTAGTGTAGTGTAAGGAACTAAATTGCTTAACCCGGATTCATTTGTTTTACTTTTCGATTCTTAACCAATGTGAATTCGGGCTAATAAGTTTCGAAAGAAAATCGTTCTGTCCGTTGGAATCCCCGCCTAAATACGAGCCCTTATTTCCTTAACCCGAATTCACATTAACCAAATTTACGAAGCGTTGGGAAATCAGTTTTAAAGATCTTGGTTACTTTTCGCTTACTGTTTTTTGCGGCTGCCTGTCGGTCTGCGGTGCTTTTATGATGAACTGTTTTGGCCGGAAAGTCTACCTGTTCAGAAGCGGCTTGGTTGGTGTTACGGTTGACCGGATTTGTTACAGCGTTTTCATAGGGTAAGTCTGCGGAACTTATGGTTTTGTTTTGGCCATTTTGGTGTGCGCCATTATGGTTATCTGCCGGGCTCGGAAGCACCGGGTTTATAACAGGCTGAAATGCTGAAACTGACATAGAGGCCAATTCCGCGACAGGGTTTGCCTGAGCCGGTTTTGAAATTTGGACCGTATGAGCCGGAGCAGCATTGGAGGCCTGTATGTTTTGAGGTAATGAACTCTTGTTGCTGTTGTCTGAAGCCGGCATTTCAGCTTCGGCCATTTTTTTGGACTCGGCCTGCGCACGCCAAATGGTTTTTGCATGCTTAAAAAACGTCCTGTCGTCTGAGTCAGCCTTTGAAGTGTGAGGAGCTGTTCCTTGTCCGTTTACCATTTGAATATAAAGACGGGCAGCAGAAATATTACCCTCTATTGCCTGCGAAACTATTGACCTTAACAGCTTTTCGGTGAGGAGTTGAATGGTATCTGAAGCCATCAGACTTTTAAAAGTACCTGCAGATGCATGAATCTGCTCGGTGGTGTAGCCTGTGATATTGCTTAGCTCAGATGTACTTATAAAAGATTGGGAGGCGCCGAGATAGGCATACGCAATTTCGGCGCATTTGGAGCGGATGACCGAGGTAAGGTCCTGTTCTTTACGGGATTTCAGTTTTGCTTCGTCGGTGATAAGAGGGTTCATTTGCTTGCAGGGCCGGGTTTAAGGCGCAATGCAAAGGTAGGCTGCGGGATATAGTTTGGTGCGGCAGATTGAAGGTTCGGGATACAGGTTGGGGACAGGAGTTTTGAAGCGGCAGGTTCGGGAAATGTGAACTCAAGAAGGTAATCGACCATGGCCCCTGCTGACTTTTTACAAAACACTACTAATCAACTGAAAGTTGTAACAGTAGTAATACATACCGATTTTGAATGCGGCTTTATTAGGGGCAAAATTAGTATGCTTCATGATTGCCAAACATATAATTCCAAAGCGGCCCGTCACGAGGTGGGTAAGATGGCTATTGAAGTAAGGGATAAATATTGCATAACAAGGATAAAATTCACTTAGGCTTTTTGTGTAAAATCGTGATTTTATAACTTTAACCTTCCCCACGCAATTAATCTGGTTGATTTTTTTGTTAAGGATAATCTAAAGTCTAAATGATTAAGACCTATAAATATAATATTTACAAAATAGTTTTTTAATACAACTTTTATATGTCAAAATGACACAATGTAGAAAATGGCATAGATTTGGCCACCTTACTTATTGTGCTCTTTAATACAATTAAAAGAAAGAATGGAACAGAAAGTCAGGTTCTATACTAGCTCGTTCGGTATAGACAATTATGCAGTATCACGAGTTATAGATAAGGCAATTCAAATTGAACAACAATTTAATGGGATAAATCGAATTGTATTTATTGCTCATACATTAGATAATGATGTTTGGCTTGAGAGTCAATTTGGTCGACTTGGAGTGAAGAAGCTTCTTAAAGGTGCAAAATTACCTAATAGCAATGCTACTTCTTATTTTCACTCAAAAGGAACATATCGTCCAAGACCTAATGATATTATTATCACATTAGGGCTTGATGATAAGGATGTCTTTAAAATCGATAATGGCAGCCCTAGTGCTAAAGCTATTATTGCATATCCCGGAATTGAAAACGGAATTAATAAATGGAAATGCAACGCAAACAACATTGATTAATTACTATGACACAATTCATTAATGAACCTAATTGCATTGTTAAAAAAGCATTAGACAGGCTCAATTCAATTATCAATGTAAAAAAGCTAAGCTGGGATCCACGAGATATTGAACTCGCAAAGATTTATTTTCAGGCATTAACTCAACATGTTCTTCTAAATGAAGAAGAAATTGAATCTTATGCTTTAATAAAACTTTGTTGGACACCTCAATTCACCAAAACCTTAATTCAAATCGTATATAAACTGAATAAAGGACAAATGGTCAGCCACGAGAGTCGGATACAATTAGATGCGCATTTTCTAAGATGGCAAGCCGAGTGTAACTCTGACAGCATCAAATAAAATGAGAACCCACATAATCAAGCAACCACAAAAAAAGTGCCCGGACATTATCCGGGCACCTTTTCAAAATGAGAAATTGCGTTATTTAAATCATTAGCCTTTACCGGGCCTTTATCTTTTTGTTGCAGAGCAACGTTTTTATCTTTTCAATAAGCCTGATTCGGCTTACTCATTGCTGAACTCAAGGCTTTCAACCTTGTAAGTTCCGCTTACCAGCCTGAGCACCACAAACACTTTAAACTGTTTGTTCTCCGGTACCTGGGTTGTGCCCTGTGGTCCGCCTTTGCTTCTTTCGGCAGAATCTTCGGGCGGGGCCGGTGCTGTGAGCTTGCAGGCATACCTGCCGGTTGCATAGCTCCTGTCGCCCTTGGTGCTGCCCTTGTGCAGATACTTAAAATCCATAGGCGGCTTTTGCCTGAAGAATTCCCGCATTTGCTGCGGCGCTTTTTTATCTGTATGCCCGGCAGAGCCCGGTACCGATATTTCAGCATCCGCTGTGAAGAGCGATTCCAATATTACCGTATTACCGGCAATCATGGCCTGCTTTACCTTTTCAAGTGTTTCTTCCTGTGCCTGGGCCTTTGCGGGTAAAATAATTTGCAGGGCCGTTATCAGCAGGAATAATAAGGGTAAACCCCTTACACCTGTTATGGTATGCCGCCATAAGCCAATACTGTGCCAAAGTTTCATAACGAATGTAAATTCATTTCCATTAGCTTTGCAAAAGCCTCCGGGGCCTGATTACGGACTAAGAAAACGGTGTTTCCGAAAACAAATACCATATTCGTGCCGTATTATATAAAGCCGGATCATTATTTGTACTTCTATAAAACCAAGCTGATTATCAGCGTATTAATAAACAAATTTAAATAAGCCAAGCATCCTGATTAATTAATTTCCACAATCAGGGGTATTAAAACACGGGATATGCCGGCAAATAAAAAAAATTAAGCGGCCCATAAAAACGCCGAAAAAACCATGAAAAAAGTAATGCTCATCATTCTCGACGGCTGGGGGATAGCCGTCGACAAAAAGGTTTCGGCAGTGGATAACGCCCGTACACCGGAGTTTCACGCCCTTATCAATAAGTATGCCAATTCAAGATTGCAGGCAAGCGGCGAAGCGGTAGGCTTACCTGCCGGGCAAATGGGCAATTCTGAAGTCGGCCATATGAACCTGGGCGCAGGCCGCGTGGTTGAGCAGGAATTAACCCGCCTGAACCTTGCTGTTAAAAACGGAACCCTGGCAGATGAGCGCGTTTTGGCCGACGCTTTTGATTACGCGAAAGCAAACAATAAGAAATTCCACCTGATTGGTTTGGTGTCTGACGGCGGTGTGCACTCGCATATAGAGCACCTGAAAGCCCTCCTGACAGGAGCACATGCCAAGGGCCTCGATAAAGTTTATGTACATGCCTTCACCGACGGCCGCGATACCGACCCAAAGGGCGGCCTTGGCTACCTGACTGATTTACAAAACCACGCCAATGCCACCACCGGCAAAATAGCATCGGTAATCGGCAGGTTTTATGCCATGGATCGTGATAAGCGTTGGGAACGTGTTAAAGAAGCTTACGACCTGATGGTACACGGCATTGGTCATGCAGCAACAGAT
>JAZKBN010000047.1:6816-15533 GCA_040388605.1 Bacteroidota bacterium | reverse complement strand
CAGATCCGCTTGCTGCCCTCAGCCAAAGCTATGAAGACGGCGTAACTGATGAATTTGTAAAACCCATAGTGGTTACTGAAAACGGTAGCCCTACCGCCGTTATAGAAGAAGGCGATGTAGTGCTTTGCTTCAATTTCCGTACAGATCGCGGACGCGAAATTACCATTGCGCTCACGCAGCAGGCATTCCCTGAGCAAAACATGGTACCGCTCAATTTGTACTACGTTACCATGACTAAGTACGACGACGAATACAAAAACGTAAAAGTGGTTATAGATAACAGCAACCTGCCCGATACCCTTGGCGAGGTGTTGGAACGCCATAACCTGAAACAGATTCGCATTGCCGAAACGGAGAAATACCCGCACGTTACTTTCTTCTTTTCCGGAGGACGTGAAAACCCGTTTAATGGTGAAAGCCGCCTCATGTGCCCATCGCCTAAAGATGTAAAAACGTATGACCTTAAGCCCGAAATGAGCGCATGGGCCATTACCGACACCATTATTCCGGAGCTGCAAAAGCAGGAGGCATCTTTTGTATGCCTCAATTATGCCAACCCCGATATGGTGGGCCATACAGGCGTATTCAGCGCGGTGGTTAAAGCTGTTGAAACCGTTGACAGCTGCCTGGCTAAACTATTGCCTGTAGCCCTTGAAAACGGCTACAGCGCCATTATTATAGCAGACCACGGTAACAGCGAGCTCATGGTTAACCCTGACGGCAGCCCGAATACAGCCCACACAACCAGTTTAGTTCCATGTATTATAATGGACCCTGATTTTGAAATCGGTAAAGGTCGTGCGGTGAAAGACGGTAAGCTGGGCGATATAGCACCTACGATTCTTAAAATGCTTGGTGTTGAAAAACCGGCGATTATGACAGGGGAAGCTTTGGTGTAGCGCTTAGTTTCTTTACAGAAAAACAATTAAATAAGAGGGCCCGGTGAACGCAAATTCACCGGGCCCTCTTATTTATTCATTGGCCAAAAACAGCCGCCAGGGATAAAAAAAACAGGCACCCGAAAGTGCCTGCCATAGAATACATAAAGGCGGAAAAGCTTAACGCTTTCTCCTGCCTGATTTTTGACCTTCGCCTTTTTTCGGTCCTGACTGGCCTTGTCCGCCGCCACGGTTACCGCCGCCCGACCTGCCGCCGGAAGATGAACCACCGCCAGACCTGCCACGGCCGGAGCTGTTTCGATCGCCGGAGCTCATGCGCATGTAATGGTTCAGGTCTTTATCTACGGTTACCAAATCAATAGTCCGTTTTTCAATATTGGTGCCTTTTATCTTCACCTCCACCTTATCGCCAAAAGCAATAATGCGCTTGGTGCGTGTGCCTACAAGTCGGAAGTTTTCGGCATCGAGCTCGAAGAAATCGTCCTGCAAATCAACAACACGAACAAGGCCTTCGCATTTGGTTTCAACAATTTCAACGTAGAAACCCCATTCGGTAACGCCGCTTACTATGCCGGCGAATACACGATCCTGGTCCTGCATCTGCATATACTCCACCTGCTTGTACTTAATGGATGCACGCTCGGCTTCCGAAGCGCGGCGTTCCATATCGCTGCTGTGCTTGCATTGGTCTTCAAGGGCATCTTTGTTCACCGATTCCCCGTTATCGAGGTAATGCTGCAGCAGGCGATGGCACAATACGTCGGGGTAGCGGCGTATTGGGCTTGTAAAGTGGCTGTAATGCTCGAAGGCCAAACCAAAGTGCGGCAGTGGCTCGGTGCTGTAACGCGCCTTGCTCATGGTGCGCACTGCCAGGTGCTGCAACACATCTTCCTCGGGCTTGCCTTCAAGGGCTTTAATGAGGGCGTTCAGGCTGTCGGGCAGCTCCTTTTCCTCTATGCTCAGCTTGTAGCCGAACTTGCGGGCAAAGGCCCCGAAAATGCGAATTTTCTCAGGGTTAGGCGCTTCGTGAATACGGTACACCATGGTGTTGCGCGGGCTTTGGCGCTTGTTGAAAATAAACTCGGCCACCTTTTTATTGGCGAGCAGCATAAAATCTTCAATCAGCTTGTGCGCATCTTTCCTGATTTTGGGCACAACCTCCAATGGCTTGCCGCGTTCATCAAGCACGAACTTAACTTCAGGCGTTTCAAAACCTATAGAGCCCTTGCGGAAACGTTTTTCACGCAGAATTAAAGCCAGGCGTTGCAGCTCGGCTATTTCTTCATGAAAATCGCCTGCGCCGGTTTCTATAACTTCCTGTACTTCCTCGTAAGCGAAACGACGGTCTGAGTGAATAATGCCGCGGCCGTACCATTCGCCAACTACTGCCCCGCCGGCATTCATTTCAAAAACAGCCGAGAATACCAGCTTGTCTTCATTAGGCCTGAGCGAGCATAGGAAATTGCTCAACTTTTCGGGCAGCATGGGTACGGTGCGGTCTACCAAATAGACTGAAGTGCCCCTGCGGTAAGCCTCCTTGTCAAGGGTGGAGCCTATACTTACATAATGGCTGACATCTGCAATGTGCACGCCAATTTCAAGGTTGCCGTTTGGCAGGCGCAGGAAGCTGAGGGCATCATCGAAATCTTTGGCATCAACCGGGTCGATGGTGAATGTGGTAACATTCCTGAAATCGCGGCGGCGGTCTATCTCACTTTGCGGAATTGTTTCCGGAATTTCTTCGGCGGCGGTTTGTACTTCCTGCTCAAAATCAACAGGCAGGTCGAACTCGGCCATGATGGCGTGCATCTCGGTATCGTTCTCACCGGCAGCGCCCAAAACCTGGGTTACTTTGCCTACAGGGTTACGCTCGCGGGTACCCCATTCGCTGATTTGCACGGTTACCTTGTCGCCGGTGCGGGCGTTCATGGTATTTTCCTTGCTTACGAAAATATCAGACCAGGTACGCTTGTTATCGGGCGTTACGAAGGCAAAGTGCTCGCGTAATTCTATGCGGCCCACAAAAGTGCTGCGATAGCGGCTTATTACTTCAACTACTTCGCCTTCAGGCTTACGGGTGCGGCCGTTGGTGAAAAGGCGAACTTTAACCTGGTCGCCGTCGAGGGCGAAGTTCAGGTTTTCGGCGCTTACCTTAATATCTTCCTTAGCATCTGAATTAATGATGAAGGCGAAGCGCTGGTTTACGAACTGTACATTTCCAATCAGGAAATTCTCTGACTTGGTGCTCCTGAAAGAGCCATCGGCAAGCATAGATATTTCGCCCTGTTCGGTAAGCTCTTTTAAAATTTGGGCAAGGGCAAGCTTTTCTGCCTTAGAGGTGGCATTCACCTTTTTTGATAAAAGCCTGAAAGAAAAGGCGCTGTTAGGTGCCGAGCTTATATAATCAAGTATAATGGCGGCTGCGGAATCGGGGCTGTCGCTGTGTTGGGTTTTATGTTTTTTCACGGTTGTAAGGCGAGTGCAATATTTATGCCTCGCGGTCCGGGTTTGATTCCCGGTAAATTAATGCCGGTATTGTACCGGGTTCAAAATATTAAATTGTGCATTTGCAAACCCGTCATAAGTATGCAAAGCTGTGAATATAAGCCGCTAAAATTCAGAGTCATGGTTTTTGTGAACCTGTTGTGAGGCGGCAATTGTTGTTTAACAGACTCCTGTAAGGGTTATTGGTTTAAACCCGGCCTTAGAAGTTAAATCCCTCAAATATAAACATTTCAGTATTTTTTCCTGCCTTATTCCCTGTTATGAATTAATTAAGGGGTGTAAGTATTTCTTTCACCTTGGCAAAAACCTGTGTCGGCAGAATCATTTTCATACAGCTTACATGGCTGCAAGGCGGGAAGTAGCCATGAAAATAACAGGGCGAGCAGGGTAATTGTTCGCCGCCGGGCCAAAAAGTATAGCTCAAAGGGTTCTGCACCGGCCTGTACTCAGCCGGGTCGGTAGGGCCAAAAAGCGCGATTACCGGTATGCCCGATGCTGAACCAATGTGCATGGGTCCGCAATCGTTACTTACCATAAGGTGGCAGTGCTGCAGTAAAGCATAGGTTTGCGAAGGGCTGAAAAGGCCGGTTGCATCGGCATACCTGCCGGGCTTGCGGTATGCATCGGGCAGGCCGGAAATCAGTTGGGAAACCATTTCTTTATCGCCGGGACCGCCAACGAATACGGGGAAATAATCATCGTCCATTAAATTGGCGGCGAGTGTGGCGTAATTTGCCGGCGCCCAGCGTTTGTTCTCGCTGCTCATTTTTGCATTCAGGGCCCCGCCGGCAGCAATGGCCACCAATTTTTTCCCTGCAGGTAAACGTGTACCGGCGAAAGCGTTAACCTGCTCCCGCTCGGCAGCTGTCGGGTACATGCGCATTTGCAGGCTGCCGGGCTTAAAGCCGGGTTTCAGGCTGAAAAGGGCGCTGTACTTTTCGGTTTCATGCAGGCTTTGGTCGTTGGGCAGGTATGCCGTAAGAAAAGCGCCCTTTAAATCACGGCTGAAACCATAGCGAACAGGCACAAAAGCCAGGAAGGCCATCAGGTTATAACGCCAATCGCGGTGAAGTATAAAGACTTCGGACGGGCGCAGGGTAAGCAAGAGCCACCAAAGCCTGAATGTCTGGCTGAGCTTGCCCAAAATGCCGCCCCGGAATAAACGGGCATCATTGAGCAGGTATTGCCTGCTGATGGCAGGATGCGCGTTTAAAACACGGCTGTTACTGCTGCCGGTGATGAGTATAAGCTCGGTACCCGGAAAAGAATCGGCGAAGGATTGCAGACTTGGACCCAGCATCAGCATATCGCCGAGGCCTCCCAGCTTTAATACAACTGTGCGTTTCATTGCATGACTCCTTTCAGTTCATGCGCAGGCTGGCCCGGAGCTATTAGGGCCCCGCTGTTTGATTCATGCTGTAATTTTGAAAACCGGCTGAAGCGCTCAGTTATCAGGATGCAAATAAGATTCAATGTCCAGAATTTAGCCTGGTAGAAATACGAAGGATTGAAAAAGGCATGTATGTAAAAGAATATAATTACAGATACCATAATAAGTAATTTCCTGTCGTTCTCCCGGAGCGCCATCATGCCGTACTTTGATACGGCAAGGGTGTAGAACAAAATCATTATGATGCCCAAAATACCGAACTCGTAAATAACCTCGAGGTGCGATGATTCCACAACGAATGTGCGCTCTTCAACACCTTTATTATACAGGTCTTCGAAGCGTTTTAAATCATAACGTTTAGCGGAATAGAAAACGTATCGGCTTTGGCCGAAACCCATGCCCAAGGGGTCGGTGGCAACAACGGTTGGGGTTAGCAGGTAAAGCTCAAGCCTTACGCCATAACTCCATTTGCCCGCTGTCTGAATTTTAAACTCGACAAGGGTGCTTACAATGCTGAAAGCAAACCAAACCACCGGCAAAAGCACAATAAGCTTGCTGCGGGTGCTCATGCGGGTGAACAGGTAATACGAAAACGCAATAACTGCTGCCACCATGCCGCCAATGCTTACCGAAAACAGCATCAGCATGAGAAAGAACAATGTTTCGCGCTGCCGTTTAAGCAAAATGCCCAAGGCAAAATGGAAATAGCCTAAGGGAATAAAGGCAAGCGACAAAGGGCTAAGGCCCTCGAAACGGGGCAGGCCTCCAACATATTGGTGCAGGCGCTGGTCGTAATCCGGGGGAATAAAGCGGATGCCGAAGAAAAGGGCAAAGTAATCTATAAGAGCAATAATATAAATTACCGTGGCGACGCCCAGGTAAATATTGAGGAACCTGATAATAAAAGGCGAGCTCTGCCTGTTCAGGAAATCATAAACAGCATAAGAAGAGGTAAAGCTCAGGAAAAACCATACTGCCGTTACATACATATAGCCCTTAAACAATGCCGGGCCTATTATGCTGCATATAAGCAAAACAGCAAAGCAAAGCAGGAAGTACCTGTAGGCTTTGGGTATGCGCATATAGTAAACACAGTTTGCCAAAAAGAGCAGCGAAAGTATCATGCCCATGAAATCAGACATTTTCAGCTTGGCGCCGGCTCGTAAAAAGCCTATGGGTACTGCAAATACAGCTTCGAAATTAATGGCAGCAATGGTAATGAGCACCAAAAACGTAAAAACCAGCCTTGTTCCGGCTGTTGTGGTTTTAGGCATGGCAGCCAATAGCCCGGCATTTTGGCGGGCAGAATGCCCGGCTTGGTCGGTGAAGGAAGTGGTTTGCTGCGATTGGCTCACAGGTGCAAATTTACAGCCTTTTATCGGGAAGGCATTAAGCCATGCTTCGCATACCTGTGAATTATGGCAAAAAACGCTTAACTTTACTTACAGTTGGGGGTAATGTCGCATTTTGTGCTGCATAAAACCCTTGTCTTTTCATATTCGGAAAGCCCCTGTTACGGCCATCCCGATTCACACCGAACATTCATGATCAACCTGTTAAACAAAAGCTTAATCAGCAAAAACACCAATTTCCAAGCACAGAATAAGGTTACATTTTTTACTGCGCTGCTCTGCATTTTCATTTCCTTTTCGGCCGGGGCGCAGGTAAATTACAACTATTATTACGGCAACCTGCACTCACATTCCGGTTTTTCTGACGGTAACCAGGACTCTGTATCTACCCGCATATCAATGCCCATAGATGATTATGCCTTTGCAAACGCATCACAGCATTTCGATTTCCTGGGCATATCTGAACATAACCACCAAACAGCAGGTATGCTGCTGCGCAATTATTCCAAAGGTTTAGGCCAGGCCCAATCTTACACCCGCGAAGGCGAGTTTGTAGCTTTATATGGCATGGAGTGGGGCGTGATACAAAACGGAGGACACATTCTTATTTACGGCGTTGATAAGCTCATAGGCTGGGAACCCGGCAATTATGACATCTACAACGAAAAATATACTTACCGCACCCTGTTTAAAACCGTGAACAAGTTTCCCGGGGCATTTATGCAGTTCGCGCACCCTGCTTCAAAAGACTACAACGGTATATTTAGCGATACAGCCACCTTTAACCCTTCAGCCGACAGTGCTTTGGTAGGTGTTCCCATGCGTTCAGGACCGGCTACATCTACCAATGTAACTTATACTGACCCGGACGATGGCAGCTATGAAAGCGTTTACCGTACCATGCTGGCTAAAGGCTACCACGTAGGCATGTCGCTGGACCATGACAACCATAAAACCACTTTTGGCCGCACCACACCCGGCAGGTTGGTAGTTTTGGCTGAAAGCCTGACCAGGAACAATATTATGGGCGCTTTGAGGGCCCGCCGCTTCTTCGGTTCAGATGACTGGAATGCCAAAATTGATTTCAGGCTCAACACAATGCCTATGGGCAGCATTACCTATGGCAACGACCCCGCAGTTATTACAGTTAATGCAAGCGACGACGACGGAGAGAGCTTCCGTAATATAACCATTATGCGCGGCGTACCCGGCTCAGGCACACAGGCAACATCAGTTGCTAACGGTAACGGCGCTTCGCTCAGCTATACCGACCCTATTAACAACAGGGAAATACATTATTACTATGCAGTAATTCTGCAGGCCGACGGTGACCGCATTGTAACTTCTCCCGTTTGGTACGACCGCGTTCCGGTAGGCACTCAAAATACCATCAGCGAAAACCTGAACTTCAACGTTTTCCCTAACCCTTCGGCCGGGAGCCTGAACATTTCTTACTTCCTGCCTGAGCCGACAGCTGTAAGCCTTGATATTACAGATATGGAAGGCCGCCTGGTGCACAGCATTTATACAAATGCAAAACAGGATGGCGGACAATCTATAAGCCTTGACAACAAGTTAGCTGCCGGGCTGTATGTTGTCAGGCTTCTATCAGGCACAACGGTTACACATAAAACTGTTGCTGTAACAGAGTAAATAAAAATCAGCTTCAGGCAGAAACTGCCTTTTGCATCAAATAAAAGCCCTCAATAACACTGCTTTTGCAGGTTTATTGAGGGCTTTTATTTGATGCCACATCTTAGGATACGGGCTTTATACTCTTTTCTTCCTGTTGCTTTTATAGTCTTCAAAAACCAAATCACCCAAGCCTTCAAGGCCGCTGTAGAAGGCACGGCCGTTATTTATCTCGGTGAACTCGCGCACAAACTCCTGCAAAAAGGGATCTGATGCTATCATGAAGGTGGTAACAGGTATTTTAAGCTTGCGGCATTGGGCAGCAAGGGTAAGCGTGCGGTTCAGAATTTTACGATCAAGCCCGAAGCTGTTTTTATAGTAGCCGGCCCCTTCTTTCAGGCAGGTGGGCTTGCCGTCGGTGATCATGAAAATCTGGCGATTTTTGTTTTTGCGACGGCGCAGCAGGTCCATGGCCAGCTCAAGGCCGGCAACCGTGTTGGTATGGTAGGGGCCAACCTGTAAATAGGGCAGGTCTTTAATCTGAATCTGCCAGGCATCGTTGCCGAAAACAATAATATCGAGGGTGTCTTTGGGGTAGCGCGTGGTAATAAGCTCGGCGAGGGCCATTGCTACTTTTTTGGCGGGGGTAATGCGGTCTTCGCCATAAAGAATCATGCTGTGGCTTATATCAATCATCAGCACGGTGCTGGTTTGGGTTTTCAGCTCCTGCTCGCGTACCTGCAAATCGTCCTCGGTGAGCATAAAGCTGTTGATGCCATGATTCACCTGCGCATTGCGCAACGATTCAGTCACGGCAATCTGGTCCGGCCCGTCTCCGAAGCTGAAGGCACGTATGTCGGTACCGGTTTCATCGCCGGCCCCGGTTTGGGAGGTCTTATGTTCCCCCCGGCCTGATTTTTTTAGCTTACCGAAAATTTC
>JAZKBN010000047.1:5106-6806 GCA_040388605.1 Bacteroidota bacterium | reverse complement strand
ATTTCTTCCAGGGCGCTTTTCCTGATGTCCTGCTCGGTTTTGGCAGTGGGTACAAAAACGCCGCTGCCCGGCTCGTTTTCTTTTATATAGCCCTTGTCTTTCAGGTCTTCAATAAAATTGCCAAGTCCGTAATTATTATCTGTGAGGTTATATTGCCTGTCAAGATCGGCCATCCATTGCAAGGCTTCAGCCACATCGCCACCGGTAATGGTGAGCAGCTGACGGAAAATGTTGTTTAGGCGGTCGAAGCCGGGCTTATCGCCTTCGGGCCGGGGTATGAATTTGGAAAAACGGTGGCCTGTCATATATGGTATTAACCGGCAAAGCTTGGCTTTTGTTATACCTGTTTAGGGTTAATGCCTATTGGTTCTTAGCATTAAACGGGGTTAATTGATAAATTGCAGCGGTTTTAAACCCATAAATTCCCATTCAATTAAAATAAAGGTTCCGTTGCTTATGGGGCAGAACCATTTTTTAAAACAGCAAAACGCCACATCTTTCAATTAAACATGAATTTATTTCCTGCTGACCCTAACAATCCGAATAAGCATGATGAATACGGCGCATTGCGTATGGTCATGTGGTTTATGTTCGGGCTCCTGGGCTGGACCATTTTAAAAAATGCATGGGTAGGGGAAGACAGCTATATAGCCTGGCGATCGGCAAAGCACCTGGTTGAGGGCCATGGCCTGCGCTGGAACATTGCTGAGCGCGTGCAGGTTTTTACCGACCCGCTTTGGCTTTTAGTAGTCAGCATTTTCTACAAATTCACCCATGAAATATTTATAACCACTATTTTATTAAGCATTATTTGCTCATTAGGCGTGGTTTACTTAGGCATTAAACTACTGAAGCCAAGCGTACCGGTTGCGCTTTTCGGGTTGGCGGCACTTTGCAGCTCAAAGGCTTTTATAGACTATGCAACCTCAGGGCTTGAAAACCCCATGAGCTATTTGCTTGGCGGCCTCTTTGTTATAATTGCTTTGAAAATGCAGGTTTCACGTAAAACACTTGGTTGGCTAACATTGGTCGCTTCTTTTTCTGCTTTCAACCGGCTCGACAGTATTTTATTTTTTCTGCCCGCCCTAACCTGGTTTGCTTACAGGGTGATATTCGTACAAAAGGAAGGCTTTTTCCGCACAGTAATTACTGTTTTCATTTGTTCTGCCCCGCTTTGGCTATGGCTGGCTTTTGCAACTGTGTATTTCGGCTCGCCGTTGCCAAACACTTATTATTCCAAAACCAATACCGGCATACCTGTAAACTTCCTCAGGCAGCAAGGCGTTTTATATTTCCTCAATTCGCTAAAGTGGGATACCATTACCCTGGGCTTTATTTTTACAGTGCTTTTCCTAAGCTTCAGAAAAACAGGTACAAGAATAAAGCTGCTCGCTTTCGGCATAATGCTATATATGGTTTATACCGTAAATGTAGGCGCAGATTTTATGAGCGGGCGCTTCTTTAGTGTACCTATGGCATTGGCCGGAATAATGCTTTTCAGCATGGAACTCAGCCCTGTTCAGGGTTTCAGCCTGGGTGCAGCAGCATTGATGATCGGCTTTACTATAGCAAAGCCTGCCTTATTGCCACCAAGCAATAAGAAGTTTTTGCCCTGGGAAATAATGGATGCGACAGGAGTGGCCGATGAACGTGAATATTATTTCTCTAATGCCGGTTTAACAAGCTTTTACAGTTTGTGG
>JAZKBN010000047.1:0-5096 GCA_040388605.1 Bacteroidota bacterium | reverse complement strand
GTATCCTACAAGCACGGAAGCACAGGCACAAGTGAACAATTATCAGCTTACCCTTGGTGAATTTCCGCTCATCGGAAATATTGGCTATGCCGCTTTTACAGTACCGGCAGAACTGCATGTAGTAGACTTTTATGGCCTTAGCGACGTTTTTGTGGCGCACCTGCCTATAACCAGTGTAACTAACTGGCGTATTGGCCATTTTCAACGCGACGTTCCGCTGGATTACGTACCATCGCTTAAAGCACGCAAAAACCTGTTCCATGACCCGCGACTGGCAGGGCTATATGACGATGTAATGCTTGCCACAAGGGCACCATACTTTGCACCCGGAAGATTCGGGGCAATTTACAGGCTCAATACGGGGTATTATAATAAAAAGCTGAAAAACTATATTCCTGAGCTTACTTTTGGCTGGTACGGGAAGCAATGCGGCAAAGACAGCACTATTGAAAATTGGAAGGTAAGGCTTGCTGTACCCGGCGATTCAGGCCGAATAATAGACTCCGACGCATCGGTGCCGTTTAATGTTAAAGCCGGCAAGTACAGGCTTGAAATACTTGTTAAATGCGACAGCATTACCAAACCCGGCAATGTTTTAAGAATTGAAGCCTGGGAGGAAAGCGGTTTTAAGGCCAACGCCTATTTTACTGACGCAGATATTAAGGCTGACGGCCAATACCATACCTATAGCTTTAACTTCGAAATGCCGGAAGATAAATTGTATTTGCGCTTTAACGCTTATGTTTTCGGGAATTCTGAAATGGTTATTAAACGTTTTGCTGCCTACCCGGCAGATTTCCCAATAATACTAAAGTGAACACACCTGAGCATGTAACCAAAACCTTCCAACTGTGATAAAGCAGATTCAAGGAGGGCCTGATGAGGAATTCAGCCCGTTACGCCCCGTTATTTGGTTCCTTTTCGGGTTGCTGGCGTGGAATATCCTAAAATATGCCTGGGTGGGCGAAGACAGCTATATTGCCTGGCGGGTTTCAAAAAACCTGATGCTCGGCCACGGCCTCAGATGGAATATAGCTGAACGGGTACAGGTATTTACCAACCCGTTTTGGTTCTTCCTGGTAACAGGCTTTGCATACTTAACCCATGAGTTTTTTATAACTGCCATTACCCTTGGCCTGCTTTGCTCGCTTGGTGCAGTTTATATAAGTATGCGCTTTTTAAAGCCCGGGGTACCTGTAACCTTTTTTTGCCTGGCTGCGCTACTAAGTTCGAAAGCTTTTAATGACTATGCCACATCAGGCCTTGAAAACTCATTAGGCGCTCTTTTGGCTGTATTGTTTGCTGTAATACTTATAAGACAGGGTTTTACTTTCAGATCCCTGGCATACCTAACATTTACAGCCTCGCTGGCAGCATTTAACCGGCTCGACAGTATTTTACTGTTTATGCCTGCACTACTTTATGCTGCATATAATGTTATTACGGTTCATAAAGGAGGGGTTTTAAAAACGTTGGCTGCGCTTTTTGTTTGCTCGGCTCCTTTATGGCTTTGGCTGATTTTTTCAACGGTCTATTACGGCTCCCCGCTGCCCAATACTTACTTTGCCAAAACCAATACCGGCATCCCAATTAACTGGCTGCGGATGCAGGGCATTCTGTACTTTATAGATTCGCTGAAGCGCGATACGGTTACCCTCACTTTTATAATTATATGCCTGTTTATAACTTTCAGAAAAGGGAGCAGCTATGTAAAATTACCGGGCGCAGGTATAGTACTTTACCTGCTATACACTATAAACGTAGGCGCCGATTTTATGTCGGGCAGGTTCTTTATGGTACCGTTTGTACTATCTGTCAGTCTTTTGTTTTCAGTTAAAATTACAAATGCTTCTGCATTTGGTTTGGGTGCAGCTATGCTGATACTTGGCTTTACTGTTTTAAACCCTGTTTTACTGCCGGCGGCAACAGGACCTACAACCCCATTATTAGCTGTAGATCATATTGGTATTGCTGACGAGCGTAAATACTATTTTAAAAACGCAGGTCTTACCTCTTTTTACAACCTTTGGAACAGGCAACCGACCACATGCGACAGTTGCAGGGGAGAAACTGCTGTTCAACTTGCGGCTTCTGATATTCCCGTAATAGGCAACATTGGCTACCTGGGATTTGAAGCAAAACCCGAAAAGCATATTGTGGACTACAATGCCTTAGGAGATGCTTTTTTCAGCAGGCTGCCCATGGCCTGTATCAGCAATTGGCGAATCGGGCATTTCGGGAGGCCTGAGCCTTTGGAATATGTTCCTTCTTTGCGACAGAACAAAAACCTGTTCTCTGACCCTCGACTTTATGAGATTTATGATGCGGTGCATTCAGTAACCCGTGACCCATATTTTGCTCCCGGAAGATGGACCTATATATACAGACTGAATACCGGCTATTATAATAAACTGCTCAAATACTATATTCCTGAATTCAGCCCTGACCTATACCACAAAACCTGCGGGACTGATACCGTTGAAAACGGCTTTAAAGTACGGGTTTCTTTACCCGGCGATACAGGGTATCTTTTGCTGGGGCACAAATACCTGCCGGTAACCGTAAAGCCAAACAATTACAGGCTTGAGATTCAATATAAAACGGATGATACACTGCATGCAGGACCGGTATTTGAAGCAGAAGCTTATGAAAAGGATAACTTTTTTAAAAACCGGGTTTATAATGCCGACAATATAACAGCCGACGGTAAATACCATACATTAACTATGAATTTTGAAATTCAAAAACCCCTGCTTTATCTCAAATTCAATATCCGGACATTCGGTAACGGGAAGCTGACTATAAAAAGAATGGCCGCCTATCCGCAGGATATGGAGCAGGTGCTTAAATAACAGCCCCCTAATATACAGGCCGGGTAATTTTAATAATAGGTATTACCAAGCAGGTTAGCTATCTGTTTTTCGGCGTCCTTCAGCTGCATTTGCAGTATAATAAAATCAGAAACAGCCTCCTCGTCGGCATGGCGCAGGGCCTCCAGGTTTTCGAGCGAACGTTTGCGCAGGAAACGCTGCTTTATACCCAGCATATTTGTGTAAGAAGCATCCTTTACACGGGCCTCCTCGCTCTGGATATGGATATCGTGCTTAATTGCCCAGTTCTCGCTGATGCTGTATTTTTCAAACAGGAGGTTAACTGCTTCCGACCTTACTTCCGGGTCTTCGTGGTTCAGGAATAAATCCGGACCGGCCGCCCCACCCTGTGCCATGGCGGCACGCAATGCATCCATCATTTTTTGAAGTACGGGGGAGCTGAATACGAGGTCCTGCAATTCGGCAATGTAATAATCGGCAATCAGTAAATCACCGGTAACGGGAACCGATGCAAAATTGATCAGGATTTTAAGGCAGGCGCGTTCCTGTATAATCAAACTTTCGGCACCCCGAATTTCCGGGCTGCTGTCGGCAAATTCGCGTTCAAGGGCAGCAGCTTCTTCCATGCCCGCAAGCTCCATATCGGCCATCCAGTCGTCGGCGCTGCGGGGGCCCATATCGGGCTGAGCGGTTTCCGATGGCACGGGCCTTTGCTTCGGCTTTTGCTGTTGCTTTATAAGGGCTTTATTGGCCTCGGCAATCAGGATACCTTCCGGCACCTTCAGCAATTCGGCACACTGGCGCAGGAAGACCAGGCGGGTAAGCGGCTCCGGTATTTTGCTGATGCTGCCTACGAGGTCACGAATTACCTCGGCTTTGCGGTATGGGTCGGCGGCCGCTTCTTCGGCAAAAAGAGAAGCCTTAAAGTTTATAAAGTTCTGCGCCTTCTCTTTCAGGAAGGTGGCAAAGGCAATGGTACCTACAGCGTTCAGGTAGCTGTCAGGATCATGACCATCCGGGAAGCTTACGGCACGCACGTTCAGGCCCGCCTCAAGAATCATATCTATACCACGGAGGCCGGCTTTTATGCCTGCCTTATCGCCGTCGTAAAGTACGGTTATGTTTTTTGTGAAGCGGCCAATCTGCTTTATCTGCTCCTCGGTAAGCGATGTGCCGCTGCTGGCCACCGCGTTTTTAACGCCGGCCTGGTGCATGCTTATTACATCGGTATAGCCTTCGCAGAGGTAGCAGTTATCTTCGGTACGTATGCTTTGCTTCGCCTGGAAAATACCGTACAGCACCTCGCTTTTATGGTAAAGCGGGGTTTCGGGGCTGTTGAGGTATTTGGGCTGGTTTTTATCGGTACCCAGCATGCGGGCCCCGAAGGCAATGGTTTTGCCGCTTACATTATGAATGGGGAACATGGCCCTGTTACGGAACCTGTCGTAAGTGCGGCCGTCTTCGCGGCGGGTGAGCAGGCCGGCTTTTTCAAGCAGGGCCTCGGTATGGCCCTCTTTTTTTGCCTGTATTATAAGGCTGTCCCATGCCTCGGGGCTGAACCCAAGCTCAAAGGTTTCAATGGTTTTATCGGAGAGCTGCCTTTCACGGAAATAGCTTAAGCCTAATGCCCTGCCCTCGGCAGATTGCAAATGCTCGCGGTAGAAATTTTTGGCCCAGTTCATAACTATGTACAGGCTTTCCCGCTCGCGGTATTCGGCAGTTTCTTCGTCGGTTTTGGGGCCGGTTTGCTCCTCGGCTATGGTTATGCTGTATTTGGCAGCCAGCCAGCGGAGGGCCTCAGGATAGGTAAGCTTTTCTATCTCCATGATAAAGGTGATAGAATCGCCGCCCTTGCCGCAGCCAAAGCATTTAAAATACCCCTGTGTAGGGTTCACATGGAACGAGGGCGTTTTCTCGTCGTGAAAGGGGCAGTTGGCAATCATATCCTTTCCGCGCTTTTTCAGCTGCACGAAATCGCCAACGACATCAACAATGTCGGCGGTATCGCGGATGCGCTGTATGGTAGCAGGAGGGATGGCCATTTTTTATTTCAGAGTATGGTAATAGTTATCTGATTTACAACTATTTAATGCTTGCTTTGTCTGTAATTCGAGGGAGCATATTTGGTAGTTAACGCCTCACCGCCGGCGTGGCTCGCCCTTTACATTGAAAATACAAATCTACGGCCCGCCAGCTCTCGCAGGCTATCTCTTTAGGGCTACGCCCGTAAGCTTCGCGCTCCCGCGCTTGCTTATACCTCGCATT
>JAZKBN010000046.1:0-1666 GCA_040388605.1 Bacteroidota bacterium | reverse complement strand
AATCAGGTTCGCGTGGCAACGTCTATCAGCACGTAATCGGAGACCATGACGACTTCGATACGTTCTCGGGCAGGTTATAAACCGGGCTGTTATCTGCCTGGAACTTGCTCACAACACCTGTACCCAGGATAATATGGGTGTCGCTTTCCTTTAAGTTTTGAACGGCCTCGTTCAGGTTCAGCTCGGCATCGGCACCGCGTACAATGCCTTGGGCATGATCAAAGTAAAGGCGCTGCTTTCCAATTAGTGCCTTCACGCGAAGGCCCGGTAGCAGGCGCGCACGAACCCGAACACCATCAAGACTGTTGTCGAACCCAAGGCCCCATTCCTGGTAGGTTCTGAAAATCATGCCGCTGCCAAACTGCTCATAAATATTACCAACAGTTATATCTATCAGCTCAGATTTATAATTGATAAACCGGTACGGGAAGCCGGAACCTTTGTACCTTGAATCGAAGCCCTGCAGAACGGGTTGGTATAGCTCATAGCGTCCGCCAAGGGTAAACGGGCCCTTGGTATAAATCAGGTTCAGGTAGCTGTTACAGCCCAATTTCTCAGGGTAACGGGGGGTATTTATTTTAGGATCATAGTAATAGCGGGCAGCATCTGTTTGAAAATCACCATGTATTTCATCGAGTAGCGATGGGGCCGGCGTTTGTGCAGGGTTTGCACTTTGAGCTGCCGGTATTGCAGCGGTTTCGGCGGGCGCTGCAACAGGCAAATCTGTATTTTGCCCGCCGATTGTCTGACTGAAAATGAGTTGGCTGCCTGCTGCCCAAAATACTGAGCAACAAAAAAGGATTTTATTAAAGCAGCCTGTAAGAGCAGCTGACTTTTTAAAAAAACCGACGAAAGAAATGTACATGTTTGTTATACCGTATGCCGTTTTAATTATTGGGCCTATTAGCCCATAACCCTTCAAATTTTAAAGGGTATAAATGATTTCATTTTGCCTGCTCTTTTGAAAGAGCGGCTGTTTTCTTTACCAGTTCAAAAAGCTCATCTTCATCGCCGGGGCTGTAGCTGTTATGCTGCCAAATAATTTCACCTTTTGCATTCAGCAGGAAGGTATGCGGCACATTATTTACATTCATAAGGCGTTTAAAATCGCCGTTCAGGTCAATATAGGTATCATAAGTCCAGCCTTTCCCGGTAACAAGCGGGCCTACTTTAGCGGCATTACGACTGTCATCCACTGAAATGGCAATAACCTTTACGCCGGTTTCCTTTTGCCATTCTTCATAAACTTCGTTAATGTTATTGAGCTCCTGTATGCAGGGCTTGCACCATGTTGCCCAAAAGCTGATAATGGTTGGGCCGGTAGTGCTTGCAATAGTATTGCTCGGAATGGTCTTTCCTTTCAAATCGCGCAGATCTGCAAGGGGGAGCGTACGGGCAGTTTGGGCTGATACAGTAAATGCAGCAGCAAACATGAAAAAAGCAATGATAATGCTCTTGCGCATGATGAGTTATTGAAGGTTTTTTTTTTAGTAATCAGTGCCTTTTACTGCCGCATTTTGCACCTGATCAGGAATACTGTGAAGTACGGCAATGAAAAAAGACACCCGGGCATTTGACGCCCGAGTGTCTGATTTGTTTAACAAAGCTAAATATTAGCGGGCTACGCTGAAACGGCGGCTCAGCAATTGCCTGCCTGCGTTATCAG
>JAZKBN010000045.1:41408-46577 GCA_040388605.1 Bacteroidota bacterium | reverse complement strand
CGCCTGTTATTACTGAAGAGGCGCTGCTGTTTACAACATAAGCGGTGTGCGAAGCAGTGCTGTGCAGGGTAAGATTACCGTTAGAAGCTATTGAGCCGCTGCCTGCAGCCATAGTGCTGTTGCCGTTTCCGTTGTTGTTCTCGTTACCGTCAGGTGCGCCTAAGCGTGGTGGCGGAGGTGCAGGTATGCCGTGCAGGTCAACATGATCGGTTACGCCGACTTTAGCGTTCAGGGTTAATGCCCCGTAAACTTCTAATGTAGTAAGCTCTAGTGACTTGCCGCTTACAGATGCTGCAGAATTGAATACAAATGTTCCGCCGGTAACAGTGCCGTTATTCACAAGGCCCGCACCGAAGAAGTTCAGCGTACCGGAACCGGTGAATGAAGAAGAAGGGTCAATAGTAAGTGTTGCAGTCTGACCTGATGAAGGAATTACCGGAGAGAAGCCGTCATCGGTAAGCAATGCGTTTGTGCCCGAGTTAGGTACGCCGGCAGTCCAGTTAGATGCGTTGGTCCAGTCGCCGGAAACAGCGCCTGTCCAGGCTGTACCGCATGGGGTGCTTGTTGCGCCGCTGATGGTTACGGTGTTGCTGTTTGCGCTGCCGCTTACGCAGGCAGATGCAGGCGGAACAATGGTAAGGCTAACTGTGCTTCCGTTAGAAAGACCAGAAGTTGTGAAAGATGTGCTTGCAGTAGCTGCGCCGCTGTTTGCATTATCAACTTTCCACTGGTAGGTGGTTCCGGTTGGTGCGCCGCTAACTGTGGCCGTAAAGGCAAAGGTACCGCCTGAGCAAAGCGGGTTAGAGCCTTCCTGCGATACGGTGGCAGTTGGCGTATAAGCCGGTTTCAGTTCAAATGAACCTGTTGCAGTGCCCGCTGCAAACGGAGTGCTTTGAAGCACACGCAGCTTATAGCCTGTTCCGTAAGCAGGGCTTACAGGGAATACTATGGCAACCGGTGAGGTTGTGCCGCTTCCCACAACATTGCTTGTGCTGTCGGCAAAGTTGCCGTTTTTGTCGCTCAGCTGAACGCCGAACATATTACCGCCGCCGGCAACAGCATCGCTGCTGAAAGAAATATTGGCAGAGCTGCCTCCGCAGGCAGTGGTCAGGTTAAAGCCGGTGATGGCAATGGTAGGCAGGAATACGAAACCTGTTTTACAGGCTGTTCCATAGCTCATTTCCACGCAAACGCTTCCGTTAACGGTTACAGGAACCGTAAAGGTTAATGTGCTGTCGTCAAGCACGGTGTAGTTGCCGGGGCTTACGGCAGTGCCGCCAACTTTCAGGCTTACAATACCGTCGGTAAAGCCAACACCCGATACAGTTACAGTCTGACCCGCTGCAGCAGATGAAGGGGTGAAAGAGCTTACGTTAAGCTCCTGGTTGAAAGAGTAAACAGCAAATTCGCCGAACTCTGTGAAACCGGTAGCTGCCGCGTTGAATGTACCCAGTGTGCTGCTGTTGGTTTCCCAGGTACCGGCATTGTTGCGGGCAATAAGCGGGTAGTAAAGCAGCTCGGCATCAGGTGTCTGAGAAGCGTTCCAGCCGAAAGTAAGTTTGGCATTGCTGCCGCCGGGGGTACCTTCGCTCACATGCCAAAGCTTGTTCACCCATGCTGGTGCGTCGGCAGGAATGTTTGGAGTGAATGCGGTTTTAGAGCCTTTGTCTTCAACGTAGGCGGTAAAATCATCGCCCGATGCATCCTGAACTGTTACAGGGGCATAGCCGGTTGATGAGCCAATTGGCAGCAGGCGGCTGCCTGTTACGCCCTGCGCGGTATAAGTACCCGCAGCCGATGTAACCACATAGCTGTTGGCGCTGCCGCCGCTTACCGTTGCGGTTGCGGGGGCTGTTACGCCAAAGCCGTTTGTAAGCAGTTTACCTGAAGTAAGCTGAAGCCTTTTGCCGACAGTGAGGCTTTGGCCCAGGGTAAGGCTCTTGCTGCTTCCGGTGAACTGCAATGAGTCAACAGCAAGCGGCGAAGAAGAAGTAAGGGTTGAGTTGAACTTAACATCAAGGCGGCTGCCGCTTACACCGGGGGCTACATTAATGGTATAGCCATCGCTGATGCTGTTACCTGCGTATTTAAGGCTGTGAACAGTTTTGCCGGCCACGAAATTGTTACCGGTTACGTAAACGTTATTGGGAACAACAGTCACAAGGCCAAGCGAATCCCAATCAGTTCCGTGAACTATTTTATCTTCAAGCGCATAAAGCTCGGTAGTGCTCATGGCAGCAGGCAGTTTGGTATTCAGACCGTCAGCGTCAGGGAATTTGTTGCCTGATGCATTAATATCATTGCTGAAAGGCAGCATGGTACTTGCATCGGTAGAGTAAAAAGCCCAGGCCGGGTAAGTATAGGTGCTTGAAGCTTGTGTGCCCTGCACGCCGCTAAGTTGCGCGCCCACATAATTGGTGGCAATCAGGGGTCCGGTTGCGCCTACCTGGGGCAAACGGTATGCATACCAGAAAGGATCAGTGGTTTGGCCGCCGGTCTTAGATTTAAATGCAATGTAGTTTTTGAAATAGCCCTGAATTACGTTGGCCGAATCGCCCTGGCCGCCAAGTGTAATTTTGCTGAAAGCATCTAAAACCACACCTGCCGATTTTTGGCCCTGCGCGTTACCGAAAAGAATAGCCGAACCTTTGTTGCCGGCTACGCCGCCGTTAATGGTATTACCGTAAATAGCAATCGGAGGCAAGGTTGTGGAACCTGTTACTGCACCAATATTGCCTGTAAGTACTTTTGTATCCACATAAATACCGGTTGCATCTGTGGCTGTATCGGCAGGGGTAAGCAAGTTATCGGCAATTACGAAGTTGCCTGATTTACCTGCGAAAATACCGAAGCGGCCATAGCCTGTAAAGGTGTTATTCCTTGCTTCGAACATTACATTAGCTCCGCCCGATGCCATATCTTTAATTTCGAATGCGAAACGTACTGCATAAGGCTTCTCAACGGTACAGGTGTTGTTATTGAACTTATTCCAGCCGTCTCCGCCTGAGTTCACCTCGTTATAGCTGCTGAGGGTGTTGTATGAAATTTCAAACACCTGGCGTGCGCCGCCCCATTGTACACCGTAATACGCTCTTACAGTGTTGCCGTCTGCAGCAGAGCCGCCTATAAGGCCTTTGCCGTTGGTAACACGAACGCCTTTACCAATGTAAGTAAAGTTGGCCGGGTTTTTAGGACCTACGTAAGAGCGTTTCATGATAAACTCTTCGCAGAAATCCGCATCGGTGCGGGTAAGGTTGCCGGTATAGCCAACCAGGTAAAGGCCGCAGGTCCAGTAATCATAATTGTACCAGCCGTTATTGTTGGCCTTGGTACCCAGAATTTTACAGTCGAGCAGGCTCAGGTGGTTCCAGTTCTTCTTGTTGTGGCCGGTAGCCCCGGTTCCGCCTGCATCGTATTGGGTAAGGTAAGAGCCGGACGGACTTGCAAAAATTGCGCAGGTTACCGTGCTCTGGTTAATTTCGAACTGCAGGTATTGGAAGGTTGCGTTCGAGTCAGATACATAAACAATGCTCTTTACAGAATCAGGCGCGGTAAGGTAGCCGTTGGATGTGCCCGTTCCGCCTGTAAGCACGGGGTAATTCCCGCCGCCGTCAGGTATGCCCTGCAAGGTAATTCCCCTGTTTACTGAAAGTCGCTCAGCGTAAGTACCGTAGGCAACTTTAACAATATCGCCGCGCTTTGCGTATTTCAAAGCCCAGGCAATAGTTTTCCAAGGCGTGGAAGAAACCATTGCCCTGTCGGTATCAGGAGTTGCAACAACGCCGTCGGTACCTGAATTGGAAACGTAAAAAGTTTTTTGAGGCCGCGGACCACCGGGGTTTAACGGTTTTGCCAGGGCTCCTGAGAGGCCCAATACAAAGACCGGCAGGAAAAGCAGCAACGTTCGGGTAAATTTATGCATGGTTAATAAGACGGGGATTTACTGTAAGATTGAAGCTAAAGGAATTATAGAGCCTCCAAAGATATAAAATGATTCCACGAATATGCTACAACTAAAAATCGAATTTCGGCTTGTTTTACTTTCGTAAAACAAGCTTAAAGCGATGTAATCACCTGTTTTACAAGGGTATTACAGCAAAATCACATCTTAATATGAAGTACCTTTTCAATTTAAAATTGTACTTAATCGGCTAAGGGCTTTGAAAAAAAATTAAAATATTATGCGATTACAGCAAATCACTGTTTAAAAAGCAATTTTCAGTCGTTTAAACTCGGCTGCAAAGCCGATAATGCCTGTTCACCGGGTTCAAAGAATTTTTGTGCCTTCAGCGGAAATGATGTATAAACGGCAAAGAAAACTAATATTGCATCCTGTTTGCCTGATTACCCCATTTACAGCCCCTGTATTTACCCAAAGCCTGATTATGCTAACCCTTGACCAATACAATTTCGCCGGTAAACGTGCCCTCATCCGCGTAGATTTTAACGTGCCGCTTGATGCCGAAAACAACATTACCGACGATAACCGCATTCGCGCAACCATACCCACCGTACTTAAGGTGCTCAACGACGGGGGAGCCGTTATTCTGATGAGCCACCTTGGCAGGCCCAAAGGCGGATACGAGGAGAAATTCAGCCTCAGGCACCTCGTAAAACACCTGAGCACAACCTTTAACCGCGAAGTTAAGTTTGCCGACGACTGTATAGGCGAATCGGCCGTGTTCCAGGCCAAGGCATTAAAGGCCGGTGAAATACTGCTGCTTGAAAACCTGCGCTTTTACAAGGAAGAAGAAAAAGGAGATGTTGATTTCGCCCGCAAGCTCAGCGATTTGGGTGACGTATATGTGAACGATGCCTTCGGCACCGCGCACCGCGCCCATGCCAGCACAGCCATTATTGCCCAGTTCTTCAGCGAAAAAGTTTGCGGCTACGTTATGCAGGCCGAGCTTGATAACGCTGCCAAGGTGCTTGACACCCCTGTTCGCCCTTTCACCGCCATTATGGGCGGCGCTAAAATCAGCGACAAAATACAAATCATTGAAAGGCTGCTCGATAAGGTAGATAACCTGATTATAGGAGGCGGCATGGCCTATACTTTCTTTAAAGCCCAGGGCGGCGAAATCGGCACTTCTTTACTCGAAGCCGATAAGCACCCTCTTGCCCTAGAGCTGCTTGCCAAAGCCAAAGCCAAAGGCGTTAACCTGCTCC
>JAZKBN010000045.1:4594-41398 GCA_040388605.1 Bacteroidota bacterium | reverse complement strand
CACCGATAACCTGGCGGCAGATGCATTCAGCAACAATGCCAAAACACAGGCCGTAAGCGGCATGGCCATACCTTCTGATTACATGGGCCTCGATATTGGTCCTAAATCAATTGAGGCATTCAGCAAGGTAATTGCCGAAAGCAAAACCCTGCTTTGGAACGGCCCAATGGGCGTTTTCGAAATGCCGAATTTTGCGCATGGCACCAATGCCATTGCACAGGCTGTAGTTAAAGCCACCGAAAACGGTGCATTTTCCCTAATAGGCGGCGGCGATTCTGCAGCAGCCATTAACCAGGCCGGCCTGGGAGATAAAGTGAGCTATGTAAGCACCGGCGGCGGCGCCCTGCTTGAATACATGGAAGGAAAAGAATTACCCGGTGTTGCAGCCCTTAACCAGGGCGCGCATCCGCAGCATGCAAATACCAACGGCTGAGTTGTATTAGTGCAAAACCTGTAATTGCAAAAGGCCGTTTCTGTAAGGATACGGCCTTTTGGTTATATATATATTGGAGCTTCAAAGGGAATTAACCGGTAATTATTGCAATCAGCATGTTTTTTAATTATGAATTAACAGGAGAATAAACGCTTAATTATAAACCGGAATTAATTGGAATTAAATTTCATACATACTTAAATAACAGAACTTTAACTGCTGCCTAAAATGAATAAAACTATGAAAGAGAAAATAAAGGGCATTATGGAAGATGTGAATAACACAATTAAATTATCAGGAGTTCCGAAGTTTTCGGTAATCAATTATGGCGCTTATTATATTGACCCGAAACATTTAGCAATATAGGTTTGTGTGGAAACTGAAATGAAAAACTGAGCCTTGAATCAAACAGGGAATTGGCAGATAAGCTCATGGAAACGCTTGTTATAAACAATTACCCTGCTGAGGTTGTTGCGCACGTCTTCATCGGGTTTGAATCGCAGGAAACTGTTGACAGGGAATCTCGCGGTAATTGGTATTCTCATTTTAAATGATGCGTTCAATAAATTAAAAAGTACCCCTGTTGCCCATTTCGCAGACTACCCGGAATTGGCAAACCGGCTCCCGAAAAATATTATTATATCAACATTTAACTTTCCTAAGCATTTAATGTCAGATGCTTAATTAAGGTTTAATTAACAAACAGGCAGCAAAGCCGCAGCCAAACGTAATTTCCTGATTCGAATATTAATGCCTTCATTTGACATACTGTTCAAAAAGAGTGATTCTTAACCACATGAAAAAACACTTACTTTTATTTGCTTTTATAGGCTTAATGCTGCCTGCTTTTGCCAAACCGGTACCCCTGCAAAAAGCGCAAAGCCTTGCAGCGAAATACCTTGTTAACAAAGGCATAAGCAACCCGGCGTTCAGCTTAACAGATTCGGTGAGCTATAAGCGCAAGGCACTTTACTACATTTTCAGTTCCGAAACATCTTTTGTTTTGCTTTCGGCAGATGACAATGCCATGCCTGTAATCGGGTATTCGCTGAATACACCGTTCAAAACCGTAAATCAACCCATACAGGTTGCCAAGTACCTTGAAACTTATAAAAAAGAGCTTTCATATATAGTTGCCAATAACATTGAAGCCACACCGGAAATAAACGCCGCCTGGGAAAGCCTGGAAAACGGCGGACCTAAATCTACCCAATCTGCACAGGCAGTGGGGGCTCTGCTGCGCACCACATGGGACCAGGAACCTTATTATAATGCCCTTTGCCCCTTCGACAGCCGCGAAAATGAGCGTACCGTAACCGGCTGCGTGGCTACCGCCCTTGCCCAGGTGCTTAAATATTGGAACTACCCCGAAACAGGTACCGGCAGCTACACTTATAACGACCCGAAATACGGTACCCAAAGCGCTAACTTCGGTGTAACAACCTATAATTGGGCAGCCATGCCCAATTCAGTGAGAAGCGCGAACAGCGCAGTGGCCACGCTCATGTACCACTGCGGCGTTGCGGTTAAAATGACATACGGCACCGGTACCGACGGCGGCTCGGCGGCTTATGTAATTTCTTCTGCCACAGCCGTGCCCCAATGCAGCGAATATGCGCTGAAAAACAATTTTGGCTATAAAACCACGGCATCGGGCATACAAAGGGAAGACTATACAACCGCCAATTGGACAGCGCTCATTAAAACCGAGCTGAATGCAGCCAGGCCCGTATTATATACCGGTTTCGGTTCAGGCGGCGGCCATGCCTTTGTTTGCGACGGCTACGATAACAACGACTTTTTCCACTTCAACTGGGGTTGGAGCGGCAACTCCGATGGCTATTTTACCCTGAATGCCCTGAACCCGGCAGCCCTTGGCGCAGGCGGCGGAGATGGCGGCTTTAACAGCGGCCAGCAAATGCTTATAGGCGTTGAGCCCAACAGGGCTGCTGCTGTAAGCGCCCCGGTGCTGGCGTTATACACTGCGCTTACACCTTCATCGGCCACCATTGCGCCGGGTGCGGGTTTCAGTGTTACATCCAATTTTGCCAATACATCTGCAGCAAACTTTAGCGGTTCATTGGGTGTTGCCGTGTTTTCAGATGCAAGCTTTGTGGATTTTGTACAGGTTAAAACAGGCCTGAACCTAAGCGCAGGCAATCATTTTATTAATTCCCAGGTATTTACCACCACGGGCATTGCCGATATGCGCCCCGGTACATACCAGCTTTACGCCTATTTCAAGCCCGATGCTGATACCGAATGGCAGGCCGTGCGCGATGCCAACAGCCTGCAAAACGCAGCTGAAATTACCGTGGTATCTGCGGCCACTTTACAGCTTTACACTGCCTTAACGCTAACTACCGGCACATCATATACAAACAATGCAGCCCTGAGCGCATCGGTAAGTGTTTGGAACAGGGCCGCCGGCCCCTTTACCGGGACCCTTGACCTTGATGTTTATGAAACCGATGGCACCTGGGTAAAAACCATACAGTCTTATGATAATTTAGACCTTTGCGCCAATTGCTTCTATAACCCGGCATTAACCTATTCAACATCAGACATAGACCTGCCTTCAGGCACTTATAACCTGCTGCTGAACTTTCGGCCTACGGGCGGCGACTGGACACCTGTAGCACCCGGATCTTTTGTAAACCCGGTTCAGATAATAGTATCGGAGCCGAGCCCCAGGCCGGATATTTATGAGCCTAACAACAGCCCCGCAACAGCCACCAATATTAACCGCACATGGGTAAACAACCTGGCCAGATGCATTACCACCGGCTCTAACGCCCACCTGGGTAACGATAACGACTTTTACGGAATGACCCTGCCCGAAGGCTTTAACTACACCATAGACCCCCGCCTGCAGGATTCATACCTCTCTGACGACGGTAACACATATACCCTTGACGCCCTTTTCGCGTATAGCACCGATGGCGGGGCCACATTCTCAGATGCTTTCGATGATGTAATGCCGGCATCTTTGGTATTGCCCGGCGGCACCAACCTGTTATTTAAAGTAGCCCCGTATTTCAGCGGGAAAACAGGCACTTATGTTTTAGATGTGAAGTTTGTGCGCACACCCGGCTCCGGCGTATTTACAAAAAACAATACGGAAGCCACATGGCTAATGTACCCTAACCCTGCCCGAAACCAGGTTTCGATAAGCATACCCGCAGATGATTTTAAAGGAAAGGCAAGTGCCCTGCTGATTTCATCGACAGGCGCAATTGTGAAACGGTTCAGCATAGAAAAACCTATGCAAACCATTGATTTGGAAGGCTTTGCACCCGGTATTTACCTTGTAAACATAAATACAGGCAAAAGCATCAGCAGCAGGACATTGGTCATTGAATAAGGAAATATGAAATATACAAGTTACCTGTTCCTGTGCTTTTCGGTAATGGCTGTTGCCTGCAGCCCGAAGGCGGGTAAAGTGGTCAGCACGGATGATTCATCGGCTGAAGTTAAGCCTGCCGATGCGGCAGGGAGCAGTAAAAACCCCAATGCGGTTTCCGAGCCTAAATCTGCGAATCCTGCAAAACCGGTTCTGCCTGCCCGGCCCCAAAAACAGCTGGCAATGGGCGGAAAAACGATGCAACGGCCAAAGGTTGTAATCTTTAAAACCAATATCGCGGTGGCAGATTTGGTTCCTGTGCAGCTATCAGACAGCGGTGAAATAATTGCCTACCCTGCCCCCGCAGATATAGCCAAACTGCCCGCATTGGGTAAGCCCGAGGCACTCAACAAGGGTTTCTGGCTGAGTCACGGCGGCATAGATGCACATACAGGCTTCCTGAAAATAACACGGGCAGATTACGCCAGAAGCGAAGCGGCACCAAGCCTCACAGAAATGAAAAGGCTGCTGTTACCCGGGCTTAAATTTGAAAAAGTATGGCTCGGACCCGTTTATGACCCGGAAACGCATAACCAAAGCTATGGGAATGAAGTGGTTAAGGGTTGGAAATAATCGGTGGTATAAATTCTGTTTGAATTTTATTTAGGGTTGAATAAATAATGTAAGCGTGAATTTGGGTTAAGAATTTAATTGCCTCCAAATAGACTCCTGCGAACCGATCAAGGTTCGCCCATAACTTACCAACCCGGGGCGTTCTTTCAACCCGGAAGTGCACAAAATCCTGCCCTTTGCGTTGAATTTATTTCAAATGTTCGGCATTGCGAAGCAATAGCCTTCGATAGTAACCGAGCGAGAGAGCGAGAAGGTTATGGGCGTAGCCCGGGCCGAAGATTTGTAATTTCAATGCAAAGGGCGAGCCCGCCGTCGGTGAGGTTAGTGAGCGTGAGAGCGCGAAACTAACGAGCGAAGCTCGCAACCAAATACGCGCCTTGATTTACTATTGAAACCATATTAAACGTAATTAGCTTATGGTTTTGCCACCCCTTTGCATATAGGTGGAAATGAAATTTAAAACCCCACTACCCTAAACCGTTCTCAGCGGCAGTTCCACAAAAAACGTAGTACCCTGCCCTACCTTGCTTTGCACCCAAATTTTGCCTTTATGGGCCGTAACTATCTCTTTGCAGATAGATAGGCCAAGCCCGTGGCTTTCCTCGCCCGATGTGCCTGTTCGGCCTGCTTTTTTACCGTCTTCAAAAATATGGGCCTGTATATCAGGCGGTATGCCGATACCGTTATCGGTTACCGATACTGTTACATTTTGGCCTGATACCGACATGCCGATATGAATTTTACCACCGTCGGGGCTGAATTTAATGGCATTACCAACCAAGTTGGTAAAAACCCGCCAAAGCTTCTCCCTGTCGCCGGTAATGTTTATGTTTTGTAATGCCGATTCAAGGGTTTGGTTTTTCTCGGCGGCTTTAAAGCGCATTACATCGCTGCAATTGTTAATTACGGTATCGAGGGCGAGCTCCTTAAACAGCATTTCGGGTTTAGCAGCCGGCGTAAGTAAATCGGCAATCATGGTTAATGAGTTGTCGGCCGATTCTTTAATAATATCGAGCATTTCGGCATCTTCTGCAGAGCGTTCAGCGCTTTCCATCTGCATTAAATCTACTGCGCTGCGTATGCCTCCAATGGGATTCCTGAGGTCGTGCGCAACCACTTTCATCAGCCTGGCATATTCTGCCTGGCTTTGCCGAAGCTCTTCAAGAGCCACCTGCAAATTGCTGTTATGGGTCTGAATTTCAGCATTCAGGGCGGCAAGGCGCTTTTCGCTTCTTCGGCTTTGGCGCAGGTTGCGCACAATAAGCCAAGTAATAATTAGGGTAGCCAGCGTTGCCGATGCCGTAATGCCCAAAAGCATATTCATACGGCCGGTTTCCTCTTTCAACATTTCAAGCTCCAGCTCTTTTTCTATGCTTTCAATTTCATTATTAACATCCCGGGCTGTGCGCAGGCCAACTTCTTTGTTTCGCTTACGTGTTTGGGTATCAAGGGCAAGCACGAGGCGGTAAGCGCCAATAGTATCGTGGTTGGCATGCAGCAGGTAGCGCTTAATATGCATCCAACGCAGCTTACCATCGGCATAAGACATGCTGTAGGCCATTTTCTTTGTTGCATTCAGCAAAGAATCTGTAGTGCGGGGACGGCCCGCTTTTATGTAAAAATTAGCCAATACCATCACCGTAAAAAAGTCTTCCACAGATTTGGGCCTGAACATATCCACATTCCTCAGCGATTTGCGGATGGCTGCCTCTGCCTGGGGCATACTGTCCTGCTCAAAATACACCTCGGCCATATTGCCGTAGGTATTGGCCAGCGCAAGGCTTATAAAATCAGCATTATCGGGGAAACGGGGGGCGTTTTTTATAATGTAATCCAACGCCGGCCGATAGGCGTTAAGGGCGCTGTCGTTTTCATGGGCACAGAAATAGGTAATGGCAATGTTGTTGAGCGCCTCCTGCTTGCGGCAAAACAAATCGAAGGGCTGCCTGTGGCTTAAATCTTCTTCAAGGGCCTTGTATTCAAGCCTGAAATACCTGTTGGCGTATTTAAAGCCATACTGGTCGTAGTTAGCTCGACCCAGGCGCTGAAAATACTCTTCGTTCAAATGATAATCTCCGCGACGGGCGGCAAGCAGCTTTCCTTTTACAAAGAACTTGTATGCCTGCTTATTGCGCCCCAATTTCGTGAGGGCATCGCCGGTTTGCAGGTAAGCCATAAGCAGGTCGTCGGCATGGCCTTTTACTTGGGGTTCAGCTTCGGCGGCCTGTCGCATGCTGTCTGCATAGGCGAGGGCGGCATCAGGGGCGCCGTTGAAATGCAGCTTGGTGTTGAACTTGAAGTTGTACTTTTTATACAGTTGGGCCGGGCTTGGGTCTTTGGTATTGGCAAAGAACGCATCAATAATATGGTTTGCTGAATCGCTCAGGCCGGAATCACGGAGGTGGGCGGCACCCTGCCTGCACTTATCGAAATCTGCCTCCCATTGCGGGTCAATGTTGTTGCTTTGGTTGCAGGCGAAAGCTAAAAAAGCAAGGGGCAATGCAGCAAAAAAAGGCCTTAAATACTTTAAGCCTAAGCACTTCCTTATTCGTGATATCATTACAGGTTTTGAAGGCTTTAAAAATAAGCCAACCGGGAACCAAATTAAGTAAATGATACCATAATCTCCGCACGAACAAATGTTAAGAATTCATTTTATTGAAAGCTCACCTGCCTGATTATGGAAACAAAAAGCTCGGTCAGCACAAAACGGACGGTACTGCGGAATTACCAATATAAACACAAGCCCGTTTAATGTAACTTGCCACGGCTATGACGCCTTTATACTTATTTGCGGAAGCCTTTATTTTTGTATCGGCGGCATGGGCTGTTTACCGCTTCGGCGGGCTGCAAAGGCATGCGGCATTTGGCTTCTGCATGCTCATTTACTTTTTCCTGCTGTTTTTTACACCTGCCTGCAATTACCTGCTGCATACCCAAACCCTGAACGGCATCAGCTACGCCGCTTACACCGAAAAAGGGTTAAGCATTTACTGCCTCGGGCTTGCGGCATTTACAGGAATATATTTTTACACTGCCCGCAACCTGCCCCTGTTCATGCTGCCGCAACTGTTGCGAAAGCTTGTGCGCACAAAAGCCATTCACCGGCGATTGCAATTACTTTTTTGGCTGTTCCTGTTTATCATGCTTTTAAACATTCAGCTGGGCGGGGCCGATTTGGCTGCTGTTTTCAACTTTAAAACCCGGAATGTGCAAGGCATCATCTTCCGCTCCCATAATTTTTCAGGTTGGCTTGAGGCTTCAAACACCTGCCTGGTTTCTGTGCTCATCCTGGCTGCTGTCTATGGCATTCCTCGCAGCCGCATTCTGTTTTGGTCATTAATAACGGGCTTCTTTTTCCTCTTCAGCGGGCTGCGTTATCGGCTAATTTTAGTGCTTATGGGCTGGAGCCTGAATTGGTTTATGAAGTTAGGCTTTTCAAGGCGTAACATATTGAAAATTACTACGTTTACATTTTTAGCTGTTATAAGCCTGCAATACCTGACCATTAACCGTTGGGCCATAGCCAAACGCCGTTGGGAGTACCTCACACCAGACATTACCCGGTTCAGCATACGCACCCTGCTCACCGAGACCAATAACAGCCAGGTATTCTTCTGTGTACTTAAATACCGCGACGAAAACAATGAGCCCTTCGATTTAGGAAAGGGCATGTTCGGGGGCATAATAACACGTGCCATACCTGCCTCCTTCTTCCCGAAGGGGCTTAAGCCCCTGCCCCGAAGTCTTGAAGTGGTAATTGCCGCCACAAAGCCACCCGACCAAAGAAACGGAATAGGGGCGCTCAGCAATATTGATGAATATTATACCTCTTTCGGGTACCCGGGAGTGGTGGTATTTATGGGCTTGCTGGCTTATTTCCTGGCACGTATGCCGGTGCCCATGACCGAAAAAATTTCAGCGGTACATAAGGCCGATATGATTCAGGAAAACAGCATCCTTAATGAACAAACCGATACATTGGCCCTGTATGCCATCTTGGTTCCGGGCCTGTTCCAATTGCTTACAAGGGGGTATTTCCCGCAGCAGTTTGAGCTGTATGTGTTTTTATTGCTGCCTCTTTTCCTGCTTAAAATGCTGCCCGGCAAACAATCAGCATAGCTTAACGCCCTGCCCGGAGCTGCCTAAATACCGCAATACCCTGATTCATTTCATGTTTAAAGCGGAAATAAGGCTAAATTGCGGTTCTGTTTGCGTTTTGCACTTTAATTGGTCTGCTAAAAATGCTGATACAGAGCCTATTCCAGCATTACCCTTTTGAAAACCACCCAACTCAGCCAATTCAATAATTCATGGTACAGCCCGGGCGCTTCGGGGCTTAAAAGATTACTGTGGTTTTTGCTGAATGCTGCCGTTATGATGAACCCTGTAATACCTTTCAGCGGACTCAGAATAATGTTGCTGCGGCTTTTCGGGGCAGTAATAGGTAAGGGAGTGGTTATAAAGCCATCGGTAAATGTAAAGTACCCCTGGCTGCTCGAAATTGGCGACGATGCCTGGATAGGCGAGCAGGTTTGGATAGATAACCTGGTTAAAACCGTAATAGGGTCTGACTGCTGCCTCTCGCAAGGCGCTATGCTGCTCACCGGAAGCCACAATTACAAAAACCCGGCGTTCGACCTTATAGCCGAACCCATAACCCTTGAAAACGGGGCATGGATAGGCGCAAAAGCAATAGTCTGCCCCGGTGTTACCTGCGGAAGCCATTCGGTGCTGGCGGCGGGCTCGGTGGCTACGGGCAATTTAAAGCCCTATACCATTTACCAGGGCAACCCGGCCACAGAAAAAAGAGTACGTAATATTCAATAATTTAATGCGGTTCCCGGTTTATTCCGGCAGCATGCAACAGGCATAATTCCCCGGATGAAGGTTTCCATAATTACCGTAGTGCTGAACAATGCCGACTGCATAGCCGATGCCATTGAATCGGTACTGTCGCAAAAACTGGAGGGTGCAGAGCTGGAATACATTATTGTTGACGGCGGCAGCACCGACAATACCCCCGAAATAATAAAAAGCTACGGCAGCCGCATTACACGCACAATTACCGGTAAAGACAAAGGCATTTACCATGCCATGAACAAGGGCCTGCAAGCCGCCACCGGCGATATCATAGGCATTCTCAACTCCGTCGATTTTTACACCGGCCCGCATGTGCTCGCCAAGGTGCTCGAAGTTTTTAAAAGCACCAATGCAGATACTGTTTACGGCGATCTTAAATACGTGCATCCGCAGGATACAGACCGCACCCTGCGCTATTGGAGATCAGGTATTTACAGGCCGGGCTCTTTCAAACTCGGGTGGATGCCGCCGCACCCTACATTTTTTGTAAAAAAGCATCTCTACGAAAAGCACGGCTATTTCGATACAGAGTTTACCAGCGCGGCAGATTATGAGCTCATGCTGCGCATGCTGCATAAGCACAATGCATCGGCAGGCTATGTGCCCGAGGTGCTGGTAAAAATGCGCGCCGGCGGAAAAAGCAATAAGCAAATAAGCAACCGCCTGCATGCCAACCGCGAAGACAGGCGGGCATGGCAAAAGAATGGCCTCAGGCTGCCTTTCTATACCGGTTGGCTGAAACCCCTACGCAAATTGCCCCAGTTTTTAAGGCGGGGCAAGTAGGAATTATTCCTTCAAAATTTTACCCTTACTAACTCCCCAGTAGTTACCGAACCTGTGCAATACATGCCGGAAGGGAGCAGGCTGGGCCATACCCTGCTGAGCGGGCATTTGTTTAGAAGTTCATAAACCAAAAAACCGCGTCCGAATTTTATTTCGAGCGCGGTTTTGGTTTTTACTAACGGGGCAGCACCCCGTTAGTACTTTATATATCTTGTACAATAAGGTAATCCGTTTGTATTGCAATGCTTTGATTAAAGAAGATTTAATAATACATCACCGGTTTTATGTGCGGTTAATATCTTGGTTTGTAAGTGCGTAGAAAGACTATGATAAGCGGGGGTAGTGTAATTGCAGGGAAAAACGATATATTATAATATAATATAAAACTTAAAAACAAATTAATCAATACATATTACCTGATTAGGTAGCTGTAATTCGGAAACAAAACATATTAACCGGAAATATACCTCCGGTTAAGTATTCAGATAATCTCTTCCCCTAAAAAACCAAAACATCCCGGAATTTTCGCCCCGGGATGTTTTTCATTGCACTGAATAATAATAGCCGGTTAAGGTCTTATTACCACCCTGATTGTTTGCCTTGTTTTACCGCTGAGCAGTTCGGCAAGGTAAACACCGGGGGCTATATTGCTGCCGTCTTTGGCGACGCCGTTCCATGTAATGGTTTGCGGGCCTTCGCCTAAGTTAGCATACAGGCTCGCTGCTTCGCGGCCCAGCATATCGCGCAGGGCAATAGAGGCGGTGCCGGCACGCTGCATATTGAAGCTGAAGCTTATTTCGCCCGCGCTTGGGTTGGGCATTGCAATAAGGTTTGCGCTGTTGTTTGCTAACAGCTCAGGCTCGTTAGAAAGTACCGTTAAATCAGGCCTTGGGTATTTAGTGGTTGTGTACACATGCCATTCACCGGGTGCAAGGCTTATGTTAGCAGATACCGATGCAACTGTAATGCTGTCGCCGCTGAAGTAATCGTACCAGGTTCCGGTGCGGCTGAAGTTGGGCGATATGCTGCCAGCAGTTGTGCTTACGTTTGCCAACACGTTTATTGACGAAGTTACCGATGCTGCCGTCATGCGTCGGCACTGCGCAAGGCCGCCTGCATAAGAGAAGCTGGTGCCCTGTAAGGCAGGCTCTATAAGCTTGAGCCTGTTTAGGGCCGCAAAAGTATTGGCCAGGGCCGCCCTTGCCGGGTTGCGCAGCGCTGCCCAGCGGTTAGGCTTGGTTACAGTGCGACAATCGTTGCTGATGGTGCCGTTGGTGCAACGGTTAATGCTGTATTCCATGCCCAGCTCCTCGAACTCGTAAACCATTTTAGGGCCGGGGCTCAGCATAAAAAGCGCGGCACACATTTTAACACGCTCGTAGCCGGTTAAGGTATCTTTAATGCGGTAGTTAAGCGCGGCATTCTGGTTGCCGTAAGCCAGGTTGCGGAACATCATGCGTTCTTCGTCGTGGCTTTCCATAAAGGCTACAAGGTTTGGGGCGGTAAAGCCATGGTTTTTGTAGCTGGTGTAGCTTATATCTGAATCGGTGAGATAACCCATAGAGCACTGGCCGAAAGCATTGTTCATATTGCCCCAAAGCAGCATGTTATTGGCGCTTAGCACCTGCTCTTCAGATTGGGCTGCAAAGTGCTCAAGAATTACAAAAGCGCCCGGATCCACAGCAGCAATATTGGCTTTTATGTGCTTCAGAATATCAATACGGCTTTGGTCGAAATTGCCCCATAGGCCTACGTCGTCGCCGGAATTGGTTTGGGTAAAGCCCTTGCTGAGGTCGAAGCGATACCCGTCTATATGGAATTCACGAATCCAGTACTGGTTTACATAGTCAAAATACTCGCGTGTATCAGGGCTGGCGTGGTTAAAATCATTGCCGACATTAAAAGGGTGTTTCGGTATGGCATTGAAGAAAGGCGAGTTGGCTGCCGGGCGGCTGTTGGCGGCATCCCAATACATTTGGGCCAGCGGCGAACCTCCCATGGCATGATTCTCAACAATATCGAGCACCACGGCAATGTTCATGCTGTGGGCGGCATCAATAAAGGCCTTTAATGCATCACGGGTTCCGTAAGCCTTATCAAGGGCGGCATGGAAGCTTGGGTTATAGCCCCATGAATTATTGCCTTCGAACTCCATTACCGGCATCAGCTGTACGCAGTTAATACCCAGCTTTTTCAGGTAAGCAAGGGTATCTTTCAGGCTTTGGTAATTGGCGCGCGCAAAATAATCACGCACCAGGGTTTCCTGTATAATCAGGTCGGTTTTGGCAGGGCGTTGGTAATTGCTGCTTTGCCATACATAAGGCGTTTGCCCGGTTTGGAAAACGCTTACAATGCCCGTTGTCTTGCCTGTTGGGTACACCCTTTGGTTAGCCGGGTAGGTAATGGCAGGAATGCTTGCATCGTTACCCGGGTCAAGAATTTTGTCGGAATAAGCATCGGCAACTTTCATAATGCCGTCTACCAGGTATTGGTAAGGGTATTCTTTGCCGGGAATCAGGTGGTCTATACGGGTCCAGAACTTGCGGCCGTCTGTACTGCGTTTCATATAGAAACGGTTATCGGGCTGCCAGTTAGAGAATTCACCAATTACGAAAGAAGAAGTTTTAAGCGGGGCGTGCAACACCAAAATTACTGATGAATCTCCCACGTAATTAATACCGCTGTGCAGGCCTGCAGGTACATCCTGCACCACAACGCCCTGGCGAATGCTGTATGCAATGCTGTCGCGGGCCATAAGCGTACCGTTAGAGGCAACAAGCTTTATATAGCCTGTACCGGGCTGGGCATTGGTAAGGGTCCAGTCTATGGTGGTATCGCTGTTCACGGTTTGCATAAGGGTGTTATCCTTATAAATTTTTAGCGTGGTAAACTGCGATGAAAGACCCGAGAAAGAGATATTAGATCCGGAATCTGCAAGAATTGGATTTTCAAGCGGGAAGGTAAAACGGGCCGCAAAGCTGTTTGCGTATATAGGAATAAAAATATCGCCTCCGGCATCGGTGCGGCCAACGGAGCTGCCGCTCAGGTTACGGAAAACCATTCCAAGCCGGTAAACTCGGGTGGCCTGCGGAATATTTTGGTAAAAGCTGCGTATATGGAACCTGATCTTAAACAGGTTATTACCCAGGTAAGTCATTTTACGGGGCAAATCATTGGTGCCCCAAACGCCTTGTGTAACGGTCCAGCCGGTGGCAGTCGGGCCGCCTGTAACTATACCGGTATGTATGTAAACCCTTGTGCTGTCTTTAAGATCGGCATTACCGCGATCGGCGTGGAAAACTATGGTTATGCTGTCATCGGCCGTCGGGAAACTTGGTGACCAGGTAACCTGCGCAAAAAGCGATGTGGTTGTAAGCAGGATGGCTGCCAACACCGCCGACAGTACTCTGTAAAGTGATTTCATAATGGTGTAAATCGTAACCGGTATTTGGTGAAAGCCACCCGGAATAATCATGCTTTCGGCACGCAGGCGCTAAGCATTTAAAAACGGGCAGCAGGAGTAATTGAATTGTAATGCAGTTTTTCGCCGGATTGGTGCAGCCGGTCTTTTCGGGTAGGTGATGCAAAATAGGAAATAATGCGCAAATGCGTAAAACGGGTTGGTTCCGGGGGTAGCACCTTATAAAACGGTACCGGAACTTTTATACTGTATGCTCATTGCCTTAGTATTACATTCCTGACAATCATGTACATAAATGAAACGTAGGCGCTGCTGTTATTATTGAATACAAACAGCCCGCATAAAAGGAAAACCTCGCGGAAAGTATTTTCGGCAAAACAGCCGGGGGCTGCTGAATGGCGCCAGGGTACCACAGAGTTAATAAAAAAATTGCCGTGATTGAGCGAAGTTGGTTACCTAATGCATGGGTACCGGCTAATACAACCTTATTGTTTTAAACACAGATTTCATCTGCCCGCCTACGCTTAACACACAAAAATAAATGCCGCTTTGAAGGCCTTCCATATTAAACTCAGCCCCGGAAGAAGATTGGTGCAAAGGGCCCGATAATACAATTCGGCCATCGGTACCGCAGATTTTCAGGTTATAACTTTCCGGGTTTTCACTGGCCGGCAGGCTGAATTTCAGCTGTCCGTAGCCTTGGCTTTGCATATTGTAGCCGGCGCCACTTAACTGTGCTTTTGTACCGCTGAGCACCGAGCCCCGAACACTCATTTTAAGTACCACAGGCAAATGATTGCTCATATTATATAATGCCGATATTACATTAGCCGGGGCGCTGTTATTTGAAGGCGGATCTGTGAGGGCCATTAAAGTATGCCGACCATCGTTACCAATAACTTTGAAAGAATTGGGTACGTAATTAATGCGGTTATTGCGCCCGTACATGAGTGTGTCGCTGAGGAGAATATGGTCAAGCCTGTCGCCCATACCCCCTTCAGAACCGCAGTCTCCGGGGTCTGATGTGCGGGTGCTTTGGGTAAGCAGGGACGCATAGGCCTGCGGATTAGCTGCCCATTGGCCTAAGGCATTAGCCGGGTCGTTGAAGCGCAGGGCTGCATTTGCAGGACTTGTAAAGAGGCTTATGCACTTTTCGTTGGCTCCTGTGCTGTTAAAATCGCCCATGATGATGTGGTTTTTCAGGGGGTTCATGCGGCCGCTAATCCAAGAGCTGATGCCTGCGGCTTCTGTATTGCGGTCCCGCTCACCGCCGCCCGAATTTGATTGAAGGCGGTGTAATATGATGTTCAGGTAAACGGTATCTCGGGTTTGCGCAAGCAAAGGGTCTTTGTAATAGAGCCTGTGCATGTTCACGTCCTCAATCTGGTCATCGGCGGTATAAACAGATTGAATACCAAGGTAGCCGAACTTATCGGTTCGATAATAGAGGGTGGCGGTACGGTTGTAGCCGGTAATGTTAATATAGGGCGATGCACCATAGCAGCCGGGGCAATCGGCATTGAGCACTTTTTGTAAAACAGTGTCGCGGCCGAATTTTGGCGGGTCGGATGCCATTTTTACAAGGCCAAGTATATCAGGCTTAGTATAATCAATAATGGTTTTGAGCCAACGGTGCTTGTTGCCCGTAATTAATGCAGGGCATGAATTGGTGGCAGGGCGTCCGTAATTGAGGGTATTGTAGGTCATGATGGTAATTGTATCGCGGCTTTGGGCCGTGGCAATTACCGGGAGCAGAAAAATAAGAAGGGCGAAAAGGTGTTTCAAAATGAAAGGGCCGGGTGGTAAAGCAAAGTAAAGATAAAAGGGCGTATTTAATGTTTTAATATTTATAATTGCCTTTGCATAATCGGTTTGCTGCCTTTTAGCCAAGGTTATTAGCCTCCGCATTATAGGTTTTATACATAACAATTGCACATGCCGGGTTTAAGGAAAAACATTTGGCTCAGGTATCTTCTGAGAATTATAACGGCAGTAGTTGTTATAGGCTTTACAGCCAATATTTTAATGCCCTATAAACCCATAATCCCCGTACAGGGCGCCACCAAAGCCGATTGGAATAAAGATACCTTTTGGTTCGCCGGCTGGGGTACCAGCGTGCGGCATAAGGGTATAGATATTTTTCACCCCATTGGCACCCATATAAAAGCAAGCTCCGGCGGACTCGTCATATTCTCCGGCGAGCTCAGCAAGGGCGGAAAAGTAATTGCCCTGCTTACAAGTCATTAACGCATTCATTATTATGCCCACCTTTCTGCCATTGATACGCATTGGGGCAAAGTAGTGGTAAAAGGTCAAAAAATCGGGGAGCTGGGCGATACCGGGAATGCCAAAGGCAAGCCGCCGCACCTGCATTTTTCAATCGCCCGGCTTTGGCCTGATTTTGCACAGGGTAATTTGGGTGAGCACGGGTTCAGAAGAATTTGGTACGATAACCCGGGGGAGGCGTTTACGGGGCAGTTGGTTGCCGTACTATTTATAATACATAACACGAAATTTTTCTAAAAACTTGTCGAAGGTACAAAAAACTAAATTGTTGTTTGTTGTTGCTAATTCACAAAATTTTCCATCACGCTCCCATTGCTTCCACATGCCCCACTTTTCATCACTCGCTAGGTTCAGAGCACATGAAGCAGTATTTAGGTTTAAAATTAATGTTTTTATCTTTTTGTAACTTATATTTTGCTTGTATTTTTCCAAGTCAAAACTAGAACATGTGTCGTAATTGATTTTTATAATAACATTAATGTCGTTTAATATTTGTTCAATACCATCTAAAACAAAATTTTGATAATCAATCATGTTTACTGATTCAAAGTTCGCAAAGTTTCCAAGACGAATCTCACGTTTTAAACTGAACAATTGGTCAAAAACGCACACGGGTAATTTGTACATATCAATAATATTAATAATTCGGTCTGCTACCGCCATGCTTCCAGTATTTTTGTTCATAACGTAAAGATAAATAAATATTTGGTACAGTCTCCTCAACATTACATTTGTTTGCGCAACATAAAATAATTTATTTAGTATTTATTTACGTCTGCATTTTTCAATTTTACGGCTTAAGAAAGGTTTGATAAGAATATCCCTGTTATACGACCACAAGGCAGTAATTAAAGAATTTAATCGTTGTTTTATAGATACTAATATGAAGCATTTTATAATACCAATCCTGCTGTTCGCAAGCCTGTTTCTTCTTACAGCATCATGTGCAATGCTCAGTTCATGGCATAATAATGAGTATGGTCAATTGGTGCCCGATAAACCTGCTTACCGTTTGAAGGATATGCCCGGCCTGGTTATTCCCCCGAACCTGGATACAGGGGCTGTATATCATTTGGTTGAAAAATGGAGCGGGAATACAAAAGTTTTCCCCGGAAAACGTGAATCTGCGGCCGACTACAACGTACATTATTTTGATAATACCTATTACAAGCTGTTCTTCGCCAAAGGCAGGGAACTGGAGGTGTCGGTACCCAATAAAAAGCTTGCAACAGGATTAACATCGGCTGATTTTGATCCGCACAGCCGCTTAAATCGAGCAGCGTATTATTATATAACCGATGGAAAAAATCTTAAGGATGAAATTTTTTGGTATGGTATAGGGGAAGGCACTTACAGTGAAAATGAGTATTCCCTGAGCCCAAAAGGCGACAGCCTTGTTGAAAAATCATGCTGCAGCAGAAGCCTCTTTGTTAAAATGCATTTGGCCATAGCCAAATCCCGCTACCCTGCCGATTGGTAAAGTGTTCCTTTTCAGGCAATTTGTGCAGGTGCTTAATAATGCCCGCATCTCTTTTAAAAGCTGTTCATCGGCATAAGCTGCGCCTTCGGCATTACATTTTTCTTTGCGTTGGCTGAAATTGTTAACTTTGTATTCATTAGCCGCTGCTTCAACCTGCCGCGGCGCAAAAACAACATGCAAAAAAGAATTGTACAGGTAGGCGATATACCCTGCGGCGGCGACGAATTGTTCCTTATCAGCGGCCCCTGCGTAATAGAGGAAGAAAGCATTATGATGCGCACCGCCGAAAAGCTGGCCACCGTATCGGAACGCCTGGGTATTAAAACCATATATAAATCTTCGTTCCAGAAAGATAACAGGAGCAGCGCCAAGTATTATGACGGCCCGGGTCTTGAAGAAGGCCTTAAAATGCTGCAAAAAATAAAAGAGCAGTTCGGTTTCCCCGTGCTGAGCGATATTCATTACCCCACCCAATGCGCCCCCGCCGGCGAAGTGCTTGATGTATTGCAGATTCCTGCATACCTCTGCATGCAGACCACGCTTACCGTGGCCGCCGCCAAAACCGGCAAGGTGGTAAACATCAAGCACGGCCAGTTCCTTGCGCCCGAAAATATGGATAAGCCCGCCGCCAAATGCGTGGAGGCCGGTAACCCCAATGTTATACTTACTGAACGCGGCTACACCTTCGGTTACAACGACCTGATTGTGGACCCCCGCGCATTCTACCACCTGCGTAAAACCGGTTTCCCGGTAGTGTTCGATATCACGCACTGCATACGCAAATACGGCATTCCCAGCGCCGACCCGCGCGGCGGAAACCGTGAATTTATGCCCACCCTGGCCCGCGCAGGCGTAGCCGCTGGCGTAGACGGTGTGTTTATTGAAACCCACCCCAACCCCGCCGAAGCCCTTTGCGATGCCGCAAGCCAGCTTTGCGTGTACGATCTCGAAGAGTTTTTGAAACCCCTTATCGAGATTCATAACCTGGAAGTTTGTTACCGCAACGAGTGGGCGGCAGCGGAAACGGTTTAAGCGATTAACCTTACCCAAAATATTTCGGCCCGCTTGGTTATTCAGGCGGGCCGATTAATTTTACAGCGATATGGAAGTGAAATATATTGAGAGGATTAAAAGCCCTAATTTCCTTGGCGATAAAAAGCTTGATTGGAAGCTGCGGCCGGATGTGAATGTGCTCAGCGGGGAGAACGGAAGCGGCAAGTCTACTATTTTACGGGCGGTTTATGAGTTATTGACAACAAATGAATTAGGTGGTAACCTGCATGAAAGAGTGGGGGACGTTGAAATACAATACGACAACAAAAAGGAAACCCGTTTTAAAAGGCACGATTTGGTTGGCACAAAGGAATATTTTGAAAAGGAAGCCACAACAAACGAACTTTATAAAGACGCTTTGAATAAACTGAAAGATCATGAGCATTATGATAAGGTTGCCGGTTTCTTTGTTACTTACAAGCAATCTTTATGGACAAAAGACTTTAGCTCTGATATTTTAAAAAACGAAGTTAATGTGGAGTATGTTAATATTCTTGAACAAACAATTATTGAATCAGGAGCCAATAAGGCCGAAGATCTCAACAGATCTGTATTGAACATTAAGATTGAAGCCTTACAGTTCGGGTACTTAGACTTTCAGCTCGATGTTTTAAAACAAATTCGGTCTAATGGCAAAAAGAACAAATCAAGAACGCTCGCAGAGAGTTATGATTTATTTGTAGAAAAAATAAATGCAGCGTTCGGCGAGACAGGCAAATCGATTGATAAGGATGAAAACAGCCTGTCTTTTATTAAGGACAGAAACATCAAAATTTCGACAAGCGATTTGTCGGGTGGTGAAAAACAATTGCTTATCTGTTACCTGACTGTACTGTTTCAGCGAGATAAGCAAAGCATACTCCTGCTTGATGAACCTGAAACCTCCTTACACTTCCACTGGCAAAAGAACCTGATTACAGATCTTCGTGAGCTGAATCCGAATTTGCAGTTAATAATAGCTACACATTCCCCCGGTATAATTATAAACGGTTATGCCGATGCTGTTTCCACAATGGATGAACTCCTGGGCAAAAGCTGATATTTATGGTTGCTTTTGAAGATTATTTAGACAGCCTGTCTGACCTGGTCAAGAAGGAGGAGGTGCTCGTTTTTGTAGAAAACAATAACGATGTAAATTTTTGGAACCAGGCATTCAGGGAAAATATTAAGTATAAGAATTTTAAATTCACTATTGGCCCTGCCTCAAGATTAGAGCATGGCAGCTCTGCACTTAAGAGCATACCTGCTACAAAACACGCTCTCAGATGCAGAGATCAGGACTTTACTGTTTTTAACAATCTTAGGCGGGATTACAACAAGCACGATAATTTTACCATAACCACTGTTGCCTACAGCCGTGATAACCTCACCGCATTCATCAGGGAAGAGGACAGCCTGATATTCGAAATATTCCTGACTTATAAAGTTCGATTCAATTCAGTCCTAAAATCCATATTGGCTTGTCTTGAAGGTTTACTCCCCGTTAGTGCATACCACGTTCTTAAAAAAGTGTCGGGCTGTTCTAATGCTGATATAAAGACAGCGCTTAGCATAAGGGATTTCAGGATTATTGAGACAAACGGTTCGGCTAATCTTGATGAATATAAAGCAGCGGTAAGTTCCTTTTTGGAAAATTACACTCCATCAGGGAAGATGCCTGAGCTTGTGCAAACCTACAGAACCAAGTTCGGCCTTTCTGCGGAGGAAGCGGCCTTCTACGGCCTTAACGGTCACTTTATTCTTGAAGAGATTGTTGTACCGCTGTTTGCCCAATTTCTAATAGCCTGGCTGAATAATGAAATTGAAGCCATAAATGCGCAGCCCGGTACAAAGGCCCGCAAAGAACAAATTATAAAAGAAACAAAAAACCGGATATTCAAACAGCACATTGTTGCAATGCTGCCAAAGGAACCCAATGAGTGGCCAGGAAATAAAATGCTGCTTTCATGGGTTCACGACCGCTTCGTTTCAAGAAACATTGATTTCAACTCCGGCATGGCTGTTTACGTTAAAAACCAAATAAACAATTGGTACAGCCTGTTTTAACAATCTATTATTAGGGCATTGTTAAAACGGCATTTTTTCAGAGTTTGAACGGAGTTTGCGCAACCCTTTTCCATTCAAAAAATTTTGCAGCGAAAGAATTTCTTCCTACCTTTGCGGTGTTGAATCTTTACGTCAAAAATAAAGAGGGGGCAGTTTGTCCCCTTTTTTGTTGCCTAAAATTCAGGAAAACCACCTTAAAAGGCCTTTAAAAGCCCTTTCAGGAGCCTAAAACTACTGTTTGTGCCCCAGTCTGAACTAATAAAAAACGCCGTTTACAGCTTCGCCGAAGCTAATATTGACAATGACGAACACTTTCTTGTGGATGTTATTGTTAAAGGAACCGAAGGCGGCATGCTTAAAATATCGGTTTTGTTAGACGGCGACAAGGGTATTACCATTGAGGACTGCATAGCCCTCAGCCGTAAAATAAGCAAGTGGATGGAGGAAGCCGGCGAAGCCGAGCTTGGTCTTGATTTTGCTTACAATTTGGAAGTCAGCAGCCCGGGCGTTGATTTTCCTTTGCAAACTCCCCGGCAGTACCGCAAGAACATTGGTCGCCGCCTGAAGGTTGTTACCAATGACGACGTAACCCATGAAGGTCTGCTGACCGATGTCGAGTTAAACGGCATTACCATGGATGAAGAAAAGCCGGCACCCAAAAAAGCCAAAGGCCCGGAGCAGCCTGCCAAAGCAGCCGCCACTGATGCCAAAGGCCCTAAAAAAACCGGTAAATTAATAACCGAACCAATATCTATTGAGTATGTTCAAATCAAAAAATCACATGTCATCGTCTCCTTTCGCTAACTAGTATCATGGACAGCAAAGCACTAATAGAATCGTTTTCTGAATTTGCCCGCCAAAAGAACATTGACAGGCCGACCATTATGCGAATACTTGAAGAAGTATTTCGCGCCATTATCAGGAAACACTACGAGAACGATGAAAACTTCGACGTAATTATTAACGTTGATAAAGGAGACCTGGAAATCTGGCGTAACCGTACCATTGTGGACGATAACAGCGAAGACATCTGGGACCATGATAAAATCAGCCTGAGCGATGCTCAGAAAATTGAACCCGACTTTGAAGTGGGCGAGGCCGTGGCCGAAGCCGTTAAGCTTGAAGATTTTGGCCGCCGCATAGTACAGACAGCCCGCCAAACCCTGATTCAGAAAGTAAAAGACCTCGAAAAAGAAAACCTTTTCGCGGCCTATAAAGATAAAGTGGGCGACATCATAAGCGCCGAAGTGTACCAGATTACCGGCCGTGAAATTCTGCTGAACGACCCGACAGGTAACGACCTTATAATGCCCCGCAGCGAACAGATCCCAAAAGACAGGTTCCGTAAGGGAGATACCGTGCGTGCCATTGTGCACCGCGTTGAAATGCTTAACGGCACGCCGCGTATTATATTGAGCCGCACATCGCCGGTATTCCTTGAGCGTTTGTTCGAGCAGGAAGTACCCGAAGTGTTCGACGGCCTGATAGGCATACGCAAAATTGTGCGCGAACCCGGCGAACGCGCCAAAGTAGCCGTTGAAAGCTACGATGACCGCATAGACCCCGTTGGCGCATGTGTAGGCATGAAAGGCAGCCGTATTCATACCATTGTTCGCGAACTTGAAAACGAGAACATTGATGTGATTAACTACACAACCAATACCGAGCTGTTTATCAGCCGTGCCCTGAGCCCGGCCAAAATAGGCAGCATTAAGATTGACGAAGAATTAAAGCGTGTGTCGGTGTACCTGAAACCTGAGCAGGTTTCTTTAGCAATTGGCAAAGGCGGCCAGAATATTAAGCTCGCCGGCCGATTGATAGGTATGGAAATTGACGTATTCCGCGAAAACGAGGGATACGAAGAGGAAGACGACATTCCGCTGGAAGAATTCGATGATGAAATTGACCAGTGGGTAATTGACGAACTGAAAAGGATAGGACTGGACACCGCCAAGAGCGTGTTGGCCATGAGCCGCCAGGATTTGGTTCGCCGTACCGAGCTCGAAGAAGAAACTGTGGACGAAGTGTTCGCAATTCTGAAATCGGAACTGGATACAGAGGAAGCTAACGAACAGAATAAGGATACAGCCGAAGGTCAGGAAACTGCCCCCGAAGCTGAAGCCGAACCTGCAGCGGAGGCTCCCCCGGTTACCGCAGAAGCGGAGCCGCAGGACCAAAAATAAAAACAATACCTCGCCCTTGATTCACTGACGAGCAGGGCGTTTAAACAACACATGGCAGAAGAAATTTCAAAGCGACTGGCAAAAATTGCCTCTGAGCTCAACGTTGGCTGGCAAACTTTACGCGCCACCCTGGACAGCAAGGGCTTTACGGTCGATAATAACCCTAACGCAAAAATACCCGAGGAGCAATATAAAGTGCTCCTGAAGGAATACGCGTCTTCTGCCAGTGTGAAGAAGGAGGCGGAAAGCCGCAACCTTGGGCGCACGGTGAGCGAAAACATCGTGATAGAGGCAGGAAATGCCCGTAATCGTCGCGGTGAGGAGGAAGACATTGTTCCCCAAAGCAGGCAGCAGGTTCAGCCCCGGCAGACCCCGCCTGCGCAGCGCCCTGCGGAAACCAAACCCGCAGCGCCCGCACCTGCCCCCGCTCCTGAGAAAGCTGCCACCGGCCTGCCCGGCCTTAAAGTGCTTGGTACTGTTGACCTGAGCAAGCCCGTAGCGCCGCCTGCACCTGCAGCCCCGGCCACACCGGCTCCTGCTCCCGCAGCAGCAACACCTGCAAGCCCGGCCACACCGGCTCCTGCTCCCGCAGCAGCAACACCTGCAAGCCCGGCCGCAGCAGCTCCTGCTGCCCCGGCCACACCGGCACCTGTTTCGGCAACGCCTGCTCCTGCCCCGGCAGAAACAGCGCCTGCTGCATCGGCACCGGCAAGCCCTGCAACTACTGCAAGCCCGGCTGCACCTGCGCCCGCTGCTCCTGAAGCATCGGCTGCAAAACCTGCTGCTGAAGAAAAAGCATCGGCACCTGCCGCCGCTGTAAGCGCTGCCCCTGCAACGCCTGCACCTTCGGTTGCTCCGTCACCAGTTAAGGAAGAGCCTAAGGCTGCTGCACCCGCCGCAGCAACTGCCGGCCCTGCCCCGGCGGCAACACCTGCTCCTGTTGCAACGGCACCTGCCGCAGCCACACCGGCTGCGCCTGCCAAACCTGCTGCCCCGGCAACAGGCAATACCCAGCAAGGGCAAAAACCACAAAATCAACAGCAAGGCCAAAGGCCGGGCGGCGATCGCAACCAGGCCGACAGGCCCGGAGGCGACAGGCCACGCGGACAAGGCGGCCCCGGTGGCCAAGGCCCCGGAAACAGGCCGGGCGGAGATCGCCCGCAAGGCGGCTCAGGCCCCGTTCGTGAAGAGAAAAGAGAGGGTGGCAACCGCAACAAGCCGGGAACACATATTCCTGCCCCGCGCCAAACCGACCCCCGCACTGCCGCATTGGCAGCAGCAGCGGCAGGCAACCCCGTACCCCTTATAGTTCCTGAACCATCAGCTTCTCCCGAGGAATCTAAAGCAGAAGAACCGGAACTGATTGAAGCAAAAGCCGAACAGCTGAAAGGCTTAACGGTATTGGGCCGTATAGAGCTTCCCGTAGATAAATCTCGCGGAAGAGGCGGACCCGGCGGCAAAGGCGGCAACAACAACGCAGCCGGCGGCGCAGCAGGCGATAAACGCAAACGCAAGCGCGTTAAAGTGGGCGCTCTTCCTGTTGGCGGAAGCCAGGGAGCAGTACCCGGCGGCCAACGTCGCGATGACCAGAATGCGCGTCCTGTTGAAGGGCAGCCGCGTCCTGCAGGCGGCGGAGATCGTAACAATCGCCAGGGCGGCGGCGGAGGCCAGAACCGCGGCGGCAACAATGCACCTAATACCGGGAATAACCGCCCGATTAAGGCTGTAGAAAAAGGCGAAATCACGGATAAGGATATCCAGGAGAAAATTAAGGCCACTATGGCCAAGCTGGCAGGCGGCAGGGGTACTCCCCAGGCCCGCCGTGGCAGCTACCGCCGCGATAAGCGTTCCGCAATGGCAGATGCCAACCAGGACCGCATGAACCGCGAGCAGGAAGAAGCCAAAATCCTGAAGGTAACCGAATTCGTTTCGGCTTCGGATTTAGCTTCGCTCATGGATGTATCGGTAACGGAAGTTATCTCGGTATGTATGTCCTTGGGTATGTTTGTAAGCATTAACCAACGCCTTGATGCCGATACCATACAGGTTATAGCCCATGAGTTCAACTTCGATGTGCAGTTTACAGGCGCCGAAGATGAAGCCCTCGCTATTCCTGATGTGCCTGACGCACCTGAAACGCTTGAATTCCGTGCCCCTATTGTTACTATCATGGGCCACGTCGATCACGGTAAAACTTCCCTGCTCGATTATATTCGCAAAACCCGCGTTACAGCAGGTGAAGCAGGCGGCATTACGCAGCACATAGGCGCTTACGATGTTACCACTGAGTCAGGCAAGAAAATTACCTTCCTCGATACCCCGGGTCACGAAGCCTTTACGGCCATGCGTGCACGCGGCGCCAAGGTAACCGACGTAGTTATTATAGTAGTGGCCGCAGACGACAGCGTGATGCCCCAAACCAAGGAGGCAATCAATCACGCGCAGCTTGCAGGAGTACCAATAGTAATTGCGCTCAATAAAATTGACAAGCCGGGCGCACAGCCCGATAAAATTCGCCAGGAGCTCAGCGGCCTGAACATTCTTGTTGAAGAATGGGGCGGTAAATACCAAAGCGAAGAAATTTCAGCCAAAACAGGCTTCGGGGTGAATAACCTGCTCGAAAAAGTTTTGCTTGAAGCTGAATTGCTTGATTTGAAAGCCAACCCGAATCGCCGCGCAACCGGTACGGTTATAGAAGCCAGCCTTGATAAGGGCCGTGGCTATGTATCTACCCTGCTGGTGCAGAACGGTACCCTGAACATTGGCGATATTCTTCTTGTAGGTTCGCACTACGGCCGCGTGAAGGCCATGACCGACCACCGCGCAATACGCATGAAGTCTGCCGGACCGGCCATACCTGTACAGGTATTAGGCCTCGACGGCGCACCGCAGGCAGGTGAGAAGTTCCACGTAATGGAAACAGAACGTGAAGCCCGCGAAATTGCCAACAAACGTGAGCAGATTCTGCGCGAGCAAAGCATACGTACCAAGAAACACATTACGCTTGATGAAATTGGCCGCCGTTTGGCAATAGGCACTTTCAAAGAGCTGAACGTAATTGTAAAAGGCGACGTGGACGGTACAGTGGAAGCACTATCCGACGCATTGCTGAAACTGAGCACCGAGGAAGTACAGGTGCGTATCCTCAGCAAGGCTGTGGGCGCCATCTCGGAATCAGACGTATTGCTTGCATCGGCATCCGATGCCATTATTATCGGCTTCCAGGTTCGTCCTTCAGCAAGCGCACGCAAGCTGGCCGAACAGGAAGAAATCGAGATTCGCCTGTACTCTATTATCTACCAGGCAATAGAGGAAGTGAAAGACGCCATGGAAGGTATGCTTGCACCGAAGGTGGAGGAAGTTACCCTCGGTATGGCCGAAGTTCGCGAGGTGTTCAAGATTACCAAGGTGGGCACCGTTGCAGGCTGCAACGTGCAGGACGGCTTTATCAAGCGCAACAACCAGGTTCGCCTGGTGCGCGACGGCATAGTGGTTCACATAGGCCAGATAGATGCCCTGAAACGTTTCAAAGACGATGTAAGCGAGGTGAAATTCGGTTACGACTGCGGTATCAGCCTGAAAGGCTTCAACGATATACGCGAAGGCGACCATATCGAAAGCTTCGAGCTCAAAGAAACCAAGCGTACGCTGTAATAAGCCCCACGTTAAAGGTTATATATTGCAAAGGCCCGCCTGTTTATTCAGACGGGTCTTTTGCGTTTTTGGGGATAATGGGAAAACCGTGGTATGTTTCTGCTGTTTATACATATACCACCTGTTAACAAAAATAACCTTCGAGATTTTTTTGCTTCTCCGGTGAATTTTAGCTTTTATCCTGGCCGGCCCCACCCGATAATGGCTGAAGGTGGGCCTGTCAACTTTAAATCGAATGATGGCATAGGTTTATCAAAACTAATCAGCTCAATCTTTTAATCCTGCCAACCTATTCAGGACGGGTAATAGTATTCTCTCATCTCATATTTTCCCTTCCGCCCTCATCCGCCAAAAAGCCGTACCTTTGCGGCTTATGAATCTGCCTGCTGCATTTAGTCCTGAAGAACAGGAACCCGATTACGAAGATTTCACCAACCTCGCCGAGGAAGAAGACGAGGCCGAGCTTTTTGAGCATTACCGCTTTACCGTAGATCCCGGGCAAACCATGCTCCGCATAGATCGTTTCCTGATGGACCGCATGCCAAATGCCACCCGTAACAAAATACAGGCGGGCATAGAGGCCGGGAGCATTTTAGTGAACAAAGAAGTTACCAAGAACAGCTACAAGGTAAAGCCGGGCGATGTGATTACCCTGAGCCTGCCCAAGCCCCTCCGCGACACCACCATAGTGCCGCAGGATATACCCCTTGATATTGTTTTTGAAGACGATACCGTGCTGGTTGTTAACAAGCCCGCCGGCATGGTGGTTCACCCCGCGCAGGGTAATTGGGACGGCACACTTGTAAACGCCCTTGTATGGCACCTGCAAAACCTGCCCACTTCGGCCAACGGGGAAGCCCGGCCCGGCCTTGTGCACCGCATAGATAAAGATACCAGCGGCCTGCTGGTAATTGCCAAAACCGAACCGGCCATGCAAAGCCTGGGGAAGCAGTTTTTTGTGCATAGCATAGAGCGTACCTACCAGGCCCTTGTATGGGGAGACCCTGCTGAAGACAGCGGAACCATAGATGTAAACGTAGGCCGCAGCCTGAAAGACCGCCGCGTAACGGCTGCCTTCCCCGATGGCGATTTCGGGCGCAATGCCATAACACACTGGAAAGTGCTGAAACGCATGGGCTATGTAACCCTGCTGCAATGCAACCTTGAAACAGGTCGTACACACCAGATTCGTGCGCACATGAAATACCTGGGGCACCCGCTGTTTAACGATGCCATGTACGGCGGCAATAAAATTCTGAAGGGAACAAATTTCAGCAAATACAAACAATTTGTTGAAAACTGCTTTGCCCTTTGTCCGCGCCAGGCACTGCATGCCGAAACCCTTGGCTTTGTGCATCCTGCTACCGGCGAAACCATCAGGTTTACCGCGCCGCTGCCCAACGATATGCAGGCTGTGCTCAATAAATGGGAGAAATATACCAACTGATAAGCCTGATCTCAGCCTGTTTACAGGCTTATTAACCGGTTTCAACCGTTTGAAAAGTACAATTACAGGGGCTTTGCTTTATATAAGCAGGGCCCTTTTTATGTTAATCGCTTATGTATGCAGCGTTGAACGGCTTTATAAACGTTTTTTATTTGTTTCTGAAACAGTGGTTTTGCGGGTGTTTTTGGCATGTCTGCCGGTTTGTCGGGTTATGGAACGGGATTTAAAAAATTAAACAGGGTATCGGTTTTTGTTAAACATTGGTTTAATTGCAAAAATGCCCGTCAGTAAATGCTCCTAATTCAGGTGGCTTTTTCGGCCTTTCGTCTTGCAGGGTTTAAGGCATTAAATTATCGCATCATAAATTCGCATCCGGAAATAAAAAGCTAACCCGAACGGCGCCCTTGATTTTACGGGCTGTTGCCGATATAAAGGTGGTTTTATGCGCCACAGTTCTCCTGTTACAAGGCTATATGTTAAAAATGTTTAAAATAAATTTCAATCCTGTTCTTTCAAAAGGGCACGGAAACGGTTTAAAGCCGGGTCTTCTCCTGCTTTTTGCTTTGCTTGCGGGCTTTACTTCGGTAAAGGCGCAAAGGGCTCCCGTGCAGATAATGACCCTGCATGATTGCCTTGCCTACGGCGCCGAAAACAGCAAGCGCGTTGAAGTAAGCAAGATGGATGTGGATTATACCACCGAGCAGAAAAACGAAATTCTGGGAACCGCCCTGCCGCAAATATCAGGCACATCGCAGTTCGACGATAACCTGAAGCTGCAATCAACCCTATTGCCCTCAGTTATTTTCGGCGGACCAAAGGGCGAGTACACCGCTGTAAAGTTCGGGCAGAAGTATAACTTCAACAGCACCATTAACGCCACGCTTGATATTTATAACCCAGGCATCTGGATGGGCTTAAAAGCTAACCGCACCAACCGCCTGAATGCCGAAACCAAATTGGTGCAGGTGAAGGAAGATGTGGCTTATAATATTGCATCGGCCTATTATAAAGCCGTTATATCTAACTACCAGATTACGCTCTTAAAAGACAATATAACCAAAACCGAGAGCCTGCTCAAAAACAGCGAGCTTGAGCTGAAAAACGGTACAAGTCGTAAAGTGGATGTTGATCGTATTCGCGTGAACCGCAATAACCTGAACTACCAATTGGTGCAGGCAAACATTAACCGCGACCTTGCCATTGTGCGCCTTAAAAATGCAATGGGCATGAATATGGACAAGGAAATGCAGCCCGCCGAAACAGGCCTTGATTTGCCGGAAGCGGCCCCTGTTAAGCAGAACAATTTTGCCGATTATTCAAATCGTGTTGATTACCGCGTAAACCAAATAAACGTTGAGCTGGCTGTTTTGGCCCGGCAGAACAACAACACAGGCTACCAACCCAAGCTTACCGCTTACGGAAAATGGGGCACACAGGCCCAGCGCCAGGAGTTTAACTTCTTTAACGGCAACCAGCCCTGGTTTGAATACCGCGGCGTGGGCGCAACCCTCACCGTGCCCATCTTCGACGGCCTGCAACGCTCCAAACGCGATAAGCAGAACCTGATTCGTGTAACGCAGGCAGAGCGCAACCTTGAGCTCAACAGGCAGACCATTGATATGGATGTACAGACTGCCGCCCTAACCTTCAACAACCGCCTGCAAACCATACTCAGCAATAAAGAGAACATGACCCTTGCAGAAAGTATTTTGGAAGTAAGCAGGCTCGAATATAAAAACGGCGTAAGCACAAGCCAAACCGTTGTAGACAGCGAGAACGCGCTGCAACAGGCCCGCAACAATTACACAACCGCCCTGCTCGATTTATACCAGAGCAAGCTTGATTACGAAAAGGCCAAGGGCAACATTACTAACTATCTTATCAACTTAAAATAAGCCGGCAGGCAACCCGCATTCGTGAAACGAATAATAGCAATAACAATAATTCTTGCCATTGCAGGCCTGATTGCATGGCGATTGGCAGCCGTTAAAAAGCAATTGGTAAAAGAGGCAGAGCCCCCCCGCAGCCTTAACGATACAGTTGCCGTAACCACGGCCCCTGTAACAGCCGCAAGCGGCGATTTCAAATTCAGCGCCGTAGGCAACCTGGCATCGGTTCGCGAGGCGAAGGTCTTATCACGTTCTCAGGGCGTAATCCTGCACCTGAACGCAGAGCTGGGCCAACGTGTTAGCCAGGGCCAGACCATTGCCACCATTGATAACAATTTACAGCAGTTCAGCATAAACACGGCCCAAACCAACCTTTCAAAAGCAGAAGCCGACCTTACCCGTTACAAAGCCCTGCTCGACGGCGGCGCAGTAACCGAGCAACGCTACCTGGAAGTAAAAACAGCACGAGACAACGCTTTAACCGCTCTTGAGCAAAGCCGCAAACAGTTCGGCGATGCAACCGTGGTGTCGCCAATCAGCGGTGTGATTTTTACTAAAGATGTTGAGCAGGGGAGCTTTGCCAACGTAGGCACTCAAATAGCATCGGTTATTGATGTGAATAACCTGAAAGTAACGGTATCGGTTCCTGAATCGCAGATATACTATTTGCACAACAACGATTCGGCCACCATTACCAGCACCGTTTTTCCTGACCGCGCCATTAACGGCAAAATAAGCTATATAGCCCCGCGCGGCGATGCCAGCCACAATTTCACTGTAGAAATACATATCAGGAACAACCCTGATATGACCCTGCGTGCAGGCACATTCGTATCGGTAAGCTTCAGCGCCAAAACCAACGGAAAGGTTGCTGTTTACACCATTCCGCGCTCGGCGCTAATCAGCGGCACGCAGGCAGGTAAGCTATATGTGTTCACGGGCGGCAAGGCGGTTGTTCGCCAGGTGCTCGTAAGCCGCGAGGTAGGCGATATGGTAGAGGTTATGCAGGGCCTTGAGCCCGGCGAGCAGGTAATTACAACCGGCCAGCTCAACCTTTCCGACGGTGTACCCGTTAAGGTGATTAAGTAATTATACTTTCCAAAAAGGTAAAACAACATAAATAAGCAGGCGCTGTAGCCCAGGCTTGTAAGCTGCTGCTTATTAATAATATATAAAACAATGTCAGTAACCGAACTGGTAATTAAAAGACCCACGCTGGTAGTGGTGGCCTTTACCGTGCTCACGCTGTTGGGTATAGTATGCTACCGCATGCTCGATTATAACCTGCTTCCCAGGTTCGAGGCCAACGTAATAACCATTATAACCGTTTACCCCGGCGCCGGCCCTTCTGAAGTTGAAAGCGGCGTTACCCGCGAAATTGAGGATGCGCTCAGCGGTTTGGAAAACGTAAAATCTATGCGCGGCACCTCGCAGGAAGGCATGGCCATTGTTACGCTGGAGCTTAAAGCCGGCGCAAACGTGAACCTTGTTTTGCAGGATGCCCAGCGCAAGCTGAACGCCAACCGCAGCAAGCTTCCTGATGATGCGCAGGACCCCATTCTGAACAAGTTCAGCACCGATGAGTTCCCCATTATGAAGCTCACCGTAACCGGAAACCGCACCCCTACCGAGCTTTATACCCTGGTAAAAGAGCAGGTGGTGCCCCAGATTAAGAAGCTGAGCGGCGTAGGTGAGGTGAACATAGTGGGCGGCCTGCAAAGGCAGATTCACGTAAACATGAATCCTGAGCTGCTTCGGGCCAATAACCTGAGCCCGACACAGGTGGTGGCCGCCATTAAGGCCGGTAACCTTGAATTCCCTACCGGTAAGATAGATGCGCCTGAAAAGCAGTACAGCATACGTTTGGCCGGCAAGTATAAAGATCTTGACCAGATTCGTCAGCAAACGGTTAAAACTAACCCCGACGGTTCGGTAATTAAAATTGAAGACATTGCCGAAGTGGAAGACGGCACCGCCGACCCAACCACCATGAGCCGCCTCGACAGGCAGGAGGCAATAAGCCTGCAAATTCGTAAGCAGACCGATGCCAATGCCGTAGACGTAAGCAAGCTCGTTCGGGCTGAAATTATCAGCATTGAAAAAACCTTCGCCGACAGTAAAATTAAGGTAACCATTGCCAACGACAGCAGCGTTTATACCCTTGCGAGCGCCAATGCCGTGCTGGAAGATTTGGTTATAGCCATTTTCCTGGTTGCGCTGGTGATGCTTGTGTTCCTGCACAGCCTCAGGAACTCGCTTATAGTGCTTGTGGCAATACCGGCCTCTATTGTGTCGGTATTTATTGCCATGTACCTCATGAATTTCAGCCTGAACCTGATGACCCTGATGGGCCTCAGCCTCGTGGTAGGTATTCTTGTGGATGACAGCATTGTGGTGCTTGAAAACATTACCCGCCACCTTGAAATGGGTAAAGACAAGCGCCAGGCCGCACTTGACGGACGTAATGAAATAGGAAGCACGGCAGCTGCCATTACCATGGTAGACGTTGTGGTGTTCCTTCCGCTGGCTATGGTGCAGGGCCTAATTGGTAACATTCTCCGCGAGTTTGCCCTTGTGGTGGTGTTCAGCACGCTTATGAGCCTCGTGGTATCGTTTACGGTTACCCCCTTGCTGGCTTCACGCTTCGCCAAGGTTGAGCACCTTGACCCTAACAGCATTATGGGTCGTATCGGCATCTTCTTTGAAAACGGCTTTACAAGCCTTCAAAACCTGTACGAGAAAATTCTTACATGGTGCCTAACCCATAAGCGCCGCACTTTCCTGATAGCCATTGTGGCAGTTGTGGCATCGTTCATGCTGCCGGCCAAAGGCTTTATAGGCGCTACCTTCATTCCTAAATCTGACCGGGGTGAGTTTATAGTTCGCGTGGAAGGTTCGCAGGATAACAGCCTTTCAGAAACCAATGCCCTTACCCGGCAGGCCGAACGCATACTCATGGGTATGCCCGAGGTGAAACGCATTTATACAACGGTAGGCTTCACCAGCACCGCCCAAAGCGGCAGCAACAACAACTACCTGAGCGAAATAATGGTAACCCTTACCCCACTGGGTAAAGGCCGTACCGAAACACTTGATGCTTTCCAGGTGCGCGTTAAGCACGATATGCGCAATATAGCAGGCGCAAAAGTGAGCACCGCCAGCGTGGGTATCACCGGCAGCGCCGACCAAACCCCCGTACAAATCCTGCTTCGCGGACCAAGTATTGAATCGCTGAACAAGGCTGCCGCATTGCTGCTGCCCGAGGTTAAGAAAATACCCGGCACCGCCGATGTGCGCCTTTCTGTTGAAGAAAACCGCCCTGAGCTTAAGGTGGATATGGACCGTGAGAAAATGGCGCGCCTCGGGGTAAGCGTGGCCGATATAGGCGGCCTGCTGCAAACATCTTTCGCCGGCAATACCGATACCAAGTTTACCGATAAAGGTTACGATTTCGAGATAAACGTTAGCCTGGGCAAGCTTGAGCGCTCACAGATAGACCAGATTCGTAACCTGCCCCTGAACACATCCCGCGGTCAGCAGATCACACTTGGCCAGGTTGCCAATGTTTACCAGATAATTGGTACCGGCAAGCTAGAACGTTATGATCGTATTAGCTCCCTTACAATTAACAGCAACGTAATAGGCAGGCCCATAGGCACCGTTGGCGCCGAGCTCAAAACCGCCCTCGGCAAAATTAAGCTGCCCGAAGGTGTGAGCATTGCCTATAAAGGCAACCTTGAGCAGCAAAGCGATGCCTTTGGCAGCCTTGGGCTTGCATTGGCTGCGGCTATCATATTTGTGTACCTGGTAATGGTGGCGCTTTATAACAGCTATAAATACCCCTTTATAGTATTGTTCAGCCTTCCGCTGGCATTGTCGGGTGCGCTGCTGGCGCTGGCATTGGCTAAGGAGCAATTGGCTATATTCAGCATCATCGGGCTTATTATGCTCATGGGTCTTGTGGCTAAAAATGCAATCCTGATAGTAGACTTTGCCAACCACCTGCGCGAACGCGGCCTTACCGTTTTCAGCGCCCTTGTGGAAGCCGGCAAGGAACGCTTACGTCCTATATTAATGACCACCCTCGCCATGGTGTTCGGCATGCTGCCGATTGCAATGGCTAAAGGCAGCGGCGCCGAGGTTAAGAACGGCATGGCATGGGTTATTATAGGCGGCCTTATCAGCTCATTGCTGCTTACGCTGGTGGTTGTACCGGCGGCGTATTACAGCATAGAGATAATAGGCAACAAAATCAGCGGTAAGAAAAACAATCCTGATTTGGCTCCCGGCAACACAGCGGCGGGTGCAGGCGGAAGCCATTAAGCCCTGGCCATTGTTAGTCATTTTTCAGTTAATTGGCTGTAAATGCTTTACAATTGTCCAGACAGCATTATTGATGCACAGTTTTTGCAGATAATTAATTGCCAATTCCGCTTCCCGGTTTCCGGGGGCGGAATTTTGGCGTTTAGGGGGTCTGATTCATGCGGGGGTTTTTCGGTATCTGCGGCCCGGTATTGCTGTCTTAGTTTTAAAGAACTGTTCACATTGCTGCCATAAATAAGCCGGCGTTTTTTATTGCAGGCAGAAATCTGCTTTTTTGTATGCTTACCGGCTTAACCCGTGAGCATTTTAATAATTGCCATATTCCGGAAGCGCAATTCTGAATAACCCTATGGAGCAAATTCCAGTAAAAAGCCGAGCCAGGCTGTTTAGAAACCCAAATCAAAACGATTGGCTTGCATCATTGCTTTTTACCATTCTATTTTTCCTGTTTTCAAACACCGGCAATACCGTAGACGATGGCGGCATAGTGCTCCGCTATCTCGATAATTTTGCCGCCGGCCATTGGTTCTGCTATAACCCATCTGACGGACCCGTTTGGGGCATATCAGATTTCTGGCATGGCCTGTTGGCAGGCAGCATAGCCGCAAGCCATATTCTGAGCCCCTTACACAGCCTGTTCGCTGCCAACTTTCTTGGCCTGGTGCTGGCTTCTTATGCCCTGCTGCGCTTTATAAGGCAGTTCAGCGCATTGACCCCTTTTCGTTATTGTATATGGGCATCGGTAATAATTACATCCGATACTTTTATTTTAACTGTGAAGCAGGGCCTTGAAGCCGGTCTGCACCTGGGCATAGTCATGCTGACCCTCAGCTATTTTATGCAGCGGGCCAGGCATGCCAAAACCTTCCTGTTCCTGATGGCTTTAAGCCTGAGCTCCAAGCTCGACACTGCACCCATAGTTTTAGTTCTGTTCTGTATTTATGCCTTTGAGCAACGCAAAGCACTGTTCAGCTTTAACCTGCTAAGCCCGCTTTACAAAAACATTGCCCTGTACCTGCTGCTGCCCCTGGCCTGCTGGTTCACCTTTACCATGCTGTTTTTCGGAACGCCTATAAGCCAGACGGCCATTGCCAAATCTTTCCAGAAGCATACTTTCGGGCATGGTATGCAGTTTATAAAAATGTTCATGTCTGACAGGGTTCGGCAAAAGCAAATCTGCCTGCTTTTAATGGCCCTGCCCCTTATTGCAAAATTCATATTGGCAAAATTGCCTGCCAATAAAAGCCCGTATTCCGAAGCCGGCTTGCGGTTTACATGGCTGCTTTACCTGCCGGCGCTGTGCATGTCGGCCTATTTAAGCCTGTACTATTTCTACAACCCTAGGGAGCAGATGATTTGGTACAGCCTGATACCGCAGGTATTGCTCCTGCTGAATGCGGCGCTTTGCCTTGCTTTTTTTACCCGGCAATTGCAGGCCCTGTTCCCGAACCGTAAAGCACAGGTTATAGGCGTCTTAGGAACATTTGCATGCCTGGTTGTTTTGGCATCATTGCCGGCCACCTATATACGGGTGCGCGATTTTTATATTGCATCTGTGGTGCAGGAAGGTTGCTTTAAGCGCATAGGAGAGTATGTGCATGCCAATGCCAGCCCTGCCGACACCCTGATTGCAGAACATGGCTATGTAGCCCAACGCTATGGTTATTACTTTATGGATTACAGCGGCCTGAATTATAAGCCCGCCACGCAATACGCCTTCGATTTCACAAAGCTGGTAACAGATAAAAAGCCGCAATTTATTGCCGATCTGAACCCGCTTGAGTACTTCTGCAAGCCGGCAGATTTTAGGTCTGTGGCAAAAATGTACAGCCTGGTGCAGGTATTCTCTATCAATTACCCGGCTTATCTCGATTTTAACCGCATTGTACCCTATTTCGTTTATAAGTGTAAAACACCGGATGGTTCATTTGACCGGGTATTCGACAGGAAAGCTTTTGAATGGGACAGCGACGCTTCTGTGCCTGATTTAGGCAATACATGGACCATGAAATTCCCGGAGGGCATTACCCATGCCGATAGCATTCTTATCCCGTTCCCGAAACAGTATTCAAAAGTTACCGTAAGTATTAAATTCCGCGGCCCCGGTTATGATTCTTCGGTTATCCGGTTCAAAGTTCCCATTGTTCCGCATGATTACGAGAACGATATTATTAACCTGAAAGCAGCCATACCTGGAGGAGCCTTTAAACAGGCAGAAATCACATCTGTAAATGATGACATGCACGGTAGGCTTTGGCAGTTTTCCCTTTTTTCGGCTGTATTATTGGGCTGCAGGTAAAATTAAATTACCTGAACAAAAAAGTCCTGCTTACCGTTTTCCGGCAGCAGGACTTTTTTGTTATTACAGGCTTGTAAATACGGTGCGAAGCCTTATTCTTTAACCAGCCTTAAAACTGAATTACCTGTTTTAACACGGTAAACGCCTGCGGGCAGGTGCTGCAAGTCAATATCGGTTCCGGGTTGAACCAGGTTACTGTAAACCTGCTGCCCGAGCATATTGCTGATGCTTACCTGTTGAACACCCCTTAGCCCGTTTATTTGAATTACCGAATTTGCAGGGTTAGGCACAATTTGCAAAGGTACATTGCTTAACAGGTCTTCAATGCCTGTAACTATATAAGCTTCTGATTGCAGCGATGTGCAGTTTCTTCCGTCGGTATAGCTAACTGTATAGCTGCCGGGGCCCAGGTAAGGAAGTGTTTGTTCAGATTGCCCGCTTATCAAAGTACTGTTTTTATACCATTGGTACACTACGCCGTTGGGGGTGTTTGCAACAAGCTGGTTTCCGTTGGCGAATATTGTGGTAGGCGGCGGCAAAAGGTAAACCGTTACAACCACATAGTTAGATGCAAGGCTGGTGCAGCTTCCGAATCTCCCGCGAACAAAGTATCGGCCCAGGTTGCGGGCATAAATGCTTTGCGTGGTATCGCCGTTGCTCCAGATATT
>JAZKBN010000045.1:0-4584 GCA_040388605.1 Bacteroidota bacterium | reverse complement strand
TTGCTGCCGATGAAGTAAGCAGCACGCTGTCGCCGGTGCAAAAAGTTGTCGGGCCGCCAACCGTTACCGTAGGTGGAAGATCGCCCCCTACATTTACAGTTATAGGATCGCTGCTTACCGATGTGCAGCCGGCAATTACTTTTTTAACAGAATATATGCCCGAAGAATCTGTTCTTACGCTGCGAACACTGTCGCCGTTAGACCAGATATATGCTTCGGGGCCAAATTTCACAGCAATTTTCCTAATAAGGTAGTTGCCGTATTCAGCAACAATAACATTTCCGGCGGTATCAAGGCAAACGCCGAAAGGATAGTTAAATTTAGAGAGGTATCCGGGCCCGTTTGCAAACCCTGCACCTGATGTATTAGCCCCGGTAAGGGTGCTTACCTTACCTGATTTGCTGAACATGCGCACCTTGTGGTTATCAAGATCGCCAATAAGCATATTGCCTTCTGCTGTAATAAAGTTACAGTAAGGGCGCGCGAATTTTGCGCTGAGTGCAGGGCCGTTTGCATAGCCTGCTACCCCTGCACCGGCAATAGTGCTTACAATGCCCGCAGGTGTAATTTTCCTGATTCGGTGGTTGGCCATATCAGTTACAATCAGGTTGCCGGCGGCATCATAATCCACATCTGTAGGGTTATGGAAAAGTGCCGTAGCCACCGGGCCGTCACGAAAGCCTGCAGTATCTCCGGCAATGGTGGTAACTACCCCGGCCATTGTTACTTTCCTGATTCGATGCCCGGAATAATCAGCTACAACCAAATTGCCTGAGGGGTCTATACAAATTGCCCTTGGGTTAGAGAACTTTGCGGCAGCGCCTGTGCCGTCTGCCTCACCTGCTGATGAGCCGGCAATAGAGGTAACAACGCTGTCGGTTGAAATTTTCCTGATCTTATTGTTTGAATAGTCTGCAACGTACATATTGCCTGCGGCATCGGTGCAAATTGCTATTGGTAAGTTAAATTTTGCGGTAGCCAAAGTACCATCCCTGTACCCAACACCTGCGGCGCCGGTGAATGTGCTTACTATACCGCCTGAAATTTTCCTGATTTGGCTGTTACCATAATCAGCTACGTATAAATCATTGTTGGGTCTGCAAATTATTTCCCCCAGCCTCCCGAATTTGGCTTGGGCTGCGGGTCCGTTAGCCAAGCCTGACACAGAGCCGGCTAATGTGGTAACTGTAGTATCGGCATCAGCAAGAATGGGCGTGGAAAGTGTTACGTTTCCGCCAACACAAAAATTTACAGGGCCCGATGCTGAAATAGCAGGTTTGTTGCAAATGTAAGTTGATGCCCTTGTTTCAATGCCCAGGCCAAAGTTTGTGCCTGGCAGGAGGCCGTTGTTGTCGGCATTGCCCTGTTTAAAATGCACTATGGCTTTTGTGCCCGGCGCTAATGGTTGCGCCTCGGCAGGCTTAAGGCTTATAAGCCAACAGCTTATTGAAAGAATTGTTAAAGCAAAATATCTCATTTATCTGTATTTCAGTATCCGGCTAAGGAATTTTAAGGGTACGAATGTATAGAAAATTATTTAAGCAATGGTCTTTTTGCGCCTTTGTTTGGCGCCGTACAGGAACATCGCTCAGCGCAATTTGATATTGAAGAACGCCAATTTGCTATAAATAAAGGGCTTGCCTTTAACCCGGCCTGTTACGGGTTGCTTTATGATGAACAGCATATTGAGGCATTAACCTGAATTAATGCAAAAGGCCGCAACAATCAGGAGCGGCCGTTCAGCAATTGGTTATTCTATATACAAAACCTTTAACTTTTGTAATCAGCCGGTTGTAAAAAGAGCCGTGGCATTCAAAAAGTTATTCGCAAAGCACATTTATAACCGGTGTGATTTGTGATTCAGGAAACTGTTTTTCCGGCAATTAGGCTTGTCAGGGTTTCTTAAACTTCAGCCCCAGCAGGCTTTACAAATTTGGCAAGATCGCCTATCGGAAGGCGGTCTTCATAAAATGCACGGGCAATAATTACGCTGCTTACACCTGCTTTGTCAAGGGCTTCAATATCGGCTACGCTGCGGACACCGCCGCTTACCATTATATTGAGGCTTGGGAAAGTATCGGTTACGCGCTTTATAAGCTCGAAGTTGGGGCCTTCCAATTCGCCGTCGCGGGCAACATCGGTAAGCTTTACGTTGAGTACGCCGCGTTCGGCGAAATAGCTTATATGGTCTAAGGGGTCAAGGCCGGTGTTGTGGCGGCGGCCGCGGTCGGCAATGGTACCGTTCATCACATCGGCGCCGAGCACCATTTTGTTGCGCCCGAAGCTGATGAGCCAGCCGGTGAAACGCTCAGGATCTGTAGCCGCAATGGTGGCGGCAGTAACGGTATCGGCCCCGTTTTCAAAGGCAAGCTGTGCGCCCCCGTCGGTACGAATGCCGCCGCTGAAGTTAATTTTCAGGTCGGTATAGCCGCGAAGCAATTGCAGGGTTTGGTAATTAATAACCTGTCCTTCGCGTGCGCCGTCAAGATCAACCAGGTGCACACGGCGGAAACCGTTGCTCTCAAAATACTGGGCAAGCTCAAGGGGCGAGCGTTCGTACCAACGTGCATTATCGGTAGTTGCTGCGCTAAGTTTGGCTACCTTGCCGCCGAGAACAGAAATGCTGGGTATTATCTCTATCATAAATTTGCCGGTTTTGAAATGTTAATGAAATGCAGCAAGACGGTTAATTTAAACCCATACTCTCCTGTTTTTCTGAACCAAATATAAGGTTTCGTATGGAAAAACTGCCCGAAAAGGTAAAAAAATAGGGTAAACGCTCCCTTTTGCCTTATTTTACATTGTTACAATGTTTGCAAAAACGGGCCTTTTACCCCTGAAAACACTGCCCGTAATGCGCATTCAGAAAGCTTACTGCAATTAATTTATCACCTTTTGAACTAACCATGCTCCTATATTCTTTGGCCCTCCACGGGGGTGCAGGTACCATTTTACGCAGCGCCATGACACCTGAAAAGGAAGCTGCATATCGAGCAGCCCTTGGCGCAGCCCTAAATGCCGGAACCGCGGTTTTACAAGCTGGCGGCACCGCCCTGGATGCTGTTACAGCCACTGTTAAAAGCCTGGAAGACTGCCCGCTTTTCAATGCCGGCAGAGGTTCGGTGTTCACCCGTGAGCGTACCCATGAAATGGATGCCGCCATTATGGACGGAAGCAACCTGCAGGCAGGAGCCGTAGCCGGCGTTAAAGGCATACGCAATCCTATTTTGGCTGCCCGCAGCGTAATGGAGCAGAGCGGGCATGTAATGCTTGCCGGAACCGGCGCCGAAGCTTTTGCACGCAGCCAAAACCTGGCCTTTGAGCCTGATTCTTATTTTGATACCGAATTCAGGCTTGAGCAGCTTTTGGAAGTGCTTGGCAGTGAAGACGTAGTGCTTGACCACAGCGATAAAAAGGCAGCCGTTAATAATGAAACCAATTTACCCCGTGCTGCTTCGTCAGAAACCCCGCACCCAGGCGGGCCCGATAAAAAGTTCAGTACAGTGGGCGCAGTAGCTAAAGACATACACGGCAACATAGCCGCCGCCACAAGCACCGGAGGCATGACCAACAAGCGCTGGGGCCGCATTGGCGACAGCCCCGTAATTGGCGCCGGAACCTATGCCAACAACGCCACCTGCGCCGTAAGCGCCACCGGGTTCGGCGAGTTTTTCCTCAGGTACGTTGTTGCTCACGATGTATCGGCACTGATGAGCTATGCCGGTATGCCCTTAGCCGCTGCCGCAGATAAAGTAATTATGCAAACCCTTGCCGCCGCCTGCCCCGACAGCGGCGGACTGATTGCCGTAGATGCCGAAGGCAACATTGCCATGCCCTATAATTCTGATGGCATGTACCGCGCCGCTGCCAATTCAGACGGCCTGCATACCATTGCTATTTACGGAGATGAGTAAGCATGAGCGGTATTGCTTTAATATCTTCAAGCTTAATAATCAGCGCCGAGTAATTATCAGCTGAATGCAGCCTGCATTGAAGCCTGATTAAGCTTGCTATATTGCCAAGGTGGGCATCGGCCAGGAAGGTTTTTTCTATAAAGTCTTCGTCAACAGCTTCAAGAATGCCGTCGGAGCAAAGAATGAAGTAATCTTTTGCCTGTAAATTTAGCAGGGTATGTATATCGGGCAGGGCGCGTTTTCCGGCGCCGGAAAGTGCCCGGGTTATGATGTTGCTTTGCGGGTGATTTAAGGTCGTTTCGGGCGTAATTTTTCCTTCGGCAAGCATTTCTGCAACCAGGCTGTGGTCGGTGGTTTTAAAAAGTATTTTGCCGTTTCGCACATGGTAAATGCGGCTGTCGCCAATATGGGCAGCTATGGCTTTATGGCCGTTTATGTGCAGCAGGGTGAGTGTAGTACTCATTTTTTTCGATGCCGGGTTGCGCTCCGCATAGCTCCTGATGCCGTCTTCGGCGTTTATAACTGCGGCGTTAATATTGCTTTCCAAATCGCCCTCCATGGGTTTTGAAAAATGGGCCGCAATATGCTCGCAGGCAAGTCGCGCTGCTACCTCACCATAATCAGACCCGCCTACACCGTCGCAAACAAGGTACAGGCTGCTGCCTTTGGG
>JAZKBN010000044.1:129122-147752 GCA_040388605.1 Bacteroidota bacterium | reverse complement strand
TACCGGAACCGTAGTGGGTGTGGGCTGTAATATTTACGGCGGTGGTTTCCCGCCCAAGTATGTGCCTTCCTTCAGCTGGGGCGGCGCGGACAGTGAATTTGTACCTTACCGCCTTGAGCAGCTAATAGCTACTGAGAACCGGGTAATGGGCCGTAGGGGAAAATCAATTAGCAGGGACTATGAAATGCTGCTCGGCGCCCTGTATATTGATGAAGCTACTGCAATGGATCTAACAGACGCAGTTACTGTTTCGGCAGCACGCAAAAAGGCCAGGGCCGATAAGGAGCTTAAAATAATTACCGATGCTGAAATTGTAACCGGTGATTTTGAAGCTGATAATCAAAACGACCCGGATACAAGGGCTAAGGAATAATATCGGTTTCAAAAGCTATATTTGCGGCATATTAATAAAATACCTGTTTACCGTTTCAGTACATCAGTAATTATTCATTCATGCCACAAAAACCAATACGCTTTGCCGTTATCGGCTGCGGCCATATAGGTCGGCGCCATGCCACCATGATTTTGCGCAATACAGAATCTACATTGGTTGCCATGGCCGACATTAATGAAAATCTTCGCCAGGGAATTGAGCAGGATTTTAGTGTCCCGTTTTTCAGCAGCGCCGAAGCCATGCTGGCTTCGGGCCTTGAAATTGATGTAGTATGCATTTGCACACCTAACAACCTGCACGCCCCGCAGGCCCTGTTGGCCCTCGACAGCGGTTTCCATGTGGTCATTGAAAAGCCTATGGCCCTGAGCAAGGCAGATTGCGAAGAGGTGATTTTTAAAAGCTTACAGGTGGGTAAATTGGTTTTCTGTGTAATGCAGAACCGTTACAGCCCGCCAAGCGTGTGGCTTAAAGATGTAATTACCCGCCGCCTCCTCGGAGATATTTACCTGGTGCAGATTAACTGCTACTGGAACCGCGACGAACGCTATTATAAGCCCGGAAACTGGAAAGGCTCTGCCATAACCGACGGCGGTACCCTGTTCACCCAGTTCAGCCATTTTATTGATATTATGTTCTGGCTCTTCGGCGATGTGAAAAATGTAGCGGCCCGCTTCTACGATTTCAATCACGCCCACCTTACCGAGTTTGAAGACAGCGGCGTTGTAAGCTTCGATTTTACCAAGGGCGGAACCGGCAGCATTAACTACAGCACGGGCGTTTGGGATAAAAACCTTGAAAGCAGCATTACCATTATAGGTGAGAAAGGCAGTATAAAGGTTGGCGGCCAATACATGAACGAGGTGGAGTATTGCCATATTAAAGATTACACCATGCCTGAGCTGCCCGAAAGCAGCCCTGCAAATGATTATGGTCATTATAAAGGCAGTGCTGCAAACCACCATTTCGTAATTGAAAACGTGGTTGATACCTTGCTTGGCCGAACCATTGCCACCACCAATGCCCTTGAAGGCCTGAAAGTGGTTGAAATAATAGAGAAGATATACGATAAAAAGGTATCCGGTAAAAATTAAAGAAACGGGGCCGTCGGGGCCCCGTTCTTATTTTAAGCAAATCTGGGTAATGAAAGATGTTTTGCTTGTATTTGCCGGCGGCGGAATAGGCAGCGTGTGCAGGCTGATGCTGATGCGGGGCCTCACTACGCGCTGTAACTGGCAGGCCCATAATGCCACATTGCTGGTTAATATTGTTGCCTGCCTTGTGTTGGGCTTTTTTCTTGAACTGGTTTTCACCGGCAGGGGCGCAGGCAGTAATCATGCCCTCGGCCTGCAGTTGCGCCTGCTTATTGCAACCGGTTTTTGCGGCGGCCTAAGCACATTCAGCACTTTCAGCTATGAAACCTATGCCTTGATTCGCTCGCATGAAATTGCTTCTGCGGCTGTTAATGTGTTGTTAAGCTTGGTTTTGTGTGTTTTGGCAGTTGCTTTCAGTGCATGGCTTACAAACCTGTTGCGCGGCTAAGTCGGCATTAATTCAGGTATTATACCGGCAAAATGCAATTAAAAAGCATTTACCTCGTTTTTGGTATTAATTTTGAAACAACATCATCGGCATGGCTCATATTGCCTTGCTTTAATTTATTTACCTATGAATTTACCTCTTAATTACCGAACATTTGGGGTTGTTGCCGTATCTGCCCTGTCGCTTACCTTATCGCTGAGCATGAGCAGCTGTGTGGTTGGCCGCAAAAAATACGATGCCATGAGCCGCCTCGCTTCCCAAACCGAAGCCGCCCGTAAGCAATGCGACAGCACGCTTGCCGCTTTAACCAAGCGCCAGGAAGCATCAGTAGCTGAAGCTTCACGCCTGCGTTCAGATACTACCGTACGCGGTAATGTAATACGCGGCCAGCAGAAGCAATTGGGTAACATGAACCAAAGCTATAACGACCTGCTCAACAACAGCAGCAAGGAAGCCGCCAATATGAGCGGCAAAATAAACAAGCTAAGCACCGATCTCAAAAGCCGTGAGCAACGCGTTGCCGAGCTTGAAGGTATTTTGGCTTCTAAAGACGAAGCAGTTCGCAGACTTCGTGCCTCGGTTGCCGACGCCTTGCTGAACTTTAAGGAAAAAGACCTTACTGTAAACGTAAAGAACGGAAAGGTATATGTTTCACTGTCGGAGCAGTTGCTGTTTAAATCTGGCAGCTATACGGTTGATCCGCGCGGTGTGGATGCCATTAAAAAACTGGCCGGTGTACTGGTTCAAAACCCCGATATCAGCGTAACTGTTGAAGGCCATACCGATGACGTTAAGCTGAAAGAAGGAACTGCAGGTATGAAAGATAACTGGGACCTCAGCGTTTTGCGTGCAACCGGAATATGCCGTGAGCTTACCGATGCAGGTGTACCGGGAGCCCGCCTGATTGCCAGCGGTCGCAGCGAGTTCCTGCCCCTTGCGCCCGGCAAAGCAGCCGAAGTTCGCCAGAAAAACCGCCGTACAGAAATTATTCTTACCCCGAAACTGGATGAATTGTTCCAGATTTTGCAGCAATGAGTTTAGCTTAGGCTGAGAGAATGAAGAAAGTCCTGCTGCCGCTTATAGGCAGGCAGGACTTTTTTATTGCGCAATAGAACAGGACAAACTAACTTGCAAAGAAACAAATCAGGAAATGGTTAAGGAATTAAAGCTTAAGAATTTTATGGGTCTTACCGAACTGGAGATTACCGATTTCGGGAGGGTGAATTTGATATTGGGGGCAAATGATACCGGGAAGTCAGGTATAATGAAGTTTTTGTATGCGGTGCTTAAATCAGTGGATGAATGCGGCAGAATTGCAGACAAAATTGATGTTGTGGTTGGTGTTACTCGAATTGATAGAAAATTGAGTACAGTTTTTGAACTCATGAACGGAAATTTGAGAGATTTAAGAAATAAAAAAATTAAAACGGATAGCTTTGAAGGGAAGTTTAAACTTTCAAATGCAATAGGTGATTTTGCCTTGTCTTTGGAATTGATTTTTTTTGATGCCTCAATTGGTTGGACAGAAAACACTTTATCTGAATTTCCAAAAATTCAATTCGACTCTGTTTATATTCCTCCTCGCGACATTCTTGATATGCTCGGTCTTGTAAAAGGTACTCGAGACTATTGGAAAGTTCCCGGCTTTGGCGACACCTATCAGGATTTAGCCACCTATCTTCTATTGCCACCTGCCACCGAACTTGAACCTAGAATGGAGGCCGTCCTTAAATCCATTGAATGCATAATTTCCGGTAAAGTAGAACAAAAGGGCAGCGAGTACATCTATAAGAAAGGTGAAATAGAAATTCCAATTCGCCTTGCTTCGGAAGGCGTGCGTAAAATAGGTGTTTTAGCTAACCTCATCAAACGCAGGGTCATTAACGAAAACAGCGTTTTGTTTTTCGATGAGCCAGAAAATAGCCTGCATCCAAAAGCCTTGCTGCTTCTATTGCAGGCGCTTAATGAGTTGGCAAAAGCAGGAGTACAGGTATTTATAGCATCGCATAGCGTATTTGTGCTGAAGCAATTGGATATTTTTGCACGGCAGGCAAATGCAGAAAAGATAATGTGCCATGTGCTTTCGAAAGATGCAAATGAGCTTGTAACATGTAAATCGTATAACCTTGAAAACGAATTTCCTGAAAATTCAATTTGGGAGGCATTCGATGATTTAACGGTTCAGGAATTCAAGCTTGATTAATTTGTATGCACGAGATAAAAGAACCCGGGGTAACTTTGTACCTGCCCGATAAGAATTACTTTCGCTTCGAAACTTCTTCAGGTTATGAGAAGCACTATAAAGGATTAGGTGTTAAGGAAATGGACGTTTGTTGGTTAGACCAAGAAAAAGAACTATTGTATGTAATTGAGCTTAAAGATTGGAATGAGTTTATTGCTGCTGAACATTTACCTGAGAATTTAAAATCCGGCTTAATTACGAGGGGTTATAACATTGTTTCAAAAATTGTAGGGGCATTAATGCTGTTGTCGTCCGTTGAAATGAAACGTAACGGACATATACATCTTTCCGGTGAAATACCTTTTAGTTTGCCATTGCGTAAGAAGTTTTTAGTAGTAGTGAATTGCGATCTCAATAATGAGGTGCTGCTGCAAAGTATTGAAGCCCATGTTCGCGCAAAAACCACAGGCTTGCTTAAAGCATGCGATTACGGTAAAGTCCAGGTAATTCATAAAAAGATGCTTGAAAAATTAACCGAAGGCAAATTGGTTGCGGAGTAATGGAAGATAAAGACACAAGCCGCCTTTCCCGTTTAACCGCCATAATTACCCAATTGCAAACACGGCGAATTACAACTGCTACCGATCTGGCAAATAAGTTCAATGTAAGCATCAGAACAATTTATAGAGATATACGCGCATTGGAGCAGGCCGGCGTGCCGGTATTTACTGAAGAAGGAAAGGGCTATTCTCTCATGGATCATTATAGCCTGCCGCCGATAATGTTTACTGAAAGCCAGGCAAATGCTCTAATTCTTGCAGAGCAATTGGTTCTGAAAAACAGTGACGCCTCTTTTATTAAAGAGTACACCGAAGCAATTGATAAAATAAAGGCCATATTAAAACACACTATAAAAGACAAAGCCAACCTGCTTGCTGAAAGAACCCGTTTCAGCCAAAACACGAACAGGGAAAGAACAAGCAGCAATTTGTCGGTATTACAGTTTGCGCTGACTAATTTTAATTTAACCGGTATTGAATATACCAATGAGGCAGGTAATGCATCTGAAAGAATTATTGAGCCTTTTGCATTGCTAAGCACGCAGGAAAATTGGCTGTTGGTGGCATGGTGCCGTTTGCGCAAAGAATTTCGCTTTTTCAGGTTAGACAGGATTAAAAAGCTTGATTTGCTGAATGAGAAATTCGAGCCGCATAAATTGACCCTGCAGGAATTTTTTGATAAATACCATTCCTGATAACGGACCCCTGACACAGGGCTGTCATTAGGCGGTTATAATTTTGCAGCATACTAAATAATCATCCTGAAAATTATGAATATGCTGAACGTATTAGCAAGTATTAATTGGCTTAGTGTTTTAACTGCCTTTGCCGCGTATTTCATTTTGGGCGCCTTGTGGTTCACGGCGCTTTTCAGTAAGCCTTACTTATTGTCGTTAGGTAAGGCAAATGAAATACCCCAAAAAACCGCCCCTATATTTATTATAGGCCCTGCTATTTGCACGCTGGTGATTACAATTGCCGCTGCCATTCTTATGTATGCCTTAAATATTTCAAATATTGGCGATGCCCTTGCATTCGGGCTGGTTATAGGGCTTGGCTTTTTGTTTGCCAATACAGTGAACATAGCCATTAACCCAAATATTCCAAGGCCATTGCTTTATGGATTAATCAGCGGCATGTATCATCTTGCAGGTATTTCATTGGCATGTACTGTTTTAGTGTTGATGAAATAATCTACTGTTTTAGTGGCTGTAATATTCAGGGTATGGGTTTAATGCTGACAGATTGAGCCCATGCCATTTATTAACTGTAATAAAATATAGAAATGGAAAAGAAGGAAACTGAAAAATTCTGCCCGGGAAGCAGGCAGGAGTGGCGTGAATGGCTGGAAGAAAACCATTCGGTAAAGCAATCTGTTCAGCTGGTTTATTATAAAAAGAAGACCAATATATCTTCAATTACCTGGCGTGAGGCTGTAGATGAAGCCCTTTGTTTCGGCTGGATAGACAGCACGGCAAGACCCATTGACAGTGAAAAATCTATGCAGTATTTCAGCAGGCGGAAACCCGGGAGCACTTGGTCTAAGGTGAACAAAGAAAAAGTAAAGCAGCTTATTGATGCCGGCCTGATGGCCCGGGCGGGTTTTGAAAGCATTGAAATTGCAAAGCGTAACGGGTCATGGACAATCTTAGACGATGTTGAGGAATTGATTATTCCCCCTGACCTTGATTCAGCATTTGAATTGGTGCCCGGGTCTAAAGAGTTCTTTTTAAGCTTAAGCAAATCAGGCAGGAAGATAATTCTGCAATGGATTCATCTTGCCAAACGGCCCGAGACAAGGCTGAAGCGAATTAATGAAACTGTTGAGCGGGCAGGCGAAAAGCTGAAACCGGGCTGGATTGTATAAATGATTTTGCATCAACAGGGATAAATACCAAATTTGCTAAACGCAATCGGTATTTATCGGTTTGTAACAGCAGGCTTATTCCTGTTTTTCATTTTAATTTCAGTTATACGGTTTAGTATGAGGTCAATGCTTTTAAAACTGCTTGGTTTTTCTTCATTTCTGTGCTTATGCCTTTTTAGTACCACATCCTGCCATTCTGACGACCCAAATCCCAATGGTGGAACAACTGACGTGTCTGACTACGGGCAAGCCAATAAAAAGTGCAGGCTCACTATGGAGATAGGGAATGAAGGTTTTGTAAACCGGTATAAATATGACAGTTCAGGAAGGATAGTGTCTGAAATCCAATTGTCCCGGTCCGGTTCAGATACAGCGACAATAATTACCTATACATACAGCGCGGACAGAAAGCAGGTTATATATAATTGCGATATTAAATGGATCGGTTCAAAATCTGTTGTAACCGCCTCGCTAGATGAAGCAGGGAGGGTAACAGATGAAGATAAGCTCAGGTATTTTAACTATGATACTTTCGGCCACCTGGTTGAAATAAAAAACATAGATACCGGAAACCGAATTGCTTTTAACTGGCAGGATGATGATATGATTTCCTATTCTCAAACATATAATTCCTTTACAACAACTTCGAATTTTACATATACAAAAACCGCAGACAAGGCAGGCCTTTGCCCGGCTAAAGAATTTGGGTTTGCTTCAGGAAGTTTCTTAATGTATGGTAAACCTAATAAGCACCTGATGAAGAACAAGTTTGTAAACTACAACGGGTATCCTGAAATGAAATATTTTTTTAACAGCGATGGCTATGTTACCAAAATTCAAACAGATAAATACAGCTTTTATCCCTTTGAATATGATTGCCGGTAAAGCAAATTTGAAGCACTACTCAGGAAACTTATGGCCGAAACAGCCGAAAGCAGGGGTGAATTTTGCAGGATAAAATGTAAAAAAATAGTTTTGAATTCAAGAGTATTAATTTCAAATTTGCTGTTAATGAACCCTTACAATCGAACTTTTGTTTGATTTACAGATTAGGGTAATTCTTTATTTTAATCTTTCAATTTTATAACAAATTTTACCATGAAAAAGCTGTTTGTAAACCTGCTCTGTGTGTCGGCCTTTTTGGCGTTTTGCCTGCTGGCTGCCGTTTCCTGCCATGATAACGTTGTAGCTCCCTTCGACCCAAATTATGTCGACAGTACCGGAACTACAGATGTTTCCGGCTACGGACAAACAGATAAAAAATGCCGCCTGACTATGCAAACGGTAAGTGAGCAGATTTTCAAACGGTATAAGTATGACAGCAGAGGCAGGGTTATCTCAGAAATTCAAACCCGGCTTTTGGGGGCTGTTTCAGATACAATTCAAAAAATTGAATATCAATACAATAACGATAACAGCAGGGTTACTTATAAGGTTCATAATAATGAGGTGCCGGAAGCCGGGTTAAATATTGTAGCCACCCTTGACGCTTATGGCAGGGTTATGCATGAAGACAACGGGAATAACTTCACTTATGATAACAGGGGGCACCTTATAAAAATTGAAAACCCGGAAGAAAGCAAGGTTATTTCTTTTACATGGACAGATGATGATGTAACTTCTTATACGGTAACAATTGGCTCATATACTTCTGTAACTAATTTTGCTTATTATAATATAGCAGATAAAAGAGGTTTTTGCCCGGCAAGGGAATTTAACTTCTCAAAATTTGGTGCCGATGCACTTTTCGGTAAACCGAATAAGCATGTATTGAAAAACGAAATTTCGGACCCGGCTACAGATATTGCATTACAATATTATTTTAACAGCAGGGGTTTCGTTACCAAAGTTAAGCCTGTATATAGCGGGCTATATATCAGGTACGAATACGATTGCAACTAAGCAGATATGCCTTCGGTTGGCAAACCTTGTAAACAAAAAACGGCCGCCCCTTCGCAGGATGCGGCCGTCAAAATATAGCGAATCCGGATTAGTTCATCGCCTAATCGCTGAAATGGTGAAGCTTTGCCTTTTCAAGATTTTTTAACGGCGGACCTTCAAGCACTTTGCCTTCGCAGCTGTATCGGCCGCCGTGGCAGGGGCAATCCCAGGTTTTTTCTGCATTGTTCCATTGTACGGTACAGCCCAGGTGGCTGCATTTGGGGCTCAGGGCAATAAACTCCCCGTCGGGGCGACGATATACAGCAAGAGTATGATCATCTATTTTCATAAGCCTGCCTTCGCCTGCCGGAATTTCATTTTCCCGGCCTTCGGGAACGCTCAGCCTGTCTTTTACAAAATGCCAGGCAACGTTTATGTTCTCTTTTAAAGCAGTGGTTAATCCGGCTCTCAGGTTGCTTCGGCCGGGCGCAAAGATGTCTTCGTATGCATAAGCTGCGCCGCTTAATTGTTCTGCCAAAATGCAGGCTGCCATTATGCCGTAAGTAAGCCCGTCGCCGTCGAAAGCTGTGGCAATATATATGTTCTCAGAGCTTGGGCCGATTACGGGCAGCCCGTCGGCAGATCGGTAATATTGGCCGCTCCACTTGTACTTAATTTCCCGAACATCGAAACGATTGCGGATATAGGTTTCTATATCGCGGAAGCTTTGAATTTCATTGGCTTGTCCGGTTTTATGATCGGCGCCCCCGCAAATGAGCAGGGTTTTACCTTGGTGCTCAACACTGCGAATGTAGTGGTAAGGGTCTGCGGTATCGAAAAACATGCATTTTGGCACATGCGTGTTTATGCTGAAACCCATTACATAACTTCGGTAAGGGTAGGCCATAAGCTGCGTGGTGCTGAACCCCGGCGGAACGTGTGTGGCAAAAGCCACTTTTTTGGCTTCAATGCGAACTTTGCCGGCTTCAAGGTAAACTTTACCATTGCTTTCGCGCCAGTCTGTAATGCGGGTGTTTTCGTAAACAGGCACATGCAGGCGTTGCAGCAGGGCAGCTATGCTGTAAGCATATTGTACCGGGTTAATGGCCAATTGATCTGGGTACTCAAGGGCTCCGGATGTGAAAAAGGGTAAATCGCAGGCGCCAATTTTACAATCAAGGCCGTATTTGACCGATGCGCGGTATTCCTCGCTTATTTCTGCTGCATCGGTTGTCTGCTCACCAAAATAATATGCGGAAAGGGTTTCTTCGCCTGCATTAATATCTTCGGTCAGTAAAAGCGTACGAAGTTCGCGTAAGGCCATTTGGGTGCTTTCGGCAAGAGCTTTGGCTTCGTACTCGCCAATTTTGGAGGCAGTGTGCGCATACCCGGCATCTACTGATACAGTTACAAAACCGGTGCTTACCCCTGTGTCGCCGGCTGCAATTTCACGCGCTTCCACAAGGGCAACCCTCAGGCCTTTGCGCCTGAGCTTGAGGGCCAGCGTAAGACCGGTTATGCCTCCGCCTACAACAAGGTAATCAATTTCCAGGTCTTCTTTCAGGGGCTCGAAAGCCGGTTTGCTTAAACCTTCCGCCCAAATAATTTTGTTTTCCATAGCCGGGTATTGCTTGATTTTGCAAATGGGGTAATATGCTTTGTGTTGCTTTAATTCTGTTTATTAAAAACAAGGCAGACAAAATGCCTGCCTTGTTTTTAATAATGTTAACCGCCTATTTGGCTGCCCGGGCTTCGCCGGCGTGCTCTGCTTTTAAGTTTACGTTGCCGGTTGCAATTTGAGTCAGCTTGCTGTCGGCGGCGCTTTCTTCAGCTTCGGTTTCGCGCAACAGGCTGGCAACATCGCTGTGACCCAGCTGCTCGGCAAAATTGGCTGCCGTTCCATAACCGCTTATTTCATAGTGCTCTACCTTTTGGGCAATAGCAATTATGCCTGCATCACGAACTTCAGGACTTGCGGGCTGCTTCATGAAATGTTTGGCTTCTTTAATGAGGCCCTGCATGGCGAGGCAGGTTTCTTCTTCAACTTCCTTACCGAGTGCTTTAAAAGCTTTGTCGAGGCGTTTCTTTTGGCCCTCGGTTTCTTTCAGGTGGTCTTTTATTGCTTTTACCAATTGCTTGTCGGTAGCTTTTTCGGCCATATCGGGCAGGGCGGCAATAAGTTGCGTTTCCGCGCTGTATAAATCGCAAAGCTGGGCGAACAATAAATCTTCGAGGTCAATCATTTTCTCTGCCATAACGGTAGGATGTTCCTTGGTTTGTTTTGTGGTTTACTTAATTTTTGTTTCATAAGGTGGGGGGCGTTGCCGCCACATATACCCTGGAATATTGTATTCAGGAAAATTCGTGCCTGAACGGTTTTTTTGAGATTTTCCCCAATATTGTTGAACTTGCGCATCAGCCCGCAGGTGCACGGTGCGCCCGCAGGAAATAACCAAATTAACTATAATGAAAACTTACAAAAACTACGCTTTGGCGTTGTGCATTTGTATGCTTGCCATTAGCAATTTCCACGCTTCGGCACAGGGTTACCTGCGCAGGGAAGGCCAGCACGTGGTAAACGATAACGGCACATTCAAAATGCGCGGCACCAGCATTGGTTCCTGGATGGTGCTGGAGGGCTACATCCTGGGTATCAAGGCAAACCAGGTTTCGGCACCCAGGCAGGTGCATACCAATATTGCTGATCTCGTGGGCGGCGACGCCATGGCCCGCACCATTCTTGAAGAGTTCCGCGACAATTTTGTGCGGGAGCCCGATATTCGTGCCCTGAAGAGCATTGGCTATAATCATATACGCCTGCCGTTCCATTATGCTGATTTTTATGATACCGCCCGCGGTGTTAATTCCGATGCCGGCTTCCGCCGCATAGATACCCTGCTTTCCTGGTGCAGGCAAAACCAAATGTACCTGATACCTGATTTGCACTGCGCGCCCGGCAGCCAAAACCCCGGCTGGCACAGTGATCACGTTACAGGCCAACCTGTTACCTTTTTCAATAACCTGGAATACATGAAGCTTGCGGCAGGCATTTGGAAGCGCATAGCCATTCATTACAGGGACGAGCCCTGGATTGGCGCTTATGACCTGCTCAACGAACCTGCCGTTTACGGCGCAGATACTGCCAAGGTGCTGCCTTTTTACCTGATGGCCCGCGACAGCATCAGGCTGGTTGATACCCGCCACATGCTTATTGCGGAAGGCAATAACTATGGCTTCGACCTGAATGATATTTTTGACAAAACAGTTCCCAACGGCCGTTGGGACGATAACCTTTGTCTTTCCACGCACAGCTATTATACCACTGTACCAAGCCCTAATGTCCCCGAGGTAATACGCGTGAGCACGCTCATGGATGTGCCCGTTTGGCTCGGTGAGTTTGGCAACAACTCGAATACCTGGATGGGTAACCTGGCCAAGTATTACGAGAGCAAAGGCTGGGGCTGGGCCAACTGGACTTTCAAAAAAGTACAAAGCATAAACCCTGTTTTCAATATCCCGGTGAGGCCGAAGTATAAAAAAGTGCTTGATTATTGGGATAACCCGGCCACAGCGCCGCGTCCTTCAATAGATACTGCCATTGCAGCCTTCCGCGAAATGAATGCAGATTATATCTGGAGGCCTGATATGCGCTGGTCTAAAGACCTCATGGATGCGCTTTTCCGCGAAGATTTTCAGACCCGTGCAATACCTTATAAAGACCACCATGTACCGGGCACCATTATGCTCGCCGACTATAACATGGGTGCCGACGGCCTGGGCTGCCATATAGATAACGATATTCAAACACTGAGCAATAACCCCTTCGTTATCTGGAATACAGGCTGGAACTATCGTAACGATGCCATTGATATTCAGGAAACCGTTTACGGTACCCCGACCATAGGCTGGACAAAAGCCAATGAATGGATGGAATATACATTTACCGCCGATAATGCCGACCCGAATTATAAGGTGAGCATTAGCACTGCATCGGCACAAACGGGCGGACGTATTCATGTTGATATAGACGGGGTTCGTGCCATTGCCAGTACCAACACACCCGGCACCGGCGGCTGGGCCACCTGGCATGATACGGATCTGGGTACTGTAAACATACCTGCCGGTTCACACCTGATGCGCTTTACACTTGAAGGCGCTAACCTGAATGTAAAGTCTTTAACCTTTACCAGCCTGAACGGTGTTAGTAAAACTCATTATGCAGCCGGCCTGAAAATATATCCTAACCCTGCCGAGAATGTAATTAGAATAGAAGCAAAAGGTGAGGTAAGCATTTTCGATATTCAGGGCAGGCAGGTTTACGCCGCTTCTGATGAAACAACAGGCCTGATGAAAGACTTAGACGTAAGCAACCTGCCCGCCGGTATTTATGCTGTGCGTTGCGGTGGCTTTACAGGCAGGTTTGTAAAAGAATAGGCTAAGCCAATATTACTTTAAATGATTTTGAAACCGGGCTGCCCTCTTAAAGGCAACCCGGTTTTTGCGTTTAGTGCCTGTGGCAGGAAAATTTTACATGAAAATGCTTTGAAATTTGCGTAGTTAAATAACTACATATATATTTGTAGCCAAGTAACTACATAATGAATCTACGAAGAGATGTATTCCAGGCTTTAGCAGACCCTACCCGCAGGGCAATACTCCTTTTGCTGGCTTCGCAGGCCATGACGGCAGGCGCAATTGCCGCTAATTTCGATACTGCAAGGCCTACGGTATCTAAGCACCTGCAAATACTTACAGAATGTGAGTTGCTCATGCAGGAGCAAACAGGCAGGGAAATTTACTATCACATACATGCCGAAAAAATGAAAGAAGTAGCCGATTTTATTGAGCCTTTCCGCATGATGTGGGAGAACAGGTTTAATAAGCTGGAAGCTGTTATGAAGCAATACAAATCAAAAGAAACTGAATAATATGGAACCCAAAACAAAAGTAACTGCCGAACCCGGCAGGCAGGATATGCACATTACAAGGGAATTTGAATTGCCCCTTGATCTGCTCTTTAAAGCCTACACCGAACCTGAAATTGTTGAGCAATGGATGGGCACAAAGGTGCTTAAGCTTGAAAATAAAAAGCACGGCAGCTACCGTTTTGAAACAACTGATCCTAAGGGGAATACCTACGGATTCAATGGCGCTATTCATGGCTTTGAACAGGACCGCAAAATTACCCGCACCTTTGAATTCGAGAACATGCCCTTTGGGGTTCAGCTGGAGTGCCTTGAATTTGAAAGCCTCGGCAACGATGCGAGCAGGCTGAACATGCATGTAATTTACGAATCTGCTGAGCAACGAGACCAGGTTGTAAAATTCGGGATGACACAGGGTATTAACATGGCACATAACCGGCTGCAGGAAATTGTAAGCAAATTAAAGTAACAGCTATCATGACTAAGAGAAATAAAATTATCTATTGGGTTGCAACCGGCTTCCTGTGTTTTGGCATGTCGGCGAACGGCACGGCGCAACTAATTCATCATAAAGGCTTTGCCGATATGTTCGCCCATTTGGGTTACCCGGCTTATTTTATGACCATATTGGGGGCTTGGAAACTTTTGGGCGTAATAGCCCTGCTTATTCCTAAATTTCCGCTGCTGAAGGAATGGGCTTACGCAGGCTTTTTCTTTGCCATGTCCGGTGCATTATTTTCGCACATTGCCGTAGCAGACCCGCTTCTTGAATCAGGAGGCGCAGTGGTACTCCTGGGTGTAATAGTTACATCATGGTATTTCAGGCCTGCCGACAGAAAAATTACACCTGTTAACCAATAGAAAACAGTATGAACCCAAAGGTTGATTTTTACTTTGAAAAGGCTACACAATGGCAGGCGGAAAATCAAAAGCTTCGTTCAATTGTGCTCGACTGCAAGCTGAATGAAGTGCTGAAATGGGGCTGCCCCGCTTACACTTATAACAACAATAACATAGTTTTGATCCACGACTTCAAAGAATACTGTGCCCTGTTGTTTTTCAAAGGCGTATTGTTAAAAGATACCTATGGCATCCTGGTTCAGCAAACTGAAAATGTGCAGAGTGCACGGCAGATTCGGTTTACCAATTTAAGGGAAATTGAAGAAGCGGAATCTATAATTAAAGGCTATATAACTGAAGCCATTGAAGTGGAAAAGGCCGGGCTGAAGGTTGAATTAAAAAAGCCTTCGGAATTTAAGATGGCCGTGGAATTCCAAATTAAACTGGATGAAATGCCGGAGCTGAAAACCGCATTTGAAGCCCTTACACCGGGCAGGCAAAGGGCATACCTGCTGCATTTTTCGGCACCAAAGCTGGCCAAAACCCGCGAGGCAAGAGTGGAAAAAAGCCTGCCGCAAATTCTCAGCAGTAAAGGGCTTGATGATTAGCTTAAACCCGCCCTTTTGTATCTTGTGTCTAAATTATAATTCGGCTTGCTGTGAACCCTAAAATAGATGATTATTTGCTTAAGGCCGAAAGGTGGCAGAAAGAGCTGGAGGCATTAAGAAACATAATTCTTGATTGCGGTCTGCACGAGGAATTAAAGTGGGCCGTGCCCTGTTACACCTTTCATGGGAGTAACGTGGTAATCATAGGCGAGCTGAAAGACTGTGCCGTACTTAGCTTTTTTAAAGGCGCTTTATTGCAGGATGCGCATGGCATACTGGTTAAGCCCGGCGAAAATACACAGGGCGCCCGCACTGCGAAATTTACTTCCGTAAAAGAAATTACAGATTTGGAGCCCGTTATTAAGGCCTACATTTTTGAAGCCATAGCCCTTGAAGACATTGGCTTAAAAGTAGATTTTAAGGAAAAGGCCGAGCTCGTTTTTCCTGATGAGCTGCAAAATAAATTTAATGAGTTGCCGGCTTTTAAAGCAGCATTCAATGCCCTAAGCCCTGGCAGGCAGCGGGCGTACAACCTTTATTTTTCTGCGCCGAAGCAAAGCAAAACCCGGGAATCAAGAATTGAGAAATACGTTGAGCAGATTATGGAAGGCAGGGGATTTAATGAATAAACAGCACTGATTTGGTCTGCGGAAAAATCATTTTTTTATTGTTCGTATTTCTGCTGAAATTGCATGTTGAAATGCCCGCAGGTGCAGTATGTGCCCGCAGGAAAATACAATCACCAATTTAATCATGTCAGCTAAAAGAATTTCGGCCTCATTGCTTGGCCTTGTAATGCTTACGCTTGTAAGCCTGCCATCACATTCACAGGGTTTCCTGCGCAGGCAGGGTAAAAATGTTGTAAACGACAACGGCGTGGTAAAGCTGCGCGGTGTAGGCCTGGGTTCATGGCTCGTTGAAGAAGGTTATATAATGGGTATAAAAGCCGACCAGGTGGCATCTCCACGGCAGGTTTATTCCAATATTAAAGACCTTGTTGGTTCAGATGCACAGGCCAAGGCCTTGATTGAAGAATACCGCGACAATCTTGTGAAGCGTGAAGATATCCGTTTCCTGAAGTCACTGGGCTATAACCATGTGCGCGTACCCTTTCACTATGGCCAGTTTTACGATACATTAACCAACCAGGCTTCTAACGAGGGCTTCCGCAGGCTCGACAGCCTTGTATCCTGGTGCGCAGAAAGCCAAATTTACATGATTCCTGATCTGCACTGTGCTCCCGGTTCGCAAAACGAAGGCTGGCACAGCGACCACGTTCCCGGATCGCCCCGCAATTTTTGGTATAACGACAATAACTTTAAAATTGCCGCAGGCGTATGGCGCCGCATTGCCGCGCATTACAAAGACAATATCTGGGTTGGCGGTTACGATTTGCTGAATGAGCCACAAACCGACAACGGCCTGAATGCCAAGGTGCTGCAATTCTACAAGCAAAGCCGCGACAGCATACGTACCGTTGATAACAATCACATGCTTATTGCAGAAGGCACCCTTTATGCCTACGACCTTACCGTTTTACAGGACCCAACCGTAGTGCCCGGCGGCCGCTGGGACGATAACCTTTGCCTTTCATCGCACAGCTACTGGACCAATGTGCCCAACAACAACATTACCGACCTTACCCGCCTTAGCAATGAAATGGATGTGCCGATATGGCTGGGTGAGTTTGGTGAAAACAGCAACCATTGGATAGGTTCAGAAGCCAAAGATTTTGAGAGCCGCGGCTGGGGCTGGTGCAACTGGAGCTACAAAAAAGTGCAGAGCATTAACCCGGTTATTAATGTAAAAGTAGTGCCTTCCTATAAAGCCATGCTAGATTATTGGCTGGCTCCTGCCACAGCGCCGCGCCCTACACAGGCTGCAGCCATCCAGGCCATGCATGATTTGAGCAACGAGGTTCGGTATTACAACGGCATAGCTTACCAAAAAGATATGATGGATGCCCTTATGCGCGCCGATTACCTCACCGCATCTGTACCCTATACACGCCTTACCGCGCCCGGTACATTCATGGCCGTTGATTATGATATGGGCGCTAACGGTATTGCCGCATACAGCCCTAATTACCAGGTAACAAGCACTGCCAACTGGGTAAACTGGAACACAGGCTGGACCTACCGTAACGACGCCGTAGGTATTGAAGAAGGTACCCCCGGTGTATTCAACGTTGGCTGGACTGCTAATAACAACTGGATGAAGTACACCTTCGAATGCCTGAATGCAGATGATAACATGGAGCTTAAAATTTCTACAGCTTCTGCCGGCGCAGGCGGACGCTGCCGCATAGAAATAGATGGTACCACAGCCCTTGCAGGCGTTGCCCTGCCCGGAACAGGTGGCTGGGCCACCTGGCAGGATGTAACTGCCGGTCGTATTCGCCTGACTGCAGGCATGCACACCATGCGTTTCTTTATTGAAGCGGCAGGCTTCAACGTAAAATCTTTTACCTTCACCAGTGTTGACGGTACCGAAAAATCAATATCAGCCCAAAGCCTGAAACTGTTCCCGAACCCGGCATCGTCTGTTTTGCAGGTTGAATCTCAGAACGGCAATGTTTCTGTTTTTGATGTGCAGGGCCGTAAGGTGGCCGAAGCAACATCTGCTTCCATGATGAAAACTGTAGATGTAAGCAGCCTGCCTGCCGGAGTGTATGCTGTTCGCAGCGGTGAGCAGACACAGCGCTTTGTAAAGGAGTAAGCTTATTGCCTGTTAAAAGGGTTTATAAAAATGAAACCGGGGTCAGCAGCAATGCGGGCCCCGGTTTTGTGCGTTTCAGGATATAGTATAACCGGAACTGCTCTAAAAACTTTATGCCGGAACAGCGTTCAATGCCTTAATTACCGATACCACTTCCTCGGCATCTGCACCTTTGCCGCTGGGCAGGCAAACGCCGGTGGCAAAAAGTGTATCGGCGAGGCCGTTGCTTAAAAAGGGCAGGTTGGCAAATACAGCCTGCCGATGCATGGGTTTCCAAACATGGCGTGCTTCAATTCCTTCAAGGGCCAGAGCGGCAATTAGGGCATCGGGCTTAAGTTCGCTTGCTTTATCAAGGCGAAGAACAGATAACCAGCGGTTACTTTCAGAATCATCGGCTTCAGGCTGCAGGCTGAATGCGCCCCCTGTGCCAAGCTTGCGCAGGTATTGGGCATAGAGCACGCGCCTGTTCCTTACTTTTTCCTCAAGGCTTTCGAACTGCGCGCAGCCAATGGCTGCCGGTATATTTCCGAGTCGGTAATTATAGCCTATGCTTTTATGCTCGTAATGGGGCACCGGTTCACGGGCCTGTGTGCTCAGGTATTTCGCTTTCTGAATGAGCTTTTCATCGGCGCTTACCAAAGCGCCGCCACCGCCTGTGGTTATTATTTTATTGCCGTTGAATGAATAAACGCCCAGCCTTCCGAAAGTACCGGTATGCCTGCCTTTAAAAGTGCTGCCAAGAGATTCGGCTGCGTCCTCAATCATATCGAGGCCATACTTTTCACAAACCTGCATGATGCCTTCCAAATCTGCGGGCATACCATATAAGTGCACCGGTATAACTGCTCTTGGCTTCATGCTGAACTTTTTGGCCTGCAAAACTGCCGCTTCCAAAAGCGCTGCCGACATGCCCCATGTTTCTTCATCACTGTCAACAAGAAAGGGCATGGCGCCCACATAGCATACAGGGTTAACGGTTGCTGCAAAAGTTAAGCTGGGGCAAAAAACGGCATCGCCCGGGCCAATATCGAGCACGCGGAGGGCAAGGTGCAGGGCGGCGGTTCCGCTGCTGAGGGCAACGGCATGCGGGGAGCCGGTATAGGCGCAAACAGCCTG
>JAZKBN010000044.1:90069-129112 GCA_040388605.1 Bacteroidota bacterium | reverse complement strand
CCTGCTCAAGTCGGTTCAGGAAGGGCCCGGCCGTGCTTACCCAGCCCGAAGCAAGTGCTTCGGATACAAGTTCCTGTTCTCTTTGCCCCGTTTCAGGCGGGCTTAACCAAGTTCGAAATTGCATAATGCGAATATGCGCATAAACGCGCCGCAACCACTATTTATTTTACTAAGGTGCAGGGCAATAGCCGTTTTATACGGATAAATGCCTATTTTGCAACCTTATTTACAGTAAAACACGCTTTAGACAATACTCTGTATGGCGAAACTCTTCGCAACCAAATCATTGAGCAACCTGATGGCGCAGGCGGGCGAGGGCTCGGGCCTGAAGCGCACGCTTACAGCCACCAACCTCATTGCGCTCGGCATTGGCGCTATTATAGGCGCCGGTCTGTTTGTACGCACCGCTGCTGCTGCCGGCGGCTACGCAGGTCCTGCAGTAACCATAAGCTTTATTATTGCGGCCATAGGCTGTGCCTTTGCGGGCCTTTGCTATGCCGAATTCGCCAGCATGATTCCTATTGCAGGTTCAGCTTACACCTATGCCTATACCACTATGGGTGAAATTGTGGCCTGGATCATAGGCTGGGCGCTTATACTTGAATATGCGCTTGGCGCCGCCACCGTGGCCATTGCCTGGAGCGAATACCTGAATGTGCTCCTTGGCGGGCGAATACCCTTTGAATGGTGCCATTCTTTCTGGGATACCCCGGTAATTGTTAACGGCGTTACCCATACCGGTATTATGAACATACCGGCTTTATTCATTCTTTTGGCTTTAACCCTGCTCCTGATTAAGGGCACACAGGAATCTGCCATGATAAACGCGGTTATCGTGTTTGTTAAAGTGGCCATAGTTTTGGGTTTTATAGCCATTGGCTGGCAGTTTATTAACCCGGCTAACCATACCCCTTATATTATTCCTGCCGATGCTGCTCCCGCTCTTAAAAGCGACGGCACTTTGTACGGCTATGCCCAGGACTTCTGGAAACACGGTTGGGGAGGCATTCTACGCGGCGCCGGTATAGTTTTCTTCGCCTTTATTGGTTTCGATGCCGTTAGTACAGCCGCGCAGGAAGCTAAAAACCCGCGTCGTGATATGCCAATCGGCATATTGGGCTCACTGGTAGTTTGTACCATATTATACATATTGTTTGCCCACGTGCTTACAGGTATTGCCCCCTTCACCGATTTTGTGGCGCAGGGCCGCGAGGCTTCCGTAGCTTACGCCATTGCCACCTATATGCCGGGCTACAAATGGCTCTCGACAGCTGTTACCGTGGCTATTCTGGCCGGCTTCTCATCTGTAATATTGGTTATGCTCATGGGTCAAAGCCGCGTGTTCTTCAGCATGAGCAACGATGGCCTGTTGCCTAAAGCATTCAGCGATTTGCACCCTAAATTCAGCACGCCTTATAAATCTAACTGGATATTATTCGTATTTGTAGGCGCTTTTGCAGCCTTTGTACCGGGCAGCGTTGCCGGCGATTTAACATCTATAGGTACCCTGTTCGCTTTTGTGGTGGTTTGTGTGGGCATTTGGGTAATGCGCCGCAGCCATCCTGATATTGAACGCCCTTTCCGTGCCCCACTGGTGCCGGTTGTACCTTTACTGGGCATAATAGTTTGTTCTGCCATGATAATTGGCCTGGACCCCTTTACCCAAATGGTGGCAGCTGCCTGGATGGTGGTAGGCCTTATATTCTATTTCTCTTACAGCGTACATAACAGTAAGCTCCAAAAAGAAGATGTTCGGGAACGAACCATGGTAAAATAACAATTCCATAGGCAATAAATTATGAGCCCCCGGCATGCTGTAAGGCATAGTTCGGGGGCTTTTATATGCAATTCTGGCCATGTTTTTCCCCTATTTACAGCTTCGGAATCATTATATAATAAAATTCCGCTGAAGCGTTTTGATTTGGCTGATTACATTTGCCCGGCGAGGGGTATATATACACGCATTATTATATAAGTGAAGTTTTGCCCGTCTGTTATTAAATTCTGATTAATAAGTGGTGCCACGGTTTACATTACCTATAAGGGTTTGTAGTCAGTTGCAGTGCAGTAGTTGGAAAAATGCAATCAGGAATACCCTGTAAGTATTATTTCATACATTAATAACTGTAAAGCCCGCGTTCATTTACCAAGTTTACAATTCTCTTTATTAATTATTGCTATATGAAAACAACATCTACACCTTTCAGGGTCAGGGAATTACCAAAGGGCTTATTGGCTGTGCTGCTCATGTTTTTTATGCAGGCGCTTAGCTTTACAGCATTTGCACAAATGACTGCTACAACGATAACCCCAAGGCAGGGTTTCGTTGGCGATTCGGCCACACTGGCCGGAACCGGCTTAAGCGCAGTAACCAATGTGTATTTTACAGGAACTGCCGGCACACAAACGTTGCCCACCACATTCAGACCCATAAGTAATAACAGCATGTGGGTGTTTGTTCCGCCGGGTGCCAGGCTTGGTACCATTAAGGTTCAAAATGTAAACGCTTCTATTGGCGGAACCGCAACAAGTAACCAAACCTATAACCCAAGAGCCCTGGTAAAAACTTTTACACCAATGGCCGGCTTAGCAGGAACTTTTGTATCTGTAAAGGGCACCTCTTTTTATAATGTAACCCAGGTTTTGTTGGGTACTAACTCAATGGCCTTTACTGTAGTTTCAGACAGCCTCATAACTTTTACCGTTCCTGCAGGATCTGTTTCAGGGGCAATAACTTTGAGGGTTACAGGGCATGAGGTTACAAACTCAACTGCCATATTTGTAATCAGCGCCAATGCGCCGGTTATTACATCTTTTCTTCCGGTTTCAGGCCCGGTGGGTACTGCTGTAACTATAAAAGGCTTACACTTTATAGGTACCAACGCTGTAAGGTTTACGAATAATAAACCGGCCAACTTCGTAGTTCTGAACGATACAACAATTATAGCTACCGTTCCTACGGGCGCGGTTACAGGTGCAATAACAGTACAAACCACTAATAACGGAACGGCTGTAAGCTCAAGCTCATTCCAGGTTACGGTTGCGCCGCCGGTTATTACCTCATTTACGCCTGCACAGGGTTCGGCCGGAACCACCATTACTATTCACGGCCATTATTTCAGCAATGCAACCAAAGTAGAAATAGCCAACCAAAACGTAGGCTCTTATACAGTTATAGACGACAGTACTATAACAGCAGTCGTATCGCCTACTAACCGTACCGGGGTTATCCAGGTTACTAATTCTGCAGGGGTAGGTGTTTCTGCAACAACCTTCGTGGTTGTTAACCCAATAGATATATATTCTTTCAGCCCGGCTTCGGGCCCGGTAGGAACTGTTGTTACTATCAAAGGGCAGGGTTTTACTTCGCAGCCTGCTGTTCGCAGTGTGCTTTTTGGTAACACCCCCGCCACAGTTTATACCATAGTAAACGATACTACAATAATTGCCACTGTTCCTGTTGGGGCTATTTCCGGAATTATTTCGGTAATCAGTCCGCGATACGCGGCTACCGGCAGCAGCTCCTATGTTGTTACGGTTCCGGTACTGAGCATAACCAATTTCAGCCCGCAATCTGGCCCGGTAGGCACGCAGGTTACCATTCACGGTACCAACTTCCTGGCAGTATTTACCGTGGTTTTCGGCGGACCCACGCAAGCCGCATTCACCAAGGTGAACGATACCACCATTATTGCAACTGTGCCCACAGGTGCAATTACCGGCCTTATAACAGTTGTAATAACGGGAACCAATTTTGTACAAACCACATCTTCGTTCACGGTAACATCAGGCTTACCAACTATTTCCAGCTTCACCCCCTCATCCGGCCCGCCCGGAACTGTAGTTACGGTAAGCGGAACCAATTTTATTGGTGTTACCAATGTATTGCTGAATAATGCCAATATAAGCACCTATACGGTCAACAGCCCCACTTCCATATCATTTACGGTACCTGTAGGGGCTACAACAGGGCTTATTAAGGTAAATACCGCAGCCGGTTCTGCCACATCGGCCACTGATTTTACGGTTACGCCGGGCGCAACCTTCACCGGCTTCAGCCCCGGAAGCGGCATTGCAGGCAGCACAGTAACCATTACCGGCACTTTGCTGAATACCATTACGCAGGTTATGTTCAACGGTGTTGCGGCAAGCTTCACCATTGTTGATGCCAACACCATAACGGCTACCGTTCCTCCCGGTGCAACCACCGGGCTAATAACGCTTAATACCCCAACCGGGAACCTGAGCAGCACATCAAGCTTTATTGTAACCTTCCCGCCGACAATTGTTGATTTTACCCCGACTTCAGGCACTGCCGGAACCACGGTTACAATAACAGGTAATAATTTCATTGGCCTTACCGGGGTTCTGTTTAACGGAACGGCAGCGGTATTTACTGTTGTAAATGCCAATACGGTTAGCGCGGTTGTGCCATCGGGTGCAAGCACCGGGCCTATAACTGTTAGCACCGGTACTTACAGCAGCACAAGCACTGCCGATTTTACAGTATTGGTTCCGCCGACTATTACGTCATTCACCCCCACATCGGGCCCAGCGGGAACTTCTGTTACTTTAACAGGGACTTCTTTTGTTGGAACCACAAGTGTTACTATAGGTACCCTGCCTACTGCATTTACTGTTGTTAATGCAAGTACCATTACCTTAACCATTCCGGCAGGTGCAAGCACAAATGCCTTTACTGTTACCACTAACCAGGGCGCAGCCACAAGCGCAGGCTTGTTCACTGTTTATCAATTGCCGGTAATTACAGGTTTCAACCCTGTAACAGGTGGTGCAGGTGCAACGGTAACTATAACCGGCAGTAATTTCAACGGGGCCACACAAGTAAGCTTTAACGGCCGCACGGCAACCTTTGTAATTGTGGATGCCAATACAATAACAGTTACAGTACCCGCCGGCGCATCAACTGGCCCAATAAGCGTAACCGGCCCGGCAGGCACTGCCACAAGCGCCAACAGCTTTACCTTTATTCCGGCTCCAACCATTGCTTCTTTTACCCCGGCTACCGGGCCTGAAGGGACCTTGGTTACCATATCAGGTGCAAATTTTACCGGTGCCACAGACATTAACATTAACGGCCTTACCGGCGCATTCACGGTAGTTAATAACAGCACTGCCACCTTGCTTATTCCAACGGGTGCAACATCGGGCCCCTTAGAAATAACAACACCGGGCGGAACAGCCGTAAGCGCCACCGTGTTTACCGTGGTGCCTGTACCTACAATTACAAGCTTCAGCCCGGTAACCGGCCCTATAGGTACTGTGGTTGCAATCAGCGGAACCAATTTTATTGGCTTTACAACTGTAGCCTTTAACGGCACCTCGGCAGTATTTACAATTCTGAACGGAAATACAATCAGCGCGACTGTTCCCACAGGTTCCTCAACCGGGAAAATTACAGTTACAACAGCAGGCGGAACAGCAACAAGCGCACTAGATTTCACTGTAATACAGGCCCCGACTATAACAAGCTTCAGCCCTGCTTTCGGTTGGGTTGGAACCTCGGTTACCATTACAGGAACCAATTTCAGTAATGCAAGCCTTGTGCAGTTCAACGGAAGCAATGCTGTTTATACAGTTAACAATGCGCAAACCATTACTGCCACTGTGCCTGCCGGCGCAACTACAGGGCTTATTAAAATTGTAACCCCCGGCGGAACTGCCATCAGCGTAAATGCGTTCACTGTTTACCCTGCGCCTGCCATCACCTCATTCACACCTGCAAGCGGACCAATTGGTACAGTTGTTACCCTAACCGGAACTAACTTTATAAGCATAAGCGCAGTTACTTTAAACGGGGCTGCAGTTCCTTATACCCTGGTTAATAATACCACAATTACCCTGACTGTGCCGGCAGGTGCAACAAGCGGTTTGCTCAGAGCCACCAACGGCGGCGGAACGGCAGTTAGCCCGGGCAGCTTCACGGTAATTCCTGCACCGGTAATTACATCATTTAACCCCGCTGCCGGACCAACCGGCACAACCGTAAATATTACGGGAAGCAATTTTACGGGAGCAACTTTTGTAACCTTTAACGGTGTAAGCGCTTCCAGCTTCGTTGTATTGAATTCAACAACAATAACAGTTACTGTTCCGGCTTCGGCCACAACCGGCCCTTTATCGGTTACCACCCCGGGTGGTGTTGCTGTAAGCAGCACCGATTACACAGTAATTCCCGCACCTGCTATATCGGGCATAAACCCGTCCACAGGTTTTGCCGGAACAGTATTTACCATTACAGGTACCAACCTGAACGGGGCAACAAGCGTTACCATTAACGGGGTGTCCTCAGGCTTTACAGTGGTGAATTCAACAACTGTTACCGTAACTGTACCGGTTGGCGCTGCTACCGGAACTGTTACCATTACAACCCCGGGCGGCTCAGCTACCGGAACCGTGTTTACCGTAATTCCTGCCCCGGTAATCAGCTCATTTACGCCTAATAAAGGTTACGTGGGAACCCCTGTTACCATTAGCGGAAGCAATTTCGTATCTGTTTCAAGCGTAAAGTTTAACGGGGTAACTGCAGCATTTACCCTGGTAAACGCAGGCAGCATAAGCACTAATGTACCTGCCGGCGCAACCACAGGAAGAATTACCGTAACCACTCCCGGCGGAACGGCCCAAAGCAGCAGCAACTTCACGGTTATTCCTGCACCAACTATATCGTCTTTCACGCCAACATCGGGCTTTGTGGGTAATACAGTAGTTGTAAGCGGAACCAACCTGGCCGGAACAACAACAGCAATGTTGGGAACCCTTGCCGTAAGCTTCAGCGTTGTAAACGACAATACGGTTAACATTACCGTTCCCTCAGGAGCTGTTACAGCCTTCATCAGCTTAAGCACTCCCGGCGGCACTGCCACATCGGCTTCTCAGTTCACGGTAAACGGCGCACCGACAATCACGAATTTCACGCCTGTAAGCGGTGCGGAAGGCACTGTTGTAACAGTTAACGGATCCGGCTACATAGCAGTGAGCCAGGTAACTATCGGCGGGGTAAATGCTTCTTTCACGGTAAGCAATACGGGCACATTGGTATTCACAATTCCTGCCGGTGCGGTAGACGGGCCAATAACCGTAACCAACCCTGCCGGAACAGCAACCAGCACAAACGTATTCACGGTTACTGCGCCCTTGGTTCCTACTTATTGCATACCGGTTCAGTCAGGCGTGTCGCCATGTGTGGGTACCTTAATTTCTGCTTTCAGCATTACAGGTACTTCGCTGAACAACAACCCGATAAACTGTCCTGCAACCAGCGGCACCTCTTACAGCATTTTCCCGCAGGCCGGCAATTATACCGATACCCTGAAACGCTCAGTTGCTTATACCCTGAAAATAACCACAGGCGGCCCAAGCAGCTCTGCCGTTGCCGTTTGGATTGACTATAACCAAAACGGGCAGTACGATGCAACCGAGATGGCTTACTCCTTCCCTTTAAATGCTTCGGGAAGCACATTGACCGCAACAGTTAATATACCAAGCTCTGCCATGATTGGCACCACGGGCCTGCGCATCCGCAGCCGCATTACAGGCGCTTCTATTGCAGCAACAGATGCCTGCGCCGATTTCGCTTCAGGTGAAACACAGGATTATTTTGTAACCATAGGTTATGCTCCCGCCCCCACAATTACCTCTTTCACGCCCGGAAGCGGCCTGCCGAATACCACGGTAACCATTACCGGTACCAATTTCAATACGGCTACAGCGGTTTACTTTAACGGGGTTGCGGCTTCTTTCAGCATTACAGCAAACAATACCATTGTTGCTCAGGTACCTGCAGGTGCCGGCACCGGGCCCATAACCGTTGTAACACAAGGCGGAACGGGCACAAGCGCAACCAGCTTCGTTTATATAGTTCCCTTAACCATAAGCACTGCTGCAGTTAACGAAACACTTTGCGCCGGCGATTCTGTAACGGTTTCTTTCAGCAGCACAGGCATATTTAACGGGGCAAACAGGTTTGTTGCTGAGCTCAGCGATGAAAACGGCAGCTTCAGCTTCCCGACACCGCTCGGAACTGTTACTGCAACATCGGGCAGCATCAGGGGCAAACTGCCACGCAACCTGGCAGATGGCGGCGCTTATCTTGTTCGTGTTATCAGTACTGCCCCTGTTATTTCAGCAGCCGATAATTTCAGTCCTATAAGCATACATGCATTGCCACAGGTAATTGCCGGTGCCAATGAAACGCATTGTGCCCTTGATGCCCCGTACACCTTAACCGGTTTCAGCCCGACAGGCGGAACCTGGACAGGAACAGGCGTAAACACAACAGGGACCTTTAACCCGGCCACGGCAGCATTAGGCTCTAACCTGCTTCTTTATACCTACACCAACGGAAACGGCTGTACCGATACCGCTACCAAACGCGTAACAGTTAACGCATCGCCTGTTAAGGCAACGGTTACGCTTACCGGCAGCGCTACCTTCTGCCAGGGCGACAGTGTTACACTCAGCGGACCTGCCGGCGCAAGCCAATATACCTGGAGCAACGGCGAAACCACCCAAAGCATTAAAGTACGTCTTGCAGGTGTGCTTACCTTAACAACAACCAATGCCGCCGGCTGCCAAAGCCCTGCATCAGATGCTGTAACAGTAACCGTACTTAATGTACCCGCACAGCCTGCCGTTACCCTAACCGGAAACGCCACCTTCTGTGCCGGCGACAGCCTTACACTTACTGCCCCTGGAGGTTTCCCTGCTTATCTCTGGAGCACAGGCGAGGCAACACAGGCAATAAAAGTTAAAACTGCCGGGCCTGTTTCTGTTAAAGTGCAGAATGCTAACGGCTGTTTCAGCGCATCATCTGTTACTACAGATGTAGTGGTTAACCCGCTGCCTTCTGTACCGGTAATAACCGTAGATGGTAATACAACTTTCTGTTTCGGCGACAGTGCAACATTAAATGCGCCCGGCAGCTACAGCAGCTATGCATGGAGCAACGGCCAAACCACTCAGGGTATTCGCATAAAGGCTTCCGGCACATTTACGGTACGTGTTACAAATGCCAACGGCTGCCAAAGCCCGGCATCAGCAGCTGTTGCAGTAACTGTTAATCCTGAACCGGCGCTTCCGACTATTACAGCATCTGCAGCCACCACCTTCTGCCAGGGCGACAGTGTTGATCTGAGCGGCCCTGCCGGCTTTAGCGCTTATTTATGGAGCACAGGTGCAAATACTGCCACAATCAGGGCTAAGCAAAGCGGGGTTTATACCCTAAGCGTTGTAAACGCCAACGGATGCACCAGCCAAACATCGGCTGCAACCCAGGTAACAGTTAACCCTACACCCGGTACACCTTCAATCACTGCCGGCGGAAACACATCTTTCTGTCCCGGCGATTCTCTGACGCTTACCGCAACAGCCGGCTACAATACTTATGTTTGGAGTAACGGCGCAAGCGGACGCAGCATTAAAGTAGGCGCTACAGGCAACTACTCTGTACATGTTTTCAGTACCGAAGGATGCCGCAGCGCGGAAAGCCAGCCTGCCTCTGTAACTGTATTCCCTCGCCCGGCGCAACCAATTGTTGCCGGTGGCAACCCTACCTTCTGCCAGGGCGATAGTGTACGCCTGCGTGTAACCCAAACTTTTGCTCACTACCTATGGAGCAACGGCGATACCACGTCCACAATCATTGTTCGTACATCTGGCTCATATTCGGTAACTGTATTTAATGCCAACGGCTGTGCAAGCTTCCGTTCTAACCCTACTGCAATTACGGTATTCCCGACCCCGGCTACGCCTTCTGTAACTGTAACCGGCCTTACCACCTTCTGCCAGGGCGACAGCGTAATGCTCAGCGGGCCTGACGGTTTCAGCAGCTACCTATGGAGTAACGGCACAAGAACACAAACATTTGCAGCCAAATTGAGCAATGCTTATACGCTTCGTGTTGTAAATGCCAGCGGTTGTACCAGCGGAGTATCTGTACCGGTTAATGTAACAGTTAACAGCAAACCCGCTACGCCTGATGTTACCGCGAACGGCCCAACATCGTTCTGCGACGGCGGCAGTGTAACCCTAAGCGCACCTGCCGGCTACACTTATCTTTGGAGCAACAACGCCACTACCCAAAGCATTACGGTTAATCAAACGGGTAATTTCAGTGTGCATGTAACCAACCTATCGCTTTGCCAAAGCCCTGAAAGCGAAGTGACCGCAGTAACCAATCTGGCGGTACCTGCAACCCCGGTAATTATGGCAAGCGGGCCATTAACCTTCTGCACAGGCGGAAGCGTTACTTTGAGCACTGCTGTTCCTTATGCGCACTATCGCTGGAGTACCGGTGATACTACGGCAAGCATTACCGTTAGCGCAGCATTCGGTTATGCGGTACAGGTTTATAATGCCAATGGTTGCGGAAGCTCACTTTCGGCCCCGGTATTAACAACAGTTAACCCATTACCGGTTAGGCCGGTAATAGAAGCAAGCGGCAATGTGGATTTCTGCGCAGGCGGTAACGTAACTTTGGGAGGTCCTGCCGGCGCAAGCGGGTATGTTTGGAGCAACGGAGCCACCACCCAAAGCATTACTGTTAATGCAGCAGGAACTTATACCGTACAAACAATTAACGCCTCGGGATGTACCAGCCTGGCAAGCCCGCCTATAGTAACTTCGGTATTGGCCTTGCCGGCTGCACCGACTGTTACTGTTTCAGGCAACACCACTTTCTGCGCAGGCGGAAGCGTAAGCCTTGACGGACCCTCAGGATTTGCAGCTTATATTTGGAGCAACGGTGCAACCACCCAAACCAACACGGTAACTGCAAGCGGAAACTATACCCTGATGGTGGTTAATGCCGCAGGCTGTACCAGCGCTGCAAGTACAGCCACAGTAATAACCGTAAGCACCATGCCTGATGTAACTGTAACAGTTACCGGTATTATAGATACTCAAAACAGGATTTACTCGGTACCTTCCGCAGCCGGCATTACTTATCAATGGCTGTTCAACGGTGTAGCCATTCCCGGCGCTGATAAGGATACTTTACTGGTTAGCTGCGGCGACCCTGAAGGCAACTATTCTGTAAGAGTAAGCAACGGTATATGTACCGACACAAGCGAAGATCAAATGTTCATCTGTGTAGGTGTGGCAAAGCAATTGGCTTCTTTCGGCCTGGTTGTTTATCCGAACCCAAGCACAGGCGTATTCAATATTGATGCCGCTGATTTGCCAACCGGCAAATTGGAAGCAACCATTACCGATGCCCTTGGTCGCTTGGTATATGCAAAAACTCTTGAAAGCAATAACCGCCAACTTGATTTAACAGGCATGCCTAACGGAATTTACCACCTGAACGTTATTGCAGGCAGCAAGCATGCTGCGGTAAGGCTTACCCTGCAACGATAAAATCGGTTTTAAACCATAACGAGAAGCCCGGCAAATGCGAATTTGCCGGGCTTCTCAATTTTTGGGAGATTCGAAAATCAGGCAGCTTTAGATGCCTTTATAATATTCCCTTCCTGCCTGTCGATAAACTTAGCAGGAAGAACCTCCAATATACTTTGTCTTAATGCGGTGGTTTGCCTGCCCTTGGCCGAAAGCCGTGGTACAGCAAGACCTATTTCTCGCTGCGGCTCAGGGCTGCTGAACCAGCGTACCCAATCAAGCTCGTCTTCGTTCATCCATAGCAGGGCTGTTTCGGGTATAATGGTAATGCCACCCTGCTGCTGCACAATGCGGCGCAGGGTTTCTATGCTGCCGGCTTCGTAAATGGCTGCCTCGGGACTTATTTTGGCGCAGAGCTTCATGGTTTGGTTGCGCAGGCAATGGCCTTCTTTCAGCAGCCAAAGGTTTTGATTACCCGGAACATCGGCCTGTTCAACGAATTTTTTAGCCAGTAAAGGGTTATCGGGGTGAGCATAAACCAGCAGGGCTTCGCGGTAAAGCGGTATTTCATTTATTCCCGGCGCATTCAGGCCTGTGCTGATTATGCCCGCATCTATACTACCGATTTTCAGGGCGGTTAAAATATCCTCGGTAGTCATTTCGCTGAGGCGGAAATGAAGATGCGGGTATTTTTCTGTAAAAGGACCAAGGAACAGGGGAACAAGGTATGGGGCTACTGTGGGAATTACCCCTATATGCAAATCGCCGCTCAGGTCTCCGGCGCTTTCGCGTGCAAGCTCATGTATTACCGCTGCACCGGCCAATACTTCGGCAGCCTGCGCGCTAACCAGCAGGCCCAAGGCTGTAGGTGAAACCGGCTTCCGACTGCGATCAAGCAATTTGCCTCCCAATTCTTCTTCTAAGGCCATTATCTGCATGCTGAGTGCAGGCTGCGAGATGTTTACGTAATCGGCGGCGGCCCTGAAGCTGCCCTGGCGAATAACGGCCTGCAGGTACTCAAGCTGTATTAATGTCATTGTATAAGCTATTGTTATTGGTGTATAAAATTAATAGATTTTTCTTATAGTTACAAGGGTGCTTACTTTGTATCAGCAAAAAGGGGAATGGTAAAAGGCCCCGTAACAGCAATCTTTTACATTTGGCCTCGGCTGCGCTATATAATTATTTATCAATCAATTAAACCACGGCATAAAATGCAAAACAGGATATTATCAGTAGGTTCAGAGTTCCCGGCCTTCACAAAAAAAGCAGTTGTAAGCCTCGATAAAGGTTCAGAATTCTTCGATATAAAAAGCTCTGATCACCGCGACGCCGGCAAATGGCTGGTTATGTTCTGGTGGCCCAAAGATTTCACCTTCGTATGCCCCACCGAAATTGCAGAATTCGGAAAGCACCTGGTTGATTTCGAAGACCGAGATACTGCCCTTATAGGAGCCAGCACCGACAGTGAGTTTGTACACCTTGCCTGGCGCAAAAACCACGACGATCTCCGCGACCTGAAATTTCCCATGCTTGCTGATACTTCCAAGAGCCTGGCCGAAGAGCTTGGTATATTGGAAGCCACTGAAAAAGTAGCCTATCGCGTAACTTATATTATTGACCCGCAGGGAATTATTCGCTGGGTGAGCCTCAACGATTTAAGCGTGGGGCGTAATGTAAAAGAAGTAATACGCGTGCTCGATGCCCTGCAAACTGATGAGCTTTGCCCCTGTAACTGGGTTAAGGGCGAAGAAACCATAAAAGCTTAAGCGCCGATTCAATGCATCAGGAAACGAGGGCCCGTAAGTTCTCGGAACGATGTTTTGCAAAAATAGACCATATACAGGAACCTGCTTTGCACTTTGGGTAAAGCAGGTTTAAAAAAGCTATATAAACCACATGAATACCGAAGTTTTAAACCCTACAATTGAGAGCATTGGGCAGCTCTTTTCATTGCCGACAGGTCCGCAGGGGGCTGCTTTCAGCAATGTTGCTTTTGCTGAAAGCCGTTATGCGCGTGATTTGAAGATTAATCTCCAAAACGCCTTGGCCATGCCAAACCTAAGCGAAAAGGAAAGTACCCTATTAGCCTTGGGGGTTGCCATAAATGATAAATCATCGGCACTGGTTGCCGCCCTCAGCGATAAGGCCGCTGCCATTGGCGCAGGCTCTGAAGAAATTGCAGAGGTTTTTGCCTGTGTTTCGCTGATGAATACAAACAATGTACTGTACCGTTTCAGGCATTTTATGAAAAAGGAGCAGTACGAAACACCCGCCGGAATAAAAATGAACGTGATGGTGACCCCTGTTCTCGGTAAAGGCTTTTTCGAATTGCTGAGCCTTGCCGTTTCAGCGCTCAACGGCTGCGAGCTTTGTGTTACTTCGCACGAAGCAAGCGTTTTAAAACACGGGGAAAGTACTGCAAAGATTTATGATGCAGTGCGCCTGGCCGCAATAGTGCGTGGCTTTACCGTGCTGAACGCATGATTTATTTAACCATTAAATGAAACCGGGTTTTGGTTGTTTTGCGGGAGACTCAAAAGCAGGCTGTAATTTGCACAATTATCAAGCACTGAGTGGGTTGCCCCTGTTTTAGATTGAACATAAGCCGCCGAAGCTTTTCCGGCGGCTTCTTTATGCTTAGTGTTTTCCAGGAATGCAAGCAGCAGGGCTTCGGTAGCCTGCTCGTTGGTGCAGCTGAACGCGCCGCCCAGCTTAACCAAGTCATCTGCCTCCTGGAACTTATTATACTTTGGCCCGAAGAAAACAGGTATTCCCCAAACTGCGGCCTCTAAAATATTATGCAGGCCCTTTCCGAATGCGCCGCCTACCCAGGCATAATCAGCATATCTGTAAAGTGTTGAAAGCATACCTATATTGTCAATAATAAGCAAACCCGCCCCGCTTGTTCCGCCGTCCTGCGCTGCCGACCAGGTTGTGGAATTGCCTTTGAATTGCTCGCGCAGGTCATCTATATAATCCTGCTCAATTTCATGGGGGGCAATTATTATGTTCAGCTTATCAGACAGGCGGTTTAATATGGGCATCAGGAATTCAGTATCTTCCGGCCAGGCGCTGCCTATAAGTAACAGGGGTTTATTGCCTTTAAAACGGGCCGCCAAGGGCAGGTCTTTCCTGTATTCTGCAATGGCCGCTACACGATCGAAACGGGTATCGCCGCTGATGCTGAGGTTTTGAATACCAATGCTGTTTAACAGCTTTTTAGATTCCTCGTTCTGCACAAAGAAATGGGTGAAATTCCTGAGCATATCGGCAAAGAACTTACCATGCGGCTTAAAGAAAATTTGTCCCGGCCTGAATATGGCGCTGAAGCTGATAATGGGCACCCCCTTGGCATGCAGCACGCGCAGGTAATTGTACCAGAATTCGTACTTTACAAAAAAGGCGATGTCGGGTTTAAAGGTATGGTACAGTTTTTCAGCGTTATCTGCTGTATCATCGGGCAGGTAAAAAATATGGTCTGCCCCGGGCCATCCTTTACGGACTTCGTAGCCTGATGGGCTGAAAAAGGTAAGCAGGATACGAAAATGCGGGTATCTAACGCGGAAACCTTCAATTACAGGGCGTGCCTGCTCAAATTCTCCCAAACTGGCGCAATGGAACCATGCAAGGGGTCTTGGGCTGCTGTTTACACTGGCAGAGGCAGCGGCCGAACGCCTCATTTTTGCCCAAATATCATCAAGCCCGTCAACCCGGAGCCGGGCTTTGGCATGGAAGAGCGAAGCAACCCTTACAAGGGCTGCATAAGCGTGTATGCCCAGTTGGTAGAGAAAATGCAATTGTCAGGTGTTTAATGCGGGGAAGCCTGCCGCGGCAATTTATGCCGCAATATATATGCCTTGTTCGAAGCTGGAAAGTGTTCCGGTATGAACGGCATAATTACCACTATAAAAAGGCCTTATAATTGCACCTGTTAAAATACCCGATTCGAAAAAACAGGTAACTTTACGCGCCTTGCCACCGGGTTGAACATGGCTGACAGCCTGTTTGTTAATTGGTTTGCCTTGCTTCCGGTGAAATTGAAACAAAGAAACAATAAACTGAATTATACATGCCTGTTGCCAATATTCGGGAATTGCTTGGCGCTGAAGCCGAAAGCCTGCTGAATCATAATTGCATTGTAAGTAAAGATATTTTACACCTGCCCGGTCCTGATTTTGTGGATCGTGTTTTTGTAAACTCTAACCGCAGCCCGCAAACGCTTAACAGCCTTGCCGCATTATACGGTCACGGTCGCCTGGCCAATACAGGCTATATCAGCATACTACCCATAGATCAGGGCATTGAACATACTGCCGGGGCCAGCTTTTCGCCTAACCCCATGTATTTCGACCCTGAGAATATAATTAAACTGGCTACTGAAGCCGGCTGTAATGCCGTTGCCACCACCTTTGGCGGCCTTGCGCTCATGAGCCGCAAGTATGCCCATAAAATTCCTTTCATTGTAAAAATTAACCACAACGAGCTGCTTACCTACCCCACCAAGTACAACCAGGTAATGTTCGGCTCTGTGCGCGATGCCTGGAATTTGGGAGCGAAGGCAGTTGGTGCCACCATTTATTTCGGCTCAGACCAAAGCAGCAGGCAGATTGTGGAAGTGGCGCAGGCCTTTGAAGAAGCCCGCAGCCTGGGTATGGCCACCATACTTTGGACATACGTACGCAACAACGCTTTCAGTAAAGACGGTGTGAACTATGAAACCGCCGCCGATGTAACCGGCCAGGCCATACACCTGGGCGTAACCATACAGGCCGATATAATCAAGCAAAAGCTGCCCGACTCAAACGGGGGCTTTACCAAAATAGGTTTCAGCAAGAGCAACCCTAAAATGTACTCTGAACTTTCAACCGATAACCCCATTGACCTTTGCCGTTACCAGGTGCTTAACAGCTATGCCGGCCTGGCCAACCTCATTAACAGCGGCGGCGAAAGTAAAGGCGCAAATGATTTGGCAGATTCTGTTCGTACGGCAGTAATAAATAAAAGGGCAGGCGGCGCAGGCCTTATTTTAGGCAGAAAGGCATTCCAACGCCCCTTTAGCGAGGGTGTTGCGCTTTTAAATGCAGTGCAGGACGTATATCTGGACACGGAAATTACAATTGCCTGATAATTTATTCTGATATTTGCCCCCTGCTTTATGTTAATTCATCAGGCAGGGGCTTTTTGCCCCCTTTTACTTGCCTTTGCGGCTTGATAAAGCATAGAGGCAAATAAAAAACATACACCTGCTGCAACCTTTAAGGTAAAAGGCCTGTCTGCTTTTAAAGCGGGGCTGCGGCGGAAATTATAACAAACCTTACCCCATAAACTAAGGCTGAATGGCTTGGTTCAACAGAGAAAAAAAGGGCATAGTAACGCCCACAGAGCTTAAACGCGAAGCGCCTGACGGCCTTTGGTACAAGTGCCCTGAATGTAAAACCGTTATTCTTACCAAGGCTCACAAAGACAACGCATGGACCTGCACAAACTGCAACTACCATACCCGCGTTGGCTCAGTTGAGTATTTTGAGCTGTTGTTCGATAACAATGAGTTCACAGAGCTTGATGCCAATATGACATCGGGCGACCCTCTTGAGTTTAACGATAACAAGCCCTATCCTGAAAGAATAGCGGCCACCATCGTAAAATCAGGACTAAACGATGCTGTGCGTACCGGCTATGGCAAAATCAGCGGCGTGCCGCTTGTTATTGCCTGTATGGATTTTACATTCATTGGCGGCAGCATGGGTTCGGTTGTGGGCGAAAAAATTGCAAGGGCGGTAAACCATGCCATTAAAACGGAATCTGCTATGCTGATTATCAGTAAATCAGGCGGGGCGCGTATGATGGAAGCAGGTTTCAGCCTCATGCAGATGGCGAAAACCTCGGCAAGGCTGGCGCTTTTGGCCGATGCAGGCCTGCCCTATATATCTCTGCTCACCGACCCTACTACAGGCGGCGTTACTGCCAGCTATGCCATGCTCGGCGATTTAAATATTGCAGAGCCTAAGTCTTTAATAGGCTTTGCGGGCCCAAGGGTAATACGCGAAACCATTGGTAAAGATTTGCCGGCGGGTTTCCAAAGCGCTGAGTTTGTTCTTGAGCACGGTTTTCTTGATTTGATTACCGACCGCAAAGAAATGAAAGCAACGCTCACAAACGTGCTTAAAATGCTGATGTTCAGCAGGCTGCACAGCCATGATGATCATGCGCATGTTCAGGGTGCTGCCAAATGATAATTGGCGCATAGCTCTGAATTTTAATATTTATTTTATATTGCCCCAAGATACCTCGTTTTAACCGGCTTATACGGTCGGTTAAAACAGGATGCGGAAGGCAGAGGGGTTAAATTATATCCGGCAAAACAAGGGAATACACATGCAAAAATATTTACTGCAAGCGTTTACACTCATACTTTTTACCATGTTCACGGTTTCGGCAGCCAAGGCTCAAACTGCTGCGCCTGACTCAAGCGCTTCGCAAACAGAAGCAACAGACAAAACAGGAGCTGAAGCTGAACCGGAAGACAATGGTCCTGACGAATCTTCGAACGAATTTGGCGTTAAGGGCGGCGTGGTTTACAGCCGCATAGTTAAAATGATTCACCTTGATAAAGAGGTGCAAAGCATCAACTTTGGCCTGGTTTACCAACATAAGTTCAATAAATCATGGGGCCTGAGCTTTGAGCCGGGGTACATGACCATTGGTGTGCAGCGTAAAAGCTTTACAAGCAATACGGCAGTGCCTGTTACCGATTACCCGGTTGGTACCGACCCTCAGCCTGTATCAACTTCAGATACAAATATCCAAATCCGCTATGTAAACCTGCCTATCATGTTGGGCTGGTATCCTGTTAACGGTGATTTCTTTTTCGGTGCGCAGGCCGGTTTGGCCTTTAACTATTATTTAGGCAGCACCTATAAAGAGTACGCGCAGGATAATGCTGAATCAACCACGCTCTCGCCGCAGGAGCACCAGATTAACGACCCGGCAAACGTTACCATGGATGCCGTAGGCGGCCTTATTGCCGGGGCCAACATTACCGATAAATTCACCGTTGCCGCAACGGCCCGCTTCGCCGCAGGGCTCGATAACGTGGGCATCTCAGATGCCGGCCGCCGTGCATTTTATGTAAACGGACAGGTATTGCTTACCTATAGGTTTAAAAAGTAACCCTCCTCTAAAGCTGCGGTGCAATACAATTTGTATGCATAACAGCATTGACGAAGTATATAGAATTGAAAACTTAGCGCGGTTTAACCGCGCTTTTTTTTGCCCGTGTTTGGGCTTGTTTTTATAAACAGCCTGTTTGCCGCACAGGAAATACCCGGAACTTAAAACAAGGCCGGCAATGCCGGGTTATAGCATTGCTTATGGCTTAATATCCGATACCGGGCCTTATATTTGCAGGCCTTTTGGTGCACACCCCTTTCTGCGGAAAATGATCACATTCAAGAACATCAGTAAATCTTTTAACGGCCGCAAGGTGCTCGATAATGTAAGCGGCGAGTTCCGTAATTCGAATACAAGCCTGATAATCGGCGCAAGCGGAACCGGTAAAAGCGTTTTATTGAAATGTCTTGTCGGCCTTGTGCAGCCCGATGAAGGTGAGGTGTTTTTCGACGGCCGCACCCTGTACGGGTCTAAAAAAGAAACCAAGGTGATTCGCCGCGAAATGGGCATGCTTTTCCAGGGCAGTGCATTATTCGACAGCAAATCAGTCATGCAGAATGTGCGCTTCCCGCTCGATATGATGACCGAGATGAGCAAAGAAGAAAAGGAAGACCGCGTTCATTTTTGCCTGAAGCGCGTAGGGCTTGAGAATGCGGCAAAAAAAATGCCTTCTGAGCTCAGCGGTGGTATGCAAAAGCGTGTGGGCATTGCCCGCGCCATTGTAATGAACCCCAAATACCTTTTTTGCGATGAGCCCAATTCCGGCCTCGATCCCCAAACCAGCATCCTGATCGACGACCTGATTTCTGAAATTACCGACGAATACGAAATGACCACAGTGGTTGTTACCCACGATATGAATTCGGTACTGGGCATAGGTGAGCAAATTATGTTCATTTACCAGGGCCGCAAACTCTGGGACGGCAACAGCGACGGCATTATGAACTCAGGCGTAAATGAGCTCGATGATTTTGTGTTCGCCAACAAAACCCTCCGCAGCCTCCGTAAATCAGTGGAAACGGCAAAAGGTTAAATGTTCTTTAATAGGTTGATTAATTCTGTTTGCAGTTGCCATAAGCAATTTTACTTACAAACAGGACACCTGCTTTATCCTGTAATTTCCATTTCCCAAATTTCAGACGCTTCGGCAGGGTTGTTAAGCCTGTAACGATCATCGCTGCGCATACCGGTAACCCAAATAATATCACGGCCGGAACAGAGCACAAGTGCGCTTTGTTTTTTATCTACCGGTACCTTTGCATCGGTTAAATAAGCGCTCAGTTTTTTTCTAGTGCCGTTCATCCCGAAAGGGCAAAACCAATCGCCGGGCTGCCAGGGCCTGAGCACCAGCGGGAATTTCAGCTTAGCCGCATCGCAGGCAAACAGGGCAGGGCGGGGGAGCAATGTGTAATTTTCTGACGGTACTTTGCGCCACTTAAATTGCCGGTTCCCGATTTTTGCACTGCCTGATTCTGAATTATTAATTTGTACCTCGGCTTTATCAGCTTCGCTGGTGGTCGGGTTTATTACAAGCTCACCGCGGCTTACATAAAGTGTAAAATGCTTATTGCTGAATACTTTGCCAACCTGCTTTGCCTGTAAAATATTGGCAATGTCGGCCTGTATAAAGCCGAAGGGTTTTAAGAGCTCTGAAAGAATAAATTCCGGGACTCTATTATTATCCAGACCCGCAGTTTGAATTACCGTGCGATCGCCTTCCTTTGAAACAAAACCCTGCTTCCTGAATTTAGCGAGTGCACTGCCTAAAACCGGCCAGGCCTGCTGCATTTTTGTTGCTGTGGCTGCCAGCGCTAAATGTGCTTTAGGGTTCAGGTTTTGCAGCAGCGGCATTATATTATGCCTGATGTAATTGCGGCGATAGTAGTCAGATGCATTGCTGCTGTCTTCGCGCCAGGTTATTTCATTGTCTTCTATGTACTCCTTAATCAGCTCTTTTTCGGCAAACAGCAAAGGTCTCACAAGCGCACCACGTTTGGGCAGCATGGCACGCATGGTTTTAGGGCCGGCGCCTTGTATGAGGTGCATGAGTATGGTTTCAGCTTGGTCATTGGCATGGTGGGCGGTAAGCAGGCGTTTATAGCCTTGTTTCCGCATGAGTTCTTTAAACCAGTTGTAGCGCAGCTTCCTGGCAGCCATTTGTACAGATTCTCCCGGGAATGCTGCAAAATCTGCGGCTGTAAAGTTGATGCAATGGAATGCAGCGCCAAGTTTTGCAGCTAGGCTGCGGCAAAACTCCTCATCTCCTATTGATGCTTCGGCCCTCAGGTTGAAATTGCAGTGTGCAATTCCGAACTTATAGCCGCATTGGTATAATAAATGAGCAAGCGCTACCGAGTCCTGCCCGCCGGAGCAGGCCAAAAGCAGGGGCATTTCTGCTGAAAACAGGTTTTCAGACTTAACAAATTGTCGAAATTGTTCTTTCAGCAGGTCCATTGCTTTTTTGTGGCGGGTATTAGGTATATGTTTACAATCGGGTTCCGCAAATCTGCCTCATTATTTGCCGGAAATCAAATACAGGCCTGTTTCATACGGCAAACAATACAAATGATAACCCCGGACCAACAAAGCTACCTGCGAAGATTACTCTTCGCTGATATTCAAACCGTATCGGCTGTGCCGGAATATGACAGCCTCGATGCGCCTATGCGTAAGCTCTGGGACCAGCGCGCCGCCGCCTTCCGTGAAACAGGCGACAAAAGCCCGGCAGAGCTTTGGCAGGAACGTGCCGGCCTTTATGCCGAATTCGGACGTATTGTGTGCATTGGCCTGGGCTATTTTGTAATTGATGCCGCCGGCCATGCTGAATTGCGCATTAAAAGCCTGCAGTCAGATTCGGAAATTGCCGTTCTTGATTCTTTTACCGAGATGCTGAAGCAAGCCCGGTTTAACGGCCGCGGCAACAAGCAAACCATACTTTGCGCCCATAACGGCAAAGAGTTTGATTTTCCTTTCCTGTGCCGCCGCCTGCTGCTCAATAACCTGCCACTCCCCGACCTGCTCGACATCATGGGCCGCAAACCCTGGGACATTCCGCATGCCGATACCATGGAGCTATGGCGATTCGGTGAAAAGCGTGCCTATGTTTCACTCGCCGGCCTGGCCCTGCTTTTCGGACTGAACGGGGCCGAAAACGAAATTGAAAAAGTAAATGTAAGCGAGCTATGGTATTCTGATGCGCGACAAACTGTGGCTGCCCATGCCCGCAGGCAGGTGGCACTCACAGCGCAGGTATTAATGCGCCTGCTTCGCTTCCCGGCATTGCGGGAAGATCAGCTGGTTTTTGTAGAGGAGTAGAAAAGCTTAGGTGAATATATCATGAAGCCGTTTTTGGCCGGCTTAAGTATTTAACAAGCTCTATAAACAGGAAGCTGACCAAGGTTACAACCATTATGCAAAGGCAGTCATAAAGGCCTATGTGAATGGTTTTAAATGTTTTTTGCAGGTAAGGTATAAACACAATTGCGGTTTGAAGGGCAATGGTAAGCGCAATGGCGCCCCACATGCCCGGGTTGGCAAAAAATCTCATACTTATCATAATTTCCCTTGCAGAGCGTGCCGATATGGCATTACCCAGCTGCACAAAGCAAAGCGTAGTAAATACAAGTGTTTGCTGCGTCAGCAGATTATAGCCTTGTTCACGGGCGTACCACTGCACAAGTAAAGATGCCGCTGTAATAATTATACCGGTACCTATAATTTTAGGAATTAAGCCGCCTGCAAAAATGCTCTCATTGGTAGGCCGCGGCGGACGTTTCATTAAATCGGGCTCAGGTTCTTCATTAACAAGCGCGAGGCCGGGCAACCCATCTGTTACCAGGTTAATCCAAAGAATATGTATGGGCAGCAACGGAATATCGAACCCTAAAAAGGGAGCCATGAAAATGGTGAGAATTTCGCCCAAATTGCTGCTGAGCACATAGAGTATGAATTTTTTAATGTTATCGTAAATGCGTCGGCCTTCAGCAACTGCTTTTACAATGGTAGCAAAGTTATCGTCGAGCAGAATCATGTCTGCCGCTTCTTTAGATACGTCGGTTCCGGTAATGCCCATGGCTACACCTATATCGGCCTGTTTGAGCGATGGGGCGTCGTTTACACCGTCGCCGGTCATGGCTACGAACTCACCGTTTTTTTGAAGAGCCTTTACAAAATCAAGCTTTTGGCCCGGTGTTACCCTTGCATAAACCGACATGCTTTTTGCTGCCTCTTCAAACTTTTCGGGGCTTAGCCTGCTCATTTCGACCCCTGTTTTAGCAAGGGTTTTACCTTCATCAGTGAGACCGAGGCGTTGGGCAATGGCCTGTGCGGTTGCCGGCTGATCGCCGGTTATCATAACTGTTTTTATGCCGGCATTTTTGCATTCCTGAATGGCTGCTTTAACTTCTTCACGCGGCGGATCAATCATGGCAGCCATGCCCAGGTATTCGAGGTCCTTTTCCAGTTCGGCTGTAATTTCGCCGGGCTTGGTATCGAAAATTTTATAGGCAAAGAAAAGTACCCGCAGGCCCTGGCCCGCCATTTCGCGGTTTTGCTCCAGTAATGCAGGAACCTGCGCTTCGAATTTATTGCTGAGGATTTCGCATATTTTGGCCGGTGCGCCCTTTACAAAAAGTATCCATTGACTTCCGTGCTTATGAAATGTGCCCATCCGCATCCTTTCCGAATCGAAATGTATGGTTTTGTCATGCGGGAATTTTTCATCGGCTTCAGCTTTTTGCTGCCCCTTGTTAATTTCATATTCCACAAGGGCTGTTTCAGTTGAATCGCCTATGAGCTTATCATTTTCGGAAAAAAGTACCTCGTTATTGAGCATCATGGCCCTGCTCAGGAGCTCTTCATTGCCTTCCGATGGTATTACCTTTTCCACAGTCATCACATTTTTGGTGAGCGTGCCTGTTTTATCGGTGCATATATAGGTTACTGATCCCAGGGTTTCAACGGCCGGCAGGTTGCGCATAAGGGCCTTGTGCTTTACCATTCTTGCAGCACCCTGTGCAAGGGCTATTGTAATAACAGCCGGTAAAGCCTCAGGCAGGGCAGCAACCGCCATTGAAAGAGCAGTAAGAAACATAGGAAAAGCGGGTTCGCCTCGCCAAACGCCCAAACCGAAAACCAGCAGGCATATTACCACCACAATGGCCGCCAATTGCTTACTGAATACAGCCAGCCTGAGCTGCAGTGGCGTTTTACGGGGGGCTTTATCTCCCATCATTCCGGCAATTTTACCGAGCTCGGTCTGCATGCCGGTTTCGGTAACCACTGCCTTTGCGCTTCCGTTGCTTACAATGGTTCCTTTAAAAACCATGTTCAGCCTGTCGGCAGGTCCAAGGTCCGGCTCAGTAATAGGCTTAATATGTTTTTGAACGGTATTGCTTTCACCGGTGAGGGCTGCTTCATCGGTTTTAAATGCATCTGCCTGCAGCAGGCGTGCATCGGCAGGAACTATATTACCTGCTTCCAGCAGCAGAACATCGCCGGGTACAATTTCGGAAGCTTCAACTTTTACAGGCCTGCCGCCCCGAAGAACGGTTGCTCCCTGCGAAGTCATTTTTTGCAGCATTCTAACCGACTCTTCTGCATTATACTCCTGGTAAAAACCCAGCACCGAATTGGCAATAATGATGGCCAGGATCACAAAGCCATCGGTATGCTCGCCCAAAAAAAACGATACTGTTGCGGCTGCCAACAGTATTATGACCATTACATCAGCAAACTGCCCCAGGAAAATGGAAAGCTTGCTTCTTTTGTCTGCTTCCCTGAGCAGGTTTTCACCGTATTGCTGCCTGATTGCCGCAACATCTGCCGTCTCAAGACCGGTTGAGACAGAGTTGAGCTGTTTAAGCGCTTCCCCGGGGCTAAGCTTATAGAATTCGCTCATTTACTTACGGTGTTTAAATTACAGGGCTGTAATGCCTGCAAAAGGTTGTTATGCACCGGCCATAGTTTTAGGCTTTTCTTTTGATTTAGGATACCTCATCGGGTTTTTCATTGGTGTATCATCGCCGAAGAGAACACCCCACTGCTGAAACTGCGGGGTACGGTCGAACACAATTTTCATAACAGCGAGCAATGGCATAGCCAGGAACATGCCTGAAATACCTGCCAGCATACCTGCAATAAACAGCCCGACAATAGATACCATGGCATTTACTTTTACCTTGGAACCTACTATTAAAGGCATTAGAATATTATTGTCAATAAGCTGCACCACTGTAATGGCAACCAGCACAATTATTATATCTACAATGTTTTCAGATGATGCCAAAGTAATAAGCACTCCTAAAACATTGCCTATGAGCGCACCCAGGTAGGGTATCAGGTTCAGGAAGGCAAAGGCAATACCTATGAGTATGGCATGCTTAATACCGAAAATCATGAGCACGCCGCCAAGCAATACGGTAATGTATGTAATTTGAATGAGCAGGCCAACCAAATAGCTTTTGGCCATTGACTCGGTTTCCTGTAAAACCTCCCGAACCTTGGTATGGTCTGCGGAAGCAAACCACATAAGTATAAATTTCAGGAACAGGTTTTTGTAAGACATAATCAGGTAAATATAAATAGGCAGCAGGCCTATAAAGAGCAAAACATCAGTAACGGATCCTGCGGCCCCGCCTAAAATATCGCCCATTGAGTTCATCATTTTAGTTCCCTGCCCGCTGATGAATTTTACCTGCTCCTTGGTTGAAAAGCCGAATGTTTCAGATATCCAACTGCTGAGGGCGCCCATGTGCTTGCTTACATTATGCTCAATTTGAGGCAGGTCTTTAAGCAAAGAGCCTATCTGCACCGAAAAAAGCCATACGATTAACCCGGCAAAAATGGTTAATGCAAATAAGGGTAACATAATGGAAAGCCATTCGGGGAATTTGTGCCTGCGTAAATACCTGAAAGGCGGCATAAGCAACAGGCATACAAAAAACGACATCAGGATGGGCATTATAACTGTTTGGCCCATGTAAAGCAGGGCGCCAAGCAGGCAAAGCCCGAAAAGCTCAAGGGAACGTTTAACAGTTGATGGCATTGGCGGCATAAATTCTTATCGGAAGCAGTTGGTGCCCGTTTTGGTGCGGGACTAAATTTAGAATAAACCGGTAATAATGTATTACTGAACCGGTATTGCCTGCAATGTCAATACATGTGCCGGCTGCCGGTATAAGTGCATAATTAAGGGCAATAAATGAAAAGATTAATTCAGGATTGCGTGGTTTTTATTTTGGTCACTTCAATTAAGTTGCAGGCTGTTGTAATTATTGCGAGGCCTCAAAAGTCTAAAAACATTGAAGAGTTTTACTCTGTAATAGTAACTATATGATATATAGCTGATTATAAAGTGAATTAAATTAGCCGGCACATCAATTGCGTCGGTATCTAAGGTGCCTGTTCAATTGCAGAACTGCTGCCTCTTTACACACGAAATATTAAACCGCTATGAACTTTATTGAATCACATTATGCCCCCGGCGATACTGCCCCGGTAAAACTATATTATACAGACCAAGGCGAAGGAACCCCTATTGTATTTATTCACGGCTGGCCTTCAGATTCCGGTATGTGGGAATACCAAATTGCGGCATTGTCGCAACAGGGCTTCCGCTGCATTGCTTATGACCGCCGCGGCTTTGGCAAATCAGATAAACCTGTGAACGGCCATACCGATTACAACGTACTTGCCGCTGATCTGAAAGCCGTTCTTGAAGGCCTTGACCTTGAAAATGTAACCTTGGTAGGTTTCAGCATGGGTGCAGGTGAAGTTGTACGCTACTTCAGCCGTTTTGGCGGCGCAAGGGTTGCTAAAGCCATTATTATAGGCGGCATTACACCCTTTATGCTGCAAACAAACGATAACCCAGACGGTACTCCAAAGGAGCTGTTCGACACCTTTGTTGAGCAGATAAATACCGACAGGCAGGATTTTTTAAGAACGTTCTACAAACAATTTTACGGCGAAACCCTGATCAACAGCCCTGTAAGCCAGGCCGTTCTTGACTGGAGCTGGCATGCCGCCCTGCTCGCCGACCATAATGCAACCATTGGTAACATACGTGCCTTTTCTGAAACCGATTTCCGCAGGGAAATGGAATCAGTAAACGTACCCTGCCTCATTATTCACGGCGATAACGATAAGGTGGTACCTATTAAGCCGGCCGGACAAAATGCGGCTCGTTTGGTTCCGCAGGCAGAATACTTAGTGTACGAGGGTGCTCCCCACGGCCTTTTTATTACCCATAAAGAGAAGCTGAATGCAGATCTGCTCGGCTGGATAACTGAAGGCACACTTTTCAGTAACCGCGAAGCAGACGATATTATAATCTGAGTTTTGTATTCTGAATCACGAAATTACCCCGCAGTAATAAAATCGCCTGAAAGAATTCATAGGTTCATTAAGGCGATTTTATTACCGATATTTTTAGTTTTTACAGCTTTAAAAAAATACCCAATCATTTACTTTACCCGTTCAGCCCTTTTTTTTCGCCCTTTGCCCAAACCGGTTGTTAAGGAGTTTTTATGGCTGTTATTATTGCAGCATCCCGGGAAAGGCCCGGAAGCCGCCTCGCTCAGCCATGATTCTTTTTCTTCGCCTGTTTACTGAAAGCTTTTCGTTTGCCGTTCAGGCATTAAGAGCCAATATGCTGCGCACTATCTTGTCGCTCTTAGGTGTTACAGTAGGCATTTTTGCCATAATTGCGGTATTTACGGTAGTAGACTCACTGGAACGGGAAATAAGGAAGAGCCTGAATTTTATAGGCGAAAACGTTATTTATGTGCAAAAATGGCCTTGGGTGTTTGAAAACGATTTTCCTTGGTGGAAATATTACAACCGCCCCGTTGCAAATGTTTCCGATTACAAATTCCTGCAAAAAAACCTGCAGAATGCATCCGTAGTATCCATCTTCGCAGATAAAGGCAACCGTACCATACGCTATAAAAGCAGCAGTATGGATGGGCTCACCATAATGGGAGTATCGCAGGAGTACAACCTCCTCAGCGATGTTCCGCTTGGAAGCGGCCGTTGGTTTACCGATGCGGAAACCGAAGCCGGCAGGAATGTTTGCATTATAGGTTACGAAGTTGCAGCCGGCCTCTTCCCGAACGAAGACCCCATAGGTAAGGCAATCAGCAGCGGCAGGGGTAATTTCAGGGCAACCATCATTGGCGTTATGGCGAAGCAGGGCGCTAATTTCCTGGGAGCGCCTACCAAAGACAATATTATTTACATTCCTTACAGTGTATTCGTGCGCAGGTTTAATGTGCGCTGGATAGAGCCTATGATAGGTATTAAGGGCTTTCCTAAAGACGTGGGCCTGCAAACAGTTGAAGGTGAAACAATTGGCCTGATGCGCAGCAAACGCGGCCTGAAACCATCGCAGCCCGATAATTTTGCCATCAACCGACCCGAAATGATTGCCAACCAAATAGGCCAGATTTTCGTGGTGCTGGGTCTTGCAGGGGGCATTATCGGCAGTTTCAGTATTTTGGTGGGCGGCTTTGGTATTGCCAATATCATGTTCGTTTCGGTTAAGGAAAGAACCAACCTGATAGGTATTCAAAAATCTTTAGGCGCTAAAAACTGGTTTATTTTGTTCCAGTTCCTTTTCGAGGCCATATTCCTTAGCCTGTTGGGAGGCATGGCCGGGCTGCTGCTTGTATGGCTGGGCACCTTCGTCCATTTCGATGCCATTGATATTGAAATATCTGCCGGGAATGTAATTACCGGAATAGTGGTTTCGGCAGTAATAGGTATTATCAGCGGTATTGTGCCCGCTTGGATAGCCTCCCGCATGGACCCTGTTGAAGCTATCAGGAGCAAATAATTCCTTGTTAAGGCGAGAAAATTCAAATTCCCGGTTTGACAAGGTTATTATAATTTTTGAGCAGGGCAGGGCGGAAGCGCCCTGCCCTGCCTGCCTTATACAGGCTTATAAGCGATGCCATCAGGCCCTGCATTTTTCGGCGAATCTTTTGCTTTCTGTATATTCGCCCCCGATATGAAAGAATACCTGAAAAACAGCATTGGCTATTTTGCCGTAGTCACTTTGTTTTCCATACTTTTCAGCTCCTACAGGTTCTTCAGATACCTAAGCTGGGACTACCTGGGCGTAAATAATTTCATAGATTTTAAGGTAGAAAAGCCCTTTGTTTACCGCACCTTAATAAGCTCAATATTGCACTTTGTGCACGGCGTTGTGCCCATAAAGCCGAGTGTGCTCTTCTGGTTTTCCGAATTTGCCGCCTGCTTCATTATGGCCGCCATGTTTGGCTACTATCTTTATTTTTTCCTGAAAGATGTTTTGCTTGCCCGGATTTTCTCTTTCAGCATTTTCCTTGTATTGCCTTATATCATGCTGCTGCCGCGCTACCAGCCGCTTTGGTACCCATACGATATGTGGTCTGTAACCTTTAATATCTTAGGGCTTATATTCCTGTACAAGCGCCAATGGCTTCCTTTTTACATCACGTTTATATTGGCCACCTTTAACCGGGAAACCGCGTGCTTCCTTACCATGGTTTACCTGCTTGTGAATTACAGACAGGAAAGCAATAAAAACATGGCTTTGCATTTTGTGGCACAGCTTGGCCTGTGGTTTGGTATAAAAATTTTCCTCTCCTATGTATTTGCCGATGTGCCCGGCCCGGTGTTCCAGCACCAATATATGAGCAACATTAAATTTTTTACCGATCCTTATTATGAGCATCGTATTGGCAGTAAGGCCTTTGAAATGGTATTCAGGCTGGCATATATGGTCGGTAATTTTGCTTTTGTCTGGCTCCTGGTTATGTTTTTCCACAAGCACCTTAATAACCTTTTCCTCAGCAGGGCTGCCTTGGTAATTATCCCCTTTTTCTCGGGTATGCTGTATGTGAGCAATATTTTCGAATACCGCATTTTCGGGGAAATGATTCCTTTTATTTTAGCGCCGGCCGTTGTAATATTAATAAACATGATTAGGGCCCGCACACAATCGCAAAGCACCTGAACCGGCTGTTAAAGTCTTTTAGCCGTTCCCGGATGCTTAAGCATAAAATAAATCAGGTTGTTCGGAGTTTATAATACCGGATTCGGTTCGTTTATTGCCTTCAGTATTTTCTCATGATATTTATCATCTGCGGTCATGCTTCCTTTTCCGTATCTTTGTAAATAACCCCAGGCCTATGGAGCTCATAAAAAAACGCATTGCCGATCTTGTGCGCGATAACCCTCGTTTCGCAAAGGCACTGCATTTCCTGGGCATTCGTTTCGACAATTACGCAGAAAAAACGCTGGAAGAAGTTTGCCGCGAAAAAAGCTACAGCATAGATATGCTGCGTCGCCACCTTGAAGAGGCCGGTGCACCGGAGGCTAACCCGGAAGCCCTGCAGCTTACCGAATACCCGGTAGATATTATTGTAAAGTACCTGCGCCATGCCCACCACCTCTTTATAAAAACCCGCCTGCCATATATTGGCTGGCTGGTGGAAAACCTGGAGCCCTCGGCCTTTCGCAACCCGCAAATGGCTTTAGACCTGAAATTTGTATTCCCGCTTTTCAGGAAAGACTACATTGTGCACGTTTACGAGGAAGAAGATACCCTTTTTACCTATATAGACAGCCTGCAGGCCGCAACCCGCAAAATACAGGACCCTGCCAAGCTTTGGTACCTCATAGATAAAAACTCTATAGCAGGTTTTGCTGCTGAGCATGCTCACCACGACGACAGCATGGAAGGCATTCGCAACCTGACCGAGAATTTTTCGGAAACAGATACGGATGATCTTTATGCCCGCGTGGTAATGACCGAGCTGAAAAGCTTTGAGCAGGAGCTTATTGTGCACGCGAACATAGAAGATCGCATACTTTTCCCTAAGGCCCTGCTGTTGGAGCAGGAAGTAATTTGGCGCTTAAGCAAGCACGCCCGTAAAAACTGATATAAATACTTAATGGGTCGCCTGATAGCCATTGATTACGGAACCAAACGTGTGGGCCTGGCCTGCACCGATCCGCTTAAAATGATAGCCTCGCCCCTGCACAGCCTGCATGCCAAAGATACCATTGCATGGCTGAAGGCTTATGCTGCTGCTGAACCGGTAGATGGTTTCGTGCTCGGTATGCCCCTGAATACCGATAATACCGATACCAACTCAACTCCGCATGTCCGCATTTTTGCCAAACTATTGGCCAAGGCCATTCCGGAAATACCTATTTATTTACAGGATGAGCGTTATACAACCGTATTGGCCCATCGTACCCTGCTTGAAGCCGGCTTAAAAAAGAAGGTACGCGCCGATAAAGGCCTGATTGACCGCACCGGGGCCGTTTTTATTTTGCAGGGGTATATGCAGAAAATGGGGATGTAGTTTTTCTCTGGTTTACATATAGCCTCATTCTTTAAGTTCAGATTCACTGCGTATAATAAGGTAAGTTAGTGTTCATTTTTTTTGCTTTGTTTTATATAAAATAAGCCATGCAAGCATTATAACAAAATGCAAAATATTTAGCGCTAATATGTAGAACCACCATAAAAACGATGAGCCATATTTGCCATTGTAAACCAAATTGTAAAACAATACAGGATTATAAAGCAGGAATATTCCAAAGTGAATGTAAGCCGCCTTTTTACTGTAGTAAAATGTAACTATTGAACTTGTAAAGCATAACAAAACAGCTGAAATAAGAATTGCGTTATCTGACATTTAAAAGAATGATCTAATTTTTTCAGTTAATTATTTTCCGATTACCGCCTTCCTCACCCTAAACTTCCTTGAAAACCTGATAATTACAGGCACAAACAGCACCGATGGTAAAAACCAGTTCGCATAATAAACCTCTTGCGGAAATACCCGGTTAACCACGAAAAAGGCTGTCATGGCGGCTATATAGCTGCCGATGCTTCGGCCTATATGCATTCGCATCATGGCACAACGAATTTCGGCATATTGTTCCTTTATTTTGCTGCCTGCTTTCCAACGGAAATAGTTCCTTATATCGAGCCCGGCATTCAGGAACATGAAGGCCCCGAAAATGAGCATTACAGGGTTGAGCCTGTATGTTAATGTACCGTCTATGAGCCCCAGGCTGAACATTAACAGGCCTGTAAGCATCGAAAACGGGATATAAACAGCATCAAGGCCGGTAATTCTGAAATCAGGCACGAGCCTGCGCAGCTTCAGGGCCCGGTAGCCTGTATAGGTTAGGTAAAAACTGAACAGGCCAATAAAAATCAGGAGCATATTTCCAACCACTATACCTAATACAGCTCCGCTTACAGCGGCAGCAAACATCAGGTACAGGAATACTTTCCCGGCTACTTTATGAATCGGCTTCCCCTTGGGTACTATTATGGGTATGGCGCCAATTACAAGAGCAAGGGTTCCGGCTATTATGTGCAGCCAAAGCAAAGTGTTTTTAAGGTCGTAGGTCAGCATGGTGTGGTGTATTATATATAGTATGCTGTTTAAGCTATAAAAATTGTATAAACTATGATAATTATTAGCCTGCATGTTTTTGTTTCAGCAGGTTTGAAAACAAGGTATGCAGAAATAATAAATTGAAAAATGGAACTGTGGGGTAATTGTTTAAAGCTTAGCCTGCAACAGCTTAAATAAAAACGGCAAACATAGTGCCTGTAATGCAGCAGCCGGTATTTTGGGCTGTTATTTGGCCCTGTTATTTGATATCTTTACTTTCAAAGCTGTTTATTAAATTGTTTTATTTGATTGTTTCTTTCCTGCTAAGCTTTTCTTCAGGCACGCCGCGGGTATAAAAAACTTTATCCCAAACATCTACAAGGGCATGGCCTTCTTTCTGCCAGTTGTATTCGTTACGCATGGCCAGGGCATTGTTCCTGAGCCTGCGTTTCAGGTTGGGGTCTTCCAGCAATTTGCGGATAGCATCTTCAACAGATGCGGCAGAAAGCTCGCAGAGCAGGGCAACCTGCCTGTTGGCATTAATTACCTGGTATTCAGGAAAATTACTGCATATCTGGGGAATGCCGGCATGCATATAATCAAAAAACTTATTGGCAAGCGAGTAGTAATAGCTCGGGCTGTCGTTGCGGAGCATGTTGAGGCCGGCCATTGCGCCTGCGGTTAGTCTGCGCAGCCTTTCAGGGGCAATGTAACCTGCAAGCTTTACCTGGTCGGCCAGGCGGGCTGTACGTATTTGTTTTTCCAGCTTCTCTTTAATATCTCCGTCGCCGCAAATAAGCAGGTTGCAGTTCACATGCCTGAGCGCTTCAATGGCCTCCTCTAGCCCGCGACCCTCATTTAATGCCCCTGTGTAGATAAGGTATGGCACCGGTAAATCGGGCCAAATTTCGGGTTCAGGTATATCTTCGAGCCGGCTTATATTGCGCACTACGGCAAATTTGGTTCCGTATTGCTTTTCAAGCTGACGTGCATAGCTCTTGCTTACAGTATAGCAGTGTTTCAGCTTAGGAATAATAAAGCGCTCTATGCTTTCCCAAAACTTTCGGGTAACAGGCCTGTGCAGCAATTCGGGCACTTGGGTAAAGTACTCATGCGAATCGTAAACAGGTATGGTCTTTTTCAGCATGCTTGCGAGCCAAACTGCCGGCAATGTATCAGTATCACATGCGCAAATGGCATCGGCAGTACTAAAAAGCAGGTTAAAAAACAGCCTGGTATTAAATTCGGCATAAAATACCCAGCCCCTGTGAAAAAAGCAGCGCAGGCGTTTTTGGGTATAAGGCTCGTGTCCTAAATGTTTGCTCTCGGGCTTGCGGCGACCAATTATGGTAATGCCATAGCCTGCTGCAGCAAGGGTGCGGCAGGTGCGCAGCATACGCTGGTCGTAGCTGAGATCAGTGGTTACGGCGAAGATGATTTTCTTCATTGGCAAAACGGCACCGCAAATATCGGGAATGTGTTAAACGGTGGGCGTTTTATCTGCCTGTGCCAAAGCATCTTTTTTCGCATCGCGCCTGATTTTGAGCCAGGAGTTGATAACGGTAATAGACGTAAAGCCTATAAAGCAGGCAATAATATACGGCAGGTATTTCAGAATGTCCTGCTTATAATGGTCACCCAGGTAAAAGCCCGAAACAGCCAGCAGAACCACCCAAAGCAAAGCACCTAATACATTATAAAAGAAAAACGGCCATGCAGGCAGGCGTACAATACCTGCTAATATGGGCGCGAAAGTGCGTATAATAGGCAGGAAACGCCCGACTACCAATGCACGGCCCCCATACCTGTCGAATGCCTGCCGGGTATTATCCAGGTATTTTTTCTTGAAGAAGAAGGAGTCTTTTCGTTCGGTGAGCGTATGCCCTAAGTACCTCCCGAAGAAGAAACCGGTGTAATTACCCAGGAATGCCGCACTGAAAAGGCAGGTTACAAGCATCCAGATGCTTACATTCAAATCTCCGGTACCACAAAATATGCCTGCGCTGAAAAGCAGGTAATCGCCGGGCAGAAAGAAACAAAAGAAAATGCCCGACTCCGCGTATACAATGGCAGTTATAAGGGCAAGGCCCCCAACCTGTATAATATAATTGGAGTCGGTAATTTTATGAAACTGATCGAAAAACTGAGAAATGAATTCCAATGGGATTTTTATTCGTTCACTGTTATTTTCTCTATTTTGTCGCCGGCTTTTATTTCGTCGATAACATCTAAGCCTTCAACAACTTTGCCAAAGCAGGTATGCACCCCATCAAGGTGTGCTGTATGCTTGCGGCTGTGACAAATAAAGAATTGTGAACCACCGGTGTTAGGGCCTGCGTGCGCCATGCTCAAAACTCCACGGTCATGGTATTGGTTTCCGCCTGTGGTTTCACACGGGATTTTGTAGCCCGGTCCGCCTGTTCCGGTTCCTTTGGGGCAGCCGCCCTGTATCACGAAATCAGGAATTACACGGTGAAAAGTAAGGCCGTCGTAAAAGCCTTGTTTTGCCAGTTTTGTGAAGTTTGCAACAGTGCCGGGGGCATCGTTGTCGTAAAACTCCACTTTCATTGTGCCGTTGGCTGTTTTTATTTCTGCAGTGGTCATAATGGTATAACGAATGAATGCGGGGCAAGATTACAATAAATTATCAGTATTTCGGCAATCAGGGGTGTTTTTGAACGCCCGAGGCCGGTAACCTGCCTGTTTTGGTATTGTTTAATTAATGGTAAGCAGATGTGCGGGTAATCAGTACTTTGCCAATGAGGGGTCTATTTGGTCGGCATAGGCAAGAATACCGCCTTTTAAATTACTCAGGTTTGTAAACCCGAACCTGGTTTCAAGCGCTTTAATGGCTGTTGCGCTGCGGGCGCCGCTGCGGCAATGCACCACAACAGGCTTGTCGCGGCTTATGGTTTCCTCGGCACCTATTATTTCAGCCAGGGGAATTAATGTACCGCCAAGGTTGGCAATTTCATATTCAAAGGGCTCGCGTACATCTATCAGCTGGAAATCGGCGCCTGATGTAATGAGCTCGTGCAGCTCGGCGGGAGTAATTTCTGTCATACGGTATTTTAGGTTTCCGCAAATAAATAAGCGGTTGCCGGCTTTTGTTAAACGGTCGGTAATATTACAATAATTGACCTGCTAATGTTTAAGCAGGTAATATGAAGGCTATAATATTAAGTATGAAACCTTAAAGCCGGGGCGCAAATTACGGTAATCAGCCTGAATAATTTATTAACAGTACCGACTACAATGGCTAAGCGGTTAATTATTATAACTGAACTCCCCGTAAGGGCTTTGTATTTTAAGCCAGAGCTCTCCTGCTGTCGCAGGTATTACACTGCCTGTAACCCGGGCAGCTATTCCGAAACCTTGGCTGATGGCAATAATTTCTTCAGCGGCATCGGCATCGGCATAAATTTCCATACGCTGACCGCAGTTAAAAACCTTGTACATCTGCTCCCATGGGGTACCCGAAACCTGCTGAATTATTTTGAACAGGGGGGGCAGCGGGTGCAGGTTGTCTTTAATGAAGGCGTTGTTTTTCCTGAAGTGCCCAACCTTGGTTAAGGCGCCACCGCTGCAATGTATAAGACCGTGTACACTGCCGCGCATATTTTGCAGCACCTGCCTGATAACAGGCGCATAAGTTCTTGTGGGCGAAAGCACAGCCTTACCCAGGTTAAGGGGCATTTCCGGAACTGTGTCAGTCAGGCGATAAGGGCCTGTGTAAACTACATTTTCAGGTAGTTTGGGGTCTATGCTTTCCGGGTATTTAGCTGCATATTCTTTATGGAAAACATCGTGCCGGGCCGAAGTAAGGCCGTTGCTGCCTATACCACTGTTATATTCCTTTTCGTATGCTGCCTGGCCTGATGAAGCCAGGCCAATTATAACCTGGCCAGGCGCAATGTTATAATTGTCAATTATTTGGCTGCGGGTGCTGCGGGCAATTACTGTGCTGTCTACGGCTACTGTGCGCACAAGGTCACCCAGGTCTGCTGTTTCGCCTCCTGTGCTGCTGATGTTAATGCCAAGGTCGCGCAGCTCCTGTAAAACTTCTTCGGTGCCCTCAATAAGCGCCTTCAGAACTTCTGCAGGAATAAGGCCCTTATTACGACCAATGGTGCTGCTCAGGAGTATGTTATCTGTTACCCCGGCACAAATAAGGTCATCAAGGTTCATTACTATGGCATCCTGCGCTATGCCTTTCCACACACTGAGGTCCCCGGTTTCCCGCCAGTAAATATATGCCAGCGACGATTTTGTTCCGGCACCGTCGGCATGCATGAGCAGGCAATGATCCTGGCTTCCGGATAAAGTGTCAGGTACAATTTTACAGAATGCACCCGGGTACAGGCCCTTGCTGATGCCGCTGATTGCCGCATGTACATCTTCCTTGGCAGCCGAAACCCCGCGTTGGGCATAACGGTCGCCTTGCAGGGAACTGCCTGATGCCAATAGATTATTCCCGGTTCCAGGACTTGTCATAATTTTTTCCGGAAAAATTGTTCGGCTGAATACAACAGCAAATAGCTGTCGGCTTAGTTTGGTTTACAACCCGCATGCAAAAATAGCCAAAAGCCTTAAGCCGCAAATTTTGAATCTGAATAAGATTTATATTCGGCATATCAGCCTTCGGAAAACGGCGGACATTTTTAGTAAGGCATGCTTTTACCAACCTACAATCGGGAAATTTAATGCTTTCCCGGTTTTATTTTGAATCATGAAATTGGTTTTAAATATTCATTTAAAACAGGTTAAAGCCACATTAAAACAAAATGGGGATGGGTTATGGCCAATAATAACATTCGGCAGACCGATATTTTTTTTGCTGAAAATTTGGATAATCGCTGCGGTTTCCTTCTTTTGCCGTTTATCAGGCCTTATTGCCGTTTGATTAAAGCCTCGGTAACCAGGATAACCACCACAACCTGCCAGTGAATTGCCTCATTTACGACGAAATGCACCACACACTTCCGACCATGCTGGCCGAAGCGGGCATAACGTCTGACTTTTATCCGCACATAACACGGGACGAGATGAAGAGCGTGATTTCACAATACCAAGGCATTATTGGCAGGAGCAAAACCCGCCTCGATGCCGAAATGCTGAACCTGGCAACCGGTTTGGCTTTTATTGGCCGTGGCGGCGCAGGGCTTGATGATATTGACCTTGCACTTTGCAAAGAGCGCAACATAGCGGTTATAAATGCCCCCGAAGGGAACCGCGATGCGGTGGGAGAGCATGCCCTGGGCATGTTGCTGAGTGTTATGAACCGTTTGCACATAGCCTGGAGCCAAATGAGGGAAGGCAGCTGGCAACGGCAGGCCAACCGCGGCACTGAGCTCGGCGGCAAAACCGTGGGAATTATAGGTTATGGAAATATGGGCCGGGCCTTTGCCCGCAAGCTGGGCGGCTTCAATGTTCGTGTTTTGGCCTATGATAAATACCTGAGCCAATTGCCCGACAGTTATGCAACGTTTTCTGATATGGAAACCCTGTTTAACGAAGCCGATGTAATAAGCCTGCATGTGCCCTTAACAGATGAAACAAGGGGAATGGTTAACATTGCATGGCTTAGCCGTTTTAAGCGCAGGCCCGTGCTTGTAAACACGGCACGCGGACAGGCAACCATTTCTGCCGATATACTGTCTGCTTTGGAAACCGGCCTGTTGAGCGGCGCAGCCCTCGACGTTCTTGAAAACGAGAAGCCGTCTTCTTATACCCCTGCTGAGCAGGAAATATTTAACCGGTTATCGGCCCGGCCCGATGTGCTCCTGACGCCGCACATTGCCGGTTGGACCCAGGAATCTTACCTGAGAATTAACGAAGTATTGGTAAGGAAAATCAGGCTGTTTCTTGAAGAGAAAAGTGAGCAGCAGCCGGCTTATTAAGCTAAGTACATTATGCTTCGGGTTCACCGGGTAATAAAAACGCCCGGCAAGCGGAATGTTTTTGCCATGCGGAACATGACAGGCGGCATATTAAAGCAAGAATTAATACCATTAATGCCGGTTTCGGAACTGAAATAAATTTCGACGGAAGGCAAAAAAATATTGAAAATTAAGACGTAAGGGTTGGAAATATAGTACCTGAACGGAATAAAATGAGTTTCTGCGGCGCAAAAACCAAATAAATGGCTGCAACGACAGGGGTAAATCAATATTATCCCTACATTTGAACTTGTTTTATTCCGGGCGGTGTACAGTCCCCCAAATGTCCGGTCTATACTCAGAGAAGCAGATTATGATGAGAAAATATTTACTGACTGCATTTTTACTTTTACTGGCCGCCCCCATGGTGTTTGCCCAAAACGGCAGAATACGGGGTAAGGTATTAGATGCTGTAACCAAGCAGCCTATTTCATTTGCGAACGTACGGGCTTCCAAAGGCGGGCAGCTTAAAGGCGGCGCAGTTGCCGATTTTGACGGTAACTACGATATTAACCCAGTTACCCCGGGTGAATACGAGGTGGAAGCCAGTTATGTAGGCTATAAACCCACACGTCAAACAGGCGTAAAGGTTTATGCCGAAGCAACCCAGTTCCTTGATTTCGCTCTGACTGAAGCAGTAGCTGTTGGCCCCGAAGTAATAGTTGTGGCTTTTAAGGAAAAACTGATTGATCCCGGTGCAAAAGGAGACCGCCACGTGAAAACGGCCGGACGCCCAAGCCGTGATTTGAACTCACTTATTGCCCTTGAAGGCGGTGTTACCCAAAGCGATGACGGAGCCGGAATCAGTATTCGCGGTAACGACCCGGCTAACAACGCTTATTATGTGAACGGTGTTCGCCAGTTTGGTAATGCAACCTTGCCCCCGGTTGAATCAGTAGAAGATTTAACGGTTATAACCGGCGGTATTCCGGCCCAATACGGTGATGGTTTGGGTGGTGTTATTAGCGTAACCACTAAATCAGCAGCTCGCAAGCTTTCAGGAAGCTTCCAGATGGAAAGCAGCAGGCCTTTTGACGAATATAACTATGACCTCGTGGCAGGAACAATATCCGGGCCAATACTTAAATCTAACCGCGCCAATCCTGATAAGCCTGATGAGAAAATGACCTTAATTCTTAAGGCTAACACATGTGTGTTTTTATATAA
>JAZKBN010000044.1:53526-90059 GCA_040388605.1 Bacteroidota bacterium | reverse complement strand
CAGTATAACGGCGTACGTGACTCTGACCCCTCGGCTTACGGCTATCACCGCCCTACCGACCAGGCCATGGAAGAGTTAGCAAAAAATCCTGTAAGAAGCATTTTGGGTAAATACTATAGCAATGCCAACTTTTGGACCATGAACCAGTTCCAAAAGCAGGGTTATTTACTTGGCGGCTATGGCTACAGCACCCAGTTTAACGGGAACATTGATATTCAGCCCTATGAAAACACGCTGATTACCATTGGCGGTAACCTGAACCTGAACATCGGCCAACAGGGAACCAACTTTAACTTTTTCAATTACGCGCTCAACCCTGCCGGCATAAATAACGACTACAACATGTATGTTCGTTTCCGCCAATCACTTAACAACGGCAGCGATTCAAAGTCAAGCCCGCTTAAAAACGTATTTTACCAGGTTCAGGCCGATTATTCGCATACTTATGCAAAATACTACGATCCTAACCTGAAAGATGACCTGAGCCGCTACAATTATGTAGGTGAGTTCCGTGTAAAAAAGCTTGACCTTACTATTCCCGGCGCCGCAGGCCTTACTCTTAACAGTCTTTCCCGCGACAGCAGCAGGCTTATTCAGCAAATTTCGCTCAATAATCCCAACACGGTTTATGTTTTGCGTAACCAGGATTTCGGTCTTGATTTCGTATCGAACAAATACAGCAACGCAAACGCTGTAGTTAACAATGCTATTAAGCGCGATGACCCTACCAATTTCCTTGGCTTTACCCAGGCATCAATAGCTAACGGCTCCCTGAATAACTTCCTGGGCGCTGTTGTTAACGGCGATAACTTTAACATTGGTTACAGCTATGCAGGTAATAATGCAATAGGAACAGGAGGCTTCTCTTCGCCGGGCGGCAACAGCGGCTATGGTTATACCGCCACCGACCAATATCGCCTGAGCGCGCAGGCCGGTGCCGACATTGGTCACCACAGCATTAAAGTAGGTTTCGAATTTGAGCAGCGTGTTATTTTGGCTTACAACGGCGCAACAAATCTTTATACACGCGGGCGTGCCTTGGTTAATAAGCATCTTTACACCGGTTCTGAGGGTTCTATTGTAACCATGACTCCTCGTGGCCGTGGCGATACCGTTGATGTATATACTGATTACGCTGTTCGCCGCGACCCGACTACCAATGCGGTAATAGGCCAAACCGATTTCGACCGCAACCTGCGTGCATCTCTGGGGCTGCCCATTGACCAACTCATTAATATTGATGCCATTACGCCTGATAAGATTAACATTAACCAATTCAGCGTATCAGACATATTTGCCGGAGCCACCAACCCTATGGCCTATTGGCAGGGATATAACGCCTATGGCGTTAAAAATAATAAAGCTGTTTCTTTCTTCGACTTCTTTACCGATACCCTGAATCGCCCTACCGATGCTTTCCGCCCTATATATGTAGCCGGTTACATCGAAGATAAGTTTGAAATTGAAAACCTGATTACCCTGCGCCTTGGCCTCCGTGTAGACAGGTTTGATGCAAACACCCCGGTTCTCAAAGATCGTTATTCGCTTACCCGCCTGACTACTGCCGGTGAAACCGACTTCACGAAATTTAAAGATGCCCCGGCCCGCCCTGCAGGTATCGGCGATAATTACGCGGTTTACGTAAATCAAAGCTCTTTACAATATGATAACAACAACCAAGGTGATTACCAGGTTGTTGGTTACCGTGATGGTGGCCGCTGGTTCCGTGCCGACGGCACAGAAACCCAGGCTTCTGAAATTACCAAGCTGGGCGGCGGTACTGCACAGCCATGGTTTACCAAAACCTTTGCTGCTGAAGATAATTTAGGCCGCAACCTGCTGAACCAGAACAAGCTGACTTTTGATGCCTTTACTGACTTCAAACCTCAGATTAACGTTCTTCCACGTTTGAGCTTCAGCTTCCCTATATCTGACCAGGCATTCTTTTACGCCCACTATGATATACTTACCCAACGCCCGCTTGCGGCAGGTGGCGGACAAAACTACGCATCACCTGTTTTCTACTATGCGCTTGCCCAGGGTTCCGGCAGCGCATTGTTCGGCGGCAACTACCCATACCTGCCTAACGCTAACCTGAAGCCCCAGAAAAAGATTGACTATGAAATGGGTTTCCAACAGGCCCTTACAAACAGGTCGGCTTTGAAGTTCTCGGTTTTCTACCAGGAGATTAAAGACCTCATTCAAATAATCACGGTGCAGAGCGCTTACCCAAGCGCCTACCAAACCGATGGCAACCAGGATTTTGGTATCAGCAAGGGTGCGGTAGTTGAATATGACTTCCGTCGTATAGGCGGCACCGGTTTCGGAATGAACGCAAGCTATACGCTTACTTTCGCCGAAGTATCTCAATCTAACCTGCTTGGTAACCTAAGCAGCCGTATTGCCAACGCCACCCTTCGCGATGTGTTTCCTGCAACTTATGACCAGCGCCACAACATGAAGTTCAACTTCGATTACCGTGTTGATAAAGGACCTGAAATTTTCGGGGGCTTCCCATTGAAAAATGCCGGTATTAACTTCACAAACATACTTGGCAGCGGTACCCCTTACAGCCGCCTTGAAGACAACTATACCAACAATACATTCAGCGGACTTTATAACGGCGAGCGTTTACCATGGCAGTTCCGAAGCAATATTCGTGTTGATAAGAACTTCTACTTTAACCGTTCCGGCGGGCACAAGAGCACACTTAACGTATATATCTACGTTCAAAACCTGTTCAATATCCAAAATACTTTGGGTGTGTATGCACGTACCGGATCGCCCAAAGATGACGGTTATTTAACAAGCGCCTACGGCCACCTTCAGATGGAAGGAGCCACTATTAACCAGAGCCAGGTAACGTACCAAATGTACTATAACCTACTGCTGCTGAATCCTGAATTTATAAGCCTGCCACGCCGTACCCGTCTTGGTATTTCTTATAACTTCTAAAACATCAGGGTGTGGCAGTAAGATAATTCTGAGTACAGGAACTTCTTTCTGCCGGCACTGCAAAGGGCAATACAGATTGTATTAATGCCTGATAATTAAATTAATAAACAAAATAAATAGTAAAGCCCGGCAACTGTTTCCATGCTGAACCTGTCTTATAAACAGCAGCCGGAACTGAACCTGGATACGCCTGACAGCAGGGCCGGTATTTCATTTAAACTTATAACTTATGTACAGTCAAGTTTTTAGTGTTTCGAAAACCAAGCAGGTGCTCCTTTTGGCAGTAGCCTTGCTTACGGGTTCCTTCCAGGCTGCCCGTGCCGATTATGATACAAGCAGGCCAAAGCCTAAGCCCGGCGACAACAAGATTACTTCAACTGTTGCTGCTTCTGCCGCAAACTGTGCCGCCCCGGTTGCCAAGGCTATTTTAGAAATCAACAACGTACGCTGCCTTATCAGGAACGGTGGCGATATGTGGTTTGAAAACAGTAACCCATTATACGAAGTACCTAAAACAACTTCATCTACCGAAGTGAAGCGCAACAGCATGTTCGCAGGCGGTATTTGGATTGGTGGTCGTGATAAAAGTGATGTATCAAAAATTTTGGTGCAGGCTCAAACGTATCGCCAGGGCGGGCAAATGACTTTTTGGCCAGGTCCAATTGACCCGGTTGTGGCCACCACAAACCGCCAGCGCTGCGCCCAATTCGATGAGCTTTACGAAGCACGCAAATCTGTAGTCAGAACGTATGTAAACCAGTTTAATGGCGGCCTGATTAGGTCAGATGACGATATTCCGGATATGGTAAAATTCTGGCCCGGTAAAAACAGCTTCTTCCTGCCCCAAAAAACTGGCAAAGCAGGTATGGAGCTTGATTATGACCTGGCACAGTTCGTTGATGTTGACGGAGATGGAAACTATAACCCTTTAAGCGGTGATTATCCTCGCCTTCGCGGAGATAAATACCTGCTTGACGCTGACCACCAGAACAGATGCCGCCAAATGCAGTACCTGGAATCAGGCGCAGATCAAATGCTTTGGTATATTACCAATGATGTTGGCAATACCAAAAACTTCGGTGGTGCGCAAACCAATGATGCCATTGGCCTTGAAGTTCATACTGAAGCATTTGCCTATGCAACTGCAGATGCAACGAACAACATGACCTTCTATCGCCAGATTATTATTAACAAAGGCACTAAGTATCTTGAAAACTGCTATTTCGGCCAATTTGCCGACCCTGATCTCGGTTTCTCGGGCGATGACTACGTAGAAGTTAACGTTCCGCGCGGCTTGGGTATTTGCTACAACGGTACCGATTTTGACCCGGGTGTTACCGGTTACGGTGCAAATCCGCCAAGTATTGGTGTCGATTATTTCATTGGCCCGCAGGCAGATGCCGGTGATGGCATTGATAATGATAAAGATGGTACAATAGATGAGCCGGGTGAGAAAATCATCATGTCGAACTTTATGTATTATACCAATGGCGCAGGTCCTACTTATGGAGACCCTACCACTGCTGTGAACTATTACACCTTCCTTCAATCTAAGTGGAAGAACGACCAGTTTGCTACCTATGATTACAAGCAGGGCCGTTCAAATCCGGGTGCTGCAGCACAGGGAAACTCGGCGAAAATAGCCATCCCATACAAATTCATTTTCCCCGGCGTATCTGACCTTGAAGTTTGTTGGGGTTCTGATGGTGCAAACAGGTCAAATCCTTGCCCTGAAGGCCGATCAGATTCTAAAAAAGTATTGGCCCGTTGGGATGAAACATCTGCCGGCACTCCTGCCGGTGACCGCAGGTTCCTGGGCTCAGCCGGACCGTTTACACTGATGCCGGGTGCTGTTAACCAGCTAACGGTTGGTGTGGTTTGGGCACGCGCTTCTGCCGGCGGCGCCCGCGGTTCTTTCCAGGACTTGCTTACTGCCGATGATATGTCGCAGCGCCTTTTCGACCGCGATTTTGAGTTGATTGCCGGTCCTCCGCACCCAGATCTTACTATTGTTGAGCTAGATGGTTCTTTGCTGCTCAGCTGGCCCGATGTGCCCAATTCTGCTAACCAAAACACGGTTATTACAGATTGCGGTGTTTTTAACCAGGGTTCTAATGGCGGTACAATTGAAAACTACAGTGTGCTTGATCCGGGCCTTAAACCTGAATTCGGAGATACTTATTACCGCTTCCAGGGCTATATAGTTTACCAGGTGCTTGACGATAAAGTAAGCGCCGGTGACCTGTATGACCAAAATAAAGCGCGTATAGTTGCCCAGTGCGACCTTAAAGACGGGGTTGCTAACGTAAGCAATATTGTTTTCAACTCCGATGCAGGCGGCGAAGTGCCAAAAGTTATGGTTACAGGCGAAAACAAAGGCCTTTCTCACAGCATAAAAATCACCCGCGATTTGTTTCACCAGGAGTACGATCACCTGCTGAACAATAACAAGTATTACTTCATAATTGTGGCCTACGCCACCAACTTTAACACTGAGCCTACCAGTACCCAGCACTTCCTGGTAAATCGCCTTGGCGATGGTGAAGATTTGGTTGACGTTGGTATTCCTCACCTTACTGAATCTGAACGCGGCGGCACAACCCTGCTTACTCAATATGGTGACCTGGTTAACTTTACCCGTATTCACGGTTATGGCACCGGCGGCCTTCAAATAGATTCTTTAATTGCAGCTGATGAAGCTGAAATTGTTAAGAATAGTAGCAAAGACGAAATAAGCTATGCACGTAACCACGGCCCGGTTGAAATTAAAGTTTACAACCCTAAGCGTGTAAAAAGCGCACAGTATATGATTGACCTGACCTCTCGGGTTACATACTCCGGGGTAAACCTGCCTAAACCAAAGGTAGGAGATATCATTGTAGCTGATTATGACTACAGTATATACGCAGCAGGCGGTACAACGTTAACACGTCGGTACATAAATGCTGTCCAAACACAAGGCAAAGCAAAGGTTCTCAGGGTTCTTGAAACCGGTGGCGATTCAATTCACCTTGATGTACAAATGCTTAACGATGAGTTAGGCGGTACATTCCTGCCAATCTTTGAACAATGGACTATGGTTCCGCAAGGGAACGATCCTCCGCAACCCGGTTTCAGCACTTATGAATTTGTTCCTACGAAATTCTATGTTGAAAACGACCCAAGCTATAAATGGAACGTTAAGAACTTTGTGAAATACGATTACTGGGCTATTTATGATAAAACCAAGCCTGCCGATGTACTGCACAATACCCACCTTAACTCTGAATTCCAGGAAGAGCTTATTCCGGAACTCGGCTTAAGCGTTAAAATTACCAATGTGCCGAGCCCCGGCTTTAAAGTAGCTGAAAATCGTAAAAACGGATTCCAGGGTTTCGATATTGCTTATAAAGACTACGCAAAGTTCTGGCTCGCAGGCTTAGGCTTTGCAGAGTTGGGTGGCAAGTACTGGACACAAAAAGATGCTGATTTCAGCGATTTTGACCCCGCAGGTATTTATGCCCGCATCCAATATAATTTTGGTGATTTCTATAGTTCTACCGGTCTTGCTGCAGCGTATTTCTCTTCGCGAACTCCTGTTTTTGATCAAACAACATCTCCCGGTCCGCGTTACGCCAGCTCGCCAAGCGATGCTTTGAAAGCAGGCCTTAACTTCAGCGAAGATGCATGGAACCTGATAACCATGCATAATGTTGATTTGGTTTATACATCTGATACCAGCCAATGGACCCGTTGTGTTGTTCTGCAATATGATATGGACAATAATGAAATCACCGACGACCCAAGGCGCCATTTGCTGAAAAGCAAGCAGTTGAGCGTGGGTAAAAACGGTGAGCCTACCGGCGAAGGAAAATCAATAACCTATACACGCGGAACTGCAACAAGAACTGTTGATACTACAAGCAGGGGTATGGGCTGGTTCCCGGGTTATGCAATTGATTTAGACAGGGGCATTCGCCTGAACATGATGTTCTCGGAGTCCAAACTTTCTGACCCCGCAACCTACAGTAAAAACGGCCAAACGCGTGTTCGCGGTAACGATCTTGTATTCGATTTCCCGTTTCAATCAGCTACAAATTCATTCGTTTATGTAATGAACACAAAGTATGACCAAGGCAAGGTATTGGAAACCACCCTCGACAGTACGCTTTTCGCGCTGCCAAGAATACCTACAGATTACAGCGCCCTTGGTTCACGCATGGCTTTCAATTTTGCTAAAAATGCAATGTGGGTTACACAACCTATCATTATATCGGCCAAGCCGTTTGCTACGCCTACCCGCATGAAATTCCGTGTCGATCGTGAATTTGTAAGCTACCCTAACTCCGGCGATAACCCGCGCTACCAATTCAGCACAGATGGTCTTGAGGCTTCACTGCAGAATTTAGATGTTGCCAAAAAAGCGCTCGCTACTGTACGCGTTGTTCCTAACCCGTACTACGGTTTCTCAGAATACGAAAATGACCAGCTTGATCACAGGGTACGTATTACCAACCTGCCCGACCGTTGCGTAATTCGCATTTTCAACCTGAGCGGAACCCTTGTACGTACCATTCAGCACGATCAAAGCTACGTAACTGCAGATAACAGCCTTACAAGCGAAGACTGGAACCTCCAAACCCAGGATAACCTGCCGATTGCCGGCGGTGTATATCTCATACATATTGATGCCGGCGCTAAAGGAAGCACTGTTGTTAAATGGTTCGGCGCTCTTAGGCCAACCGACCTTAACGGCAACACCTTCTGATACACAGCACAGCTTATAAGCATTTTAGAGACATATAAATACCCTGCCTGCCCCGGCGGGCAGGGTAATACTGAAATACAGCCTTTATGAATAAGAAAATTTACTCACGCATCCTGTTTGGTATTTTAGCTGCCGTTCTGCTGCCTGTAACGCATTCTGCTTTTGCAGGTAACGATACTAAAAAAGGTTCCGCAGGCGCAGTTGAACTGCTTATTAACCCTTGGGCGGCATCTACCGGCCTTGCCGGCGCCAATACAGCAAGCGTTAGGGGAATTGAAAGCAGTAACCTGAACATTGCAGGCCTGGCCTGGCTTGCAAAAGAAGGCAATCCGGGAGGAGAGGTTTCAGTTTGCGGAACAAGGTACCTGAGTGGGAGCAACATTAGTATGTTTGCCCTTGGTTATGGCCAGAAAATTGGTGAAACCGGAGCAATGGGTATTAATGTAGTGGCTTTGAATCTCGGCGATTTCCTGGAAACCACATTTTCACAACCCGAAGGAACCGGTAATTCTTTTACGCCTAACTACTTTAACATTGGTGCCGGTTACAGCAAAGTTTTCAGCAGCAGCGTTTCTGCAGGTATTATGGTTCGCTTAATAAACCATACTTTACCTCGTGCATCTGCCACTGATTTTGGTATAGACGGTGGGGTGCAATACAGTAAAAACGGTTTCCGCTTTGGCGTGGCCATGCGTAACTGGGGCCCTAAAACTTTTTACAGCGGCGAAGGCATGATTGTAAAAGGAACTATCAATAACGACCAGAATCGTTACGGCTTATCGCTGAGTAATAACAGCGCACAGTTTGAAATGCCAAGCCAGTTTAATGTTGGTGCAGGTTATGACTTCACGCTTGCTGCTGAGCATCGCCTTTCACCATCAGCTAACTTCACAAGCAACTCTTTTACTCAGGACCAGATCCAGGTAGGCGCAGAATATGCTTTCCAGGAAAAATTCATGTTCAGGGCCGGTTATATAATTCAGAATAACATGTTCAGCGAAAGCCAGGCTACTGATGTGGCCCTTGGCCCATGTGCCGGTGTTGGTTTTTACCTGCCGTTCAGCCAAGTAAATTCCCGTGACGATGACGGTAAGGTAAGCCTTCCCGGCCTGAGCAATACAGTGCTTGGTTTCAACTACTCGTACCGCGCAACCCGCTATTTCGACGGCCACCACAGCATTGGTGTGTCTTTGGGTTTCTGATAATTATTCCTATCTTTACAGGCTGAAACAAAAAGAACGGTGCTCGCGCCGTTCTTTTTCGTTCCGTAAGGTATTACCCGTACCTGATTTATTGCCCTTACCCGCCGGGTTTATAAGGGCGAAGAACTCAAAATATTTGTATAGTATGGCAGGCCACCGCAATGCGGTGGCTTGTAATGCTTTTGTCCATTTGCAAAACACCGCTTTACCATTTAAGACGATGGCCGGATTTTCATATTACACCGAAGAAGGACTTAAAAAGCTGAAAGATGACCTCAGCGAAATGAAGACTAAGGGTCGTGCATTTATAGCTGCACAAATTGCCGAAGCTCGCGATAAAGGCGACCTGAGCGAAAACGCCGAGTACGATGCCGCTAAAGATGCCCAGGGCCTGCTTGAGCTTAAAATAAGCAAGCTTGAAGAAGTGGTTGGCAATGCCCGTTTAATTGATGAGGCAAGCATAGACCTGAGCAAGGTTTCTATATTGAGCCGCGTAAAAATTAAAAATGTAGTTAACGGCCTTACGCTGAACTATATTCTTGTTGCTGAAGAGGAAGCCGATCTGAAGGCAGGTAAAATATCTGTTAAATCACCTATTGGTGCCGGCTTACTTGGTAAAAAGGTAGGCGAGAAAGCGCTTGTTAAAGCGCCCGCAGGCTCCATAGAGTTCGAAGTTCTTGAAATTGACCGCTAATTGCGCGGTGTATCTTTCTTAGTTGCCCAAAGTAGGGAATCAAAAAGCATTGCAGGGAAAGGTTTACCTTTATTTGCAATGCTTTTGGTATTAATTTGCAGACCTTTGCAATGCTGCTTTGAGTGTTTAAAGGCAGTAAAACAATCCAGATACATCAATACCGGGCATTATGTCAAGCATATTCACAAAAATAGTTAATGGTGAAATTCCGGCCATTAAGGTAGCAGAAGACGAGCATCATTTGGCATTTCTTGATATTGGCCCTGTTGCTCACGGCCATACTCTTGTAATACCAAAGCTCGAAACCGACTATATCTTCGATATTGCTGATCCGGAATTCGCAGCGCTTTGGCTCTTTGCTAAAAAAGTGGCTAGAGCACTGGGTAAGGCAGTTCCCTGCAAACGTGTTGGTATTACGGTAATCGGGCTTGAGGTGCCTCATGCGCATATTCACCTTGTGCCTATGAATATTATGGCCGATATCAATTTCAGCAAGCCAAAGTTAAGCCCTTCGCAGGCTGCCCTTGATGAGGTGGCCGAAGCAATCAAGGAAAAGCTGGCAGAACAGGCAGCCGAATAGTTGGTGTTTTTTATCTTAACCCCGGTTCAGTGTTAACATTTGGCGCTAATGGTAATTAACCCGGGACCTGCTATACCTGATTCAGGTAATGAGGCTGTTTTCCGGCTGGAAAACATGGCCCTGTTATCACGCGATGAAATTAATTCTGCAGATTGGGACCAATGTGTGGAAAGCTCTGTGAGTGCAATAATCTATGCACTGAGCGCTTACCTTGACTGTGTTGCGCCCGGCAATTGGCAGGGTTTGGTTTATACCGATGAAATTACCGGTAAATACTTGGCAGTTATGCCCGTTTGTATCAACAGGCGAAGAATTGTGCCCGTTATTTTCCAGCCTTTTTTTACCCAGCAAAGCGGGGTTTTTTATCGCGGTACTATTACCGGATATTTTGCGACGCAATTAGAGCGTGCTTTTGTTTTGCGTTTGTTCAGCATTGCAAAAGCAGGTGAATATGCTTTCAGGGAGCATTTTGTATTTCAGGAAATTATAGGCTCTCCAAATTTTAAGCTGAGGCATGGGGTCACCCATTTACTTGAATTCAACCGGGCCCTACCTGAAGTCAGCAAAGTGTATAATGAGAACTTAAAGCGGAACCTGAAGCGTGCTTCCAAAGCCGGTTTATATCCGGAGTTTATCAGTAATTCTAATGAGGCTCCGGGAGCAATAAACAAAACATTATTAAACAGGCTGAACACACCAATTAATGAAGCTACATTACGCCTTATAGCTCTTTTTAAAGCAACAAGGGGCAAATTGCTGCCGGAAATAAAGGAACGCCATTATAATTCCCTCCTTCGTATTGCCCAAACCTTTATTCCCTTAAACATGGCTTTCATTGCCGAGGCTTATGTTCCCGGTAATGCAGGTCCTATTGCCTCCGCATTATTTTTAAAAAGCTTCGACAGGTTAATATTCCTCTTTAGTGCAACTTCCGACAGCGCTAAAAATTTGGGTGCTATGCACTTCCTGCTTCATTCAATTGTCAGTAACCTGGGCGCACAAACCGGCCTTAATGACCAGGATTTTATACCTGGTATTCCTTCATTCAGGATTGTTGACAATACTTTCAAGCCGAAGTATCTCGATTTTGAAGGCGGTTCAGATGAAGGTACAGGCAGGTTTTATCGTAGTTTCGGTGCTGAACCAGTAGAATATCCAATTATTAGCTTTAACGGATATCCTAAGCCTTTTAACCGTCTTGCAGGAATTAGGTAATATATTGTGTTTGTATTACTAAAAAGGCCTTACCGATACCGATAAAGCCTTCCTGTGTGTTTATAGAAACAGTGTATATGCCTTCCTAAGCCGCCTACATACGCTCAGGTACCCCTATGCCAAGCAGGCCAAAGCCTGTTTTAATAGATTTTCCTGTGGTTTCAGACAGCATTACTCGGAATGCAACCTGTTCGGGCTTTTCAGCGCTGAATATGCCTAGTTCTGCAAAAAAGCTGTTGTATGCTTTTGCAAGATCATAAATGTAATTACATACCAGGGCAGGTGAGTAGCGCTCAGCCGCCTCCTGCACAATTGGAGCGAATGACGATAAATTATTCACGAGGTCGAGCTCAAGCGGGTGTAGGTTGTATTCTGAATTTGCTTCAGCTTTTATGCCGCTTTGCTCAGCCTTGCGAACAATGGAGCGAATTCGTGCATGGGTATATTGTACAAAAGTTGCTGTATTGCCCTGCAATTCAATGGATTCTGCCGGATTAAACAGCATCTTTTTCTTTGGCTCCACCTTCAGCAGGTAGTATTTAATTGCTCCAAGCCCGAGTATTTCGAAAAGCGCATTTTGCTCTTCGGTGCTGAATTCGGCTATTTTACCAAGTTCCGAGCTTCGCTCTTTGGCCTCGGTTACCATTGCTTCCACCAAATCATCGGCATCAACCACGGTTCCTTCCCGGCTTTTCATTTTACCGGCGGGCAGTTCCACCATGCCATAGCTCAGGTGAAAAAGCCCGTTTGCGTAGGGCCTTCCCAGTTTTTGAAGTATTAAGAACAGCACCTTGAAATGGTAATCCTGCTCGTTACCAACCACGTAAACAGAACGGTTGGCATGGAAATCCTGGTACTTTAAATCGGCGGTACCCATATCCTGTGTTATGTAAACCGAAGTGCCGTCGGAGCGTTGTACCACTTTCTCATCAAGGCCGTCGCCGGTAAGATCTATACGAACGGAACCATCGGGTGCGGTAAAGAAAACGCCGTTCTTCAGGCCTTCCTGTACTATTTCTTTACCCGGTAAATAGGTTTCAGATTCTTTGTAGAATTTATCGAAGCCCACGCCGAGCCGCTTGTAGGTTTCCTCGAAACCGGCCATTACCCAGTCGTTCAGCTTTTGCCAAAGGGCAACGGTTTCGGGGTCGTTTGCTTCCCATTTAAGGAGCATGTCCTGTGCGGCTACAATAGATGGCGCAGTTTTTTCAGCCGTCTTTTGGTCGGTTCCGGAAGCAACCAGGTCAGCAATTTCTTTCTTATAAATTTTATCGAAGGCAACATAGTACTTGCCAATCAGGTGGTCGCCTTTAAGTCCCGCTGATTCAGGTGTTTCGCCTTCGCCTTCCAACTCATAAGCCAGCATAGATTTGCAGATGTGTATGCCCCTGTCGTTTATCAGGTTGGCGCGTACCACCTCGAAGCCTGCTGCTTTCATGATATTGCTGAGAGCAGAGCCCAGTAATATGTTGCGCAGGTGCCCAAGGTGCAGCGGCTTATTGGTATTCGGGCTGCTGTACTCTATAATTACTTTTTCGCCTTTAGCGGGTAATGTGCCGGGCTCTGTGTCGGCATGCATTTGGCTGAGCAGGCTTACCCAGTAATCATTTGCAATTTCAAGATTTAAGAAGCCTTTAACTACGTTGTATCCCGAAACTTCGGGCATATTATCGCTTAGGTATTGGCCAATAATTCGTCCTGTTTCCTCCGGGCTTTTACCTGCGGGTTTGGCATAAGGAAATACAACCAGCGTTTGTTGACCAATGAACTCTCGTCGGGTTGGCTGCAGCAGAATTTCTTCGGGTTTGGCACCAATGCTGAAAAGCGATTGAAGTGCTTCGGAAATACCTTTTTGCAGAATTTGCTGGATGCTCATTGGTTTGTTGATTCTTGCGCCGTACAAATTGCATTCTGCAAAATTATATGGCTTGGTTTTATTGTATTTAATCTGCCAACCACCTTGGTTTTGCAGCTTTGGGGCAGCAAAATTAACATTTACACCGCTGTATTGGCTAAAAATGTTGTACCGGCTTCCCGTTTGCTGAAAACAGGATATATTTACCGTTGCTTACACATTGCTCGGCAGTTCAATGGATCGTTTCCTGGTTCTGCCTGCTGCTTTATTCCTTATAAACAGATTGCCTTGTTATCGGGCCCCTTATATAAAAGCCTTTTGCCGTAATTTCGGCGCAAATACACACCCACCTGATGGAAAGTACCGTAATTATTCCTGCGCCCATTCCGCGCGTATATGTACCCGCCAATTTTAAAATTGAAAGCTGGGATGCCCTTAAGCCCATGTTCGATGAGCTGAAGGCCCGCAATGTAGACAGCCCGGCCGATTTGCGTGCCTGGCTGGCCGACAAAAGTGAGCTTGATTCGGTATTGGAAGAAGAAATGGCCTGGCGCTATATCCGGATGACCTGCAATACCACTGATGAACCAATTGCCGAAGCATTCAACTTTTTTGTAACGGAAATAGAGCCCAATGTGGCGCCATATTCAGATGCTTTTAACCGCAAATTGGTTGAAAGTCCTGCTGCTTCCTCCCTTGACTCAGAATCAGAAAAGCTGATGCTGCGCAATGTAAGCGTGGCCATCGAAATTTTCAGGGAAGAAAATATACCCTTGCTCACCGAACTGCAAACCGAACAGCAGAAATACGGCGCCATACAGGGGGCTATGACCGTTGAAATCGACGGAAAGGAACTTACGCTTCAGCAAGCCGGGGCCATGCTTGAAGGCCCTGACCGTGTGCAGCGCGAGCGCGTTTACCTCCGGATTCAGGAACGCCGCTTGCAGGATTCCGCAGCGCTTGATGGCCTGTTCGACAAGCTGATTGCCCTGCGCCAGCAGGTTGCGGCTAATGCAGGCTTTACTAATTTCCGCGATTACATGTTCAAAGCCATGGCGCGTTTCGATTATTCAGTACAGGATTGCATGAATTTCCATACTGCTGTAAGCGGGGCAGTGGTGCCCCTGCTCAACAGCATGATGCAACAACGCAGGGCACACCTTCAGCTTGATACCCTGCGCCCCTGGGACCTTGCCGTAGATGAACGCGGTGAGCCTCCCCTGAAGCCATTTACAGGCGGCGAAGAGCTGCTCGAAAAAACCATAGAGTGTTTTAACCGCGTGAGCCCGGAATTCGGAGGTTATTTGGCGGCCATGCGAGAAATGGGGCATCTTGATTTGGAATCAAGGAAGGGCAAGGCCCCGGGCGGCTACAATTACCCGCTCGATGAAACAGGTGTGCCTTTCATATTCATGAATGCTGCAGGAACACTGCGCGATTTGGTAACGCTTGTACATGAAGGCGGACATGCCGCGCATTCTTTCCTTACCCGCGATCTGCCGCTCAATTTCTACAAGCACCCGCCATCCGAAGTAGCTGAATTGGCATCTATGAGCATGGAGCTAATAAGCATGGAGCACTGGGATGTTTTCTTTACGGATGAAACGCAGTTGAGAACCGCCCGTCGCCGACACCTTGAGCAGATTATAGAAACCCTGCCATGGGTGGCAACCATTGACCAGTTCCAGCACTTTATTTACGAAACGCCTGACATGGGCGCCGAAGAACGCCGAAAAGTATGGAATGCAATATGCCAGGATTTTGGCAGCAGCGAAGTGAATTGGACAGGCCTGGAGCAATATCGCAGCAATATGTGGCAAAAGCAATTGCACCTTTTCGAGGTTCCGTTCTATTATATAGAATATGCCATTGCCCAGCTAGGCGCTGTTGCTGTTTGGAAAAACTACCGTGAAAACCCTGAAAAAGGACTTGAAGGATACCGAAATGCCCTTAAGCTGGGTTATACTCTGCCTATTCGACAAATTTATGAGGCTGCAGGTATCCGCTTCGACTTCTCCTATGAAAACATACAGGTGCTTATGCGTTTCGTGAGCGACGAAATGGATAAGCTTTAAGCTTAGTTCTCTGCCAATTCAGTATTTGGGTTTTGAACAATTTAAAGGTCTGCAGGTTTTATTACCTTCAGACCTTTATTATTTAACGTCCTGAATCTTGTATCGAAATCGGTTCAGATTTTAATTATTAGGGGCGGACTATGTACCTGAAACCATCCTTAAATAAACCAATAAAAATCAAATATGAAATACAGGAGCCTCGGAAATACGGGTGAAAAGCTTTCGGCCATAGGGCTTGGCTGCATGGGCATGAGCTTCGCTTATGGCGAAATAGACATAGATGAAGCCAAAGCAACGCTCAGTTTGGCGCTTGAGCTGGGCATCAACTTTTGGGATACTGCCGATATGTATGGCTTCGGAGCTAACGAAGAGTTGCTTGCGCCCTACCTGAAAGCAAACCGAAAAGACATATTTATTGCCACCAAATTTGGCTTTCGCGCCGGTGAGAACGGCAGCCGCTATTTTGATGGCCGCCCTGAATATATGAAGCAGGCCGTAGAAGCCAGTTTGAAGCGTCTGGGTACAGATGTTATTGACCTGTATTATGCCCACCGAATTGACGATAAGGTGCCCGTAGAGGAAATGGTTGGCGCTATGGCTGAACTTGTTCAGCAAGGCAAGGTAAAATACATCGGCCTGAGCGAAGCTGCAGCTGCTACGCTGCACCGGGCAAATAAAGTGCATCAGATTACAGCACTGCAAAGCGAGTACTCACTAAATGTGCGTGATGTGGAAGCGGAAATTCTTCCTGCCTGCCGTGAGCTTGGAATAACCTTTGTGCCATACAGCCCGCTTGGTCGCGGTTTGTTCGGGGGCACTATAACTGATACTGAAAACCTGGCGGCAGACGATTTTCGGCGCACCCTTCCCCGCTTCCAGGCAGAGAACTTTGCCGGGAACAAAAAGCAGGAGGAAGCCATTGCCCGCATAGCCGCAGAACTTGGCATAAGCACACCGCAATTGGCCCTGGCCTGGCTTTTAGCTCAGGGCGAAGATATTATTCCTATTCCCGGTACAAAGAAACGCAGGTACCTGCGCGATAATGCCGGCGCTGCAGATGTGGTTCTCAGTAATGATACTTTGAACGGGATAGAAAAGATTCTTAAAGAGTATAAACCGCAGGGCGGCCGTTATTCTGAATTCGGAATGGCCATGGTGAACCGTTAGTACATGGTTAAAGTAAAACTGCCTGTACTTTATGCCTTATGGCTATGCAGGCAGTTTTATTGCTTAATTATAAAAGCCGTTAATAATTACGGGTTTAGCCCGTATGTGTTTGGCGATTTCAACGGAATTTATTTAATTTTATGGTTTAATGGCCAACAGGCTTATGCCCGTAGGCTTGCAACACCGAATTATAATGGAAATTAAACGAACCTGCCTGTATTCAATCGCGGTAAGGATGGCAATTATGCTTGTGCTGACGCTTGCTGTTTTTTCAGCTCGTGCGCAATCGGTTGTGCTTGACCCTGATTCTGAAGAAATTATTGTTGATGGTCGGTCGTTTTACATACTGAACGACGAGTCTGAGAAGCTCAGATTCTCAGATATTCTAAACCCTGAAACTCAAAAAAGATTTGTTCTTGATGGCAGAACAACGCCTTTAACACCCAGCACAGGTAAAAGCTGCGTATGGCTTAAGTCAGAAATTCATATTAAAGATGAGGCAGGGGTTAAACCCAACTGGCTTATTGAAATGCTCGATGGCCACATAGGTTCTGCCGAGTATTTTGTCAGCTATCCTGATGGCAGCCGTGATTCGGCAAGGGCAGGCGCAACAGAGCTTTTCGGCATAAGGCGTTATAAGCACAAGAATTTCCTGTTCGATATTGATTTGCAAAGCCATAAGCAGGCAACTGTTTATTTGCGAATCAGGACAAAGGGGCCGGGCTATATGGTATTCAAGGTACGCTCAGTACCCAGGTTTGTATATTATACCCTGAACGAGTATATTTTGCTTGGCCTGTACTACGGCATGCTGATAATCATGGTGTTGTACAACCTGTTTATCTTCCTTTCAGTAAGGGAAAAGCTCTATATTTATTATATACTCTATTTCCTGAGTTGCGCTGCCGTGTCGCTTATGGAAGATGGCCTGGGCTTCCAGTACCTGTGGCCGGAGTACCCTTGGGTAAACGGCAGAATTGCGCAGTTCGCGCCCTTTATGCTGCTCATTACTTTTTACCTTTTCAGCCGCCGTTTCCTTGGCCTGAAAGCAGGGCTGCCCAAGTTGCATAATGTTATAGCCCTGCTCATTGCCGCCTACTCATTAACTTTTGTACTTGATGTGTTCTTCCGCTTCTGGAGGTTCAGCATGTTCCCCTGGCCTTTTATACTTATATATGTGGCTGCAATTATTTTGTACCGCAGGGGTAACCGTACGGCAGTTTTCTTTATAGCGGGCTTTTCAGTGGCATTGCTGGGCATAATAGAGGGTTTCCTTCATTCATATAACCTTTTAAATATAAATGTTATTCTGAGGGTCTATAGCTTTAACCTGGGAGTTTTAGCCGAGATATTGTTCTTCAGCTATGCCCTCAGCGACAGGCTGCGCGTTGAAAAGGAAAACCGTAACAAAGCCCAAAAGGAAATGATTAAGAGCCTGCAGGAAAACGAGGCTCTGAAAGATGATTTGAACCGCAAGCTTGAATCGCGGGTTAAGGACCGCACCACGCAGCTTGCCTTGTCTAACGAGCAGCTTGAAAATGCCTTAAAGCAGGTACATGAACAGGCTGCCGAAATACGGCGTATTAATATGCTGCTGAAGGAAGAAAACACCGAGCTGAAAAGCAACCTCACAGAGCTTACAAAAGCGAGGGTTTTACACAGGGAGGTTAACTTAAGCGAGTTCACCTTAATATTCCCTGAGGCTACTGATTGCTACAAGTTCCTGGAGCAGTTGAAGTGGAAGGCCGGATATTCCTGTCGCAGATGCGGACATGCCAAGCATTGCAGCGGTAAAGAGGCATTAAGCCGCAGGTGCACAAAATGCAGGTACGAGGAATCTGTTACAGGGGGTACAATTTTCCACAGGCTGAAATTCCCCATTACCAAGGCATTTTACCTGCTCTTCCTGGTTTATGCCAATAAGCGAAAAATATCAAGCACCGAGCTGAGTGAGATACTTGATTTAAGGCAGAAAACCTGCTGGGCTTTCAGTAAAAAGGTTGAAGATGCCTGGGATTTATGGAAAGGTAACCCTGCCAATGCGGACCGAGATTTAGAATGGGAAAACCTGATTATGGAGCCTGCCATGGAAGAAGTTGAAGAATAAGACTGCAATTCGCGGCCTATATTGATATGCAAGGAGCCCTGCCCGATTTATTCAGGCAGGGCTCTGTTGTTATTTATTGGCTGGTATCAGAAAAGTGCAATATTCAGATAATTTATAAAGGCAGGCGTTTTTCGTTACATAAGGGCCAAAATAATGAATAAGGAGCACTTTAATTGTTCAACCGCATTTTGGCAATGTTCAATCGCAAGCCTAATTATGCGATGCAAAGCCGTTTTTATGCGATTTACAAGCCTAATATGCCTTTGCTATTAAAAGTTTGCTTCATAGCCGGGTATATTACGGCTAAGTTTAAAAACGTACATGCATATGGTTCCCGGAACCATATTGCATACATTGCTATAGGACATTGAAAATCAGCGGGCGCATTAAAAGCATCAAATGAAAATGAGTTTTCAGGGTAGGGAATTAACTGTTTTCAACCCGGAAGCCCTAAAAATTACATATATGATAAAATTAACCTGATTTTAATGCGGAGGTTGAAATACACCATGTTACAGTACGTTACTCATTTGTCTGCAGGTGCTTTCCTGGATAGCCGTTATAAATTATTTCATTATTATGAAGGATAAAAATAACCGGTCAACAGGTTTAATGGGTTTTAATATATTAATAATCAACTGTTTAAAATTTGGTACCTGAGTTTCACCTGCTTTTGACCTCCTTTAAAACCTGCTGTAATTTATATATTGGCATAGTTTCAAATTTTGGGTTCGAAGCTAACATCAGTAATTTTTAGCCTGACCTAGTAATACCATTGTTCGTGCGACAGAACGAAATCATTTGCACCGCAATGCCGATTACTTTGAAACGGGGGAAATATATTTAAGCCGATTTTTGCCTCCCTTAGGCGCTGTTTGCACAGGCACTTTCTATTGGAAAGGAATATTATTTAAAAGATAGGGGGATGAGACTAAAAATTTTATTGTGTGCGAAATGCCTAAACCTTAAAACGCAAGCAATCCTTATTGCATTGAAGAATAAGCAATTACAAAAAAAATACATTGCGTTTTAAGCGCCAAGCATATAGTTTAATTTTTTGAATATCAGCGCTTTAGCTATTTATACTACTTGCGGGTAAAAGAATTCTCAGTACTTTTGTAACGGAACAGAAAACGGCCTCTTACACCCGGTCTATAATTCCGACACCTTATTAACGTCTAATGAAGAAACGCCTACCCTTCGTCGCAGGTATTTTTTGTTTGCTCCTAAGCACCGTTTCTGCGTTCAGTGCAGATTTAGGTTCAGGTGGCACAGCCGCTCCTACCCGGCTTGTGGGCGACAGCTGTATTATAGATACTGTTAAAAAGTCGTCTGGTAACAGGTTTGGCGCTGCTTCAATTAAACCTATTGCAGGCGCAACCGACCCCGCAGGTGTAACAGGCAATAATTGGGCCGATTACTCTGTAATTAAAAACAAGCTTCGTGATATTAAGTTCGGCGGTTACTATCGTTTCCTCGGCTTCTACAGATATATGCCTGCTCCGTTCGGGCAAACAGATTATCGCCGTACCCTTGGTGTAGGCGATGGATACCGTGAACCGGTGCTCAGTTTTTCAGTGAATGCCACACCCGCTCCGGGCGTAGCCATCGGCACTGATATTTTCTGGGCTCCGGGTTACGGTGGACCTAAGATTAAAGACTATGATAACCTTAGCCTTTACCTTGGTATTAACTTTTACAGCAGCATCAAAACCAAGTATGCTGATATTAATTTAAGAGCAGGCGGTATTCACTGGTATCACCTGAGCCCTTTTACCCTTTGGAATAACCGTGGCTACAACCGTTTCAGTACTTTTGAGCGGAACCCTTGGGAGCCTGTATTGGCTGCCGGAGATAGGTACAACCGTTATTGGGAACGCGAGGCATTAAAGCAGGATATACGTTGGGATAACCAGGCCTTTCAGGGCATTATATTAGAAGGCCTTCGCATGCCTTATGGCCTGAATGCTTTTTTCCTGTTGGGTAAAACGCAAAACAACGGCGGCGGCGCAGCATACAGCCTGGGTAAAATTCCGAACAGCAGCATCGGCGGACGCCTAGAGAAGCCATTTGGCTCTAATATAATAAGCTATAACCATTTCACCAGTACTACTTACCTGGATAGCTTAAGCCCTAAGTATAATCGTTATTCAGTTAACTCTCTTGAATTCGGCGTACTGCAGAAAGGCATACATATTACAGGTGAAGCAGGTATAGGTTCTTTTGAAACGCCTGTATATGCCAAAAATTACGGTCCTGCAATTATGGGCCGACTGCAATTGCCTTCGTCGGTAACTTATTTCCCAATAGATATAAGCGCTTACCACGTTGATAAGAACTTTGTAAACGTTAACTCAACCTTTATTAATACCAGTAAGCAGCAGGTAACCAGCACATTGCTGCCTTTCAGCAGCCCCTTGGTAGATATAGGTTCAATGGCTAACAACCGCCAGGGTGCAGCTGTTAACTCTGAGCTTCAGTTTGGCCCGCTGGTAATTAACCTTGGTATAGCGGCATCTGCTGAAATTGACCAGCTCAATCGCCAGATTACTTATTACCACCGTGTTAACAACGTAAGCTGGAGCAGGTTCAGCCTTTATAATTCCGGAATCGGCCCTTACCAACGCGTTAATGGTCTTTTCAGGAACGTAACTGAAACAGTTAACATCAACGGCTCAGGAGATTTGCCTTCAAAGCACTTCAACAACTTTGAAATGCACCTTAAATTCAAGGAGAAGCTTGCTGGCAGAGATATAACTTTCTTCTGGTTCAGCTCAAACGCGAGCGTAAGTCCTAAAATGTCTGTTATCCCCGTAACATCCACAGATGCCTGGATTCGTACCTACACCAACGAATTCGACCTTAACTATACTGTTACCAAGAACGTAGTGCTGATTGGTTATTACGGTATTGAACGTGTTCTTGGCAACAAAGACACCGACCTTGACGTAAAAACCGGTCTTCCGCGTAACCAAACCGGGCATGGCTATGGTCTGGGTGCTGATATTAATATATCTGAGCGTGCGGGCTTATACTTCCGTCAGCGCTGGTATAACTTCACCGATGCAAATTTCGAGCTTGATTACTTCCGTGGTCATGAGTCGAGCGTAGAGCTAAAAATATTCTTTTAGCAAATGAGCTTAGGCTCTAATCTTCAATTATTCTGCGCAAGCAAACCTGCCCTAAAAAGCGCCTACCTAAAAAAGCACTGATTTTCATAATGAACCGTGTTGGTTCTGAACTGAAAGCCTGATATACTTCATCATCCCGAACACCAAATCCCGATGCGGAAAATAGTATTCACAACCTTCCTGGCTCTTGCCGCACCCGCCCTTTTAATGAGCGCATACGGCCAAGCCAAGATTTCGTTCAACGGAACAGCCCGTTCTTTCCTGCGCAATAACAGCATAGGCGGTAAAAGGCTGGAAGGCGATTCAAGCACTACAAAAAGTCTGAACGGCGGTTATACGCTTTTCGACTGGGGTATTAACATTCGCCCGAACAAGGAAACTGAAATTACAGGCGTTATGCGTATGCGTAACGAATTCGGTGGTTTCTATGGCGGCGGTGTTACAGTTGGTATCAGGCAGCTGACAGCCAAGGGCACTATTGCCAAAGTCATTAAGTACCAGGTTGGTGATGTTTTCCTGAAGCAAACCCCGTACACGCTTTGGAATAATGCCGAAGAAGGTCGCATTAATGAGGCCGAGGTATTTAACCTGCCGCGCCAGGTAGTTTATTATGAAAACTACTATAAGCCCGGAAACCTTTGGCACATGCAGGGTCTGCAGACCGAAGCCGGTTTGAACCTGGGCTCATTTATAAAGCAGGCAACCATTAATGGTTTCTTAACCCGCAATGCGCCAACTGATTACAGCTATACCAACCAACAGCTTATTGGCGGCGGACGTTTACGCTTAATGCAAAGCGAAAACTTCACCTTAGGCGGAAACTATATTCGCTTGTTCGACCTCCCTAATAACACACCCCAGAAAGGGCGTATTATAAACGAGGTTTATACAGGCAATTTTGTAACTGAAATAAACAGCGGCAGCAATCGTTACTTTATTACAGGTGAGGCAGGTGTTTCAAGGCTTGCTTTCCCCGGATACACCGGTTACATAAACATTCCCGGCGACTCTCTTAAAAATCGTAACGACGGCTTTGGAGATTTCGGTGCTGGTGTTGATTTTAAAGAGCTGGGTCTTACCCTGAAAGCAAATTACCGCCAGGTTGGCGCTAATTTCTTCAGCCCCGGAGCCCAAACCAAGCGAATTAATTTTGACTCTACGGGTCAGTTTTATCGCTATCTTGGCAATGGTTCGGAGCGTGCAATCCGCAATGTTACAACAATGGATTTGCTGCGTGACGAAACGCTTTATAACCAACGCTTTAGCACAAGGCTTGGTACAACTAACCCATTGTTGAGCAATGTTACTCCTTACGGTGCCGCTACGCCTAACCGTGCAGGCATTACTGTTGAGGCTTTATTAAAGCGCGAAACTTTTGATTTGCAGGCTGCCGGCTCTTTCTTAGGTGAAATGGTTGGCATTGGTACCGAGGAAAAACGTTCATATACCCAAATCCGCGGTTCAGGTAATTTTCATTTCGGTAAAATGGCTGGCTGGAAAAAACACCTCGATGTTACTTTAGGCTACCAAAATGAAAGCACCTCACGTTCAGGCGTGGGCGCTGAAGTTGTTGATTTGAAAACTTCACTCATTGATGCTGGTCTGAACATTGAAATTGCCAATAAATTCGACCTGTTAGCAGGAGCCAAAATAGTAAGCGGCAAGGGCAACGAGGTTCTTGAAATTCGCGATAATTATAACCGCCTTGATATTTACGACGCTAATACGCTTCGTGCTTATAATGTGGATATGACCCAAAGCATGTACGCTTTCGGTTTTAACTACCGCTTCACGCCTACCATTAACCTGACAGCACAAGGTCAATATTTCGACCTTTCAGACAATACGAACAGTAACTTAGGTTATAATATGACCCAGCTGTTCTTCCTTTTCAATATGCATTTCTGATTCTGACCAAATTAATCACCAAAATTCAAAATTTTAAGTCATGAGAAAACTGTTCTACTCCGCCGCTTGCATTGTTATTGCCGGGCTCACCTTTGGTGGCTGCTCCGACAGCTATAAGGAGCTTACCGAAGAGCTTTCGGTAAACAATTCTCTTTCTGAATTAAAGATTTTGGAGGGCTTGGACATTAATGCACCGGAAGCTGTAGTTGATTTTACTGCCACCCCGGTAACAAATTTCACTGCTAAGTTTTCGCGTAAGGCCAAATGGGTTTTAACCCTGAATGGCGGCAAAGGATGGCAACGCGTAATCAGGGGCGAAAGCAGCAGCCTCAATGAATCTACCGCACAATGGAATGGCAGCGTAGATGTTATTCCCATGGTAAAAGACGGCGATCTCGGCACTGCAGTTTTGCAGGTTGAGGGCCTTGATGAAAAAATTGTAGGTAAAGCTTTTTTAAGAAAAGATTTCAGCATCGCCAAACGCGGTGACGTAGACCTTTCAAATGCTTTGCTCTTTGGCAACTTTGAGCCTATAACAAAATACCCTTTACGTATTCGTGTTACAGCAAAATCACCAAGTGGCCAACTTACCTACGGATTCAGGAGCAATACCTATACTGACGGTTCTGGTCACGAAGCTGCTGAAGGTTCGTTCTATTGGGATATGAAAGGAACACCTGGCGGAGCCGGAGATGATATTTACTACATTGGTACTTCAAACATCAATGCAAATATATTCCGTGCACCTTTCAAACCGCATTTTGATTTGTCAGGAGCCAATGGTGATCCAACACAATTATACTTCAATATAATGGTGTACAGCTACGGCTTGCATAACACAAGAATTGGTATATCATTCAATGAAGATGATAATAACGACGGTGTTGCTGTTCCTGATTCTGAAGATGTTTTTAGGGCAATTCTACCTTTCGACAATGTAGACTGGACTCCCGGATGGAAATTGATTTCAGTTAAGTATTCTGAAACTCAACATAATGAGTTCGCCACACAAGGCGGTACATTGGGTAACAACATAAAGCAGATCGACAGGATTACAGATGTAAATATTTCACTCGTTCCTGTAACGGCCGGCATAGCCAATGGCGAAGCTCACCTTTCAATTGATTACCCCTGCTTCACTTGGGGTGCGCCCTTGAAACCTTAATAATTGTGTTTTAATTAAGATTGCTGTACTTGTCGCAAACTTAATTAGTACCGATTATCATTAATTGCCGGCCGTAGCATGAACTGCCACAGCCGGCTTATTACAAATTTCCGGGCTTAAAGCTCAAAATCAAGATATTAGAACCGGAGCCACCAGAGCCATTAGTACAAATGGCCGCACCGAATTATGAGAAAACTGTTTCTGTTATTGTTAATTCCTGTTGCAGCCTTTTGGGGTTGTGCCGATACTTCGCTGGTCCAGCTTGGGCCCGATGTAAAGAGCAACCTGGCACCGCTGACAGTAATTTCCCCTTTAGCGCCTAATAAGCCTGAATTGGATTTCACTGCCGGAGATAAGGCTTGGTTCACCGCAAAATTCAGCAGGAACGAAAGCTGGCATCTTCGCCTGCTGGGCAATGTTTCCCTGGCTGAATTTACCATTGACGGGAAAGGAACTGAAATAGCTGCATGGAACTCTACATGGGATGGCAGTACAACGAAGTTCCCTGTTTTTCAAAGTAGCGAGCAGGTATTGGCTTTTGTAAGCTTTGATGATACTTCCCTAATATTAAGCACAACTGTTTTCTTAAAAAAGGCACGTACACCTGATTTGACTAATGCCGTTTTGCTCAGTGATTTTGAAGGAACCAATTTGCCTGCTTTTCCTCGCCTGATTCAAGCTGACGATTCAGTAAATTTTGGCCAATCAAACGAAGTGAGAGCAGCTCAGGGCTCATTCTATTATAGTTTGACAGGTGTTGAAGCTCCATATAGAAAAGACTATTTCATTGGTTATGTTCAGTTCCCTGCAAGCCTGAAGGGGCAAAACACTACCCACTACAATTTAATTGACCGTGCCGACAGTGTTTGGTTTAACGTTTTTGTTTACGGAGCCGGCAGGGCAAATACCCAATTAGCTATCCAATTCCAGGAAGACGATGTTTTTCCGTTTGAAGGTACTTATGATTCTGATATTGAAGATCAAAGCGCTTATAACCTTCAGGTTACCTGGACAGGTTGGAAGTTAGTAAGTTTCCGTTATTCTGAGACCTTGTATGGCGATAACCAACGAGGTGCAGGTAAAAACGGTAACCGCGTACACGAACCAAATAAAATCTCTAACGTACAATTTTCCCTGATCACCAACCCTCCGGGTCATGCGGCAGGCCAGGCAGTGGCCTCCATTGACTTCCCGGTATTTACAATTGGTGCACCATTCAGACCATAATGATGAATAAGCTGAAATTCATATTCCTGGCTTTCGCGGCCGGAATCATTCTCTTCGCCGGCTGTAAGAACGTGCTGAAGCTAAGCCTGGACGACGCCCCCCTGGACGACGACCTGAGCGGCGGCGTGTATCGCCCGCTTAAATCAGACTCGCTGAGCGCGTTGGCTGATGCGGAAGGAGACGAATCGGAAAACGGCTTGGGCGTCATTTATGGCGACGAGTGGCCGAACGGTTGGGGCTTCGAAAAAAATAACTGTAAAGACTTCTCTTTCAGCAACGAAGATGTTTATGAAGGCAAAACTGCCCTTAAGCTGAACTGGAACAAGAAAGGCGACTGTCCGTTTATTGGTATTGGCGGAACCTGGACCAACTGGGCTCCCGTTGATATGGAAGACCAGGTTGGTAAGTTGGCTTTAAGCATGTACATCAAAAATGTAGGTGAGCCTGTAAAAGACCTTTCCATTATCCTTGGTTTCGAAGACTACGCTGAGAAAAATACTTTCGTAAGCCTGAACCACCGTTTCATCGACGATCCCATACAAAACTTCGATAACCGCTGGGTTCACGTGGCAATTCCTATGGTGGAGTTCAACTTTGCCAAGGCAAAAGTTGCCGCCGGAAATTTAAAGCAAATAAAAATGAACTTTGAAGGCGTTGGTAACGTATATATAGACGATATCCGCTTTATTAAGTTCGAAGGTGAAATAGCTGAGGCTTATAAGCGTTACAAAGATGCCAATGCTCCTGCTAAAGCTGCCACTAATAAAGACGGGTCTGCTAATCCAAGCGGTACAATTACCCTCTTTAAAGATGAGCTTCCTGCCGGTGCCTGGGGTGTAGATAAAGATAACTGCAAAGAAGTTGCTGTTATTCAATCAGATAAATTCGAAGGTACTTCTTCTATTGCTTACAGCTGGAATAAGACCAACGATTGTAAGTATATCAGCTGGGGTTTCAGCTGGACCGATTGGGTTCCTGCAGACATCAGCGCCCAGGTTAAAAACGGCGCGCTCCAGATGCGTGTTAAAAACCTTGGTAAGCCTGATGATGGTCTTCCTATGGTAATCGGCCTTGAAGACTACGCTCAAAAAGGTTCATACCTTGCCCTGAGCAATATGTGGATTCCTACTGACGAATACATCAACGGCTGGAACAAGGTAATTATCCCGCTTTCAGCTTTCGATTTTGCAGGCCATGGTGTTAACCCACAAAGCATTAAGCAAATACAATTCCAGGGTGAGGGCTCTGCCAACCTTGTAATTGACGATATTAAAATTGCTCCTTACGCCGGTAAAGCAGATAATCCGCACAACAAACGCGATATCTCTTTAGAAACCGTATCAGCGCTTGATGAAAATGCCGACAGCATTGGCGGCGTATTTACAGGTGTGTTTATGCCCGGTCGCCCGGTAACTTTACGCAACCAGTATGCGACTGTAACCGGTCGCAAACCTGCATCAGTTATGTGGTACGAAGGTTGGAACGATAAGTTCAAGAGCGAAGACATTGCCCGCATTCATGCCAGCGGTTGTATTCCTCACATTGTATGGGAAGCTAAAAAAGGCCTTCCTGCAGGTGAAGAAGTTAACCTTGCATCAATTATCAACGGCAAGTATGACGACTACCTGCAACAATATGCTGAAGCGGCTGCTAAGGCAAAAGGAACTGTTCAACTTCGTATATTCCACGAATTTAACGGTAACTGGTACCCTTGGAGCACCGTATTGAACGGCAAAGAAGCAGGTGTTGATCGCCACAAAAAGGCATGGAAACACATTGTTGATATTTTCCGCAAGGCCGGTGCTAAAAACGTACAGTTCGTATGGTGTATGAACAACGGTGGCGTACCGAGCGAAAAAGACAACCCTTGGAACGACCCTTACCTTTGCTATCCCGGCGATGACTACGTTGATTGGGTTTCAATTGACGGTTACAACTGGGGCGAGAACGATTTGCCGGGTCAGGGCAGCTGGTGGGGTACCTTCCGCGAGGTATTCGGAAACCACTACATTAAAATGGCTAAGGCATTCCCGAACAAGCCTTTACAAATCGGCGAGTTTGCCTGTAATGAAAAAGGCGGCGACAAAGCTCAATGGATTCTTGATATGCAGGACGACTTAAAGCGCCTATTCCCAAGGATTAAAAACTATAACTACTTCTATATTAACAAGGAAGTGGATTGGCGTGTGAACAGCAACCCTAAGGCTGCTGAAGCATGGAAGCAAATTATGCTTGATCCTTATACCCGCAGCAGTTACAAAGGCCTTACCAATGTGCCTGCTAAGTTTAAGGATGAGTTCCCTAACCTGAACGACATACAGGTTACTGAAGCACGTATTCCTGCTGCTGCCAAACGTGATGAGCGCCTGCGCATTAAAAACCAGATGAGCCGCAACACCAAGCGTAAATCTGCTACTATGACTGTTCGTGCCGCAAGCCAAAAAGTAGACGGTGTTGTAAATACCGACGAATACACAGGCCAAAGCATACTCGTTAAAAACAGCAGCTTCCGCGTATCTTACGATAACGAAGCCATATATCTTGCCGGTGAAGTTACCGACGAAGATCCGCTTGAGAACAAGAATGAAAACGGCGACGTTTGGAATGGTGATGCTATTGAATTTGCACTTGGCTTAAATACCGGTGCCGATTCTGCCCGTGCCTCTCTTGGCGAAGGTGATTACCACATCATTATTAAGGCTACCGCACAGCCCTACGTTTACAGCTGGGCCAAAGCAAGCAAGCTTGCCGGCGCAAATGTTAAAACAACAAAGACTGCCGATGGTTATAGCATTGAAGCCCGCATTCCTTATGCTGAGCTTGGTGCAAAGCCAATTAAAGCAGGCACAGTAATTACTGCTGAAATTGCCATCGACAACGGCGACATGAAAGGCCGTAAGAGCCAGATTTACTGGAACAGCGAAAAACCTGGTTTCAATGAGCGTCCGTTTATGTGGGGGCACTTGAACGTGGTTGAATAAGATACACCCGAGTCCTTATTTATTTAACCGGATTAACTATGAAAAAGCTCTTATTTTTAATTGTTGCGGCATTGGGCCTGGCTGTATCAAGCAGCAATGCCCAGGTGGTTTGGGATAATTTCGAAAATCCCACTACTCCGACTAACCCAAGGGTGTTTTATCCTGCTGTGGCAACAGGGCAGGGTACTCTTTCCCGGGGCGCTAATCCATCTCGTACCGGTATTAATACATCGGCAGGTGTTTTAAACTATGACCGTTCAGATGCTACCTATGATGTGATTCGTATCTCCGTTCATGGTACTATATCTGACATGTCTGCTTACGCACGTGGTGCAGCCAGCAAGTTTATCAAGATAAAAGTGTATAGCCCAAAGGCAGGGTTGAATGTTACAATGTCTATTGAAGACAGTAATCTGGCCACTGCTACAAATTATCCTGCCGGCCGCTACATGCAGGTTAAAGCAACTACAACTGTTGCACATGCATGGGAATTGTTAACATTTAATGTTGACTGTACTCCAATTGCCGGGAACGCTACTCAGCCGGATTATATTACGCAGTTTGTTTTGATGGTTGCTCCTAACTATACGGCAGGTCCAATCCAGGATATCAGGACTTGGGCATTTGATGATTTTCAATTGCCTGAAACTACGAACGTAGTTACTCCTGCTGATCCGGAAATTATGCTTCAGAATTATGAAGACGTGCGCTTACTTAACTTTGCAAGTGCTGACGGGCAAATGGAATGGGGTGTACCAAATCCTCACCCTGATGCTGTTAATTCATCACCATTCTGTGCACACTATACCCGTAATTATAACGGGCAAGTACAGTACGACGGATTCAAAGTTACTTTCGATGGCACAATGCCTGCTGCTTCAATGACAGGCCTGGTTCGCGGAAGTAAGAAACTTAGGATTAAAATATATGCAGTTTACCCCGGTACCAGGATAGATGCTACTTTTATTAATCAGGCATCAATACAGGGTTGGCCAAAGGGCAGGCACACAGTATGGTGGGAGCCTGTCGGTCAGCTTCCTGCAGGACAATGGGTTGATTTAATTCTTACTTTCCACGAACGTCCGGATGCTGATATAACTGACGGAATGATTGATGCGCTTACGTTTCAGTTTAATTCCAGTAACCCGGACAGGGCGGAAGTTTATATAGACGAAATCAGGGGCCCCAATATTATACAACCGCCAATTCTGACTTCAAAGGAATATCTGTGGGATGATTTTGATCAAAACCGTCGGATATGTTATACTAACCCCGATGGTGTAATGGCACTATCTTCTAATCCGACTACAACGGTCGATACAGCGAATACGTCGCCAAACGTACTGGCTTATTCAAGGTCTACTGAATTAACTGATTACATTTGGATGAACACCGGCGGAGCAATGATGAACCTTGCCAAATATATGGATGGTTCGGCCCGCTTCAGCATGAAGGTATTTAGTTATTACCCGGGTAATACAGTAACAATAGGAGTGCACGATCCGGGTACTGTTCAAGCCGGAAAGCCTTTACAAGTTGGTACTTTCGTAGGATTTACCAATAAAGTAAATCAATGGGAGAATGTTATTTTCAGTAAAAACCAGCTTGCAACTCCCAACGCTCAGGTTTTAGCACGTTGCAATGTCGCGTCTTTGCAATTTGCTCCCGGCGTTAGAATGACTGATAACTTCGTATATGACAATCTTTGGGGTCCGCGCTTTGCGCAAAACCTAGCTGCCTGTAACCCGGTTGCAGGAACAGCGCCTGAACAAACTTCAGTTGTATTTACAGTAGGTCCAAACCCTGCTGCCGATCAGTTAGATGTTTTCCTTGGTAATGATGCAGATGTAAAATCACTGGATCTTGTAGATGTACAGGGCAGGCTTATGAAATCAGAGCTTCCGGCCAAAGGTTCTGCAAATAAGACCACTATTAACGTCAGTGGACTTACTCCCGGAATGTATATTCTGAAAGCCATTCGTAATAATGGCGCTGAATTGCAGCAAAAGGTATCTATTGTTCAATAGCTCTCAGAATTAAAAAAAAATAATGGCAATCGGCCTTTTCCCATAACTGTGAAAAGGCCGATTGAATTATCAACCAATTGAGTCCGCATTTGCCCCGTGCATTCAGGCCAAATACATGACCCGCCAATTAATCGATGATAATCAACAAAAGTTTAAGCAGAACAATTAAGGGACTTAAGTTACGCAGCCTGGCTGTATTAACGCTTGGTTTGGCTGTTTTCGGAGCGCTTCCTTTTATTAGCGGTTGTACTCCTGATACAAGCGATGCAAATCCTATTCACTTTCAGAGGGATAGTTTGGGTTTCGGCGTCAAATTGGCTGATACTTATTATGCCTGGGATATCGACAGTACAGATATAGTAGGTAATGGGGCAACTTCCACGAACTACCTGTTCAGCAACCTCAGCCGCAATATTTACATCGACCCTACCAAAGCTCTGCACATGCGTGTGTCTTTTAACGGCGGAAAATGGTACGGCACAGCTATTACCTCGCGTGAAGATGTGGGCTATGGTACTTATATGTTCCGTATGCGCTCTGATTATGCTGCGAATCTTGATACAAGCATTGCATTTTCATTCAGCACTTATAACCCCAGTGCCACCCAGGCTAATTCTCAGCTTGAAATAGCCATGAACAATTACACCGGAACTACAGATACTGCTTCGTTGCTGTATTCAGTTGCACCTGTTTTGGATGTTAATACCTCCGACAGGATTTTTGGTAAGTTTATTGGCAAGCGTGCCGAATCTCCGTATATCCTGCACCGCATTAAATGGCGCCTTAATTATGTGGAATTTACCACATTCAATGTTTCAACTCCCGAGTGGAACCCCGGCGATACATTGCCTAAGAATATTCCCATTGCTAAATGGACTTTGAAACCGACCGTTCCTGTTACAAAGCCCGGTTATAACGGCGCTAAATCTGACCCGATACTTATACCTAAACCTTTAGTTGGTACCAAGGCAATATTTGTCTTCTTTGCCCCTAACGGAATTGGTATGCCAAACAAATCAATTACCACTGATAAGGAATTGGTATTATCGGGCTATAGCTATAAGCCCTGGTAATTATTTTATTTCCGGTTTCTACCTTGATTAATAATTCCCGCAGTAAAGTATGTAATTACATGTTTTGCTGCGGGAATATCTTGTAACCCATAGTGATATTGAAATTCCCTGAAATGACATTTACACCAAGTATTAAAGGTTTGTTTTCGGCTTGCCTTGGATTGTTGTTGGCATCTTCCGTTGTAGCGCAAAAGCCTGCGGTCAAATCTTTAAAGGGCAATGCCTCAGGTAAGCCTGTGTCTTCAGCTTCCAATACTAAATCTGCCGGTGATCCCCGTGTTGAAGCTTTGCTGAAGCAAATGACACTGGAAGAAAAAGTTGGGCAGATGACACAAATGGATTTAAGTGTCTATGCAATTCCCGGTCGGAAGGAGGTTGATTTTGACACAGTAAAGCTGGCTGAAGGAATTGATAAATGGCATATCGGTTCAATTTTGAACAATGGCCAGGATCATGCGCAGGATGTAGCCACCTGGCATAAAATTATTAATACTATACAATCAAAAGCCGGGAAATCACGCCTTAAAATACCGGTTCTCTATGGTGTTGATGCTATTCACGGCGCTACCTATTTATCTGGCGGTACTTTATTTCCTCAAAATATTGGAATCGGCTGTTCGCGTAACGAGGAGTTGGCTCGCAAGGCCGGTGTTGTTACTGCGTTCCAAACACGTAAAAGCGGCATTCCCTGGAACTTTGCACCTGTGCTTGATGTAGGCAGGCAGCCCATTTGGCCACGTTTCTGTGAAACGTTTGGCGAAGACCCTTATATCTGTGGTAAATTAGGCAGTGCATTAATCAACGGAATGCAGGGTTCCGATTTGAAATCTGAAACTGCGGTTGCGGCCTGCATGAAGCACTTTTTAGGCTATAGCTTCCCTTTCAGCGGAAAAGACAGAACACCGGCCTATATTCCTGACTGGATGCTCCGCGAGATTTTTCTTCCTCCCTTTACTGAGGCTGTTAAGAACAATTGTAAAACTGTAATGGTTAACAGCGGCGAAATCAATGGTGTTCCGGTACATGCCAGTAAATACATACTCACCGATATTCTTCGCAGGGAGCTTGGCTTTAAAGGAGTTGTTGTAACTGATTGGGCCGATGTTCGCTACCTGCACTCATCTCATAAAATAGCTTCTTCTATGAAAGAGGCCGTAAGACTTGCTGTTGATGCAGGTATAGATATGAGCATGACACCTGACAGCTATGATTTTGCTAAATTTCTGGCTGAATTGGTTAAGGAAGGTTCAATTTCAGAAGCGCGGGTTAATGAATCGGTTCGCAGTATTCTTACCTTAAAGTATGAATTGGGCCTGTTTGAAAAGCCCATGGCACCTGTTGCTATGGAAAGTGATGTAATTAAGCCTGAGCATGTTCAATTGTCTTTAGAGGCTGCTCGCGAATCAGTTGTATTACTTAAGAACGAAAAAAATGCCCTGCCTTTAACCAAGGGTAAAAAATACCTGGTAACCGGCCCGGCTGCTGATTGGCTTCCTTCATTAAGCGGCAGCTGGAGCTTCAGCTGGCAGGGGAATAAGCCTGAGCTTTACGCAAAAACCGACAAGTCATTCCTCACGGCTTTTAAAGAAAAGGCAGGAGAGGCTAATGTAACTTATAGCAAGGGTTCAGATTTTTGGTATGCACCCGATGGTATGATAAACGATGCAGTTTCTGCTGCTGCAACTGCCGATGCAATAATAGTAGTATTGGGCGAAGCTGCTTATGCTGAAGGCGAAGGTAATATTGATGATTTAGATTTGCCGCAGGGCCAAATGGACCTTGCAAAAGCCTTGGCTGCAAGCGGTAAGCCGGTAACACTGGTTTTGCTTGAAGGCCGACCAAGGGTTATACGTGATTTAGAGCCTGTTTTCCCCGGCATATTATTGGGTATTACGCCCGGGCCGCAAGGTTCTGTTGCCATGAGTGAAATTCTATTTGGTGAAACTAACCCGAGTGGTAAACTTTGTTTTACATACCCTCGCTTCAGTAACAGCTTCCTGCTTTACGATTATAAGCATACTGAAATAAACGGTGATGCAGCAGTTTGGCCTCCGCCTCCGAAGCGTGCGCACATTTCTCCTCAATTCCCTTTCGGATATGGGCTTAGCTATACCACTTTCGAGTATAGCGCACTTTCAACAAGTGCCGCTTCACTTCGCGGCGATGAATCTTTAACTGTTAGCCTTAAGGTAAAGAATACCGGCGCACGTGAAGGCAAGGAAGCCATTGATCTGTTCATCAGTGATCTGTATGCCAGCTTAACTCCTCGTATTCGCCGACTGCGCGATTTTACAAAAATCAGCCTCAGGGCCGGGGAAGAGAAAACGGTAACGTTCACCATCGATAAAGACGACCTGAATATGGTTAACGCTGATAGTAAAACGGTAACCGAACCCGGTGATTTTGAAATACAGGCGGGCGGTTTAAAAACAAAAATCAGCTATATTGCAGCTGCTAAAAAGGTTGCATTAAAATAAAGACAAAATAGTTTGTATCCGCATGGTTAAACTGCGCATACAAAGCTGTTATAATGCAAGAACAATCTGTTTGGGCCGAAAATTATGTTTTTCAGCCCAAATTGCTGTTCAGTTTTCTTTAGTTCTGAATTTTTGACCGTTCGGTTTGATTTCGGAATTGAAGCGTAGTAAGTAGTTTTAAATTAAATATTCATTATTACTTATTGCAGGGATACCTAAAGTACATTTTGGGTATATACCTTTGATTGAGCGTAACAACACCAATTATTAACCGCATCTGATAATTATTACCCGGAAACAGTCCGCTAAACTGTTATTAAAGCTGTTTAAGCAAGGCTGTTTAAATACCTTCAACATTAATTCTCCGCTTGGGATTAAATGAAATTTGGGCATAGTTCCTCACACCCGGAATCTGTACCGCATTCATGATATTCACCCGGTTTCCCCATGCCTGACCGGCATCTAAGGGATTTAGTAACAACACATACCATACAAAACGTATTCGCTTAGGCAAAATATGTCTTGTGTTCCTGTTGCATTTAGCAGGATAAAGCTTCTGTATTCATATTTGAATGCCGGAGTATATTGATTTTATATAAAACCAAAACACCCAATTAATCTATAGTTTATGTCCTATAATTACATGTCCGAAAAGCCTGCATTCTTTGGCAGGGTCTTAAGTCACACAGGTAATTTCATCGGGAAAGTGCTCAGGCCCCTGGCTTTTACACTTTGTATGATGTTTCCGACAGTATTGCTGCTTGCACAGCCGGGTACTCCGTCTGTTTCAAGCGGTGGAGGCTTACCTGATAATCTTTGTGCAGGGGAAAGCCGAATCTTAACGGCCTCTGCTACAGGCAATACAAGGCGCAGCTATAATATGTTGACTTTCCCGCTTGAAACCCGGGTAGGCACAAGTACACCTTATGTTAAAATTCCGGTAATAAACTGGGCAGGTGTAAACAACTTTACATTTGAAACATGGGTTTATCCGGATATGGCGGATAACTTTTATAACCGGGTGTTTACTTTCGGAACGCTGCAAATGCGTATTTATGGCGGTGGTACCCAAACGCTGTACATGGATAACCTTAACGGCCTGCAAAGCACAACAATTATTCCCATGGGCAAATGGCTGCACGTTGCAGTTACTATGGATGGTGTTAATGCCAAACTTTATTTAAACGGTGTGCTTAATGCAACCATCGCCACCGGTAACACCATGGCTTCACTTGGCGGCGACGGAAGCTGGAGCGTATTAGGCCGCTCTACAAACGGCGACCAGCCCGGTTCGTTTAAAGGTTTCCTGGATGAAACACGTTTATGGAAAACAACGAGGACAGCTTCTGAAATTTCTTCTAACTATCAGAAATCAGTTGATTCAACTGATGCTAACCTGATGGTTTATTACCGTTATGACCAGGCTAATACTGACGGCGTAGTACGCGATGCTTCAGCTAATGCCCGCCACGGGCAAATGTTGCAATTCCCTTCCGGAAACAATGCCCAATTTGTATCCAGTACCGCAACAGGCGGAACAGGCCTTTCATCAGCTAACACTTACACTTGGTCTGGTCCTTCAGGAACTTTAAGTTCAACATCAGGCGCAACCGTAACAGCCACGCCAACTGTAACAAGCACTTATACTGTTACGGCAAAAGACGGGGCAGGGCAGTCAGCTTTGGCAACGGGCAGTAAAACTTTAACTGTTGGTGCCGGTACCTTGCCAACTATCTCTCCTGCATCTGTTACCACATGTGCCAACTATGCTACATTAACAGCATCAGGTAACGGACCCTGGATATGGGCTCACGGACCAACAACCAAATCGGTGGTGGTAACAACAAGCGGAACTTACTACGTTTCAAACGGGAGCTGTTACTCAGCCGGCGCAGTAGTATCATTTACTGCACCAACTATAGCCTCACCCACAATTACTTCATCTGC
>JAZKBN010000044.1:0-53516 GCA_040388605.1 Bacteroidota bacterium | reverse complement strand
CTCTACTACATTAACGGCTTCTAATGCAGATGCCAATAACCCCGGCAACCAACTTAATTTCGGCAACAACGGTGCAAGAACGAACTATATTAAACTTCCTGATGGTATTAACCTGAACTTCGTAACAGGTATGACTTGGGAAACCTGGATAAAGCCTACATCAGGTTCATATAACTGGACTCGAATTCTGACCTTAAGCAGCGTTGGTAACACCGGAAGTAATTTCCAACTGCGTTTCACAGCAGGCACTGCGGCAATTGCTTCAGAAGGCAATCTAGGCGGTAACTTCAACGGAGCGTATACCCTGCCTTCAGATGTTTGGAGCCACCTGGCCCTTACCATGACCGGCACTAAAATGAAAATTTATGTAAACGGGCTCGCAAAAGATTCTGTTACCATAACAACCTTACCCGCAGCTTTCGGCAGCAAAAACTATTGTGTGGTTGGTACTACTATTACCACCGACGGCGCCGGAGATTACAAAGGCGCTATGGATGAAATGCGTTTTTGGAGTACAGCCCGTTCAAGGTCTGAAATTATTGCCAACATGAATTATAGTGTGTCGCCTTCTGCAGCCGGCTTGGTGGCCTACTATAAAATGGACGAAGCAATAACAACTACCACTCTTACGGATGCTTCTGTAAACGGTAATACCGCAACCCTCACAGGCTTCGCAACCACGCCTATTCGCGGTACCTCGGGCTTAACAGGCTTTAATGCTTTTTCATACGTTTGGACGCCAACTGCAGGCCTTACACCTTCTAATGGTTTAGGTGCAACAGTTACTGCAGCACCTGCATCAGACATAACCTATTATGCTGCTGCAATCCGCACCAATTTTGCCGATGGCTGTTCAACTTATGCCGCCAAGCCTTTAACGGTTTTGCCTGCGCCTGCAATTACTTCTGATGCAATAAGCACTGCCGCATGTGTAAATGCTGCGGCATCGTTTAGTGTAACAGCTACAAATGCAAGCTCATACCAGTGGCAGCTTTCCACCAACAGTGGCGGTAACTGGAGCAATGTTCCGGCATCTACCCCATATAGCGGAACAACAAGCCCAACGCTTAGCATAAGTAGTGCAGATGCCAATATGAATGGGTATCAGTACCGTGCAGTTGCAACAGGTACATGCTCTCCGGCTGCAACCGGGGCCGCAGCTATTTTATCTGTTACATCAAGCGGAGCGCCAACTATAACTATTTCAAGTAATGCAGGTTCAACTGTATGTACGGGTTCATCGGTTACATTTTCAGCAGTTACAACACTGGGTGGCAGCTCGCCATCCATCCAATGGAAAGTTGACGGCTCAAATGTATTTGTTGGTTCAAGCTATACTACTTCAAGCCTGGCAAACGGGCAGGTGGTTTCTGCTGAGCTGACTTCGAACTCTGCCTGCGCTTCGCCGCTGACAGCAACTTCCAACGGCCTTACCATGTCGATAGTTTCAAACGGCGGCATAGCTGCCTCGGTTTCTATCACATCAAGCATTCCTACAATTTGCCCCGGCAATGCTGTAACCTTTACTGCCACACCAACTAACGCCGGCACATCGCCTACATACCTTTGGAAAATAAACGGGGGCAGCACAGGAATTACAACCACTACATATTCACCGACTACCCTTGCTTTCGGCGATATTGTTACGGCAGAAATGACTTCCGGATTTACATGCGCCACTCCTAGGCCTGCTACTTCGAATGGCATATCTGTTCAGTCGGCACCTCCTGTTCCTACTGTTTCTGTTGTATCTCCAACCGGTACTACCAGCTTCTGTACCGGTACCCAGGTTTTCAGTGCCACAGTTTCTAACGGCGGGGCATCGCCAACCTACATTTGGAAGAAAAATACTGTTCAGGTGGCAACTACTGCAACATATTCTGCCGCTTCACTTAGCGCGGGCGATGTTATTACAGTAACTGTTACACCTTCTGAAAACTGTGCAACAGGCGTAACATCTTCAAACTTTACGGTTGGAAATATATTACAGGCTCCGCCAACACCTGCTATTACAAGCACCGCAGGCGCTTCTGTTTGTGCAGGCGGTAACAGCACTGTTTTGTCGAGCGGGGTAACAGCCGGACCGGGTAATATGGTAACATTTGCCAGCACAGCTGTAGATGCTAACTATATAAGGCTGCCAAATAACATTAACCTGGCTGCTACAACCGGATTCACATGGGAAGCATGGATGAAACCAAGCGGAGGAGATTATTGGAACAGATTCCTGTTATTCGGTTCTTCTGCAGCGGGCCAAACTTCTTTCCAGCTCCGATTTAGTGACAATACACTGCAAATAGCCAGCGAAGGAAATTTGGGCGGAAACATTGCCAACAGCAGTGCCACCGCATTAACAGCAGGCGTTTGGAACCACGTTGCCTTAACAATGGCCGGAACCAGCATGAAGCTGTATATTAACGGAGCACTTGTAAACACAACTACCATAACTGCATTGCCGGCCAGCCTCGGCAACAAAGATTATTGCCTCATTGGCCATACAGTGTTTGGTGATGCCGCCCGTGCCTACAAAGGCGATATGGACGAAATTCGTTTTTGGAGCGTTGAGCGTACTGCCGCACAAATTGCAGCAAGTATGAATAATACAGTTGCTTCAAACTCTGCCGGCCTCTACGCTTATTACAAAGCCGATGATGCATCAGGCACTTCGCTGACCGATGCCACCGGCATAACAGGTGCGGCAACACTTGTTGGTACCGCAACTCTTGGCGCCGGCACTTTATCTTCCTTCAACGCTTATACCTTTACCTGGGCGCCTTCAAGCGGGCTAAGCGCAACCAATACTGCTTCTGTAACAGCCACTCCTACCATTGCAACAACATACTCTGTTTCGGTAAGTAACGGCTCATGTTCTTCATCGGGCTCATTTGCATTAGGTGTTACGCCTGCTCCCGCCATTACAACGCAACCTGTAGCCAGCGCAGCATGTGTTGCAGGCGCCACAAGCTTTAGTGTGGTTGCTACAAATGCTTCGGGTTATGTATGGCAGGTCAGCACAAATGCCGGAACAAACTGGAACGCCGTTTCAAACGGGGGAGTCTATTCAGGTGCAACAGGTCCTGCACTGAGCATTACCAATGCAACTATTGGTATGAATGATTACAGGTATCGCGTAGTTGCTTCAGGTTGTTCACCTGCTGCAACAAGCAATGCTGTTGCCCTTACAGTTACAGGTTCGGCAGCACCTACCTCAACCATCAGCAGCAATTTCGGATCATCAGTATGTCCGGGTACTGCGGTAACATTTACAGCTGTAAATACCCTGCCGGGTAACAGCCCTGCTTATTCCTGGCAGGTAAATAATGTTGAAACAGCAACAACTGCAGCGTTCACAACTTCATCGCTTGTTAACGGAGACCAGGTTAAGCTAGTGCTTACCTCATCTTCCGAATGTGCCACAACACCCACTGCCACATCGAACGTAATAACAATGAATGTTATCAGCGGAACATTGGCAGCTTCCGTGTCTATAGTTTCTTCTCCTTCGGTTGTTTGTCCGGGAGTTGGTACAAGTTTTACGGCTACTGCCGTAAACGGCGGCACTGCCCCTTCATTTGTTTGGAAAGTAAACGGAAGCCAGGTTGCAACCGGATCAACATATTCAACATTCTCGCTTACTGCCGGCCAGGTTGTAACCGCAGAAATGACATCTGACTTAAGCTGCGCTGCGCCAAAGCCCGCAACTTCTAACAGCATTACAGTAACAACCGCGCCTGCAACTCCTGTTGTAAGTGTTGTATCTCCAACCGGAACAACCACATTATGTAATGGTGCGCAGGTCTTTACGGCAAGTGTTACCAATGGTGGTGCTTCTCCTGCATATTCATGGAAGAAAAACGGTTCTGTAGTGGCAACTACTGCAACATATACGGCTCCTTCAGTTGCCGCTGCTGATGTAATAACTGTAACTGTTACACCTGCTGAAAACTGTTCGGCACCGGCCACCTCGGCTGACTTCACAGTTCTGCAACTGTTACAGCCCCCATCTGTACCAACAATTTTAAGTTCTGCCGGCAACGCTGTTTGTACAGGAACAAGCACAACTTTGTCGGTTAGCGGTTTAACTGCAGGCCCGGGCAATATGCTTAACTTCCGAAGCTACCTCAGTGATTCAAACTTTATAAAGCTCCCCAACGGCATTAACATGCCTGCCACCGCCGGCTTTACATGGGAAGCATGGTTAAAGCCTAAATCAGGCAGCTATTTTTGGAACAGGATTTTGACCTTTTCTAATAATACCTCATCAGGTGGTAACTTCCAGCTGAGGTTTAATAACAACCTTCCTCAAATTGCAAGCGAAGGCGGCCTGGGCGGCAACTTTACTGCAAGCGCTGCAACAGCTTTAACATCCGATGCCTGGAATCACGTGGCTGTTACTATGGATGGAGGAAGCATGAAGCTTTATATTAATGGAGCCTTGGTCCAAACTGTTATCAGTTCAGGTTTACCTGCAAGCCTTGGCAGCAAAGATTGGTGTACAATAGGTCGTTCAACTATTGGCGACGGTGCTGCTGAATACGCCGGTAATATGGATGAAATTCGTTTCTGGAGCGTAGCGCGTACTCAGGATGAAATTCAGGCCTATATGAACATCAGCGTAGCAACAAATTCTAACGGCCTGTATGCTTATTATCGCCTTGACGATGCCGCAACCAGCTCAACTGTTTTAGATGCAACTTCCAACGGAAACAACGCGACTCTTACAAACTGGGGCTCAAGCAAATTCCTTGCAAGTACCTTAACAGGTTTCAACAACTATACGTTTACATGGTCTCCGTCAAGCGGACTTAGCTCAACAACAGGTTCTTCTGTAACAGCTACGCCTACTATCAATACCAATTATTCGGTATCTGTAAGTAACGGAACCTGTTCGGCAAGCGGTTCAAAAACCATTTCCGTTACACCTGCGCCTTCTATATCAGGCCAGCCCGCAGCTTACTCGGTTTGTACCGGAAGCAATGCAACTTTCTCTGTAACTGCGAACAACGCAACATCTTACCAGTGGCAGTTCAGCGGTAACAACGGCAGTTCATGGACAGCTTTGACCAATTCTGCACCTTACAGCGGTACAACCACTACAACTTTAACAATAACAAATGCCACGCTGTCATTGAACGGCCTGCTTTACAGGGTTGTTGCATCCGGTTGCTCACCTGCAGCTACCAGCACCGGCGTTGCATTAACTGTAACCGGGAATGCTGCGCCTACTGTAACAGCAAGCAGTAATTTAGGCACCTCAATATGCCCCGGGGCGCAGGTTGTTTTCAGTGCAACCAATACTTTAGGCGGCGATGCCCCTGCTTACCAGTGGAAAAAGAACGGTAACAATGTAGCAAGCGGCTCAACATACACAACGTCATCTTTGGCTGATAACGACCAGATAACTGTTGTAATGACCAGTTCCTCTACCTGTGCAACCGTTCCTACTGCAACTTCAAATACGATTACAATGAATGTTGTAACCGGTTCAATAACAGCATCGGTTAGTATTGCGGCAAATTCTGAAAATGTTTGTCCGGCAACAGGTACCACGTTTACTGCAACGCCTGTAAATGGCGGCGACAGCCCTACAGTAACCTGGAAAGTAAACGGAACCCCGGTTGCTACCGGTCTTACCTATTCAACGTTTACACTTACTGCCGGCCAGGTAGTTACTGCAGATATGGTATCTCAGTTCACCTGTGCCTCGCCTTCACCTGCCACTTCAAACAGCCTTACTGTTTCACCGGCAGCAGCAACGCCTTCAGTTACAATTACATCAGCCAACGGCTCCTCTTTCTGCGCCGGTCCGAATACCTTTACTGCCAACCCGGTTAACGGGGGATCTGCGCCTGCATATCTTTGGAAGAAGAACGGTACTACCGTAGGCGACAATACTGCATCTTACACTACAACGAGCCTGTCTTCCGGCGATATATTCAGTGTTATAATGTTCTCGTCAAATGCTTGTGCACCTTCAGTAACTTCTCCTGACTTTAATGCATCTGCTTCTGTAATAAACGGTTCGCCTGCAACGCCCTCAATTTCCCCGGCCACTGCCTTAATATGCCCGGGAGTTGGTGTTAACCTGTCAGTGCTTGGCCTCGACAGCGGCGCCGGAAACACTGTTGAAATGGCCAGCTCTACTGTTGACTCTAACTACATTTTGCTGCCCACTGCGCTTAGCCAGGCCTTTACTTCGGGCTTTACATTCGAAGCTTGGGTTAAGCCTGATGCCGGAACCCTGAATTATAACAGGATATTCTCTATAGGAAGCACACCTACTGCAGGTAACACATTCGACCTTGGCTTTAACGGTGGTTCAAACCAACTGCGCACCCAAGGTAATTTCGACGGCAATATTGCAGCAGATGCTACTACTGCACTTACTTTAGGTGTTTGGAACCACCTGGCATTCACAATGAGCGGAAGCCAAATGAAGCTGTACATTAATGGTACCCTTGTTCAAACCAAGAGCTGTACCAACCTGCCACCGAATTTAGGTTCTAAAAACTTCTTCGTAATCGGTCGTACAATTGCCGGTGATAATGCTGCTGCCTTCAAAGGTCGTTTCGATGAAATCAGGCTTTGGAACAGTGCACGTACCTTAGCTCAAATTCAGGCTTCGATGCATATAAATGCTGCCGAAAATGACCCTGCACTGTTGGCTTACTATAAAATGAACCAGACATCAGGTACAACTCTTACCGATGCTTCAGGTCACAATAATACAGGCACCTTGGTTAAGTTCAGGGCAAACCCTTGGGTATCTTCAGGCCTTACCAATTTCAATGCTTACACTTATTCATGGTCTCCGGCTTATGCTTTGAATCGTACCAATACGGCATCGGTAACTGCAGCTCCAACCATTAATACTACTTACACGCTTACTGTTACAAATGCAAACGGCTGTGCTGTAACCGCGTCAAGGGATGTGAATGTTAAAACCTTGCCTGCTATTTCAGTACAGGCATCTGATTTCACTGTATGCCCGGGCAGCACTGCAACCTTCAGTGTAACAGCAACTGATGCAACGGCATATTCGTGGCAGTTAAGTACCGATAACGGATCTACCTGGTCTGCAGTTTCAAATGCAGCCGGGGTATATTCCGGAGCAACCACTGCAACCCTGAATGTATTGAATGCTGCAACCTCATTCAATGCTTACCAATATCGCCCTGTTGCAGCAGGATGCGCGCCTGCAGCAACAGGCAATGCTGCCATCTTAACTGTGGATGCAAGCCCTACCCCGGAAGTAAGCATAACTTCAAACCAGGGCTTTGCAATTTGTACCGGAAATGCAGTTGTATTTACAGCTCACCCTGTTGTAGGAGGTTCTGCACCGGTATATGCCTGGACACTTAATAATGCACCTGTGGGCAGCAACTCTGCAACCTACAGCAACGCCACCTTAGTTAACGGAGACGTTGTGGGTGTTACAATGACGGGTAATGCACCATGTGCTTCGGCGCCTACAGCTACTGCATCTCAAACTATAACCGTTGCCGGCGCAGGTGGCCTTACACCAACAGTTTCAATTTCGTCTGACCAGGCAACAGTTTGCCCCGGTTTCGCAGTAACATTTACCGCTAATTCAATGTACGGCGGTGGAACACCTGCTTACCAATGGAGAGTGAACGGTGTTGCAAACGGTTCTTCCGGTTCAACATTCTCATCATCCTCATTGCAGCCTAATGCTGTGGTATCGGTTGTAATGACATCTTCATTAAGCTGTGCTTCACCTGCAACAGTGGCGTCTAACACGATTACAGTTCACGCTGCCGCTCCTGAGCCTTCAGTTTCAATTACCTCAAGCACAGGAAGCACTGCGTTCTGTTCAGGTATAGCCGCAACACTTACTGCGAATGCTGTTAACGGCGGCTCTTCGCCGGTATCGCGATCGGCGGCCTGCTCGGCATCACGCTGATCGCCGGTATATCAATGGAAGCGTAATGGGGTTAATACCGGTACTAACTCTGCAAATCTGAGTGTAAATAATTTAAGCGGCGGCGATGTTATTACCGTTGTAATGACAAGCAGCAATACCTGTGCATCGTCGGTTACATCTCCTTCATTTACAGTTGCAAGTATCAGTGCAGGTCCAGCCACCCCTACTATTAAAAGGATCGACGGCGGCGGCACAAGCTTTACCGGTTGCGCCGGCAGCACAATGACTTTATCTGTAGCTCAAACCGACTCCGGTGCCGGAAATCAGCTGAACTTTAACTCAGCCGCAACAGGCCATGCTGTAAAATTACCTGACAACCTAAACAGCACAATGGTAACCGGCTTCACTTATGAAGCATGGATAAAAAATACCACGAATGCTACCTGGACAAGGGCATTTGATTTAGGTTCGAACGCTTTTAACAAGTTCGAAATAGAGCTTAACAATAACGGTACTCAGCGCATGGCCCTTGAAACTTACTCAATGGGTAACTACATTATGCCGGCTACACCGCAGGTAAGTGGTCTTGGCGCCGGAAATACAGTTCCGCTGAATACCTGGTATCACCTTGCTGTAACGCTTGATGGTACTACGCTGAAGTTCTATGTTAATGGTGAACTGGCCTATTCTGTGGCCAGCACTGCAATGCCTTCATTACTGGGAGCAACTACTAATAATGGTTTAGGCCAGTCGGTATTTGCAGGCGATGCATCGTTCAATGGTGCTATGGATGAGGTGAAAATTTGGAATGTGGCTCGTACACAATCTCAAATCCAATCTTATCTGCATCAAAGTGTGTTTGCCAATACACCCGGCCTGCTTGCTTATTACAAAATGGATAACAACTCCGGAACTGTAGTAACAGATGCTACCTCGCGTGGCAATCATGGCGATGCCTCAACCTTAACCGGCAGCCTTTGGTCACAATCAAAAGTTCAGGATTTCAACAAATGGACATATACCTGGTCGCCTTCAACCGGCTTAAGCTCAACAACAGGTGTTTCAGTTGTGGCTGCTAATGCAAGCACGCAAACTTATACAGTTGTTGCTGCTTCTCCTGGTTCAGGTTGTACTAATACAGCATCGCAAACAATAACAGTAGGTCCCGCAATTACTACACCTACAGTAGTTTTATCTTCCGGTACAAATCCTGTATGTGAAGGAAATACTGTAAGATTGTATACCGGGGGAGCTGCATCGTTATCTACTGTTCTTTGGAACACGGGTTCAACTGAGCGTAATATTAATGTAACAACAGCAGGTACTTATTCTTTCGTAGTAACAAGCACCACCGGTTGCCAACTGACTTCTGCGCCTTATGTAGTAACTACTACGCCTTTACCTGCCAAGCCGGTTATTGCAGCATCAGCAACTACCTTGTGTAATGCTTCAGCTACCTTAACAGCAACCGGAAACGCTGATTACTATGTATGGAATACACTGGCAAACAGTAATACACTTACAACCTGGAATGCGGGTACTTACACCGTACGTGGATATTTCAATAATGGATGCTATACTATTTCAGACCCTGTTACATTAGTTAAAGGCACATACGCGGGCACTGCCGGTGCAATCACCGGACCGGTTGCAGGTACTCGTAACCAGTCTTCAAACTATAGCATAGCCGTTGTACCTAACACTTCCGGTTATACCTGGACTTACACCGGTACCAATACTACCATCACCGGTAACGGAACAAACAGCATCAGCCTGAATTTTGCAAATAATGCCACTTCAGGTATGTTAAGCGTATTGCCAACCGGTACATGTGCTAACGGTACAGCATCTCCGGCAATATTCATTGATTTAGACAATCTGCAGGACCTTGCAGTAAACAGTGATAGAACCGTTACGGGTGCATTCCGTAATGTTACTGTGAGCGGTTCTGCAAAAGCAACCCTGACGGGCGACCTTAGTATTTCAGGTACTCTTCAAGTTTCAGCAGGATCCACCTTGTCAACCGGCAACTTTTTGGTAAAGGGTGTAGTAAGCGGGGTGGGAAGTTTCATCCTGGGAGCCGGATCTGAACTGAAGACTGAAAATACTCAAGGTCTTGCCCTGACGGGAAACACCGGTGCTGTGCAAACCACAACACGCAGTTTCAGCAATGCCGCTGATTACGTTTTCAACGGAACTGCCGCACAACAAACAGGTAATGGTTTGCCTGATAAGGTTCGCAGGCTCACGGTTGCTAACGCTGCAGGCGTAACACTTACTTCCCCGACCTCAGTAGCCGAGGTATTGAATGTTCAGGCAGGTAATTTCAACCTGAACAACAATAAGCTTACCCTGTTAAGTAATGCTTCGGGAACGGCCAGGTTAGCCAAAGTAAGCGGTACTGCCTCTTTCAGCAATGCGGCTAACTTTACAGCGCAACGTTGGGTTGACCCATCTAATATTCGTCCTAATGCTTATGGAGCTTACATGTTCTCCGGCGCTCCTGTACAGGGATGGAAAATTGGTGATTGGGCAATTGGTAACCCTTTTGCAGCAGGCACTTATGACCAAAGCACCAATACCGGAAGCAGTGTAAACCTATTTGATCCTTCTGATAACGGCCCGGCTTCATATTCCGGCTGGACTAAGCCAACTTCTCCTACTCAGGCCGCTAATCCCGGTACGGGTGCAAGGGTTTGGTTTGCAAAATCAAACTTCTTCCTCCTTGGCGGAACTGTGGCATACAAGGGCAACCCCTCTACAGGTAATGTTAACCTGCCGGTTTCTTACTGCGCGACAGGTACATGTGCCGGAAACACAGCCACAAACGGCTGGAATTTCGTAGCCAACCCATACCCAAGCCCGGTTAACTGGGATACTGCAGGCTGGACACTCAGCAACGTTGCTCCCGCGCTTTATATTTACAGCAACAAAAACCAAAGCTACAGTTCCTATGTAAGCGGCGTTGGTGTAAACGGCGGCAGTGCCGTATTGGCAAGCGGACAAGGATTTATGGTTCTGGCCAACGGTGCATCACCTTCTTTGACTGCTACAGAAAATGTAAAAACCACGGGTAACCCTTCATCCTTACGCAGCGCAGCCAATTCAAGCACGCTTCGTTTTGAATTCAGCGACGAAAGCGGTAATACCGATGAAACCGCAATTGTTGACCGTGCCGATGCTGCTCATGAATACGATGTTAAATACGATGCGCCAAAAATGTTCAGCTCATCCATTAACATTTACAGTGAAGCAGCAGTTGTTCCGCAAGCTATCAGCAGCCTGAATATTGGCTATGCGGACAGTGTTACAATTGGAATGCGTCATTCAGGTTCCGGCAACGTGAAGCTGCGCGCAACTGAATTCGGTGACCTTGCAGAGCGTTATGATTTGTTCATCCGCGATAATGCTTTGAACATAACCCGCCCGCTCAATGCTGAAACTGAAATTGCATGGTTCATGACATTAGGCCAAATCAGGCACTTCACGGTACTGTTCAAAACAAAATCAGTTACTGGAGTTGACAAATCGGTATCCAAAAATGTAGCTTTGTATCCGGTTCCTGCTCATGGTCAGTTCAACCTTACTTCAAGCGGTACCGAGATGAAGAAAGTGAGTCTTTATAACAGCCTTGGTCAACTTGCGCTGCAGGAAGAAATCACCGGAACCCGCGCCACCATTAATACCGGAGCCTTACCTGCAGGTGTGTACACAGTTCATGTTTACACATCCGGCGGAGTAACGGTTAAGAAGCTTGTTTTAGAACAATAATTATTCAGCTGTTCGCAGCCCGGTGCTTAGGCGCCGGGCTACGAACGGTACATTTACTGCCGCGCCGACCCAAATTATGGGCCGGCCTTGCAGTTTTTTACAGAATCTTCGGGGTTTCTCCCTAACTTGTAAACGGATTCACTATTACGACCACAGGTCACCAAATTACACTCTGCCGGCATTGCGGTTTTCGCAATACCGGGGCGTTATATATTATTTAAAAACCCATGATTAACCCTTTACCTTATACCTCCATGTTCTTTCCCCGAATTACAGCAGGAAGAGGATTAACCCTTTTTCTTTTCCTTTGGCTGGCCACGGTATTTACGGCGCTCGCCGTTGATCCTCCAACAGTACGAGACGGCAGCCATTGTGGTACCGGTCCGGTAACACTTACTGCTTTTGGCGCATCTGACGGTAATTACCGTTGGTACACTTCCGACAATGATGCCGGGTTAATTAACGGTGCCTGGGCTGGCGAGTATATTACACCTTTTATATCAGCCAATGCAATTTACTATGTTGCAATTGCCTCTGGTACTGAAGTTAGCGCCCGCGTTCCTGTTAATGCCTGGATAGATCTGACGCCAAGGCCTTTACAAACTTTCAGCACGTCTGCCCTTCATGGCCCGTTTACATGGTTTAATTTTGTTGGTAATACCAATGATGTAAGCGCAACCACGCCGCCTAATAACGGTGTGCCCACAGATATTACTTTTTCTGACGACCGTTTCGGCAGGCCTAATGGCGCTGCTGCTTTTAACGGCACCACTTCGTTGGTAACAACTACCACACAATATACAACGCCTAACGTATTTAGCCTGGCGCTTTGGTTCAAAACCGGCTCAACTACTGCAGGCGGTTCAAAACTGATTGGCTGGGCTGCCGGTCAAACCGGTGCCGAAGGTAACCATGACCGTCATATTCTTATTGATGCGGCCGGACGCCTTACTTTCGGTGTGTACAATAACTTTAACCTGACACTTCGCAGTGCTGCAGGTGTACCTTATAACGACAACGCCTGGCACTTTGTAGTAGCTACAATGGGTGCCGATGGTATGAAGTTTTACGTTGATAATGTGCTTGCCGGTTCAAATACAAATACTGCGGGTGAAGCGCATCCCGGTTATTGGAGAATTGGTAACGGCACCGGTTGGGCCGGTTTCGGAGGAACAGGCGGCGTTGGCTTTGAAGGCAATATGGACGACGTTAAAATTTATCAGCGCGCCCTTACCGCTTCTGAAATTTCTGAGCTTTATACTACGAATAACGACCCCTTTGTTGACGTTATTACCCCTAACCGCTGCGATAACCCCGGCCCTGCCCAGGTTTACGTGTGGAACACTGAGCCGGGTACTATTTACCAAATGCTGAATTACCCTGGTAACACAAGCTCAGGTAATGAAGTAATCGGTGATGGCGGACGCATCATACTTTCCTCTGACGATGTTAATGCAACCCGTTCTTTCCGTGTGAGGGTAAGCTCTCCGCACAAAGCCTGTTTCCAGCTTAATTCAGTTGTTATCAGGATTCCTGGTGGTGCAAGTCCTGCGGCCCCTGTTTCAAGGAGCACAACCATTTGCGGAGAAAGCGCCGCCACTTTAACTGCAGCAGGTGAAACGGGTGCAAAGTATCGCTGGTTCCTGGCATCTGATCCGGGTACAATACTTGATACCAATGCAACTTATACTACCGCTGTTTTAAGTTCTAATACAAGCACTGTTTACGGTGTTCAGCAGGTTAATACTGCCGGATGCGTGAGTACCACTACATTCGATACTGTAACTGCTAAAAACTCACCCGTAGTTTACCTTGACCCGGTTATTAATACCGGTCTTGCGCTCAAAATACCTTTCACTTATCCTTTAACTGAAACCACGGGTACTGTACCTGTTACAGGTATTAACGATGTAACCACATCGCACCTTGGCTTTAACCGCAGCAATCTTGCCGGTACGGCCGCTTCTTTCAACGGAACAAGCGATTACATTTCACTTACAACGCAAACTACTTTAGTGGCTCCTTTTGCTTACAGCATTTGGGTACGCAGTACCGATGCTGAAGGCGGCGAAATTGTAGCTTTTGAAAACGCTGATGCTACCCGCGGAATTCATACTTTCCTGAATAACGCAGGCCGTGTGGTAACTGCCGCATACAGTGCCGGCGCATGGAAGCTGGTAAGCTCGGGCGAAATTGTTAACGATGGCAAATGGCACAACATCCAGGTAACTTTAAATGCAGCAGCAGGCCTTAACCTGTACGTTGACGGTAACCTGAGTGCAACAGATGCTTCTGCAAACACTTTCCCTGCTGTTGCAGGTAACTGGACTTTCGGTAAAGCTCGTATTGAAAGCATTGCAGGTGTACCTGCAGGAACAGACCCTTATTTCACCGGCTTCGAAAGTGATTTCCGCCTGTATAGCCGCGACCTGACTGCTGCAGAAATGGGCCAGTTGGCTCACCAGGGTGTTATAAGCACCAATCAGCGTAGCCAGTGCGGTGTATCAGGTGCAACTGCACATGTTGCTTTGCTTTCTTATGATACCCGTTACCAGTACATTTTCTATGCGGTTAACGGAAATACGCTTACTCCTATAAATACGGTAACCGCCGGTGATTCAATGTACTTCAGCAATTTTCCTTTAGCTGTTGGTAACAATGTATTCCGCGTGGCTTCCTTCGACCCTGTTTCCGCTTGTAACTTCTTTATTGGCAACGATATAGTTTTCAACACAGGTTCAGTACCTGCTTCGCCGACAATTGCTGATGCTGATCAGGGTATTTGCGGTGGCGGTGGTTATGCAGTTCGTCCTGCGGGCGGAACTGCCGGTCACTATCGCTTCTACGATTCTGAAACATCATTGGTTCCGGTTAGCGCTGCTGATTTTGTAACAGGTAATGTTCTTATTGGCCAAACTGTGAAATACTGGATATCGGTAGTTAACGACCAGGGATGCGAAAGCCCAAGGTTGGCAGTTATGGTAAAAGGTAAAATTATACCTTCCGATCCCGGTGTTACAGAATTCTTCCCGACTAACGGCCTGATGGCGCTTTACAAATTCAATAGCAATACACTTGATGAAAGCGGTACCGGTAACCATGCAGTTTGGGGCAGCACCACCACTACACCGGTATATGCTGACAACCACAAAGGTGTGCCAAGCAGCGCATTAACTTTTAACGCAGCCAATACTACCTCGCTTACTAACGGTGAATTCCTGAATACATCTTCATTAGTTACCCGCCCCGATACGTTCTCATATAACGTTTGGGTTAAAACAACATCTGCTGTTCCTGCTGCCCTTATTTCATTCTCAGGTGGTCAGAACGGGTTAGATGCCGGTGGCAACGACCGTCACCTTTGGATGACAGCAACAGGTGTTGTGCGTTTCGGAGTATGGAACGGCGGTATTAAAGGTGTTACTTCAACTTCTCGTATTAACGATGGTGAATGGCACATGGTAACTGCTACAATAGGCACCAGGGGTATCTTCATCTATGTTGACGGACGCCAGGAAGCAACATTCCCATATTGGCAGCCTGAAGCAAGGAATGGTTATTTCCACCTTGCGGGTTACCAATTGAGTAATGCATGGCAGGCAGGTGCGGCAACGTCATTTACAGGCACTCTGGATGATATTGTAATTTATAACCGCCAGCTTACAACTACAGAAGTTGCATTGCTGTACAATAACGATGCATTGCAGCTTAACCCTTCTCAGGTTTGCGGCACCGCCGGAAAAGTGAAATTAACCATTTTCCAGCCTGCAAGTAATTTTGATTATCAATTGATTCATGCATCTACCGGAACTCCTGCCAGCCCGCTTGTTCACGTAAACGGAATTCCTGAGAGTATAGAAGTTTGGTCAAATTTGCTTTCTGCGGATACTGATCTCAAAGTTGTTATCTCTAATGATGGTGACTGCGGAGTTACTTTAGGCGTTACCTATCATGTTACTGTTACACCGGCTTCGCCAAGACCAACTGTTGTTGATTCGGTGAACTGTACTCCCGGCCCCGGCTCTGTAACGGCAATCGGCGGCTCTGAAGGACATTACCGTTGGTGGAGAGGTGCCGACAAGCTGAATCTTGCCCTGATTGCAGGTGCAAACAGCGCTTCGGTGCAAACTTTAATTTCTGCGCCGGGCCAGGCTGAAACCCTGTGGGTGGCAACGTTTACCGATGCAGGCTGCGTGTCTGATACTATTCGTGTAATTGCAAGAAACGCAAATCCTGTTCAGGGAATCGGTCGCTATAATATCGACAAGCTGACCCTGTGGTATGATATGGACGGAAGCCTTGCTGATAAAGCAGGTAAAGTTCCGGCTAACCCCGGCCTTGCACAAGGTGCCTTCGGCGGCATTCCCGGACTTCGTGATACAACCGATGCCGGTGGTCACGATAGGCATGCATATTCATTTAACGGTATAGATAACTATATACAAACTACAAATTCGTATAACAATCCTATGCGTTTCAGCATAGGCATAAATTTCCGTACTACTGCCCCCGGTGGTATTTTATGGACATGTATGGGCTCACCGACAGGCGGCGGCGGAGGCTATGACCGTATATGCTATTTGGGCCCCACAGGAAAAATTCACTTTGGTATCTATGACCAAGGTTATAAAATGGTGAACTCTGCCCTCTCTTACAATGATGGCTTGTGGCACTCTGTGCTGGTTACCGTTGATTCATTGGGTGGTTCATACCCTATTACAATGTATGTGGACGGCTACCTGATAGATATGAACGCTGCATCTGTTAACGGACCTGAAGGTCGTGCAAACGCATACTGGATAATTGGCAACGGTACAGCTGGCGGCGGCTGGACAGATCACCCGGCTGCAACCAACCAATTCTGGACAGGTGAGCTTGACGAGTTCTTCTTTGCTAACCATACTATATTAACGCCTTCAGTTTCGCTCAGTCATGCAGCAGGTGTTGATGTAACTACGGGACCTACTAATTTCTGTGAAACAGACGAAAACCAAAGCTGGATTCGTTTCGGAAGCACCCAACCCGGTGTAACCTATGAAATTCTTGAGAACGGTGTTGTAACAGGTTCTTATGCAGCACCGGGAGTTCCTGCACCGGATGATACTTTGCTTATTCCGGTTACAATAGACAGGACCAAGCAGGTAACAATTCGTGGTACTAATGTAGCTTCAGGCTGTTCACGTATGATGGAAGAAACTTACTTCTTCACCAAAAGGCCACCCCGTCCGGATGTTGAATACTGGTCAAACGATGCTTTCATGACCGGTCACAGCAACAGCACCGATTCTCTCATATATAACTGGTATCAAATTGTTCCTTCATTTATTCCCGGAACTTTCGATACTGTTTTAGTGGCATCAACGCTTGTTCCGACTTACTTCTTTAATTCGAACAATCCTGATACCTGCTATTGCCTGCGTACTCAAAGTGTTGCGGCACCTTGCAGCAGCGAAGCTTCAGCAAATGTAGTTTGTCCTCCGGTTCGCATTCGTCCGCGTAACATCAGCGCTGAAATTGGCCTGTTCCCTAACCCGAATGCCGGCAAGCTGGCTTTAAGCCTGCCTGCTTACCTGAATGGTGTTAAAGAAATAGTTGTCAGTGACCAGTTAGGACGCCAGCTGAGAAAATTCAGCACTACCCTTACAGGTAACTTTGATGTGAACCTTGCCGACTTATCAAACGGCATGTATCATATAACAGTAATAAGTGGAAATGCAAGAGCGGTTAAGCCGTTCGTAATCAGTAAGTAAGCTTTCTCACATTTAAAATCAAAACGCCGGCCGCTTAATCGCGGCCGGCATTTTTACAATGAAACACAAGTATCTCGCTATTCTCGTATTTCTGCTGTCATGTGTTACCCGCGCAAATTCACAAAACTGGCCCCTTGTTTGGGCCGATGAGTTTAACGGAACCAAGCTTGATACCCTGAAATGGAACATTGAAGTAAATGACTGGGGCGGCGGCAATAACGAGCTGCAATACTATACCTCGAGGCCTGAAAACATCGCAGTAAATAATGGTACCCTAAAAATTATTGCCCGTAAGGAAAACTACCAGGGCAAACCTTATACCAGCGGCCGTATTTGTAACGGTGGTCCCGGCAGCTATCGCTACGGACGTATTGAATCTAAAATTAAAGTGCCGACAGGCCAGGGCACATGGGCAGCTTTTTGGATGCTTCCTACTGAAGCTGAATATGGCGGTTGGCCAAAGAGCGGTGAAATAGACATCATGGAGATATTGGGAGGCTCTTCCAATATTACTCATGCCACGCTTCACTACGGCATGAACACGCATGAGCAAGCCGGTGAGCAAAGAAATTTGGGCGTGTCTGCTTCTGCAGCTTTCCATATTTACGCCTGTGAATGGAGACCCGGAAGCCTTAAGTTTTTTTGCGACAACGCACTCATTGTTGATCAACCTTTTGATAAGCCCTTCGATAAAAGATTCCATGTTCTTTTGAACCTGGCTATTGGCGGCGACTGGCCGGGTGCTGTTTCAGGCACAACGGCATTCCCTTGCTCCATGGAAGTTGATTACGTGCGTATGTATGCTGATTCAATGCCCGCTGCCCGCGAGCCAGACAGCGTAGGTACAGCCAGGGTAAACGGCCTTAATTACTCCCTTTACAGTAATTATAACAACCTGTGGCAGCTCCCCGGTTTTTACGATAATTCAACAAACAATAAGGGTGTTATTGCAGATTTAACCATTCCTGCTGCTGCCGGAACCAACAACTTCTACATTTGGTACGATGGCTGGTTTGAAGCTACCGGTTCAGGTCTCTACGGCTTCTATTCAAAAAGCAGCGATGGCAGTAAGGTCATGATTGGCGATTCTACTATTGTCTTTAATGATTACCTGCATCCTGCCCTTGAAAGACGAGGGAAAATATGGCTAAAGAAAGGCTTGCACAGGTTCAGGGCAGGCTTCTTCTCCAAATCGAACTCAAGGTTCCTGAGCATTGCTTATACCGGACCCGGTCAAAACAGGGGAATTGCCATTCCAAGCCGCCTGCTTTGGAGGCTTGCCAATAAAGCCCCTACCTGCACCATGCAGCTGCCGGGCAATAATGCGCTTATAGCTCCCAATTCAAGAAATACCCTCCGCGCCTCCTGTACCGACGACGGTGCTATACGCGAGGTTGATTATTACCTGAATCGCCTGCTTGTAGGCTCACAAATTGATGCGCCAAGAGAAGTGAACTGGGCAAACGCGCAGCCGGGCTATTACGAGCTGTATGCCCGCGCTTTCGATGCAACCAACCTGCAAACCAAAAGCCCGACTATTAAATTTGCCGTTACCAATACAAACCTTTCTCGCCTGCCAACAGCAAGGTTTACCGCCAGCAGCTACGGCGGAATTAATACCCCTGCAAGTGCAGCTGATGGCAATGCGGCCACATTTTGGCAGGCTTTCGGTGAAAACCAATGGTTGCGTGTAGATTTCGGTGCGAGTTGCCATGTTTGGCAATTCAACATTAATTGGCAGGATGCCAATACCCGCCGCGCCTACCAAATTCAAAGCAGCACCAATGGAACCGCCTGGACCGATGTTGTTTATGAAACCTATAATTATAATTCCACCTCTGTTTATACGGTTAACGTGAGCAATGTGCGTTATATACGTATTCTTGTAGGTAACCCCTATATTGAAGAGTTCAATATCTATGGAGCATTGGTTTCATCTTATGGGTCTGACCAAAACATAGCCCTGCTTCCGCAGGTTGTTGCTTCGGCAGACAATATTGGTGCAGGTGCTGCCGACATTGTTCGAGACGATAACCCCGGTTCATCACGTATTTTCCCATCAGCAGGTACACGTTTTATATCCTATGATTTGAATGGCCAGTTTAATATATCTTCATTCATAGTAACTGCACCGGCCGGGCACATTCCTTCATCTTACCGCATTCAGTACAGCGGTACCGGCCAAGGTCAGTGGGTAGATGCATTTATCAGAAGCGGCAACATACTTACTTATGATACCACGAAATTATCGCTCACATCTGTGAGGTATATTCGCCTGCTGGTTACTGCGCTGGAGGCGTCCCAGATAGGTGAGTTTAAAGTTTATGGCCAAAGGCTCAATGTTGTTGGTATAGAAGACGACATAGAGCAGCCTAAGTTTGAAATTTACCCTAACCCTTCATCTGACTACATTACTTTCGGCGGGGCTAAAACAGATATAGTGAGGTACACCATTACCGATATGGCCGGGCGTACCTTGCAGGATCTTTCTGTTCCCGCTGATAAACGCATTCCTGTTTCTGACTTACCCGTCGGGAACTACATGCTCAGGCTATTCGACAATAAGAATTTACTTTATTCCAAACCCGGTATGTTTGCTGTGAAATAACGGCTTATACCATTCGTATTAGGATAAAGATTAACAGCATCCAATGAAATTTAAATTGACCGCCGGCCGTACAGGCCGGCAGGCCCTTATTGTTACGGCCTTTTTTGCATGGCAATTGCTGTGTGTTTTACCTGCATTTTCTCAGGGTGCCCATCACCTGGGCGCCGCCTCTGCTTCAACCGGTTCCGGTTCATCTTCCGGCGAGCCCGATAAGGCTTTCGCTGCAGGCGATAAAGGCTACGACAGCGGCGAAGGTCCGAATGGCTTGGTTTACACCTCTATGGCATTGCCATTAGGCAAAATGCTGGTTGGCGGTAAATTCGGTTATTATAACCGTGTGACTGCCGGCAACATTGCTGCCGTTAATACCGACGGAAGCCCCGATACTACCTTTAAATCAGGTTTCGGGGCCGATAGTACAGTTTACGTATTCTGCCGCCTGAACGATGGTAAAATATTGGTTGGCGGCGAGTTCGCTTTCTTCGATAATACCTTCCGCCCGGGCATTTGCCGCCTGCACCCGAACGGCTCATTAGATACCACCTTTAAAACGGGCGGCGATATAAACGGTTCTGTCAGGCAGATTGCTTTAAGCCCCAACGGTAAAATTTATATTGCCGGTGACTTTACGCAGGTCGGCGGACAAAAGCGTGCCCACTTAGCCTGCCTGAACGGGAACGGCTCAACAGATAAGTTCTTTAACCCCCAACAGGGTTTCGACGGCAGGATTAACAGCATGACATGCGATTCTTACGGAAGGCTGATTATTGGCGGTAACTTCAATAATTTCCAGGGCCTGAAGTGTAAGAACCTCGCAAGGCTTGATCCTTTAGGTACCCTTGATGAACGCTTTACAGTAACGCTTGATCTTAACGGGCCAATTAATACCGTTATTTCGGTTCCTGAAAGCGGGAAGATTATTATTGCAGGCAACTTTACCCGCCTGAGCCCAACCATAGAAATGCTGAATATTGCCCAGCTTGATGACAAAGGCCAGCCCGACCCTATTTGGGCCCCGCGAACCGGTACCGACAGCGAAATTAAATGGGCTACAACAGATAAAACCGGTCGAATTACGGTCTGCGGTTCTTTTGAGCATTGCAATGGCTCATCGCGTAAATATGTGGCACGCCTTGGTGCCAATGGCCTGCTCGATGCCTCTTTCAATTGCGGTGAAGGACCTAATCTCCTGGTATGGCACGTAAGTACCGATACCCGCGGCAACACCTATCCTTCCGGCCTGTTCCGCACATTCAGCGGGGTGCAGCGTAAGTATATTGTTCGTCTTGGCCCATCAGGCAGCCTTGATGCAGCGTTTAACCCCGTAACCGGTTTCGATAACGAGGTGGCAAAGCTGAAACCATATAAGAACGGTAAATTCCTGGCAGCCGGTGAATTTACAGGCTATTATGGCCACAGGGCAAACTATATGGTTCGCCTTGAAGCCGATGGCCGCCAGGATAAAACCTTTGATACCAAAACCCTGTTCGACAAAGGCATTCATGATTTCCATGTAATGCCCGACGGTAAAGTTCTGGTTGCAGGTCACTTCACTAAAACAGAAACAAACCCATACCCTTACCTCTGCAGGCTGAATGTTGACGGTTCGCTTGATGCCGGGTTTAATGCCGGTAAAGGACCCAATGATGCCGTAACAGCCATGGCTGTTGCCTATGATGGCAAAATAATTATCAGCGGAGATTTTACCCAGGTAGACGGCCACAGCCGAAAGCACATTGCCCGCCTGAATGCTGATGGTTCGCAGGACCGCAGCTTTATTGCAGGCAAAGGTTTCGATGGCGCTGCAACAAGCATAATCCCTTTACCGGACGGAAAGATTTTATTGGGCGGAGATTTTACCGAGTTCAACGGCGTATCGGTTTCTTTCCTCATTCGCCTGAATGCCGACGGAAGCCTTGATAAAACATTCAGTACCGGTTCGGGCCCCGACGGCAGTGTGGCTACCTTACATTTATTACCCGATGGTAAAATACTTGCTGCCGGCCAGTTCAGGTTTTACGACGGTAAAGCAGCTTCTTACATGATGCGCCTGAATGCCAACGGTAAGCAGGATACTGCTTTCAGCCGCCGTCTTGGTACTTACTTCTACGAAGATGTCAAAACCTTTATAGTGCATAACGAAGACATTTTCGCTGTTGGCAGAGTTACAGACGGGGAGCGTGTTTCTGCTCCTACTTTGTTAAAGCTGTTCGCTAACGGAAAGCCTGATGAAAGCTTAAAAAGCTGGTACGGCTTTAACAACACTGTGAATGCCATTATATATACCGGCGATAATCGTATGCTTGCAGCAGGCATGTTTACTGCCTACAAAAACACAGGTAAAAACAGGTTGCTTAAAATTATGGCAGGGGAGTAGCAGGCTGTCAATTATTGCCTTTGGCAATATTCTGTCTGTTGATTCCCAAAGTTTAAATATCCATTACCCATAATTACCTGTTTGGGTATCCTCAAAAATCCGACCTTGCCCCGCTTTCCTTCATTGGAATCTTGGGCAGGTTCGGATTTTATGTTTAAGCAATTTATTTCAGCATACCGGTTACTGAAAAATTCACCATTTTCGCCCCATGCAATTACTTGAAGTAGGCAATGATGAAGCCCGCATACGTTCTTTTCTTGAGTTGCCGGTATGTATTTACCGCAGCTACTCCAATTGGATTCGCCCGCTCAATAAGGATATAGAAGAAACCTTCAACCCGAAAACGAATAAGAATTTCAGGAACGGTGAAGCCATCCGCTGGATTTTGATTGACGATTCAGCAAAGCCTGTGGGCCGTGTTGCAGCCTTTATTGATAAGAAAAAGGCAAAAGCCGGAACCGGTAAATTACCGGTGGGCGGTATGGGTTTTTTCGAATGTATTGATAATTATGAGGCTGCGCTGATTTTGTTCAATGCCTGTAAAACATGGTTGGCTGAACGCGGGGCTGAAGCTATGGACGGCCCCATAAATTTCGGAGATCGCGACAGGCGTTGGGGCTTATTGCTTGAAGGTGATTATCCGCCATCCTATGGTATGGATTATCACCCGCCTTATTACAAGACCTTTTTCGAACGTTTCGGGTTCCGGATTTATTTCAGACAGCTTACTTATTACAGGCCCACAGCCAGGCCATTAAGTCCGAGTGTTCACGAAAAGGCCGAGCGCATTTTTGCCCAAAAAGCTTATACCTTCGAGAAAATTAAGCTCAGCAATTCAGATAAGTACGCCAACGATTTCCGAACGGTGTACAATGCCGCATGGGCCGGGCATGGCGTACCCTCTATTGCCGAGGTGCAGGCTAAATTACTTTTCAAAAAAATGAAGCCGGTGATTGATGAAGATGTAATCCTCTTTGCCTACCACGATGGAAAGCCTATAGCTTTCTTTATAATTCTGCCTGAGCTGAACCAGATATTCAGGCATTTCAACGGCAGGTTTGGCATTATTGAAAAGCTCAGGTTCCTGTATTATAAATATACAGGCCATGTTACTGCCATGTTCGGCTTGGTTTTCGGGGTAATACCGGAGTTCCAGGGTAAAGGCGTGGAAGCGGCTATTACTGTGTACATGGCCAAAACCGTACAGCAGACAGGTTTCCGATACCACGATTTTGAAATGAACTGGGTAGGAGATTTTAACCCCCGCATGATGCATGCAGCCGAAAACTTCGATGGCGATATCCGCAAAATTCATGGTACCTACCGCTACATGTTCAACCCCGATGCTGAATGGGTACCTTGCCCGTTGCTTAAATAGCAAATACTAATTTCCTCCCGGGCCTGCTGCAAATGGGCATATTAACAAAGTCTGATTTTAAGCTTGTCGCTCAATCTGTTAAACAGGCAATCTTGGCTCATGCTAATGATTTCCTTTCATTGCTTTACCCTGATACCTGTATCGGCTGCAATACAGTATTGCTTGGCGCTGAGAAACACGCCTGCCTGAATTGTATTTTGGCCTTGCCATTATTGAATAACTATTTCGATACAGGCAATCCTGTTATTAACCGCATGGCAGAACATGCTGATGTTGATGCGGCCTTCGCATATATGAATTTTGTTAATGGCGGTATCAGCCAAAAGCTGGTTCATGCGCTCAAATACAAGGGCAAAAAGCAGGTTGGTGTTTGGTTAGGAATCCAATTCGGGCATGCAATTATGAGGCAGGCTTCAGGTATTACCACCTATGACCTTGTTTTACCGGTCCCTCTCCATGCCAACAAGCAAAAGAAACGCGGCTATAACCAAAGCGATTTAATTGCCGAAGGTATTGCCTTATCGCTTGGCATCCCTGTATCCCAGGGTTTGCTGATACGGACCCTGAACACTGAAACGCAAACGCATAAGTCGCGCGAGCAGCGTAAGGAAAACGTGCGTGCGGCATTTGCTGTACCCGGTTCTTCAGCCATATCGGGTAAAAGCATACTCCTGACCGATGATGTTTTTACAACAGGCGCAACTGCAGGCACATGTGTGAGGGTATTGCTTGAAGCCGGAGCCAAATCTGTAAGCGTAGCGGCCCTGGCATACGCCGGGCAAAACGATTAAATTTAAAACAACTAAAAAGCATTCACAATGGACAAAACCGGTTTCCATGACAATACCTTTGAAAAAGCCGATTTTACGGAAAAACCCCTTGCCGCAGGGGAGTACGACAGCTGTACTTTTATAGACTGTAATTTTACCAAAGCCAACCTGGCCGGCATTGTGTTTTCAGAATGCGTGTTTATTGGCTGCAATATGAGCGCGGCCAAAATGATAAAGACATCGCTGAAAGATATCAGGTTCGTCAATTGCAAGCTTTTGGGCCTTGTTTTAGATAATTGCAACAAGTTCCTTTTCTCTGTGTATTTCGAGCATTGTATGCTTGATCTCGCTTCGTTTTACAACCTGAAGCTTACCAAAACCACTTTCAAAAATTGCAGCATCCGTGAGGCCGATTTTTCCGAGGCAGATCTGTCCTCAGCTGTTTTCGATACCTGCGATTTACAGTTGGCCGTTTTCCGAAACTGCAATCTTGAAAAGGCCGATTTCAGAACTGCTTCCAATTTCTCAATAGACCCGGAATTTAATAAAATTAAAAAAGCGAAGTTCTCAGCTTCCGGCGCCCTTAACCTGCTTGATAAATATGATCTGGTAATCTCCTGAACAGCTTAATCGCCCACGGTCAGGTAAGGTTCAATACGATTAAAATCTTCTGATTTCCAATGCTTTATTTGCAATACCTGCCCTATATCCTGGAAAGGGCCATGTTGAAGCCTGTAGGCAGGTATCAGTTTGGCCATACGTTTGGGCATATACGGATGCCGCATTAAAGCAGCCTCGCTTGCAGAGTTAATATTCAGCTTATACAGGTCAGGGTTCGGCCTGAATTGTGCGTATTTTAAAAGCTCTGCAATATCAACTGAGTCAAGGGGCCAAACCTCTTTTAATTGTTCGGGCTTAATAAAGCCACCCAGCTTATTGCGGTAGGTAATTATTTGATAGGCATAATAAGGGCCAATTCCCCGAACAGCAACCAGCTGTGCCGAATCTGCCGTATTAATATCGAAGGGTTGCGGGGGAATATAAGGCTTAAAGGTTTTCCTGTGTGCGGTATCATAGGCAGAATATCGTGGAGGCAGGCTGTCGGGCAGGGTAATGGAATCGTGAAGGCTTTTGTACAGGTTTTTAGGGAAGAAGTAAATTTTAAGCAGGTCTTCTTTCTTCCTGAATTTGCCGCCTTTGTTGCGGTATTTGATAATTCGCTGTGCCAGCTTCTTATTAAAGCCCAGCAAAATCATATCGTTTTCGCTGATTGTGTTGGGGTTGAAGCGGAAAATTTGGGTGTGCGGGTTTAAATCTGCTTCCTGTTCAGGGTGGTACGCAGTATCTGTTTGGCCTGTAACATCGCTGTCGGCTTCAAGCGTGAAAGCGCCGGTGAGGCTGTCAAGCCTATGTTTGTCTGAATTGCTTAAGGGCTCTTTTTGGCCGCGCAGGCAGGTTTTGTATAAAAAGGGAATAAAAAGCAGTATGAGCATCAGCAACGCCAATACCAGGAAGCCCCTGCTTTGCCCGGGCGAGAACCCAAACAGGTTCCGAATAAAATAGATAAGTCTTTTCAATTTATAATATAAGAGGGCAAGATACGCTCTTATGCATTTTGAAAGCCTTTTGGGCCTTATTTTTTTATTAGAGGGGTTTCACTTATTTTGCAGCGCTTAATTGCACAAGATACCAAATACCGAAATATGGAAAACATTCTCTACGCTGTCCCGGCTCTTGGGGTATTGTCATTATTATTTGTCGTTTGGCGATCCGCATGGGTTACCAAACAGGATGCGGGTAATGAAAAAATGCAGCAAATTGCCGGATACATAGCAGATGGTGCTATGGCTTTCCTGAAAGCTGAATACAAAATACTTGTAATTTTTGCAGCAATTGCCTCGGTTCTGCTGTTTTTACTCACCAACGGCGACGATAAATCTTCTCCGCTTATTATAGTAGCCTTTCTAATTGGCGCATTTTTCTCAGGCCTTGCCGGTTTTATAGGCATGCGCATAGCCACTAAAGCTAACGTACGTACAGCGCAGGCTGCCCGCACAAGCCTCAGTAAAGCCCTTGATATTTCATTTGCAGGCGGTTCGGTAATGGGAATGGGCGTTGTGGGCCTGGCAGTAATCGGCCTTGGCGTACTGTTCATTGTATTCCTGCGCATGTACAACCCCGGCCATGAATTTGGCGCGCCTATGATGAAGGTGCTTGAAGTGCTTACCGGCTTCAGCCTTGGCGCTGAAAGTATTGCCCTTTTCGCGCGTGTAGGTGGCGGTATATACACCAAAGCTGCCGATGTTGGCGCTGACCTGGTTGGTAAAGTAGAAGCCAACATTCCTGAAGATGACCCGCGTAACCCTGCCGTAATTGCCGATAACGTAGGTGATAACGTAGGCGACGTTGCCGGTATGGGCGCCGACCTTTTCGGCTCTTTCGTAGCTACTATTTTGGCAACCATGGTGCTTGGCGCCGAAATTAAATCGGTTGATGCTTATGATGGTATGTCGGCCATTATATTGCCCTTGCTTATTGCGGCGGCCGGTATCGTATTCAGCATTATAGCATGCTTCTTCGTAAAAGTAAAAGAAGGCGGTGATCCGCAAACGGCTCTGAACGTGGGTAACTACGCTGCAGTTATACTTACTGCAGGTGCTTCTTACTTCATTATCAATAAAATACTTCCGGCTAATTTCGAGCTGGCGGGTGTAACTTATACCAGCCTGAACGTATTCTTTGCGGTGGTTGTGGGCCTTGTGGTAGGTACGCTTATCAGTTTGGTTACAGAATATTATTGCAGCATGGGCAAGCCCCCTGTTAACAGCATTATTCAGAAGAGCGATACAGGCGCGGCCACCAATATTATTGCAGGCCTTGGTGTGGGTATGATTAGCACAGCGCTACCTATTCTGATTCTTGCTGCCGGTATAGTGCTCAGTTTTGAGCAGGCCGGCTTATACGGAGTGGCTATTGCCGCTGCCGGTATGATGGCTACAACAGGCATGCAACTTGCAATTGACGCATTCGGCCCTATTGCTGATAATGCAGGCGGTATTGCTGAAATGAGCGGCCTGCCTAAAGAGGTTCGTCACAATACAGATGTGCTTGATGCAGTTGGTAACACCACTGCTGCCATTGGTAAAGGCTTCGCCATTGCTTCAGCTGCTTTAACTTCATTGGCATTGTTCGCTGCATTTATGCACGCAACAGATTTGAACGAGATAGATATTTCGCAGGCCCCTGTGCTTGCCGGCCTGTTCGTTGGCGGCATGATTCCTTTCGTGTTCTCTTCATTGGCTATGGGCGCGGTAGGTAACGCCGCCATGAAAATGGTAATGGAAGTACGTCGCCAGTTCAGGGAAATTAAAGGCCTGATGGAAGGTGTACCCGGTGTTGAAGCCGATTACCAAAAGTGTATTGAAATAAGCACTACGGCTGCGCTTCGTGAAATGTTGCTGCCGGGTGCCATGGCGCTGTTAGTACCTGTATTTGTAGGTTATGTATTCGGCGCCTCGGTGCTGGGCGGCATGCTTGCAGGTGTAACGGTTGCCGGTGTGCTCATGGCTATTTTCCAATCTAACGCAGGCGGTGCCTGGGATAATGCCAAGAAGTCTTTCGAAAAAGGCGTGGTAATTAACGGCGTTACGCACTACAAAGGCAGCGAGCCCCACAAGGCATCTGTTACCGGCGATACTGTTGGCGACCCTTTCAAAGATACCAGCGGCCCTTCTATGAACATCTTAATTAAATTGATGTCAATTGTGGCCCTTGTAATTGGTCCGCATATAACTAAAACCGGTTGGGCTAACCTGCAACACGTTAAAAAACCTGTAGAGCAGCATGTTAATGCCGAACCAAAGAAGGAAAAAGCAGTGGCTATGATAAGCCCGGTAAGCAATATTAAAAAGTAGCTTACTTTCTGTGTAGTATAAACAAATAGCGGGGCGAAAGCCCCGCTATTTGTTTATACCGGCCATAAGCGGAATGAGCATGTAACATCTTATTATCGATCAGAAATCAGGGCAGCATTTAACCTCCCGGTATTTTAATAACCATGCTTATGGCTTAATTGTACAGTATTCAGAGAACAGCTCTTGAGTTTATAGTAAAGACGTTACGCAAAAGGATTTCTAATAGCCATACCCGCAATTGTTAAAAAAATACAATTCGTTGATTGAAGCTTTTGCCGGCTAAATCTCAAGGGGCACCATCGGATTTTGATTTTTTCGCATTGTAACCGGAGTATTTCGTTTGAATTATGCGGAAAGGTTAAGGAATATCTTCTTTTTAATAGGTAATTATATAAGTAAAGTCCGGCCGGTGCAGCCTTAACGCCCTAAGCCTGTGGAGGAAAATTAGAATAGTGTAAACGGGCTGAAAAATTTACTGATTAAAACATGCATCTCTTAACATGGGCATAACAAACATGCCGTGCCTTTTCCTTATTTTTGCATGAAATTTTACAGCAAAGATCCCGGCCTTTCAATCGGAACAGTTTCGGGCGCTTTATTTCAATGCCTCACCGGTTCAAATCTCCTTTTTCAGCGCAGATGTCGCAAAACAAAATGTTTGTTTCCGGGAATAATAGGAACATGTGGGCTTTTGTTCAAAACAGGTACACGGCTTTTGATAAAGCGGTAAGCTTTAATTTTACTTCATTTCTGCGCATTCTCACTTCATTATCCTTGTTAAGAGCCCTGCTTTGCCTGTTTTTAGTAATGTCGGCTTTTGCGCCTTTATGGGCACAGCCCACATTCGACGAGCGGTTAACTGATCAAAGTAACATTCGGGCTACAATAGCCAATGTAGGTCTTTTTGGGAACAGCTTTAAAGGCAGCTATACGGTTAAAGGTTATCCCAGCTGTGAGTATCCTGCCGGAAGCGGTAATGAAAACTGTGGGCTAGGAGGGCTTTGGGTAGGCGCACAGGTTGGTAACAACCGTTTTGTAAGTACTTCGGCATTCAGCAGCGCATCCGGTTATGCACCAAACAGCCTCAATTTTGAGTTTGCAACTGAAAAAGGCTTTTTAATTAAAGAACGCAGCAGTTTAAGAAGTCGTGGCGCATTATACCGCGATGAAGCCATAAGCCACCAGGATTACCTGATGGATTTTACTGAAAAATATAAGCAGGCTCCCGGAACAATCGGCAGCAACCCCAATGCTGCGCATACCCCGCTTGGGCTGGATGTGCATTTGGAAAGCTATAACTGGAATTACAACTACTCTAACTTTTTCATTATTTTCAATTACAAGATTAAAAACGTTGGCCGCAACAAGCTTGATAGTGTTTTTGTGGGCTTTTGGGCAGAAACTGTTTTGCGAAATGTGCTCAGCAACCCGCCGGGCAGCCTGGGCTTTTATACAAAAGGCGGTAACGGTTATATCGACAGCCTGAATGCAGCCTATGAGTACGATGCCAGCCCCGACGATATAGCAGTGAAGAGCTATGCCGGCATAAAATTCCTTGGTGCCACAGATAAAGCCGGTTTCAGGTATGCCCCTGACCGTACCGGCCGCACCGACAGTACAAAATATTTCCGCACTACTTTCCGTACCTGGCAGTACAATGCCACCGGCGGAGATTTTGCGCAGCCTGCCACTGATGAAGCCCGTTACCGTTACATGCAAACCAGCATGCGACGCCTGACTAACTGGAAAACAGATTCAGTAAACATGAAAAACGGCGCAAGCCGTTCGTTGCTCATATCTGCAGGCCCTTTTGCAAGCCTGAACCCAACCGACAGCGCCCGCGGAATTAAAGGCGACAGCATTCTTATAACATTTGCCCTTGTTTGCGCCCGCCGCAATTTCGATGGCAACCCCTTAACCTATGACAGCCCCGAGGAAAAGGTTGATTTGGTGAAGAATATGCAATGGGTGCAAAGCGTGTTCGACGGTAACGACCATAACCACGATGGTCGCCCCGACAGCTTGGGTGATACACGCCCAGTAAAACGCTACATTTTGCCAACACCGCCTGATATGCCCATAACCAAGGTGGTGGCAGGCGACCATAAAGTTGACCTTTACTGGAGCGACAACGCCGAGCAAAGCATAGACCCTATCAGCCTTAAACGCGATTTTCAGGGTTATCGTTTATACCGCTCAACTGTTGGTTTTGAAACAGGCGGCAGCCCCGATGTGGAAGCTAACCTGCATGTTGCCCGCACCTTCGACCGCGATAACGACACCCTTTTCGCCAATACCGGTTTTAAAGATATTCGCCTTACAGAACCAATGATGTTCGACGGCGATACAACCAAGTATTGGTACAAATACAGCTTTGCCAATATACAGAACGGATGGCAGCATGCCGTTGCCCTTACCGCTTTCGATAACGGCGATACAGTGAATGCCCTGCCTTCATTGGAATCATCGGTATTGCAGAACCTGCACCGTGCCTTTGCCGGTAAGCCTGCAAACCCCGATGCTGAAAAAGACGCTCCCTTCGTTTATCCGAATCCTTATTACGGCAGCGCCCTTTGGGAAGCTTCCGGCGCAAAACCTGAGCAGAAAAAGCTCATGTTCGCTAACCTGCCTGCCCGATGCGTTATACGTGTATTTACCGCAAGCGGCGATTTGGTTGATGAAATAAACCACGACCAAAGCTATAACGGCAGCGGTTCTAAATGGTACACAACCAATTCAAATCCTGACCAAAATGTAATGTCGGGCGGCGAGCATGCCTGGGATTTGCTCAGCAAATTCAACCAGATAACAGCCCGCGGCCTTTACCTGTTCTCGGTAGAAGACCTTGATACAAAAAAGCAGTACAAAGGCAGGTTTACCTTAATTAAGTAAGACTTGTATTAGTAGCGTAGGGTTGCGCATTACTTAATAATGTGAAATTCCGGCTAATATTTACCCTTTAATCCGGCTTAAAAAATCGGTTTAATGCAAGAATTAAACACACCTACGAAAATAATATACTACAGCTCAATTAGTTCTCTTTATTAAGACTATGAAAAAAGTAATACTTACCCTCGCCGGTGCGTTTTTCGCCTGTGCAGCCATAGCTCAGCCTTTGGTTTCAGTGCACGATTTGCAAACTTGGCCCGGCCAGGATTTGTCTAACTGCGACGATCGCCCTAATCCCGCTTATTGCGATGTTCTGGGTACGCCAAGCAGCATTGTTGTAAAGGTGCGCGGCATTGTAATGGTAAAAGGCGGCATTGCCCAAACCACCAGTGTAGGCAACCGCCAAATCTGGATTCACGATGTTAATGATTACGGCCCTTTCAGCACCTTGGGTGTGCGTCCCAATACAGCAAACCCAACCAGCCCATCTGATATACTTGACCTCGTGGAAGGCGATACGGTTGAAATAACCGGCCGCATGCAGGAATTCCTTGGCAGCACCCCTGCTAACGGCGAATCTGAAACCCAAATTGTGCCTAACCCTGATGGTGTACAGGTAATTGGCCGCACCGGCCCTGCCCCGCAACCTAAGGTTTTGAGCATAGGCGTTTTCAATGATGCCAACGGATATAATGTTCTGCCTACCGGCGAGCAGTACGAAGGTGCTTATGTTAATTTTCGTGATGTAATTGTTACCGCAACTTCAAACTTTACTGATCAGACAACCCAGGAACAGCGTTGGCGTTTCGACATTCAAGATGCACAAGGGAACGTTATGCAGGTGAACGACAGGTTTGCTGCCATGCGTACCCGTAATGGTTGGATTGCACCCAATGTAGGAGATCGTTATACCGGCATAAGCGGCATTATTATTCACCAAAAAAATAACTGTCCTGTTACAAGTACTTTTAACAGGGGGTACACATTAGCGCCTTTTGATGCTTCTCACTTTGTACTGGGTGCGGCAGCCCCAAGCATCGGCAGTCTTCACCGTACACCTTACACGCCTGCGGCACAGGAAAAGCCTACCGTTACAGCCCGCATAATTTCTGCTAACAGCACCGTAACCGGCGCTAAGATTTGGTACACTACCGGTGACCTTACTACTTATACTTCAACAGATATGACCCAGGTTGGAACCACAGGTACTTATACGGTTCAGCTTCCGGGTTATGATGATGGCACTTATGTGAAATATTATGTGTCTGCCACTGATGCAAACAACCAGGTTGCCAATTTTCCGAACGTACCCGGTAATACAGCACCAATCGGCTATTTCGTTCATAGCGATGGTACGCATATTTCTGATGTACAATTCTCATTAGATGCCACCGGCAGAAGTGCAATACAGGCAGATACTGTAACACTGAACGGTTACGTAACTTCACAATTCGACAGCACCAACCTGGGTACTATTTTCATTCAGCAATCTCCCACAGCATCGGCATTAGACGGAATCTGGCTTCAACCCGGTAATCCTGATGTGGAAGCGTTCACAATCGGTCAAAAAGTTCGTGTTACAGGTATTGTATCTGAATGGCGCAATGTAATGACCTCACTGGTAAATATTACCCAGGCATCTGTAATTACTGCCACACCTACGCAGCTTACACCCTTAAGCCTGAGTTCAGATGAAATGAACTCTTACAATGCTTTGCTTAACGAAAAGTATGAAGGTGTTTACGTAAAAGTACACAGCCCTGTAGGCGATACCCTTTACGTTTGTGATACCAACGTGGTAGTCTCATCCGGTGTTATTACTCCCGGCACCAACTTTGGCGAATACCGCATGGGCCCTGACCCTGGTAACGCCAGCCGTGGTGTAATTATATTGACCGGCCGTCAAAGCGCAACAAGCTTCAGCTCTTTGAATGCAACCAATATAACCGGTAATTATTACAGGCAGTTCCAGTATTCAGCCAGCAACCCTCACATAGTTCAGTACGGCGATAAAGCAAATACAGTGTCCGGCCTTATATTCCAGTCTTTCGGAACTATAAAGGTTATGCCACGTAATACAAGCGATTTCCAAAATGCATTTATCACCGGCATTGCAAAAGATTTTACAGCAGCCGGCTACAGCCTGTTCCCTAACCCTGCAACCGGTAAACTTACTGTTGCCACTAAAACTGCAGGTAAGAATCACAGCATTTCGCTCAGCAGCCTTACCGGTGTAACGCTTAAAGTTATGCAAAGCAGTGCCGCACAATCTTCAATGGACATCAGCAACCTTGCTGCCGGAGTTTATGTTATAAATGTTCAGGCCGAAGGCGAAAAAGCATACCGTACAAGGGTAGTGGTTTATTAATACCCCGTAGGTATTAATTGAATTAACGAACCTGGAATTTTGAATAGCCTGTCGCTGTGCAAGACTTGCCGGCGACAGGTATATTCATTCAGGCATTAACCGGAATAAACCCTATCCCGGCATTATCAGGCCGGGCAATTGCCATCTTTACAAGATAAAAATTCGACCCGGACGCCTAGTGTTGAAAACCTTAGAGGTTTCAAAAAACAACTCATTTAACCATTGTACCGCCCCCAAATTTTGCGGATACTATACAGCACATTAGTTCTTTTTATACTTTTAGCCGCCGGCTGTAAGCCCGATGGCAATGTATTGCTGCCCGATGCTCCCGATACGCGGCTTGAGTTCGACAGTATAATCCTTAACGGGGCACAGCCCTGGCAAACCAAGCTCACCATGCGTTGGCTCGGAAACAGCAAAACAAGCATAGTAACCGGCTACCGCGTTATGTGGACCTACGGACCCATAGCTGATCCTGTTGCCGAACTGGCTAAAACCCCTTTAATTTCCCGTTCCGATTCTGCCTTCCGCTTCACCATAAGCGAAAACAAAAACCGTATTTGGTTTTATGCCCAGGCATTTGACCGAAACGGACAAGGTGACCCAAGCCCTGCACTTTTAATTCTTCCATTGCGTAACACACCCCCGGTATTGAAAATACAGGCGTCAAGCATGGCCCAAACCGATTCCGTTACAAATGTGATCACCATTCCGTGGACAGGCAGCGATTTAGACGGCGACGATACATGGGATACCGTTGAGGTAAAAGCCAACAACGGCAATTGGGTAAGCCTGCCCAAAGGATTCAGCCTGCTGAGCATTGTAGCCGAAAATCCTGCTTCGCCCGCAGAAGGCAACGCTATAATTTATGGCGGAGCCGTACCTGTACTTATTACCAAAAACGCCGGCGGAATATCAACCCCCGTTAAACTTTCGGGCTGGAAGCCGGGTGCCATTAATACTGTTTACATGCGTAACCGCGACCAAAGCCGCGCTTACAGTAAAACAGACAGCACAAAGCCTTACTTTGTTACCCTTAAGAAATCAGACTTAATGGTTATAAACGCGAACAGCGGCAAGCATGCCTCCGGCGACCCTGCACCTTTTGATGTGTATGGCCCGGCCCTTGCATCTGCAGCACCCCTAGGCTATGATTATTGGGACCTGGTAACAGGAGGAGGCAAAAACCTTCCCTATTACCCCATTGCTAATATGCAGGTTACACTGGGCCTGTATAAAAAAGTGGTGTTCCTTGGTGAGGTAAACAAAAGCCTGAACAAACGAGATACTACGCAGCTTGTGCTTGAATACCATGCCGGTGCATTATTAAATTACAAAAATAACGGGGGTAAACTACTTATTATCAGCAGGCTGCCAACGCGCGCAGGCGCATTGCCAAGCAACTCAACCTTCTATGCCCTTATTCCTGTAACAGGCTTTTTAGGTAAGAATGATCCTGACCTTAGGATATATCCCGGCGATGCTTCTTTAGTTCCGGCTTTAAATACCGGCTACCCTGAAATGCCCTATACCGGCCGTTCAGCCTTAACCGGCTTAGATGTATTTAATATCCAAGGTAATGGTGAGCAGGCATTCACAATCAGTAAAATTACTGTATCTCCTGTAACAAGTACATGGAGCGGCGGCAACACTATGGCCCTTCGCCAGCGCTACGATAACGGGAAGCTCAACTACGTATTTATTGCCGCAGATTTGCAGCTCTTTAATGCCCCCGGCAAAGTAAATACCCTGTTCGATAAAATACTTAACGACGATTTTAACTGGTAATAATACCTGTTCTGCTTAATGGCCCTGATAAATCGGGGTTCTTAAGCAGGTATTAAATGGTATTTAATTGCTTTCCGAAAGGAAAACTGCCCGGCCGAAACCCGGTCTTCCTAAAGAGCCAAATTGCACACCATGCAAATAACTGTACTTCAAAATCTTTCCGGGAACGCATCTCGTATAAGCCTGTCAAATGGTTTTATGCCGGGTTCGTCAATTGGTCCGAACCCGGGCTGCTCCCGTTTTTTTATGCTTTTGGCGGCAATTATCTTTTTACCGCAAATCCTGTTTGCGCAAAACGGAACCCTGAAAGGCAAAATAACCGACAAGCTAACCGGTGATGCCCTTACCGGCGCAACAGTTACCATAGTAGGTACCTATAAAGGTTCGGTTGCAGATCTTGATGGCAATTATGTGGTAAAAGATATAAAGCACGGCGATTATACCATTCGTGTTTCTTTTGTCGGTTTCCAGGACAAGCAGTTTACCGGTATCAGGATTAAGAAAGACGAGGAAACTTTTTTAAACATTGCCCTGAACGAAAGCAAAACCACTATGGCCGAAGTAGAGGTTATAGGTGAAAAGGCAGTTGTAGACCTGCAAAGCGGCAAAAGCGAGGTTACCGTTGGTGCTGCTGATATTAAGGAAATGAATGTGCGCAATGTGCAGGATGTGGCTGCCCTGCAAAACGGTGTTTCGGTTTCACCTGACGGCTTACAGATTCGCGGCGGCCGTGTTTATGAAACCAATTACCTGGTAGATGGCATTAATGCCCAGGATCCCCTGGCGGGAACAGGCTTTGGTGTGAATGTGGCTTCAGGCTCGGTTCAGGATGTTACTGTGGTAACAGGTGGTTCCGATGCCGAGTTCAATGGCACTTCAGGCATTATTCTTACTAAGATTAAGGAAGGCGGCGACAAAACAAGCTTTAGCGGCAGCTGGCAGCGCGATAATTTCGGCTTCAATAAAATGACCGGTTCGGCCTGGAATACCGATATGGCGGAGCTGAACGTAGGCGGAACCGTACCCGGTACACGCAACCGTCTCAAGTATTTCGTGAGCGGCAACATGCAGCTTACCGATACTTATTACCGCATTACAGCCGACAGCCTCAAAAGCTCCATTCTAAGCGACAGTAAAACATTGGCTCCACGCGAAGATAACAGCTGGGCAAACACCATTAAACTAAGCTATAAATTCAGCGACAGAACCCGTATTACAATTACCAACCAGCACAGCCTGGCCATTAACCAAAACTCGCGCACCCTGCAAATTGTGGGTTTTAACCAAATTATGCAACCCGGCTTACAATGGGCATTTTCGCAGGATTTGGAGAAAGCCGCCACTTATACCCACCAAAGCAATCTGACTGCCATTAACCTGCACCACGAGCTGGGCAAGACCTGGATTTTAGATGTTAGCCTTGGTCGCCTGTTTACCAACCTCCGTGCCGATGCAAATGGCCGCCCCTTCCGCGATTCCACACAGGATCGTATTTATGACCCGCGTTCTGTAACCACAGACCCGGTTCAGGTTTTTGACCCTGCGCACTTTAACCCCGATCTGCAGTTTGCTGATTACCGTTTTGTGCTTCCCGGTCCCGGCCTGTATAACAACGGCGGTATCAGCACCGTTTGGCACGACCATTATGTGCAGGAATACACCGTTAAATACAAATTCACCCATTACAGCAATAACAAGCTGCACTTTCTTACCCTCGGGCAGGAGCACAAAGAGCAGCAGTTGCAGTGGATAGATGTTACATCGCCTTGGGTAGGCTCCCCTATTAAGCTGGCAGATGGCTCCTCCACCCCAAGCAGCAGCATTGGGTCAAGTTCCGATGTATGGAGTGTAAAGCCTTCAACCGGCAACTTTTTCCTGCAGGATGAAATTAAGTATAAGGGTATTATTGCTGTTATAGGCGCCCGTATGGAATACTGGAGCTACGGTAAATTTGCCGATGACGCCATTAACAATCCATTGGCCCCGGTAGACGATGCCACCCGTAAAGATTACCTTTCTCAAAGCTTTAAGTTTGCCGATGGTCGCAGGTATAAAATGCGACTGCTGCCAAAGCTGCGTGTATCTTTCCCCGTAACAGAAAATAATGTAATGTATTTCAACTACGGGCACAGCATGCGTTTGCAGCACCCCCGTTACATTTACGCCGGCCTCGACCCTGTTTATCAAAACCGCTCTCAGCTTGCCAACCTGGGTAATCCCAACCTGAACCCTGAAGTGGCTGTAAGCTATGAACTGGGTATAAAGAGTCAAATAACCCGCGATCTCGGCATTACAGTTACCGCCTACTATAAAGATTATTTCGATTACGCTGTTTCAACCACGAAACGCGTTCTCAGCTATAACTCCGGTACTTATACTGATCGTACTTTCCTGGTTAACCAGGATTATGCCAGCGTTCGCGGCCTCGAAATTGGTATGAACTACCGCGTAAGCAAGGTTATACGCACTGCATTTAATGCTGCCTTCCAAGTGGCAAGGGGCAAGAGCAATTCATCTCTTGAATCTAAGAACCAGATTGTAACCAACGGGGCAGTAGACCTTACCCGCGAGCAATACCTGGCATTTGACCGCCCTTATGATTTTAAGTCGACATTGATTTTTATGCCGGACGAAACCTGGAAAATAGGCAATTTCGTTTTGAAAGGTTTCCGCATGTTTGTGAGTGCTACCTATAAATCGGGCTTAAGATATACCCCGGAAGAGGCTTATGATAAAAACGACCTCGGCAGAGTTCTGTACCAGCCTATAACTTCGCAGCCATATACCAAAATCGGGTCTGACTGGTTCTGGACCGATGTTAAAATTACCCGCGACTTCAAGGTATTCGGCGCACAGCTAAGCGCATCGGTACAGATAGATAATATTTTTAATAATAAGAACGCACAAATAATAAACCCGGTTACCGGCCGTGCTTATGCCTACGGCGATCCGCTCGACAGCCAGGACCGCGATCCGGTTTATTCAGGTCCGAGAGATTCAGGCACGCCACCCGGCAACCCCGCCAGGTTTATGACCCCGAGGCATATACTTTACGGTATCACATTCTCGTTCTGATAAAAAATATAGTCCTTACGTAAAAGTCGTAAGGACTTTTTTATATTGCCTGCTTTATAAACCATGTCTATCAAAATGAATGGTTTATAGGCGTTAAGACCGCAGTCTTATTTTCAGCAGTTTAACAGGTGTTTTTATGATTAAGAAAATTGTTTTCCTCTTTACATTGGCCCTTATGGCCGAGTTCCTTATTGCCTGTTGCGATTGTGGCAATACAGTTTACACTCATTTTACTTATAAGCAATTCGAGGTTGCAAACCTCGACAACAGCGGGCCGGCTCTCTTTGTTTCAAATGCCGATTCTCTTTTGAAAACCGCTTACGGCATTCGTCTGTTGTCGCAAACTGAAGTGGTAGCCTCAGCCGCGAAGAAAAATTTCTCTTTGTTCCTTTCACCTGCGCTTGCAACAAGCTGCGAATGTGAACCGCCTTTTACCAATATTCCGCGAGATACTGTTACAAGCTTCAGTATTATCACGCTTAGCAACTTTGACAATGCCCACCCGGCCGGATCTGATATTACCACATGCTTTAAGTACTTTCGAAACAGGCATGCGAGTTATTCTTATTATGAAATAGCCTTCATGAAGAAGCTGTTCAACCATTTTCTTAATTATACTGATGATGACGGCACGCCTGAAGATTATTATGATTTGCTCTTAATGGTCCCTCCTGCACAACGGGGCAGGTATAGCTTTAATGTTAAAATAAGCCTCTCGAACGGCAAAGCATTTAATCTTTTCACACCTGAGATCCTGCTGAAATAATGAAAAAACAGGCAATACTGTTTATTCTCACGCTGCTGTACAGCTTCTGTGCTTGTGCGCAGGAAGATGATTGGAGTTATTCATCCAAATGGCAGTACCGCCCGGTTGTGGGTGCAGATTTTGGTATTGGTCCCCAAACGCTCAAAACCGCATTTAAAAATAACCTCGGCGCATACCAGGACCGGTCCGTTTATATCCATCTTTTTAACCTGACATACTTTTTCTCGAAGCACTGGGGTATTGAAGCGAATGAGGAAATTTGCTTTTCTGATTATATTAAGGTTAACGGGGAGGATTTTAAAGCGGACCTGAAAACTGCTTATGGCGATAATTATTATGCCGTATTACCCGAATCGGCAACGCATTTCAAACCGCTGATTTACGGGGGACATTCTCTGCGACTCAATGCGGGGCTTATTTACCGGATTGAAAACAGGAGATGGTACTTTTACCCGAAACTCTCAATCGGCAGTACATCTTTTGATATAACACCTTCCTGGGTTTACCTGAAGGAGAAAAACACGCATAAGATTCTAAATGTCAAAACAAACGACAAGTTTAAGTATTCGAGCGATGTGTTCACAATGGGATTATCAGCTTCAGGCGGGTACAAGCTTGCAAAGCAGTTTTTCCTGAACCTTGATCTCGGTGTTACTTATTGCGAACCGCATTTCAGCTATACAAGAAAGCTGGAAGATGTGGAAACCGGAATGAGTTTGTCGGAGCAGGAAATAGATTTAAAAGGCAGTACTTTCAACTTTAAATGGGGTGCCGGGCTTATTTTGGTATTCTGTAATCGCAAAGACATGTAAGGCCGGGTCGTGTTAACAGCCCGCCTATTTGTAGACAGTTGAACTTTTGGTTAACTTGCCTTCGGTGCATTTAATCATAGAATTTACCGGCTTTGCGGCACATGTTTCGCTTCACTAACACTTCTTTTTGTGATCAAGAAATTAGCTTTCCTTTTCCTGTTTGCCGTATCGGCCGAGCTTTTGGTGGCTTGCTGCAATTGCGGGGTATCAGTAGATAAGAAATACACCCATAAGAGCTTTAGCCTTTCTCACCTCGATAACAGCGGCGCTGAACCTGTTCTTATAAAACTTGACTCTATTGTTTATCCTTTAGATTCTGTTTTAGACCCGGTAAGTTTAACCATGAAAGCTGTAGATTCCGTGGTTTACATGCTTGATTCTATTGCTAAACCGGCTTTTGGTATTCGATTAAATATGAATACTGAATTGCTTACCGTAAATCAATTTCAGGTACCGTCTTTATTTACTGCTCCGGCTTATGCTATGCACTGTGAATGTGAACCCCCGTTAAAATACTTCCCCAAAGACAGTATTACCGACCTGCAAATTTTTACTGTGTACGCATTCGATACTATCCATCCTGATAGTTCAGAAATAACGTCTTACTTTAAATTCTATAACGGAAATTTTTCGGAGCCATACCGATACACCACAATTCAAAAATTTCTGGCCAGTACCGGCCGCAGAAACTATTCCGAACAGGGCGAACTGATTAATAAATATGATTTCCTGTTGACTGAATCGCCACCCTTGAGCGGGAAAGGCATTCACAAATTTATAGTGAAAGTGTACCTTTCCGATGGCAGGAAAGAGGTTGTTGAAACTTTACCAATTATGTTGAAATAATGCGGGTCGACATGTTTATTAAACAACCGTTAAGGCAGATTGGGCTGGTCTATGTATTTAGCTTTATGCAAGTGTTTGTTGCTAATGCCTGTTTTGCTGATACAATTTCATGTTGCAAAATAGCGCTATCTGCCCAAACAGAACCTGGAAGCCAATGCCTTGTTATTTCAAACAGGAAGCTGAAAGGCACCACCAAGGTGTTCGTTTTTTCATTTAAAGTTACCAATACCTGTAAAGATGCTGTTAAGGCCAGAATTTGGTGCCAAACAGTTTCCGGGAAATGGATCAGGCATAATTTTGCTAAGCTGAAGCCCGGTGAATCTGTAGCCATATCGGTACCGAATGGTAACAGGGGATTAAAAATTGTAAGCCTCGGGCTTGAAGCTCCTGACAGCATGTTTCCGGCGGACCCGGAGTAGAATTTTAAGTACAATGCGCAAGGCTGCCCAATTTTTTAACCTGTAAACCTATACCGTTACTATAATCCTAATCCGGCTTTCCTTTTTTATTGGCTTGCTCTTTTTGTAATGCCATAATAAGCTGTAGCTACAGTTAAGCCGCGCATATATACAGTTCAATAAGTGCGATTAATCATGTGATTGGTTTATGTGGCGATGTGCCTATGTTTACAATGTTTTTAAGCGTTATCTGTATTAAATCTCTACACATTGTTTTTATAAACTGCCATGTTAAAATTAAACAACCTAATTCATTTATCTGTTGCCACGGTCGTATTGTTGTTACTTCCCGGCCCTGATTCTTATGCCCAAACAGGTTCAGAAACGCTGGCAGTGCCGGCGGCTGAGATAAACAGGACTTCAAATACTACGGGTTTGCAGCACAGCCCCGGCGCAACACCAACTCATTGGCGCAGGAATTCTATAAAATTCAGTGCAAATCTCCTGATGCCGGGCATTACGTACAGCTTTGCATTAAATAACCACATTGCGCTGCAGGCCAATGTATACACAAGTAGTTTTGTTTATTTTACCGACGATTGGATACAGCTTTTTGGTGGCTGGAGTGGTACCAGCACAGCTTATACCCCTGAAGTTCGTTATTATGCAATGGAAGGCCCAAGAGGGCCGGCAGGAATTTACATGGGTTTATACGCAAGGTATCGGCATGATGAGGCAACAGGAGAGTTTGTTAACTGGGGCTTTATCGGACCTTCAACTACCGATTATTCAAAAGCTGAAATGCACTCTTTTGGCGGAGGCACAGTAGTAGGCTACCAATGGATAGCAAAAAAAGGCTTTACATTAGATGTTTTCGGTGGGGTTGGCATCATGCATGATAAGACCTGGACAAGTGAAAATGCTTATAAGCATGCCCCAATAGTTCATAACGGTTTCAGGCCATCCGGCATGGGCGGCTGCTCCCTTGGCTATAGTTTCTGATTTAAAGTGCTCTTCATTTTTATTTCACATTAAACAATTAAAAACCATGTTTATATATTCTAAAACCTATTCAGTTCTTATGTTTTTCTGCCTTGTTGCTTTTGGTGTTAAAGGGCAGCAGAGTTCAGATTTACCCGCCGAAAACAGGCCTGATTCCGGTAAGCCGGTTGTTATGGGTACAGGCTCTTCTCCTGCGCCGGCAACAGCTACCCCGGCCCGTTGGCGCAGGAATACTGTAAAAGTAAGTGCTAACCTCTTTTGGCCGGGCTTAACCTATGGATACGCAATTAATAAGCGGGTTACAATCCAGGCAACTTATACATCTAGCTCGGTTGTTTATTTTACCGATTTTGAACTTTTCTCGATTTTAAAAACCTGGGGAGGTACCAGCACCGCCTATACGCCTGAAATTCGTTATTATCCTTTTAATTCAACGGTAGGTCCCATTGGTTTTTATACAGGCTTATATGCAAGGTACAGGCACGATAAAGCAACCGGAAACTATGATGCAGAGGCTGAAATGCACTCTTTCGGCGGCGGAGTCGTTTTTGGTTACCAATGGATTAAAAAACGTGGCTTTACCATTGACTTATTCGGCGGAGCAGGCACCATGTATGATAAAACCTGGCAAAATGAATTTGCCTATAAGAGCTCACCTATAATTAATAACGGCTTCAGACCATCCGGTATGGGAGGATGCTCACTTGGCTATAGTTTCTGATTTATAGTACGCTTCATTTTTATTTCACCTGATTCAATTAAAAAAACCATGTTTATATATTCTAAATCATTTTCTGTTCTTATAATTATCTGCCTGCTTGCTGCGGTTTTAGAGTCTAAGGCCCAAAGTCAACAGGCAATTCCCTCACATGAACCTGCTGTGGCACAAAAGCGGGGTGTGGTTAAGCTTGATCCGTTTGCTGTACTGATTCCCGGCCTGGGCGTCGCCTATGAGCGTGTATTAGACAGTTCTAAATCTTTACAGGTAAGTACATATATTGGTGCGGCCGAATCGAATTTGTTTACTGATGGAAAACCTTTGGGGTTTGCAGTGGGTATTATGCCGGAGCTCCGCTTTTATGTTGGTGATGCCCCGGCACCTAAAGGTTTCTATTTAGGGCCCCTTGCGGGCTTAGCTTATTCATCGGGTGGCTTCCTGCCATCGCGAAAAGCTACCACAATAATGGCCGGTGCTGTTATTGGCTACCAATGGGTGCTAAAGAAAGGTATAGTGATTGACCTTTCCGGCGGGCCTGCTATCGGCTATAATAAAGTGGGACCTTTGGGGCCGGGCGAGTATTCTAACGAAACCTCAGGCATAATTTACCTGCCTAATCTGCGGCTTAATGTGGGCTATGCTTTTTAATGTCTATGCCGCATTACCCGGTAAGTATTGCCCGTGTTAAACACAATTGCCAAACCCTGACTGATTTTAATATGGTCAGGGTTTGGCAAGTTATAAGTGAGTTCATCAGGTTCAGCGTCCGGCATTTACAGTTTTTTTATTTCTTTATTCCAGATACCCCTGCTTAGCCAAAACCGCCGCCGCAATTTTCCTGCGGGCAGCTACTGTATTCAGGTTAGGTACTTTTGTCCAGCGTTTAATACCCAGGTGCAGCATGCGTTGCTCATCACCTTCTGCAAAGCCGTTTATGGCAGTTCTTGCAGATGCCGAAATACGTTGGGCTGCACTGTCAATATATACCCGCAGAATTTCAAGGGGCAGTTCGGCGGCTGCTTCGCCTTGTAAATTAGCAATTTTCCAGGCCCTGAGCAATGCCGATTCCGATGCATATACCTCTATAAGTATATCAGAAAGATTCATCATTATTTCCTGCTGCTGATCCAGGGCAAGGCCCAGCTTTTGGGCGGCTGCGCCGGCAGCCAGTAAAAATGCCTTTTTAAAATTGGCAACGGCACGTTTTTCTGCTCCTAAGAAGCCTTCCGGCTCGCTGAAATCGGGCAGTTCGGTGAGTTCTTTAGCTACGGCCATTGCGGCAGGCAAAAGTGAAAGCTCGCCCTTCATGCCGCGTTTAATAAGGGTTCCCAGGGCAAGAATGCGGTTAATTTCATTGGTGCCTTCAAAAATGCGGTTTATTCGGCTGTCGCGGTAAGCGCGATCCATGGGCGCTTCGGCGCTGAACCCCATGCCGCCGTAAATCTGCACGCCTTCATCGGTAACATAGTCTAATACTTCCGATGCATGTACTTTTAAGATGGCGCATTCAATGGCAAACTGCTCAATACCTTTGAGCTTGGCCTGCGCTTCAGGCATACCTTGCTCGCGTAAGGCCTGCATGGCATCATCTATATTTTGCGTGGCCCTGAAAGTGGCAGCCTCTGTTACCCAGGTGCGCACCATCATTTCGGCCAGTTTAAATTGTATGGCCCCGAATGTGCTTATGCTTACCCCGAACTGCTTACGTTCAAGGGCATACCCGGCGCACATGTCAATCACATTTTTACTGCCGCCAATGGTGGCAACTGCCAGCTTTATGCGGCCAATATTTAGTATGTTAACGGCAATTTTAAAACCGTTACCCCTTTCGGAAAGCAGGTTTTCAACAGGTACCGGGCAGTCGTTAAAGAATATTTGCCGGGTGCTGCTGCCTTTTATACCCATTTTATGCTCTTCGGGGTTCATGGTGATACCGCCGAAACTGCGCTCAACTATAAAGGCGCTCAGGTTTTTATCGGGTACCCCGTCGGTTTCCATTTTAGCGAAAACGGTGAACAGGTCGGCGAAGCCGCCATTGGTTATCCACATTTTTTGCCCGCTGAGCAGGTAATGCTTCCCGTCGGGGCTAAGAACGGCTTTGGTTTTACCGGAATTGGCATCTGAGCCTGAATCAGGCTCGGTGAGGCAATAGGCGGCTTTTATGCTGCCGTCGGCCAAACCGGGTATGTATTTGCTTTTTTGTTCATCGTTGCCGTAGTAAAGAATGGGTAAGGTGCCAATGCCTGTGTGCGCGCCGGCAGTAACCGCAAAGCTGTGCCCGCGACCTAATATCTCAGCCACCAGCATAGAGGTTACGAAGCTCATACCGAAACCGCCGTAAGCTTCAGGTACGCTTGTGCCTAATAAGCCAAGTTCTCCGGCTTTATCGAGCAGGCTTTCAACAAGGCCGGGCTCCTGCTGATCTATGCGTTCAAGGTTAGGTGTAATTTCACGATCCAGGAATTCGCGCGTGGTTTGGGCTACAAGCCTTTGCTCTTCATTGAATTCTTCGGGAATAAAAGTGAGCGCAGGGTTACTTTCGCGAATAACAAACTCACCGCCTTTTAATGAAATATTGGTACCGGTTTTTAATTCAGATTGGCTTGCCATCAGCGGAATATTCAAAGGTTATAAAGATGCCCGGGCCGCCGAAAAAGCAGCCCGGGTGCAACTTCGGAAATTTAGTGATTATACTGTTCCCTTGTTGGTGTATAATCGTCTTCTTTTATAGCGATTATAAGCAAATACCAATATAATTATGCTCGCAATAAACAGCCAAAGGTTGGCAATTAACAAAACCGCATCCGCAAAGAGCGATAACCCGGAGCTAAATGCGCCTATAAATTTTTTGCCAAAACCGGGCGCCCCAATGCCGGCAATATTGGCATCAACCTCGGTTTCCTTCAGTGCGAATGGCCTTTGGCTCATGAACAGGCGCACCGTGCTGAAGTTTACATCTTTCTCAGTTTGCATGGCTGATATCTTGTTTTCAATGTTGGCATTTACCTGCTCATGAATTTCCTCCTCGGTGCTTTGCCTGGGCTTCAGGCGACCCATTCGGCTTGCATATTCATTATTGCTTGCGGTGTTCAGCCTGTTGGCAAAATATTCGAGGCTGTTATCTGTAATCTCCAGCTCGCTTTCTTCAACCTGTATAGCAATGGCGGCAATTCTGTTATAAAATTCAGGCAGCTTAGCAGAGGGTATGTTCACAGTTAGTGTTGCTTTCGGGCTTACCGATGAAACTATCATTACCGAATCTTCAGATATTTTGATGGTATTCGCCGGCGTTGTTTCAGATTCCAGCTTTCGGTACAGAAGCATGCCTTTGTATTCTGAAATTATCTTTTCAATCTCGGCATTACCACGGCTTACATCTTTTACCCGGAAACGTATATAGCCTGTTTTAACCGGCATCTGCTTCAGGCTTACTGTATCGGCAGCAGATTTAGATCCTGAACCTGATACAGGAGAACCTGCAATTACTTCTTCATCAGCTTTTATTTCAGGCGGATACATGCGCAGTTCCTGCGGCTTACTTTCTCCTGCTTTATCAGCATCGGAATTTTCATGGCCTCCTTTGCTGCACCCTACCAAGGAGATTAGGATGCCGGTCGATAAGATTATTTTAACGCAATTTTTCATTTGAATGAATGATTTAAATGAATTCAAGCCACCGGCATTTCCGGTGCAATTCGAGAACGCTTAATATTAGAATTGTATTATTCTGCTGACCCAATAATAGGGCTGTTTATTTTTCTGCTCCCATGATTTCAAAATACGTATGTTAAACCCAAACCAATAATTCGGCTTAATTTTGGGCCATCATAAAATGCGCATATCGAATTAGCCATGCCTGAAAAAAGTTTAAACCCAGCGAATCAAACAACTTTCCCGCGTATTTTGGGCATTATTCCCGCCCGCTATGCCAGCACGCGTTTCCCGGCTAAAGCCCTTGCCGATATTGCCGGCAAGCCTATGGTACAGCGTGTTTATGAGCGCTGCATTCAGGCTGAATTATTAAGCAGGGTTATTGTAGCCACTGATCACCAACAGATTGCAAATACAGTTTTTGCCTTTGGCGGAACAGCCGTTTTAACCAATGAGCACCACCCCAGCGGCACCGACCGTTGCCACGAAGCATTTTCCCTCCTGGGCGAAGAATATGATTATATAATAAACATACAGGGCGACGAACCATTCATTCACCCTAAGCAGATTGATACCCTTGCCCGCCTGCTTGCTGACAAAAAACCGGACATTGGCACCCTTGTCCGTGTTTTCAGTGATGAGGAAACCCTGTTCAGCCCCAATACTGTTAAAGTGCTCTTAGGCACTACGGGGCAGGCAATGGCATTCAGCAGGCAGGTAATTCCTTATTTGCGTAATGTCGACAAAGCTTTCTGGTTGCAAAGCCATACCTATTTTCAGCATGTCGGTATCTATGGCTACAGCGCCGAAGCCCTTGAAGCCATTACCCTCTTACCGCAATCGACCCTTGAAAAAGCAGAAAGCCTGGAACAGTTGCGCTGGCTTGAAAACGGTTTCCGCATTGCCGCCGCAGTTACAGAGCATGAAAGCCATGGGGTAGATACCCCCGAAGATTTGGAAAGGGTTGTAAAGTTGTTTGAGGCGCATTTGTAATGAACGGCAATAGGGCACGCTTGCATTGTATGGCGTTTATAGTGTGTATGCTTCTTTAGTTCGTGCAAATGCCGGCCATGCTTTACATCAATAAATATTCGGATTGTTAAAACGATTTGGGCAGGGTGTTAAACCGGCAGCATTGTTTTGTTATTTTTGCACCCTATGAAGACTAATACCAAGGTCGGAATACTGATAGTAGTTGCTTTTTTCTTTGCATCGTTCAGCTATTACGCTTACCAGATTTGCTTTACCCCGAACTTACAGGTTGGTATGGGGCCAAAAATGCTGTACATACCCACAGGCAGCAAATACATGGATGTTGCCAACACCCTCAAAGACGGTAATTACCTTGTAGATAAGCTCAGCTTCAGCTTTATGGCCAAGCTCATGGGCTACCAGGATAAAGTAAAGCCGGGCGCCTACCTTATTCCTGAAAACAGCACCAACTTACAGGTGGTTCGCATGCTTAAAAACGGGCAGCAAAGTCCTGTAAAGCTTACATTCAACAACCTGCGACTGAAATCTGACTTAATAGATATGCTCGATAAAAAACTCGAGCCTTCTTCAGAACAGATTGCTGCTATACTCAATAATCCCGACAGCGTTTCCAAATTCGGCTTCGATACCACTACCATTGTATGTATGTTTATTCCCAATACATACGAAATGTTCTGGAACGTAAGCGCCCGCGGCTTAGTGAAGCGCATGGATAAGGAATACAAGCGTTTCTGGAACGATGAGCGTTTAGCCAAAGCCAAAACCTTGGGTTTAAGTCCCGTGCAGGTTACCGTGCTTGCCAGCATTACCGAGGCAGAAACCAAGAAAGCCGACGAAATGCCCCGTGTTGCCGGCGTTTACCTGAATCGCCTGAACAAAGGCATGGAGCTGCAGGCCGACCCCACCGTTGTTTTCGCAGTGGGAGATTTTACCATTAAACGTGTAAGGGCAGGGCATAAGCAGAAAGATTCGCCCTACAATACATATATGTACCATGGCCTGCCTCCCGGCCCCATTAACCTGCCGAGCATAACCGCCATTGATGCCGCATTAAGCCCTGAAAAGCACAACTACCTTTACTTCTGCGCCCGCGAAGATTTCAGCGGCTACCACAATTTCTCCGACGATTTTCAGAAGCATTTGCAGAACGCCCGCATATACCAAAAAGCACTGGACGCTGCCGGCTATTGAAAATCGCTTAATAATCGTTCAAATCCTGTAATTTTGAACCCGGACCGGCAATTGCCCGTAAATGCCTTTCAAATAATGAAAAGCCTGCGGCAGCATGTAAAGGTTCAGCTATAAACAAGACCAATTCTGAATGCCTAAGTTTAACCTGAAAGCGGAGACTTCGCGCGATGTAATGTTGCATCTGCTTATTATTATAATGGTGGCTTTGCTGTTGGTGCTTACCTTTTTTTACGGTTGGCTGCCCTATACCACCAATCACGGGCAAACCATAACTGTACCTAACGTTGTGGGTATGAAAACCGTTGAGCTTGATAAGTTCCTCGGCACGCGTGATTTGGAGTATTTTGTATCAGACAGCACCTATGTTCCCGGGGCAGAACCTTTAACTGTATTCTCGCAATTCCCTTTGTCGGGCGCTAATGTGAAACAGGGAAGAAAAATTTACGTTACCATAAACAGCAAAAACCCGCCTAACGTAAAAATGCCCGATTTGGCTAACCGCAGCCTGCTGAATGCGCAGGGTGAGCTTGAAAGCTTCGGCCTGGTTTTGGGAGAAATAAGGTATAAGCCTGATTTACAGCAAAACTCGGTACTGCAGGCTTTATACAATGGTAAGCCTGTTACAGAAAATTCATTGGTACCAAAGGGTGCAAGAATTGATTTAATTGTTGGCGACGGCCAGGGCAACCAGGAATTTGATATGCCCGATCTGGTAGGCAAGCCCCAGGATGAAGCCGAGCTTACCCTGAACGGAAGCAGCTTGCAGGTAGGTACTATTACCTATGAGAGCCACCCTGATCGTGAGCAGGGCCTGGTGCTGAAGCAACGCCCGGCTGCAGGCAATAAAATAAGAGTCGGCGACGTTGTGGACTTGTGGGTTATCGGCACCGACCCAACTGCCGGACCCGAATCCGGCGAAGACGGCAAATAGCCCGACAGTACCTTTTGAAATTATTGCGGTAGCCACTTATTCATGAAATATACTTTTACAACATCAGTAAGGTTAGCTGCGGCATGGCTTCTAATTTTTCTGCCTGCATTATTGCTGCCGTCAATGCTTTCGGCACAGCCTTTTAACAGGGCTATTCCGCCGCAAAGGCATTTTTCTAAAACTGCGGAGCTGCAAAATATTTACGGGGTTCAAAACGCAGCAAATTCCGGGTTAAATAACAATGCTCGTTTGGGCAGTAATGTACAACCGGGAGGTAGTAACAGAACTGGAAGCGTAGCTTCCACTTTCGGTTGGAGAAAAATAGAAGAACATTCGCACAAAAACGGTTTTTTCGATGACTTTACAACCTCAGGCTATATACCTGATACCCTGCTTTGGCTTAGGGGCGGGGGAGCCACCATTAATCGCCGATCAGCCGATTCTCCCCCTACTCAAAACACCATGGTTTTCGATAATTTCGATGGACGGGGAATGCCATACAGCGAATCTCTGTTAAATAACGGAGGTGGTGATACGCTTACCAGCAGTACTATTGCAAGCATGGATCGCTTTTCTACTGCCATTAAAAGCAACTTGTATATGAGCTTTTTCTGGCAGGCCGGTGGCCTGCAACCTCAAAGTGAGCCTGATTTAACAGATTCCTTGGTTTTGCAAACCTGGAGTAGTGTCGACAGTACATGGCTGTCAATCTGGCGCGCCTTCGGGCAGGGCACATTTATGGATTTTAAATATGAAATCTTTAAGCTGGATACCAATCGCCTGGAGAACTTTGCCTTTCGTTTCATCAATTACGGCTCCCGCACCGGGGTAAGCTACGATACCTGGCATGTAGATTACATAAACATTAATTACACCGCCGATGGTGATTTCAGTCGCAGGTTGTTAACGGTAAATCCGGGTGGCGTTCGCGATGTTTTTATTCATAAAGCTGCCCCGTCCATGCTTGCACAATATACTGCCAAGCCTTACAACCAGGCATTATATGGCGATACCAACCAGTTTCAGCGCGTAAATGCAGCCTTGGTCAAGCACTTCAGGCAAAACACCGACAGCCTTTCTGAAGTGTCTTTCGGTACAAAAGTTTCCCTTAGGAACCCGTTTAACGGCCGGGAATATTATACCCGTACTGCTACCGACAAGATTGGCTTTGAAGGAACTTTTTCGCTGGAAATTATTACGCCGTTTAGGACTATGAATTCATTTTTAAGGTCTGCCGGCCGCCCTTTTCCGCTTGAAGCAAAATTCGCAGTTTCTGATACAGGCCAGGCAAATCACATTCAAAGCAACGATACCATTACCACCATTACCCACCTTGCCAATTTTTATGCCTACGATGATGGTACAGCAGAGCTGAGCCGCAGTGTTGGCGGCAATAATGCCTGGTTCGCCTATAGGTTCGATGTGGATACGGTTGATACCCTTACGCATATTGCAGTTTATTTCCCGCGTACCTGGCAAAATGCCCGTCCGGATGATTCCTTGGCCACAGCCCTGAATTTCAGGTTGGCGGTCTTAAAAAATGTAGCCGAAGGCGGTACCATTAATTATAACCTGGATGGTGATATTCTCCGCAGGCAGGATGTCGAGGTAGGTTTCGATGATGCCGGCGAGAACAATGGTTACCAGGTTTATCGCCTTAACCGCCCCTTAACGGTGCACCACGGGCCAATATACATAGGTTACCAGCAGGGCATAGGCTTAGAGAATACCCTTGAGGTAGGCCTTGATGTAAATACGAACAGCCATGGTCGCGGCTTTTATAACTACAGCGGAACATGGCAGGCCGATACCGGGCATTGGGCTTTAATGATTCGCCCGTGGTTTGGCGAAAAACCTTATACCATCACAGCCCTGAAGCCTCAGGATGCGGAACTTCAGCAGGTGAGCCTTTATCCCAACCCAAGCAGCGGCAGCTTTACAGTATCGGGCAAAGTGCAATTGATTACTGTCTGCGATTTAAGCGGGAAAGTACTGTTTGAAAAAATAAGCCCTGCTGCTGATAGTTCAAATACCCTATCGGCTGACACAGAAGGTTTGCCCGCAGGCATGTACCTGGTTAAGTGCCTGACTAAGAGCGGAGCTTTAAAAGTACTTAAGCTGCTTGTCAAATAACAGGAAGCATTTCAAACTGAAGGCGCATAAATCGGTATCAACCCGGATTATGCGCCTTTTTTTTAGCCTCTTATTAACGAAGCTATGTTTTTAATATTTTCGCTTAAACCCTTTGAACAGGTTTTCACCACGATGAGGGCTTTTGGCGGTGTTGTATAACCTGCCGATAAGGTTGTATCGCAAAGCTAAATTAACAGTATTGGTGGCCTTGCTTACCCCTTTAAACGTTATGTCGCTTACATCATGGTCATAACCGCGCAGGTTATAGCCCAGCATAAGCTGGAAGTGTTGGTTGCTGTAGCCTATTTCCGGCCTGATATAAAATGCCGAATAGCCGCTGCCTTTGTCGTTCGGTCCTTGCGGGTTTGCCACCTCATAGCTTGCCGAACCGAATACAACACCGCTCAGGTAAAATGTAAAGGGCCAGGCGCTGTAAAAGCCCCCGAGCTTAAAACCGCCGTAAACGCTGAACGGGTTTAGCTCGTAGCCAATTGAAACACCGGAAAACTGGCCGGGTTCATGAATCAGCTTGTTTCTGGGCCTGACTGTTCCGAATGTATAGTTAATATCTACCAGGAAATTTTTACCGTAGTTAAGGCCCAATTGCATACCATGTGCATAGTAAGGAAACTTGTACCCGAGGGTATCAAGCGCATTGGCCATCCGAACCATATATAAAGAGTCGCTGTCGAAGCTGTAAATGGTGCCCAGGGCCTTCAGGCATCGTGTGCGGTTAGCTATGCCGGTATTCAGTTCCATGCTGCGTACGGCGCTAATAACGGCCACATGTTTCAGGCTGTCTATGGCTTTGGAATATACGGCAAAAATGTAATTGCTGTAAGAACCCCTCGAATAAAGGTTATCGAGCAGGCTGTTGATGTTATTGGCTTTGTCGAGGTAGTATTTGGCATTCAGGCTGTCCTGCAAAATCAGGCTGTCGAGCCGGCTCATGGCCTTTGCGCCGGTGGCCTGTTCGCCGTTCATGGTTTCAACGGGCGAATACTTTTTTTTGAGTCCCTTTTGAGCAAGTCCGTTAAATGAAAAAGCAAAAAGCATAAGCACAATGCCTGACAATCTTAAAATACCTGCCGGTAAAATGGGTTTCAATTTCGAAGTTTAGTTTTATAGATTTTAAAGCGAGTGCCCCCTTTGCCGGTAACATCGGCAATTTATAAATATTGCATGGAACTACATAGGTCAGCCTGCGCTGAACAAAAACCATTGACCAGGAATACAAATAGCAGGCCATGTTATTACGTTTTTGTCTTTCGAATCTTAATTAATGGGCATTGCCAGGCCTTAACCTTTCTGCAGTCCAAGGAACGCTTTAATTCCGGATTGATGAATTTAAGGCTGTTGGCAGCCACCCCAAAAAATACTTAGCCCATTTCCGAAAGTTTTATTTTGATGTAAAGTGTTGATTAACAGTTGAGTTAAGGTCATTACCCTACCTCACCCCGAAAAAAAGATCATATTTTTTGCCTAGATAGTTTGCACTAATA
>JAZKBN010000043.1:0-39623 GCA_040388605.1 Bacteroidota bacterium | reverse complement strand
TCAATTTATTTCAACTGCAAACCTGCAGCTGAATGTGGGAAGCCCGGCAGCCGCAACCGGTAACCCGGTTGCAGGCGTTACTACCGATATAATTGGTACAACACGCAGCGCCACTGTGCCATCAATGGGGGCATACGAAACACCTGTAGACGCAGGCGCCCCTGTTATTACCTATACAGCCATTGCAAACACAGGCATTACCGGTACTGCCACATACACAGTTACCGGCATAACCATTACCGATCTAAGCGGTGTGGCCACCGGCGGAAACGCTCCCCAGCTCTACTTTAAGAAAACCACCGACGCCGCAACCACCTTCTCTCCGAACACATCTGCCGCCAACGGATGGAAGCATGTGGCAGGCACACTGGCTTCAGGTACTGTAACCAACGGTGTTTGGAGCTTCGGTATAGATTTCTCGCTGTTGCAAACGCCGGCTGTTCCGGGCGATGTAATTAATTATTTTGTTGTGGCCCAGGATATTGCTGCCACACCCAATGTGGGTTCTAACGTAACCGGCGCAACCGCATTATCTACAACTACAGTTACAGTTGCCCCACCCACTTATGCATCTGCATTATTTAATATAACCGGCACACCGCTCTCGGGCAACTACCTGGTGGGTACCGGGCAAACATCTCCTAACTATGCCACACTGCCGGCGGCCATAACATCGTTGTTATTAAACGGTATTAACGCTGATGTAAACTTCCTGCTTACCGATGCCACCTATTCGCTGGCAGCAAATACGCCGCTTACCATCAGCAGCTTCACAAATGCCGGGAATAATACAGTTACAATTAAGCCGAACACCGGTGTAACAAGCACAATAACCGGCAGCAGCACCACATCAATTATTAACCTGAACGGCGCCAAATATGTAACAATAGACGGCAGCAATTCAGGTGGCACAACGCAGAACTTAACTGTTACCAATACTGCCACTTCAACCACATCTGCAGTAATTTGGGTAAACACAGCAACAGGACCTGTAAGCGCAACAAACAATACTGTTAAAAACTGTATTGTAACCGGCTCGGGAACTACCCGTACCCTTTATGGTATTGGTTTCGGTGGAACAAGTATTTCACTTGATCGTACCGGCGCAGCAGCGGCAGGCAACGGTAACAACAACAACACCGTGCAGAACAACCTTGTATCGGCTGCGCAGGTAGGTATATATTCGGCAGGAAATTCAACAGCTGCTAAAAACAGCGGTAACACCATTACAGGTAACACCGTTACAAGCGCAGGCTATGCAGGCATCTATGCCTATTGGGAATCAGGCCTGACTGTGAGCAATAACAACATCTCTGGTGTTACCGTTGCGGCCGATGCTGCAGGTATTGCACTTGGCTCTGTAGCTTTAACTACCGCAACTGTATCGGCAACCAACGGAGGCGATGTAATAAATTCGACCATCAGCGGTAACAGGATAGGCTCAGTTGTAGGAACCGGCACTCTTTCGAGCGTGGGTATTTATATCAGCTACACTGCAACTGGTACCAATAATGTGGTAAACAACTCAGTTTACGGTGTTGGCGCCACAGGCACATCACCTGATTTTTCGGCAGGCATATTTATAAGCGGCAGCGCAGGAACCAGCAATGTGTACTACAACTCGGTATATATGAGCGGTACAGCTACCGGCTCAATGCCGACATTTGCATTTGCAGTTGGCGCATCCAATGCACAGACCCTGAATTTAAAAGACAACGTTTTCCAAAACGCTCTAACCGGTGGTACCTCCACCCCTTATGCCATTGGCGCGGGCATGAGCAGCTTCACCGGCTATACCGCAGATTATAATGATTTCTTCAGTGCAGGCAACACAGGCATGACCGGCGGACTTGCAAGCGGAACCAACAAAGCAGCCATATCTAACTGGAGAACAACAACGGCCGAAGGCAGCCACAGCATAAGCGTTGATCCTGTTTTTAATACAACGGCTAACCTTGTTTTAAGTATAGGCAGCCCGGCATACCAAACCGGTAACCCCGTTGCCGGTATTACCACAGATATACTCTCTGTTACGCGCAACGCTTCAACACCATCTATGGGTGCGTTTGAAGTTGCGGCTGATGCGATCCCGCCCGTAGTTTCGGCCACGGCAATTGCAAACACTGCCATAACGGGAACTGCCACCTATACGGTTACAGGCATTACTATGTCAGATGTAAGCGGTATAAACACAAGCACCTTTGTACCCCAGCTGTATTTCAAAAAATCTACAGATTCACCAACGGTTTTCAGCCCTAACAGCTCTTCCGGCACAGGCTGGAAGCATGTGGCCGGCACCCTGGTTTCGGGCACTGCCTCAAGCGGCACCTGGAGCTTTGGAATAGATTTTTCGCTGCTGCAAACTTCGGCTGCAGTAGGTGATGTAATTAACTGGTTCGTGGTTGCGCAGGATGCAGCTGCATCTCCTAACCTGGCCTCGAGCCCTGCAGGTGTAACGGCAAGCAGCACAACTGCAATAACTGCCGCGCCTTCAGGTTATGCCGGCTCTAAATTTACTATAGTAGGAGCGGCCCTGTCCGGCTCGTACCTTATAGGGACAGGTAATACAAGCCCTAACTATGCTACAATTCCCGATGCAATAACAGATTTGAACTTAAGGGGAATAGGTGGTAACGTATCTTTCCTGCTCACAGACGCAAGCTACAACCTGGGTACCAATTCACCGGTTGTGTTTGGCGGCTATACAAACACCGGTGCAAATACCCTTACCCTAAAGCCGAATACAGGGGTGAGCAGCACCATAACAGGCAATTCTGCAAGCTTTATTCTTAACCTGTACGGGGCCAATAAAGTAATAATTGACGGCTCTAATACCATTGGCGGAACAACAAAAAACCTGACAGTTATAAATACATCAGGTACCTCAACTGAGAGTATAATCTTTATAAGCACAACATCGGGCGGAGTGGGCAGCACTAACAATGTCATTAAAAATTGTATTGTAACCGGTGCAGGTTCAGCCTTTACAGCTTCGGGTATTGGAATAGCCGGGCCCACTACCACAAGCCTGGGTTCCGGCAACAACAATAACAGCATTATAAATAATACCGTCAGCGGTGCGGAAATTGGCATACAAACGTATGGCGCTTCTGCAGCTTCGCCCAATACAGGAACCTTAATAAGCGGGAACAGCATCACAAGTGCAACATTATCAGGTATAGCAGTTAATTTCGAGGATGGCATAGTTATAACCGGTAACACCATAACCGGCGTAGCAAATAACCTCTACACAAACAGCGCTATTGCCATTGCAGTGGGCGGCGATTACCCCAGTGTTACAACCGGCGCTCAGAGCAGCTCAGGTGGTGGTGATGTTACCAATGCAACGGTAACCTTTAACAATATTGGCACCGTGTTAATGACCGGCAGCACAAATTATTCAGCTTTTGGTATATATGCGGGTTTTGCAGGCAGCACTACCTCGGTTAACAATATAAGCAACAACAGTATTTGGGGCGTAACCGGCACCCCCGGCGGAGCCCGCCTGGTTGCAGGCATCTATATTGGCGGCGGCGGTTTGAAAACCAATGTGTATTTTAACTCGGTTTCAATGAGCGGCGCAGCTTCAGGCGCATCAAATACCTTTGCATTTGCCTCAGGAGCCACTGCAGTCGGAAGCACATCGGGGCTGGTGCTAAAAAACAATATATTCTCTAACTCAATTACGAGCTCGTCCACAGGGGTTAACTATGGTATAGGATTCTCGGCAAGCACATTTACGGGCCTTACATCAGATTATAACAACCTGTACAGCGCAACCGGCAACCTTGCCGTAACCGGTTCACTGGCAAGCGGAAGCGGTACGCCGCAGACATCGCTAAGCGGTTTACAGGCAGTTACCGGTGAAGGCGTTAACAGCATTGGCAGCCTGCCGCAGTTTAACACGGCAGTAGCGGCATCTGACCTCAGCCTGCAGGTGGGTTCACCTGCGCTGGGCGACGGCACTCCTGTAAGCGGTATAACTACCGATATATTGGGCGTTACAAGAAGCGTAACAGCACCTTCAATGGGTGCGTACGAAGTGGGTAAAGACCTGAGCGCCCCGGTAGTCAGCTTTACAGCTTTCGCAAGTGCTGGATTACCCGGCAGCGGAACCGTTATAAGCATACCCAACATTACAATAACTGACGGAACAGGTACAGAATCAGGAACATACGCACCGGTTATGTACTATAAAAAACATACCGATGCCGGCACCCTGGGCGTAAGCAACACATCTGCCGGTAACGGTTGGAAATATGTATCAGGAACCCTTGCATCGGGTTCGGCCACCAACGGGATATATAATTTCGGATTAGATTACTCCCTGCTTTATAATGCAGGCGGAGGAGCAGGAACGCTTACTGTAGGCGATGTGGTAGATTACTTTTTTGTAACCCAGGACATTGTTTCATCGCCAGGCTTTAACTTGGGAGCCACACCTTCGGCCGGTTTTGTCGGCAGTAACGTTCTTACAGTTACATCGGCTCCTGCTGCGCCTTCAAGCTTCACAATTGTGGTTCCGCTGGCAGGAGATTATTACATAGGCGCTGCACTTTCGGGCACATACCTGGGAACGCCTTACAACAGCTATGCAACCATTACTGCCGCCTTGGCAGACCTGAACAGCCGCGGGGTAAGCGCAGCCACCCGCTTCCTGCTTACCGATGCTTCTTATTCAGCATCTGAGACTTTCCCGCTTAGCATATCATCCTTCGCCAACTCGGGGAATAACCCGGTAACCATAAAGCCATGTTCTGCCTGCGTGGGAACCGGCAATACTGCTGTTACCATTTCAGGTGCAAGCGCCAATTCTGTAATTAACCTGAACGGTGTTTCAAATATAATAATTGACGGCAGCAACGCAGTTGGAGGTACAAGCCGCGATTTGACTATAACAACCACCAATACAACTACATCGCCGGCAATTATTTGGGCAAACTCCACGGCATCAACTCCTGCTGCAAACAATACTGTTAAGAACTGTATAATAACAGGCAACAGCATTACCAAGACCCTTGCAGGTATTGGTTTCGGGGCGGCAAGCACACCGGCCATTGCAGCGGCAGGGAAAACTGCAGCAGGGAAAAACAATAACGGTAACACGGTATCGAACAATCTTATATCAGCCGTTCAGTATGGTATATTCAGTGCCGGAACCTCGGCAGGTATTCCTAATACCGGAAATGTGATAAGCGGTAACAACATTTTAAGCTGCAGGTTTGCCGGTATTTATGCTTATTGGGAAAGCGGTATTAGCATCAGCGGGAATACCATAACATCATGCTCTTCAGCTACTAATGCAAATCCCGCAATAGGAATTGCATGCGGCGGCACCGTGGTTAGCGGTATTTATTCAGCGCCTGTAACTGTACCTAACGGCGGAGATGTTACCGGGGCCAACATCAGCGGCAATAAAATACTCAGCGTTGTAAACAGTACTTCCGGCGGGTATTCAGCGGTAGGCATTTATGTAAGCTATGTAGCCGGCGGTACAAATAACTTATACAACAACCAGGTGGCAGGTGTTACAGCACTTACAACCAGCCCGGATGTGCTTGCGGGAATACTGGTATGCGGCGGAGGTATAACCAATGTTTACCATAATTCGGTTTATATGCCGGTCGGTAATTCGCCGGGAGCTAACACTTTTGCTTTTGCCGTTGGCGGAGGCGGCTCTCCTGCAGTTAATGTTAAAAATAATATTTTCTGTAACGCAGGTCCGGGTACTGCCCTGAACCTGGCAATCGGCCTGAATTTCAGCAACTATACAAACTTTGTAAGCGATTACAATAACCTAAGCTCCGGTACCACCGGAATAGGTATTGCAAGTGCGCTCAACGGGAGCACAGCCCTTACTTATGCAACCTGGCAGAGCACAACAGGTAAAGATGCCAACAGCTTCAATGCTTCGCCTTCGGCATTGTTCACTTCATCAACAGACCTGCACCTGGGCAACGGAACCTGTGCCTTTAAAGGCCGCGGAACTGCCATTGCAGGCCTGACTACCGATTTTGACGGTGATGTACGTTCTTCAACAAACCCTGATGTGGGGATAGATGAATTCACAGTAACCGGCGGCGCCGGTACCTGGACCGGTACTGTGAGCACTGACTGGACTAACGGCGCTAACTGGTGTAACGGCTCTGCCCCTGTTTCAACAGATGCGGTAACCATACCCGGCTCTACCAAGTTTCAACCTGTATTCAGCACCGGTTTCGGTACTGTTGCATCGGTAACGCTGAACAGCGGCGGAACTTTAACAGTATCTGGCGGGGTGCTTACCGTAAGCGGCACCTTTACAAACACCGGCACCCTCACAATTTCAGGCGGAACGCTGAATGCCAACGGGGCCTTTACCAATAACGCATTGGCTGTTATTAACCAAAGCGGGGGAACTGCCGCTTACGGAAGTACCTTTAACAATGTGAGCGCAAGTCCTGGTGGTATATATAACCTCACAGGCGGAACTGCAACTATAACCGGCGCAGTTACCAACAGGGGCGGAGCACAGATAAACATATCAGGGCCCGGTACAACCGCTAACTTTAACGGAAATTATACCAACAATGGCGCAGGTTCGGTGTTCACGCTTACTGCGGGCACTGCCAACTTCGGGGGTAACTTTACAAACAATGCCACTACATTTAGTACAGCAGGCGGGCTTATTAACTTTAACAAAAGCGGCGCACAGTCAATTACCTCTGGTAATTCAATGAGCATTTATGCATTAACGCTTTCGGCATCAGGAACTAAAACGGCAGCGGCAAACTTTACAGTTACCAATGCACTTACCATAGCAGGCGGTGTAACCCTTGCCGACGGCGGTTCATCCATAACCGTTAACGGCAGTATCAGCAACAGTGGCACCCATAGCGGAACCGGGGCAATTATACTGAGCGGCGGCTCAGTTTCACATGCACTTTCTGGCACAGGCTCCTTTGGTAATCTAACACTTAACGATGCCAACGGCGTACAACAATCAGGCAGCGAGATAACTATTAACGGCGCCCTCACCTTTACCGCGGGTACCTGGACAACGGGCGTAAACACCCTGCTTATCAGCTCAACCGGCTCTGTAGCCGGGGCCGCAACAGGCAAATATGTGAACGGAAACCTTGGTAACTGGATTTCAGGTTCAGGTCCCGAAGTATATACCCTTGGTTCAGCAGCCGGTTATACACCTATTGCCCTTACCTTCAGCGGCGTAACAACTTCAGGCTACGTTGTAGCCAATACCACGGCCGCCGACAACGCAGCCATTGCCACGTCATGTATAAAGGCAACAAACTCTGCAAACCGCAACTGGAACCTTGCCGCTTACGGTGCCGGCACCGTGGCTTATGCAAGCTATACCGCTGAGGTAACTTACGTGGCATCTGACCTTGATGCAGGTGCATCTCAGGCAGCCTTCGTGATGCAGCTTTACAACGGAAGCACCTGGCAGAACCTTAGCCTGCCTGCAGCAACTACAAATATCAGCTCCGGGTTGTTCTCAACCTCAGCGCCAGGTTATACCGCCTTCGGAGCTTTACAAGCCGGATTCCTTACAACGCCGGGCGTAGTTGTAAGCAACAATAACCCGAGCCCGCTTTGCCCGGGCGGAACAGGCGTGACATTTACTGCCACCCCATCTGATGCCGGCGTAACGCCAACGTATGTATGGTACCTGAACGGTACATTGTTGCCTGCCGAAACAGCTTCAACCTATACCAATGCTGCAATAGCTGACGGTGATGAGGTATATGCAGTGGTAACAAGCAGCAACAGCTGCACCACCAATACTGCCCAAAGCAACAAACAGAAATTTATAGTTTACACCACCGGAACATGGTTAGGCTTAAGCACCACATGGGCCAGCGCAGGTAACTGGTGTGGCGGAATTCCTGACGGAACTACTGACGTAACCATATTGTCGACGGCGGCTAATATGCCGCTTATCTCAGGTGCAGCCTCTGCACGCAACCTTAATATTGCTGCAGGTGCCACCCTGAATCTTGGTGCCGGGGCTGCGCTTTCAGTTTACGGCACTGTTGATAATAATGGTTTAATGAACCCTGCCGGCGGAAGCAGAATGATTATTGCCGGGAGCAGCAACCAAAGCATAGGAGGCATAACTGTACATGATCTTACGTTAGATAACGTTGCCGGGATTTCGCTTTCCGATAACATTACTATAAATAATACCATAACCTTTACTGCCGGTAATATTACAACCGGAAGTAATTCAGTAATATTCGGCACTTCGGCCACTGATCCTGTTGAAACATCGTCAGGTAAGATTATTGGTATAAGTGAAATGGCGGCCCGCAGCGTAGGTACAGGTTCTTTGCAATTCCTCGGTGTTGGCATAGATGCCGGAACCGATGATTTAGGAAATGTTTCTGTGAAGCGTACCACCGGTTCGGCAGGTATATCTACCGGAATGGGTAACACAGGCATTGCAGCTACATGGAATATTACAGCAGCCAACCAGCCGGTGCAGGGCAGGGGAGCAACCTTTACCTGGCTTGATCCTGATTTTACAAACGGCAGGAACACTTCGGTAATGCAGGTTTTCCGCAATGAAACAGGTACGTGGGAGAAATCCGGTTATTACCAGCAGCCGACAGGCACAGCCACAACTAAAACCGTACGGGTAAGAACTCGCGGCTTCTCAGATTGGACAGTAAGTGATGCGCTGAACCCGCTGCCGGTTAAACTGGTGTCGTTTGCTGCAGTAAGGAAAAATGAGCTTGTTGAAGTACAGTGGGCCACAGCAAGCGAGGTTAACGACAGCCGTTTTGAAGTGGAACGCAGCGAGAATAATAAAACCTGGCATACTGTAAGCACCGTAGCCATTAACGGCAACAGCAGCACCTTAAAGCATTACAAAATTACTGATGCAGGCGCTGATATGAAAAATAACAACATCTTGTCTTACCGCCTGAAAGTGGTTGATTTAGACGGCTCAGTTTGGTATACACATACAGCGCAGGTTACTTCTGATGCGGCAGTTGTAAAGTACAGCATCCATCCTAACCCATTCGGCAGCGAGTTAATGCTTGATTTAGGTACTTCTGAAGGCGGTGATGCTGTAATAACTGTTACCGACGTTCTGGGCAGAACCGCGGCCTCAGGCCTGTTTACCATTCTGCCCGGTGAGCGTACTGTATCGTTGGAAGAAATGGTGCAGAAACTGCCAAACGATATCTTCAACATTACCGTTAATTATAACGGTGCTGTACAGGTATTAAGGGCAATTAAAAAGTAGGCTTGTTAAAAACAGGCATGTTTTAGCTATAATAAAAATGAAAAACCGCGTTCGAATTATTCGGTCGCGGTTATTTTATTTGTATTAACAAAGCTAAACCCCTGATTTTGGGCCTGTATTCACTCATAAACTAAAACCTAATTGAAACAACTGCTCAATTACAAAGTGCCTGCATTCTGCATTGCTTCTGTTTTGAGTATGATCCTCTTTACCGGGTGTGACCGTTGTAATGGGAATACTTATGATTTAGATGCTACCGAAGACCAATTAAATTGGTTCTTCCCTGTTAAGAAGCCTCAAATACAGGTGTTTCGTAATGTACTGACAGGTGAAAAAGATACCATTTATGTTTTTTACAGCCAGGAAGTTTTAAATAAGGCAACTGACTGCAAAAATGAAGTTAACCGGTGGCTTACCTATTCCCGTTTTATTGATACAAGCGGAAACCTGGGTATAGAGTCATACATTAATCAGTATATTGAAATAGGCGGCAGAGGCCTGCCCTCATTATATTTTGGCAGAGATAATTCCGCTTCCGTAACTGCATCTTACAAGCGTATTGATAATAAAATGCAATGGGCCAATTATAACCCATATTCTGAATCTGTTTATGATTCCATATCTCATATTGCTATGTATACAGCCGATATGCAGGCAACAATTGTAGGCGGAAAAGAATATAAAGATGTAATTATCATGAACAATATTTCATACGCGAGTTCAGGGTATGAATTAATTGCAGCAAAGGGTATTGGCATTATTTCCTTTAAGTTTTCTGATAAAACTACCGGGATAAAAATTCATAAGGAACTGATTAGTTATTGAAATGCTATAATTGATCCTGCTGCAATTAATGAAGGCAACCTGTTCCGGATACCTTACCTGAAGCTGAATTGTTATTATAATGAATTGACCTTATCCGCTGAATCATCGTTTAAATAAGCGGCCAGTGATGTTTTTAAATGCGTTTTTATTTGCTTAATAAGTATGCGCGGACGCAGCACTTTAATCATAGAGCCAAAGCCAAGCAGCTCGCGCTCAAGCTCATAGTTTAAAATTACCTTTATACTGAACACCATGTGGTGCTCATAGGTATCGAGCAGCTTTTGGGTATGGTGCAGCGGTTTGGTAATTATATAGGGCGCATTGGTACGGTTTATTCGGAACACCACTTCGCATTCGCGCTGGTTCGGAGATTTGGTTACACCTATGCAGTTGTTGTAATACGTTGCTAAATCAATTTCGGTATTAAGCAGGTAATTATCAGTATGCGGCTCAACGGATACAATGCGGTCAAGCGCCAGGTTCAGCAAGGGCGCATGCCTTTGGTGCGCCCTGCCGAGCACAAACCAACGGTTGCGGTACTCTTTCAATAAATAGGCGCTGAACCCGTATTCAGATTCTTCCCTGGCCTTAAAAGATTTGTACTTTATATTCATGCTGCTTTTGGCAACAATGGCCTTCCTGATTACCTCAAGCCATTCAAGCCCTTTCAGGTTGTCGTTCTTTTCAAAATCAATAATGGGTGCGCTTGCAGAGGTTCGGGAATAAATTTTGTCTTCCAGCTTGGTAACCATTAATTCCAAATCGGCAAAGTGGCTGAAGCCTTTGAATTGCTTCAGGAGGCTGCTTACCTCGCTGAGCATTTCCATATCATGATTGTTGAGAGGTATATTGGTAATGCTGTAATTGCCTTCGGCGTAGGTGTAGTATTTTTTGTCGGTTACAATAATGGGGGCTTCATAGCCAAGCTTATCGCTGCGCATCATTTCAATATCGGCCTGTGTGGTGCGCCGGCTTACGCCTTTATCTATGCCCTGGTATTCATACAGGGCCTCTGAGCAGGCTTCGGTAATATCTTCCAGTGTCCATTTCCTGTAACGGTTTTGCAGGCAGCGGTCTATGGTTCGGTAGCGAATAAGGGCATTGCGATTCAGCGGCATGGGCGAAAATATTTCAGGAAATTTATTGATTTATTTTAACTGCGCAAAAAGACTGCGCAGTTGCTGTTTTCCTTTGTGCCATGCAATTCGGAAGAGGCATACAATCGGCCCTTTTCCGGCAGGCAAAAACCCGGCTTACCGGTTTACCGTATTAATAATACCACCCATGCTGCTCACAATAACCACCACCCATTACCCGGCTACAGATTTAGGTTTCCTGCTGCATAAGCATCCCGGACGCCTGCAAACAACCGAGCTTTCGGCCGGGTATGCCCATGTGTTTTACCCCGTAGCCGACGAGGAGCAATGTACTGCCGCCCTCCTGCTCGACATTGACCCTGTTGGCCTGGTTCGTAAAAGCAGCCCGAAAGGAAACGATTTTGCACTTGCGCAATACGTGAACGACAGGCCATACGTAGCGGGCTCATTTATGAGCGCAGCCATAGCAAAAGCATTTTCTTCGGCCTTAAACGGTAATTGCCGTGATAAGCCGGAGCTGGCAGAAAAGGCCCTTCCTTTCACAGTAAAAATAGCTGTGCTCCATGTTAAAGGCGGCGAGAACGTACTGAAGCAATTGTTTGAACCATTGGGCTATACGCTGAGCTTTACAAGGCACAACTTAGATTCGGTTTTTACAGAATGGGGCCCGAGCAACCATTATACTGTTGAGCTGCAGCATACCATTACCCTTAAGCAATTGCTTTCGCACCTCTACATATTAATGCCCGTTTGCGATACCGACAAGCATTACTGGCTTGCCGAAGCCGAGGTGGAAAAACTGATGAGCAAAGGAACCGGCTGGCTGGAGAACCACCCTTCAAGGGCCTTTATTGTACGTCGTTACCTGAAAAACCTGCCTTCATTGGCTAACCGGGCTTTGAGTGTTTTAATCAGTAAAGATGAATCGGAGCCGGAACCTGAATCTGTCATAGATGCAGCCGATGCTGAAACAGCAGCTGAGCCGGGAACAACGGCTGCCCCTGATGCCCCTGCCGTGCTCAGGCAAAACATTCATGAGCTGCGCCTGCAAACAGCGAAAGCTGTTATAATCCAATCTGGTGCAAGGCGGGTGGCAGATTTGGGCTGCGGCGAAGGCAAGCTTTTAAAACTGCTCCTGTCCGAAAAGCAATTCGATTTTATATTGGGAATGGATGTAAGCCTGCGTTCACTGGAAATAGCCAAAGAACGCCTGAACATTGAAAAGCTGCCCGAAAGGCAGGCTGCAAGAATCAGCTTAATACATGGTGCGCTTACTTACCGCGACAAGCGCCTCAATGGTTTTGATGCTGCGGCGCTTATTGAAGTCATAGAGCACCTCGATGAGTCAAGACTATCGGCGCTTGAAAAATCGGTATTTGGTTATGCCAGGCCGCGAACTATAGTGGTTACCACGCCGAATGCAGAATACAATGTTCGGTTTACCGACCATAAGGAAGGGCAAATGCGCCACAAGGATCACCGCTTTGAATGGACCCGTGCCCAATTTGCCGCCTGGGCGGCAAAGGTATCTTCCGAATACGGCTATTCATTTGTTCTCAGCGCAGTAGGTGAGGAAGATGCCGAGCTGGGTGCATTAAGCCAAATGGCGGTATTTACCAATTCCTATTCCGGAAAAACCCCAAGCCCGGCAGGCCCGGCTAATTAATCAAAGAAAAGAAGAAGGCAAAAACACAGGTATCAACCATATAATGAGCCCCTCAATAAACATTCCCGAACTTTCGCTGGTGCTGCTCATGGGAGCCACCGGCTCAGGCAAATCAACATTTGCAGCCAGGCATTTTAAACCTTCAGAAATAGTATCTTCAGATGCATGCCGGGCTTTGGTGAGCAACGATGAAAATAACCAGTCGGCAACGGCAGATGCCTTTGCGCTGGCACGGTATATAACCGGCATACGCTTAAAAAGCGGGCTGCTTACCGTAATAGATGCCACCAATGTGCATGAAGCCGACCGTACAGACTGGATAAAGCTGGCCCGCGAATTCCATGTGTTGCCCATAGCCATCGTTTTAAATATGCCTGCAAATGTATGCTCGGCAAGGAACAGTTTGCGCAGCAACCGCAACATGGGCGCACATGTTATTCCCCGCCATATTTCGAACATTAAAAGAAGCATCAAACGCTTAAAGCAGGAAGGTTTCAGGCATGTTTTTGAATTCAGATCTGTTGAGGAGGCCGATGCGGTAACTGAAATTGTGCGTGCGCCCCTATATAACAATAAAAAACATGAGCACGGCCCGCTCGATATTATAGGCGATATACATGGCTGTTACGATGAGCTTACCGCCTTGCTGACCGAGCTTGGCTATATACAAAACGGAACATCATGGGCGCACCCTGCAGGCCGAAAAGCTGTATTTGCCGGCGACATGGCAGACCGCGGACCTAAAACCCCTGAAGTATTCAGGCTTATTATGGCAATGACGGCTGCCGGTGATGCTTACTGCCTGCCCGGAAACCACGATGAGAAACTCAAACGTTGGCTCGACGGTAAAAATGTGCAGCTCACCCACGGCCTAGATAAATCTGTTGCCCAATTCAGCAAAGAAAGCCCGGAATTCAGGGAAGAGGTAAGAAAGTTTATAGATGGCCTGATAAGCCATTACGTATTCGATGAAGGCAGGCTTGTGGTGTCGCATGCCGGCCTGAGGGAAGAAATGCATGGCCGCGGTTCCGGCGATGTGCGCAGGTTTTGCCTCTACGGCGAAACAACCGGCGAAACCGATGAATTCGGCCTCCCGGTTCGTCACAATTGGGCTGCGGAATACAAGGGCAGGGCAACAGTGGTGTACGGCCATACCCCCGTTGTTGAAGCGCAATGGCTCAACAATACCATTGACATAGATACCGGCTGCGTATTCGGCGGCTCGCTTACAGCTTTGCGTTACCCCGAAAGGGAACTCGTGTCGGTGAGGGCATTTAAGGTTTATGCAGAACCGGTGAGGCCTATTGGCGCTCTTCCGGAACCTTTGGTGCCATTCGATGCAGTTTTACGAACGCTTGCTTCCTCTTCAACTGAATCGGTAAACATGCACCCCTTTCCCAATACTCCCGGCCTCAGCCTGCAGCATGAAAACGATGACGTGCCTGATATTGCAGATTTCACCGGCAGGCAATTGATTGAAACCGGCTATAATAATTTCATATCGGTTCCCGAGGCCAATGCGGCGGCTGCCCTTGAAGTGATGAGCCGTTTTGCCGTTAACCCCAAATGGCTTATTTACCTGCCGCCAACCATGAGCCCCTGCGAAACATCGGCACTGCCTGATTTCCTGGAATACCCTGCCAATGCTTTTGATTACTACAAAGCTGCTGGTGTTAAAAAGGTGGTCTGCGAGGAAAAGCACATGGGTTCAAGGGCTATAGTTGTTGTGGCTAAAAACGAAGAAACTGTAAAAAGTCGCTTCGGCATAACAGGCGAGGGCATCGGAGTTATTTACACACGTACCGGCAGGGCCTTTTTCAACGATAAGGCCACCGAGCAGGATTTACTGCATAGGCTAAATCAAGCCTTAAGCGTTACCGGTTTCTATGATCGCTTTAAAACTGACTGGGTTTGCCTCGATACCGAGCTTATGCCATGGAACGCTAAAGCACAGGCGCTTATAGATGCGCAATATGCCGCAGTAGGCGCTGCCGCAACCAAGGCCATGGCCGAGGCCGTTAAGGTTTTGGAGCAATTTCGCCTCAGGAATGCCGAAGGCGAGGCCTTGGCTGAACGTTATAAAGGCAGGCTTAACGAGGCTGAAAGTTTCGTAACAGCTTACCGCAACTACTGCCGACCGGTTAATAAATTGGAAGATCTGAAGCTGGCCCCCTTTCATATATTGGCTACCGAGGGCAAAGTGCATACCGACGAAAACCATGTATGGCACATGGAAGAAATCAAAAAAATGTGCCTTGCCGATGAAGAGGTTTTGATCGCAACTCATTACAGGATAGTTGATCTTGAAAGTGAGCTGAGCATTCAGGCAGCTACAGATTGGTGGCTTTCTTTAACCGCCGAAGGCGGCGAGGGAATGGTTGTAAAGCCTTTAGATTTCATAGCCCGAAATCAAAGAGGTATTGTGCAACCTGCTGTAAAAGTGCGCGGCCGTGAATACCTGCGTATTATTTACGGCCCCGAGTACACAGAACCGCAGAATTTAAGCCGATTAAAATCAAGGGGTCTGGCGGCAAAAAGATCTTTGGCCATTCGTGAATTTGCACTGGGCTTAGAGGGCCTCGACAGGTTTGTGGCTAAAAAACCATTAAGCAAAGTGCATAGCTGCGCTTTCGGTGTTTTGGCTTTGGAAAGCGAACCGCTTGACCCGAGGCTTTAACGGGGGCAGGCATAGTTTTGCATAACATATTTATATAACAGAAAAGGTCGGTTTTGCCGGCCTTTTCTGTTATTGATAGATTGTGAATTTGACTTGCTATAGTTTACATGCCCAATTCGTCGGCGCTTTGGCCGTAGCTGCCGGGAATGGGCACATTCAGCAGGCGCAGGAATACACCCAATTGGGCACGATGGTGTATTATTTGGTTTACACACATGCGCACCACCTCTTCCTTAGAGCGTACACTGATAATATAATTGCCCTTACGCATGGTCCAGTTCGGGAGCAGGTCTGCATCTGTGGCATTTTGTAAAGAGGCACGTCCGCGGGCCAGTTCTTTCTCGAAAAATTCCATCAGGCCGCTGTGGCTGCTTATGGTTTCGGAACCGCGTTGGTTTACGGCAAAGTCGAGGCCGTCGGTTTCTATGGCGGTGGTAATCCAGCCCGGCAATTCTGCTATATGGGTTGCCAGCTTTCCCAAGGTCATACTTTTGGGGTGCGGCTGCCAATCGAATTTATCGGCAGGCGCTATGGAAAGCATTTTGCGGGTAACTTCAGATTCCTGTTCCAGCTGTTTTAGGAACATATTTGTAAGTGTCATTGGTTCGGTATTTTAATGATTGATACCACAAAGGAAAACCACCGCACTGACAGCCCTATGGCAGCCTGGATTACTGCCCGAAAAATAATTACATAACCAGTGCCCGGCTTATTTGCAGCCCGGCAATATAATCGTTGAGCGATATATGATCTTCACGCCTGAAGGGCATGCCGGTTGACATTAAGCGAAGTATATGCACCACCTTAAAATCGCGGTATTCCTGCCTGAGGTGGCACCAGGCAATTATATGCCATGCCGAACCATAAAAGACCATGCCGATGGGTTCTAATTGCCTTGTGCTTGTAATGCCCTTGTTGTTCCGGTATTCCACTTCAATGATATGCCTTTCTGAAACGGCGGTTTGCAGGGCGGCCAGGTAATCATAATTGCCTGCGAAATGCTCGCAAACATTCATCTTTATTTGCCCGTTCAGCTGCTCCAGCCTGTCTTTTTCGGGTTTACGCAATACCGACTTTACTTTATTGAGCGCCGAATTATAATGGCCGTGAATAGACTTATCGGCAAAACCGAAAATGAGCTTTTCCATGAGCAGCAGCGCGTTGGCTTCTTCTTTTGTAAAAGCAACCGGGGGCAAAAAATAGCCCTGCACCAGGAAATAGCCCCTGTTCTGCTCAAAGCTCACCGGTATGCCCTGTTCCGAAAGTGCCTTCACATCGCGGTAAACGGTGCGAACGCTGATTTCAAATTTCTCGGCAATCTTTTCCGCTGAAACGTATTTCTTCGATTGCAGCATGGTGGTGATGCCGAAAAGGCGGTCGATGCGGTTCATGGGCAGGCAGGTTTGAACGTAAAAATAAATTAAGCCTGTTTAAAAAACTAAGCAATTGCGGATACCGACCGATTCCGGTACTGCTTTCAATTAAAACTCTGCCTGAATTCAAGCGGCGTTACCTTCATCTTGGTTTTAAACAGCTTGCTGAAAGACTGCGGGTGCTCAAAGCCCAATTCATAAGCAATTTCGCTCACCGATAAGGCTGTTACCGACAGCTTTTCTTTAGCCGTATCTATCAGCTTATTATGAATGTGCTGTTGCGTGCTTTGTCCGGTAAGCACCTTGAGCAAGCTGCTTAAATAGCCAGGCGATACATTCAGGCTGTCGGCTATAAACTGTACGGTGGGTATGCCGTTTGTTGAAAGTGCATCATCGGTAAAAGCCTTAGTCAGAATATCTTCAAGCCGATCAAGTACAGAGTGGTTGCTTATTTTTCGGGTGATGAACTGCCTGTTGTAAAAACGTTCGGCATAGCTGAGCAGCAGTTCAAGTTGGGCAATAATTACGTTCTGGCTGAAGTTGTCGATATTGGAATGGTATTCCTGCGCCATGTTTTGCATAATGCCGGTAATGGTGCCCTCTTCTTTGTCTGAAAGATGCAGGGCCTCGTTTACCGCATAGCTGAAATATTCGGAGTGCTTAATTTTTTTCAAAATCGGGGCATTCCAAAGAAAATCAGGGTGGATAAACAAGAGCCACCCTGAATGCTTTAATTCTGTACCACTGTTCACCGATATGCTGAATACCTGGCCCGGCGACATAAACGTCATTACCCCGCTGTCGAAATCAAATTCCTGCTGCCCGTATTTCATTATCCCGTTAAAGCCACGCTTTAACGATATGGAATAGAAATCAAGAGCAAGGCTAACAGGCTCTGAACCCGGCAAACGCTTCATATCCGTATAGTTAATTACACTGATTAAGGGGTGCTCTGGTTTAGGCAGACCCATCAGCCTATGATAATCGGCAATGGTTTTTAAACGGGTAACCGGCGACTCAGCCATTTCTTATTTTTCGGTTTTATGGTACACTGCGGCAAACTCTTTGGCATAGTCGGCAAGCTTTACTTTGCCTAAGGCTGCCGGTTGGTTAAGGTAATATTCTTCGGCGAGCTTGCCGTTGCGTACGGCTATAAAGATATCAACCAAGGCCTCCGCAAGATGTTTCGGAAGGCCGTGTGCCTCGTAATTGCTTTGCATTTGCTCATCTGAAATTACCTGCCATTTTAAATGGGGCATGCCGATGGCTGCACCAAAAATGCCGGCTATTTCGGGGCCTGTTTGTTCATCGCTTGCCACGTAGCGTATTTTGTTGGTGCTGCCGGGGTTTGTAATTTCTTCAGCAACAGCTTCCGCAATATCAATCGGCGATACCATTACAATTTTATCGTCGCCGTAATTTGCGGCTATTGTACCCGTATGCCTAATCATTTCAGTAAAGAGCAACAGGTTGTAATAGAAATAAGTAGGGCGCATAATGGTCAGCTTTATGCCAGGAATTGCCAGGAATATTTGTTCGGAATTGTGCGAGCCTAAAATTATACCTGTGCCTTTATCCAGGTGTGCACCATAGGAGCTTAAATGAATAACACGTTTTACACCGCTTTGCTGTATAGCCTTGGCATAGTTGTCGGCAATTCTCCGGTAGTATGAAATATGGTCGGGCTGCGCGAAAAGGTTAGGCGGAATCATGCAGTACACGGCATCGGCGCTGTTAAAAGCCGAGGCAAGGAAATTCGCATCTTCTAATGAGCCTATAGCGGCCTGTGCGCCTAAGGCCTCAATTTCAGCTTGTTTTTCGGGCTTGCTGCTGATTACGGTTACGGCATGGCCCTTTTGTACCAGCTCGGTTGCCAGTGGTTTACTTATATTCCCTAAGGAACCTGTGATTACTATTTTCATTTACGGGTTTATAATTATGGTGCTGCAAAGGTCGGGTTCAGCCGGCCGATGTTTGTATCCTAATCTGTGCTTGTTGTAGCCAAAACAGGTTTGGAACCCCAATCCTGTTTAAAACATCGAATTGCTTTTTAAGCCCGGACCTTAATCAAAAAAAAATGGCAATGAGCGATGTTTAAAAATAAAATCCCGATATTCAGTGTTTATTTATTGTTTATCAATAAATATTTACCGATACTTGCATTGTAAATCTTCTGAATCCTTAAGCGTTCTTTCAAATATGAAAACCCGTACTGAAGAAATTCTCACAGTAATGCGCGTACTTACGTGGGTGGCCTATATTGGCTTATGTATAAATGCAGGTTCCGTTCTGCTTGCATACGGCCTGAGCTGCTTTATACCTGAGGCAGCCAAAAATATATACAAGGGGCTTGATATGTATAACCTCAGGCAGTTTGGCTTTATGCACTATTCATTATCTGTGGCTTTAATGGCGGCTGTGCCCATATTGCAGGCGCAAATGTGCATGCTGCTCATTAAGGTGCTTTCGAAGCTTAATATGGCAAACCCGTTTACCAAATATGTGGCATCTAAAATAGTAAGCATCAGCTATATCTTAGTGGGCACCTGGGTAGTGGCTGTGCTGGCGCAGGCCCACGACAATTGGCTGCAAAATGAATTAGCCACAATCAGGATAAACGAAGTTGAGGGCCTGCCCTTGTTCATGGCCGGGCTCGTATTTATTATAGCACAGGTATTTAAAAGAGGTGTTGAAATTCAGGCCGAAAACGACTTAACCATATAAGCCATGCCTATAATTGTAAACCTCGATGTGATGATGGCCAGGAGGAAAATGAGCCTCAACGAGCTTTCCGAAAAGGTAGACTTAACGCTTTCAAATCTTTCAGTGCTTAAAACCGGGAAAGCGAAAGCCATAAGATTCAGTACTTTAGAGGCCCTGTGCGCAGCCCTTGACTGCCAACCCGGAGATTTATTGGCTTACGACCATAAGCCCGGTAGCGGCGAAAGCCAAGCTGCTGATGATGAAGGGTAAAACTCTTAAACTGCTTCGCCTGTAAATACCGGCATTCAAAAAGCATGAAACAGCAAAGGGGACCAATAGGTCCCCTTTGCTGTTTCAATGTTAATGTATTCGGGTTTGGCAGATTCAGCTTTTCCCGGCAATATTAAGGAATGTAAATTTTAGAAGCGTCGCGGTAGCCGGAGTTGGTATTTGAATACCAGTCGGCATAAGAAGTGCCGCTGCTTTGTGCCCAGTCTTTAAACCTCAGGTATGTTTTCCTGATGTCTGATTTCTCGGTAGGGTAGTTGAATACCGGTATATGCAGCGCGAAAGGCATATTGTTAGATGCGCGGTAGTATTTGCCGGTAGCAGGGTTGCTCTTATCGCCGGCGGTGCCGAAGAGGCTTAAGTTTGCAGCCATGGTAGGCGCATTATCTGGTAAGTGCACTTCAGATGCACGGTTCTTATTCGTGTAAATGAAAGGGTTATATGGTTGCGCACCTAATTGAGCTGCGGTATAAGTATTCGGCTTAAATGTTACTGTAACCTCCTGCAGGTGCGATGTGCCCAATTTTTCAGCCTGAATGGTTTTGTAAAAAGAGCCGCCGCCCCATGATACCATTTTAAAGGCATCAGTGAAAATGTTTACAGTTGCTTTATCGGTAACAGCCGTTTCAAGGCCTGTGCCTGCGCGGCCGGCATCGGAGTAGGTTACACCGGTTACGCCGCCTGGCGGTACGCCAAATTGTACACCGAAACCGTTACGATAGCTTGCGCCGATGGCATCTACCCTGAATTTTGCTTTCAGCTCAACGGCTTTGTTAGATGCGCTGGTAACCAGGTTATAGTTGTAACGCACTACCATGTCGTTCATATCGAAATCGCCCATAGAGGGCCAAAGGTCTTCGTAGCAAAGAGCCGAGAAATCTGTGGCGTTAGGAGAGTAGTTGTTGAAAGCGCGGGTAGGGTCGGTAGGGTATTGGTCTATATCGTTATTGGCCCCATCCTGGTCAGTATCGTTGGCCGGCAGAATATCAGGAATAAGTGCACTGTTAAATGCGCCTGCAGGCTCGGTTTCAATAATGAAAAGAATATCGTTGAAATCGTGGTCTGAGCCGCCTGTTTTGCGGTTCAAATCTTCAACGCCGCAAACAATTTTATGAGTTTCAGGATCTTCAAGCAAAACCATGTGGTGACGCTTGTCGTTAGCGCCGGCAGCCACTTCAGGGTTCCAGGAAGAACGGCTGTAGTAAAGCTCAACGTTGTTTTTAACCTTTTTGGAAGATTGGTCCCAACCGTTGTTTGCACAGAAGAAGCCAACGCTCCTGTTTGTGAAAGTACCCAGCTTAATCTTAAAGCCGCTTTGCAGGTTGCCGCCGCTGCCCGGTAAAGATGAGTTCGGGAACACGAGCATATTCCTTTGCGGAATTTTATTTACGTCGTTGGGGCCGCTTGGTATTTTGTCGTTATCGTAAGCAAAAAAGCCGAACGCATTTTGGTTGCCTGCTGCTTCTGAAACGAAGGTTACATATACGGCTGCCGATTGGGTAAGAACAAGATCTGCATTTTCAACCAGCAGGTTGGTGCGGTCAGGGGCAGCGCTTATGTTTTTACCTTCGGGCAATGTGTTGTATATGTTTTGAAGCATGCTGTTAGGTATGGTTACAGCAGGCTTAATAACGTCGTTCTGCACGGGCACGCCGTTATTGTCCCAACAGGTAAGAATATTGTAGCCGTTACCGTCACAGTTAACATTGGCGTTTGTGCGTTCTGTAGAGGGGAGCATTACCGGTACCATGTTGCCGCTTATGCTGCCTCCGGCTTTTACCGATATTTTAACTTCGCTAAGCAGGCCGGGATAACCGGTAACCGCATAAACAGTATCAATTGTGGTGGCCGATTGAAAAGCGGCATTAAATGTTCCGCTTTCGTCAACAGCGCCTGCAGCCAGTTCGCCGTCGTAGCTTACAACACCGAATTCATTTACCATGCGCCGGGTGTAAATTTTAATGCCGGCACCCTGCATTTTCACACCGTCTAAGGTGGTGGCATTCAGGCTCAGGTCAATATTACGAACGGTATTGTATTTGAAATCTGCCGGAAGGTTATCGTTACCGGTACCCGTAGGGTCCGAAGTTTCGGGCTTGCAGCTGAACATGAGCGCCGAAACCATTAGCGCAGCGCCGACTCTTGTAAAGTATTTATTCATATAATTTAGCTGTTAATTATAGGTAATTTCTCCGAAGGACCGTTTAAACATACCGGTACTGCCATGTATTCGAAGAAAAACAGTGCCGATATTTTTATATCTGCTTTTCAGAAGGCGTTTTTAAAAGTGAAACCTCCAAAGTAATCGTAAAGGTAAGTAATGTAGTGCGTATTTTTTAACCGCAAACACGGTGTCGTTTTTGATTTAGCGCCCCGATATACAATTATTTTACAAAGAGATATGTTTCTGTTTATATTCGGCTAAATTTAATATTAAAATAATGCAAATCATGTATTCCGGCCCTGAATGGTCTTTGGAACACAGGAATACTATTTAATATTTATATAAAGTTAATTTGCTGAAATACAGTGCATTATGTTTGAGGCGCCTTTAACTACTGTTTGTATACAACGTGTTTGAGCCTAAACAACCTTTAAAGAATATTTCATGTAAGTTTTTTGCAATATAATTAAACATTTAACTGTTAATGATTAGCCGGTGTTCAGGTTCTAAATTAAAGTTTTGTTTCATTTCGGGAATGGTTTTTAAAAATGAAACTGGGGTAATTGATTTTGGATGTCGGTTTAGTCTATAGCTCCGGTAACTCTTCCGGCTTAAGCCACAGGGCAACCAGGTTATTATTTTCGTTAATAACAGCCACGCAGTTGCTTATAAATTCAACAGCAGTGCCGGGTTTATCGGGGTAGCCAATACAGACCCAACCGGTTTCGAGATTTACATACTTATCGAATTCTCCGTGATTATATACATCAGGTATTCCGAAAGCTGAACCAAAATCTAAATCTTCGTTTTCAACTTTTAATATGCCCTTTCTGTATGCGGGCACCTCGCAGTCTGATTTCATAGATTTATTCAAGCCGCAAAAGCCAGAGACGTTCACAATTCTTTTATCTATGACACCTAAGGCTATTGTGTTAAGGTTCAATTCAAAATCATGCCTTGGAGCCCAGGGGGCCCAAATTCCTTTTACCTCAGGTTCCATATAGAATGAATGCTCATGTGCTAAATACTTCAGATCACGTTCAATTGCCTTGTTTGTAAATTCTATTGAAAATATCATATACGGTTCTTGATTTCCGACGGGCAAATATACTTCACAGTTATACTTAATCTGCCAAATATATACAAGGCCCTAAAACGCAACCGGGGGCCGAATTTCTTCGGCCCCCGGCGGCAATTTAAGCTTTTATAATTGCTTATTGGTTTTTCACCAGACGCAACCTGTTGTTGCCAATCCTGATTTCATAAACACCTGCGGCAAGGTTTTGCAGGTTAATATAAGTATCGGCATCGGCGGTTTGGCTGTGCATGCGTTGGTCGTGAATGCTGTATATATTCACTTCTTTGCTGCCTGTAAGACCTGCAATGCGGCAATAGCTGCCGGCAGGGTTTGGCACAATCTGCATGAATGAGGCTGATTTGGCATTTAAGCCAAGTACAACATAATCAACCGACATCAGCGAAGAACATCCGTTGGCATCTGTTACCATAACAGTATAAACGCCTGTTACCGCAGGTGTATATGTTTGCGAGTTAGCACCCGGAATAGCGCCTGTATTTAAATACCATGTAAAGCTTGCACCGGGGTAGCTGCCTGCGTCAAGCACAGTTCCGTCGTAAGTAATAACAGGCTGAGCCGGGCGGCTGTTTTCTGTTACCTGAACCGCAGCAGATGCTGCGCTTGTGCACCCGTTAGCAGTTACAGATACGGTATAGCTGCCGGCCACGTTTACAGTAATGGTCTGCGTAGTGGCATTGTTGCTCCATAAGTTGCCGGTTGCAGAAGAAGACCTTAGTGTAACCGAGCCGCCTGTACAGAATGCCGGGCTGCCGGTAACTGTAATGGTTGGTGCATTCGGAATGGCGTTAACAGTAACGGTAGTTGCTGCGCTTGCCGGAGAAATACATTCACCCGAGGTATCCCGGGCGGTGTAAGTACCCGGTGCTGTTACAGTAATAGATGCGCCCCTTGCACCGTTGCTCCAGATTGTGGTTGCCGATGCTGTGGATAATGTAACTGAGCCGCCTGTGCAGAAGCTTACAGGTCCGCCTGCGGTAATAACCGGGATGGGGCCAACTATGCCTGCGCGCACTATGGTGTTGGTTACAGCAGAGCTGCAAGCCCCGGTTACAGTATATACTGAATAAGTGCCGGGCGATGTAACAGCTATGGTTTTGCCGGTTTCGCCGGTGCTCCAGCGGTTACCGGTGTCGGCCGATGAGGTAAGGGTTACAAGTCCGCCTGAGCAAATGGTTAGTGAACCTGAATTGCTTACTACCGGTGTGGCAGGGGTAGGTGTTACATTAACTGCAACTGCATTGCTTGCCGCCGAAGTACAGTTGCCTGAAATTTGGCGAACGCTGTATGTGCCTGAAGCATTTACGGTAATCATATCGGTAGTTTCGCCGGTGCTCCAAAGATTACCTGTTGGTGAAGACGACATCAGCATCAAAGAAATGCCCTGGCAGAAAGAAAGAGGTCCGCCGGCTGTTAATACAGGCGCATTAGGTGTGGCAGATACAGTTACATTAACTGCAGAGCTTGCTAATGATGTGCAGCTGCCCGATACTGTTTGAACAGTAAAGCTGCCGGCAGCGCTTACAGTGATTGATTGCGTGGTTTCGCCGTTGCTCCATAAGTTACCGGTGGCAACAGATGAAGTAAGCGTAACGCTGTTGCCTGAGCAAATAGCAGTATCCCTGGTGATGTTAACCGATGGTGTGGGCAATGCAGCCGCAATGGTAACCGAAGTTGCTGCCGAAGCAACTGAAGTACAGCCTGCTGTTATGGTACGCACAGTATAATCGGCGGCCTGGCTTGTTGTTATGCTTTGGGTGGTTTCGCCGTTGCTCCAGATGTAGCTGTCGGCAGAAGTTGAGGTAAGCACAACAGATGCGCCGCCGCAAAGTATGGTGCTGCCGGTGGCAGTAATTACGGGTGTAACAGCGCCGTTAACGGTAACCGCCACAGGTGCCGATGCCGCTGAGGTACAGCCGCCAACCACTACTTTAACAGTATAATTTCCGGCTGCAGATACGTTTATGCTGCGGGTTGTTTCGCCGCTGCTCCATATATAAGCATCACCTGCGGTGCTTGTTAAATCAACAGAGTTGCCGCTGCAGAAAGTGGTAACCCCGGCTGCTGATACAACAGGTGCGGGAATGGTGGTTACACCAATAGTTATTGCTGTGCTTGTAGCCTGTGTGGTTGGTATCGGGAGCGGTACGAAGAAGTCTCCGCAGGCATTTGTATTGTCTTTACCTTCGTAAAGGAACCAACCGTTGCTTGCAGCCCCGCCGTTCAAAACAAAGTCAAGCTCGGTTGCAGTTTCGCCGGCAGTGGTATAGTTGTAGCTGGCCGGTATTATGTGCTTGGTGAAAACGTTGTTCACTTTAGTGAAACGTGAATAGGCTTCTTCTGCGCCGTTAGAGGCCACTACGTGCTGCCACTGTGAGCCGTTAATTTTTACGCCGCCGTGCCAGCGAATTACATCGGTAGCCAGGGCAAGATTACCGCAAACGGCTGCAGGGTTTACTGTGATTGTAATATCGTCGTTAGGACCTGCGCCTGCAGGGCTGAATGTTACGCCGCTTTGGGTATAAGTACCCATTAAAGTATCAGACCAGCAATCGGCAGTATATGCCACCCTTACCCAGTACCTGCCTGCGGTTTTGGCCTGAATGGTAGGAGTGCCTGCACCGGTGCTCCAGTGATACAGCGGGAAATTGCCTGCTAAGCTCAGTGTTGTGCTGTCGCCGTTACAAATGGTAAAGCCTGCAGATGATACCGGCATTTGCGGTTCCGGCCTGGCCGAAACGCGTACCTGTACCGCCTGGCTTGCTGCCGAGGTGCAGCCACCTGCTACGTTTTGAACAAAAACGCGGCTGTTGGTTGAAACCACAATGCTTTGGGTGGTTTCACCTGTGCTCCAAACGTTACCTGTAGGGTAAACAGAAGTAATTGTCAGGCTGCTTCCGCTGCAAATATTGCTGTCGCCGCTTAAGGTGATGGTTGGTGTGTCAACAGTTGGAGCAATGCTTACTGCAACCGGGGCACTTGCTGCCGATGTGCATGAACCTGCCATAGCCCTTACTGTATAGTTTCCGGCTGCGTTAACGGTTATGCTTTGGGTGGTTTCGCCGGTGCTCCAGTTATTGCCGGCAGCTACCGAAGAGGTTAAGGTTACTGTGCTGCCTGCGCAAAGCACGGTATTACCTGAAGCCGATATTACAGGCGCATCAAGACCCACTTTAAAGCCTGCGAAATCGTCAATATAATAAGTGTTACCTGTATTGCTGTTCGAGTTGAACATGATGGCAATAGAGTTCACGCTTGTGTTCGCTGCACCTGCATCGGGCCTGCTTTCGAAGGTGAAGTTAAGGTTTTGCCAGCCTGTATTGCTCGTGGTTACTGCAGAGTAAACGCTGTGCCTGCCGGTAGGGTAGTTAGCGCCGGTAGCAGAGTTGGTATCCTGCAGGGTAAAGCTGATAGGCGTGCCGATTGGGGCATCGGTAAATACTTTCAGGCTGAATTTTTTGCTGCCGTCGAGGTAAGAGGCCACATCTTCAGGCGTACAATCCAGTTTCGACATCAATACATCGTACTGTGCGCCGCCGTTGCGTTGGTATTTGCCAACGGCATTATCCATATTAACGGCATCAGGGGCAGGGTTTGCAGTAGGTTGCGTAAGCGTACCGTCGTGGGTGCCGAATGTTTGGTGGTGTATATCAGAGAAGTTTTCAATAATAAACTCGCCGCTTGCAGTGGTGCCTGCAAGGGCAGGGCCTGCCAGCTCATCAAAATAATAGGTGTTTGCCGAAAATGCATTCGGGGCAAACTCTATTACCACATTGTCTATTTCAGCGTCACCCTGTGAAGCATCGGGATTCAGTATTTTGGTGAATACCAAGGTTTCCCAGGCGCCGGAAACGGTGGTTACCGCGCTGTAAACGCTGTGCCTGCCAGTCGGATACGGGTTTCTTGCCCTGGAATTGTTCTGAAGCACTATTTCCACCTCAGTACCTACAGGTGCATCGGTACGCACCTTCAGCGACATTTTCTTGCTGCCAGAATTGTAATCGCTGACGCCTGTAAGGAAGCTTGTTAACGATGCTATAAGCACATTGTATTGCTCCGATGGGTTGCGTACATATTTACCAACGTGCGCGCTTGTGTTGCCGGCGGCAACATCGGGGTTAACAATAGGGTACTGGAGCTCGGTGCCGTTGAATATATCGAACGCACCGCTTGAAATGCCGTCGAAATTGAAAAGCATGTTTTCACCCACAACCGGGGCACGACGGGTATATTCAGGGCCCATCAGGTCATCGAAATACCAGGTGGCTGCTGAAAAAAGTCCCGGATCAAATAGAACGAGCATTACGTTCATGCCGGTTGGCGATGCTGCAGGATCAGGGCGGGCTGTGAGGCTTAATGTAATGGTTTCCCAAACGCCGGCTGTTGTGGTGGTACCGGTAAAGGTAGCCAGGCGACCGGTAGGGTAATTGGTTGGTGTGGTTGCGTTGCTGTCTTCAAGGCTCAGCTGTACAACTTTACCGGGCGCAGTGGTCCAAATTTTTACCGACAGGCTTTTGGTGCCGTTTAAGTATGGCGTAAGATCGTTAATAGGCCCGCCGGGGCTCATACGCATAATGTCGTATTGCGAACCTCCGTTGCGTTGGTATTGGCCCATGGTGGCAGAGCCGTCGTTAGGCTCAATCCAGCGGTTGGGAACCACGCTGAAATTACCGTCGCGGAAGCTGTAAGTGGTATTGCGTTGGTCATCGAAATTGTCCCACATTACCTGTGCATCAGCGGCGTTAAATGCCGCGCAAAGCATGAGTAAGGTGCAACACGCTTTCGAAAACATATTTCGAAGTAAGGGTGCTTTCATAATTGGGTTATTTGGGTTGCGGTGGATTTGTTAAGTGTTGTGTAATCAGGTTGTTTATGTTTCTTAGAAAGCCTGCAGAAATGTAAGCGCAGGTATGTTTTTAAACAATTGTTTAGCCTTGAGTAAAGCTAAGCGGGGGGCTAAGGTCGGGTGTAATAAATGAAATACCAAAAATCAGGGTTTAAAAGCCCATTGTGCAACTACAATAAGCTGTGCGAAAAAGACAACACCGGGTGCAAAACAGGAGCAAATAATTTGAGTTTGACAAAATAGTAATGAGAAATAAAAGTTTAGTGAAATTGCCTCAGGGGTATTCACCTGTGCTGAGTTTTGTTGGAGTTCCGGTTATGCGAATCGAAAAAGTACTAAACCCCTAATCTACTGATTTGGCTACACATGTCCTCAATTGGGCTACATCGGGGTGTTTGCGAACAGCGACCTTTGTGGTGTTAAATAAACAAGCTATAACAATGACACAACAAAGTAACAATGCAGCAGCAGGAAAGGTTTGGTTTATCACGGGCAGTTCCCGTGGTTTTGGCAGGGTTTGGGCTGAAGCAGCATTAAAACGAGGCGATAAAGTTTCAGCCACAGCCCGCAGATTGGAAAGCATTAACGACCTCAATGAAAAATACGGCGCAAACGTACTTACACTTGAACTGGATGTAACAAATGCCGAACAAGTTAAAGCAGCAGTGGCGCAAACCCACGCACACTTTGGCAGCTTAGATATTGTGCTGAACAATGCCGGCTATTCTTTGGTTGGTACAATAGAAGAAGCCAATGCAGACGATATCAGGTTGCTGTATGAAACCAATGTACTGGGCCCGGTAGCTGTTATACAGGCTGCCTTACCCATACTGCGCAGCCAGGGCTATGGTCATATACTGGGTACTTCGAGTAATCTCGGTCATGTGGTTTTACCGGTAATCGGTTATTACTGTTCTTCTAAATGGGCATTCGAAGCTATTCACGAAAGTTTGGCATTAGAAGTTAAAGCATTCGGAATTAAAGTAACCATTATAGAGCCGGGCGCTTATGCCACCGAATTCGGCAGTCCTGAATCTTTAAAATTTGCTGCGGGCCTTGATATTTACCAGGATTTCAAAACGCAATTCTTCAGCGGTTTAGGGGAATTGGAAAGAGGTAATCCGAATGCAACACCCGAAGCAATATTTAAAGTTGTTGATGCTGAAAACCCGCCGCTGCGCATCAATTTGGGCAGGAATAACCTGCCTTGGGTGCGTAAAGAATACGCCGATAGATTGGCTTCATGGGAAGAATGGGACGCTGTTGCAATTGCTGCCCAGGGCACATCAAAGTAATATTTCAGTAATTAATTATAACCGGCAATTGTACAGCATTGCCGGTTATAATTGCTGTAAAATTAAAAATGAAAAAGGAAGAAACAGTCCATGTTAATATGGAATCTTTAACAGATATGCACAGGGCATTTGGTTTGCCGGCGCCTTTGCATCCCTTAATCAGTTTAATAGATGGCGCAACAAACCGGGTTATTATAAACGGCCTGCCTCAATCTCATGTATTGCACTTTTATAAAATTTCCTACAAGCCAAACCTTGCCGGACGGTTAAAATACGGACAGGGTTATTACGATTTCGATGAAGGAGGTTTGCTGTTTGCTGCCCCGAACCAGGTTATAGGCCACCAAACCAACAACGATGCGGATATATGCTCCCAATACACTTTATTAATTCACCCAGACTTTCTGTGGAATTACCCCTTGGCCAAAAAAATAAAGCAATATGGCTTCTTTTCTTATTCGGCGAATGAAACCCTTCATCTTTCAGATAAGGAGAAAGCAACCATTATTACCATTTTTAAAAATATTGAGGAAGAGCTGAACAGCCGTATAGATGACTTCAGCCAGGATGTAATTATTTCGCAGATTGAATTGCTGTTGAATTACGCCAATCGCTTTTACAAAAGGCAGTTCATTACCCGTAAAACCGTAAGCAATGATTTGCTGCAAAAGCTGGATGATATATTAGATGCGCATTTCAATAATGAATTATCGGCCAATAATGGCATACCAACAGTGCAATACCTTTCTGAAAAACTGAACGTATCTCCGAGTTATTTGAGCGACATGCTGCGGTCGCTTACCGGGCAAAATACCCAGCATATTATTCACCAAAAGATCATAGAAAAGGCCAAGGAAAAACTATCGGCTACCAATTTGTCGGTAAGTGAAGTTGCCTACGAGCTGGGATTCGGGCATCCGCAATCTTTTAATAAGCTGTTCAAAGCAAAAACCAATGTATCTCCTTTAGAGTTCAGGAGGTCATTTAACTAAAGGTAAATTCCCTTGAATAAGTGTTGCAAAACACTTTTAGATACGCAACCCATAACCGTTCAGTATGAATTGACCGAACACAGCAATACCCTGCAAACCATAATCAGCAATTTGACGGAATGGGGCAGCGTGCACAGGAAGGAAATTGTGGGGAAATAAGGTTGCTGTATGGAAAAATGTAGTGAGCGATTACGGCTGCTGCGGCTGTCGCGGCGCTATAATGGCACTTGGAATAATAAGGCTTACATGGAACTCGCTCAACTCTAGTTAGTTAGCAATCGCCATGTTGAATAAGCATTGCTTTTCGTCAGTCCGAACTAAAGTTTTGGCACGAGGTATCATAATCAGCCAGCATATGGTGGAAAATACATATTGCCAATTAGCATATATTACATTAGCTTTCGAAAAATTATATAATGAAACCGATCCTGCTCGCCATAGCCTTCATTTTCAGTATTTTCGGATTACAGGCTCAAAATCGCTATGATCAACCAAATATAGTTGATCATACTTATCAGAGTACATACGTCCCTCTGCCATTAGATCATATACAGAACGCCTTACAGGCAAGGCAACAAAAATATGAAATAGCCAAAGTTAAGTATTATCAGCTTCGTAAAGATGTAAGCAAAGCCATGGTAGAATTTGAAGATGATACTGCAATTTATAATACACTGTACAGATATAAGGAAGGGCTCATTGAGCTTGCTGATAAGGACTTAAGTTTGTACAATTTTGACGAAGCTTCTGAACAATTTGATGAGGCAATTCTTGAATTTAGAAGAAAGAAAAAGAAGCGCTAAAGAAAAATACAGGAAAGTTATAATTTGTCGGAAAGCATCATGAATTTTAGCTATCTAAAAACTAAATTAAAAAAGCAGTAGACAGTGCCAATACTAGGACTTATGCAAATATCAAGTTCATTATTTTCAGTATTTACTACTTTGTATATTTTACATTCACCCATTCCTTTTCCTGCCGACTCAGCCCCAAGGTAATTAATTTCACCTTCATATATCGTAGTTACTTTCTTTCCAGTTATGTCAGTATCTAATATTCTCCCTAATTTATACTGAATAAGATTGTCATCGCCAGCCTTTTCGCCCTTGATAATCCATATGATATACTTATCCAAAACGCTGAAATTTAGGATTAATTTGTTTTTCTGTCCGTTCACTTTGTTTTTTGAAGGCTCTGATGTGTTTTCAAAACGATAGCCTTGACTTTCATAAAGTCCTGCTTGGGCATATGCAAAAGAAGATCCTCCTAGTAAACAGATACATATTAGTATACACTTTCCCATTTTGAAATTTGTTTATCTCTATCAGGCCATAATGGCTGAAATAAGTTTATTAAATCATTGCTTGAGTTTTTAATATTGAATAATCAATGTTAATCTGGCAACTTGGCTTTACTTTGCTTTCGGGACGTAAGTTTTGTTCCCTTTACTATTCAAATAATACTGCCCCCCTTTTGACCCAGTTTGAACATCATGATTATTATGGATTGTAGTCGCACGCTGACTATAATCCGGGGCCTTTGTGCCAGTGCTCCCGGTGTAAGGGTTAGAATTTGAGCTTGTCGAAAAATTATCTTTGTTAGTATTATTCTGTGAAGTACGAATATGAGGAGCAACATATGTTCCGTTATTTTTTCTATAACCGTCTACTTTGGTTGTGGCTTGGCAAAGCCCAAAGTAACTCACAAGAGCACAACTAAAGGTCAATAATAGTTTTTTCATATTCCTATGCCTACTGGTGTTTTTAGGGGTGAGATTTAAAATTGAAATCTACCGATATTTTACTAACTCCCCAAAATTTATCTATAAAATATATAATCAGATAAATAAATTTTAAGCACCGTATCCTCGCCTCCTGCGAACTTGCAGCATAAAGCAACATAATCCAGCACATTACCACCACCAAATACGTATAAAATCAAAGCCAAGTGCGACCTGCGTAGAAGCTGGGTTAGTAACACGGCAAGCTTATATCCTCACCCTAGGCCGAGCCGCCAAAAGCCAATTCGCTTCAGCCGCCGCTGACAAAATGGTTATGCCCGGTGGTATACGAACCCCCTACTCCGCGTTCCCCTTCATATACCTAACCAACTCCTCTTTCAAAAACATCACCCTGCCGGGCGTTGGGTTATAGGCTTTCACCTTCCCTTCATTCCGCAGCTTGTTCAGGGTTGGCTTAGATATGCCGAGAAATTCCAGCGCATGGGTCAGGCTGATAAATTCGTCCTGGTGCTGCTCGTGTATGTAGTTCTCCACCGTCTGCTGAAGGTGCTGCGATTTAACGGCCTGCACAATTGCTGCCGTATCGCCTTCGGTGGCTTAAGGAGATTGCAGTCAACGGTGCTTAATCTCCCGCCAAGGGGCATTTGGGGTCACCTAAGGTCTGGACTTAATACTGACTCACTGAAAAAACAAAACCCTTGTAAGTTATTACCTTACAAGGGTTTAAGCACCTAAGTGCGGTCTGGACGGGACTAACACCGCTTTAATTCACCTATTACCATACCTTTCAAAAAAGGGGCAAAAAAGCCGTTTTTTAACTATTCAGGGCACTTTCAGGCGGCAACGGCAGTAAGGGCAAGAACAGGCTGATTAAGAAAAGTAAAGGAAAAAGAGGAAACAAAGCGGAAACGCGCTAAAGGTTTGCTTAACTTTACAACGGTTAATTATTTAGTCCTATGGCAACAGTTATATTTCAGCTACGCAAGCCGAAAGAGCGAACCCCGCAACCCATATATCTAATATTCCGGTACAAAAAGGAAAAGCTACTTTACGGTATCGGGCTAAAGTGCTTGCCTCAATACTGGAATGAGGAAACCTACCGGGTAAGAAATGTTATACAGGTTAAGGACAAAGACAAAATCAATAACCTGCTTAACGAACTGCAAACAGTAGTGGAAAGGGAGTATACAGAACTACTTGCCACTAAGCAGCCTGTAACCAAAGCAGGGCTAAAGCTTGCATTAGATAAGTACATGAATAGGGCTGCAAGCGCAGACAATACCCTATTCGGTTTTATCGAAACTTATATTGCCAAATCGGCAACCCGCATTAACCCAAACACCGGCCAAAGCATAAACCAAAGCACTATTCAGAAATACAGCGTTACCTTTGAAACCCTTAAAAGGTTCGCTGCCCAATACAGCCGCAAGGTTGATTTTAATACTATTGACCTCGATTTTTACGGGGATTACAGCGAATATTTACAGCAGGCACTTAATCTGGCTACTAATACAATAGGTAAAAACATACAGATTATCAAGGGGTTTCTGAATGCCGCCACCGAAAGAGGCATTAACACTAAGCTTGATTATAAAAGCAGCAGGTTTAAGGTTGTTTCAGAGGAAAGCGATAATGTATACCTAACTGAAAATGAATTACAAAGGATATATGCGTTAGACCTAAGCGGGAACGGCCGGCTCGAAAAGGTTAGGGATTTGTTTATTGTCGGTTGTTGGACGGGCTTACGCTTTTCGGACTTTACCAACATAAAACCTACTAATATCAGAGGGGAGGAAATAGTAATTACCCAACAGAAAACAGGTGCGAAGGTCGTTATACCCATTCACCAGACCGTAAAGGCTATAATGAATAAGTACGGCGGACAGTTGCCAAAAGGTATTGCCAATCAGAAAATGAATGAGTATTTGAAAGAGGTAATGCAGGCAGCCGGCATAGATGAAACCGTTTCTAAGTCAATCACTAAAGGAGGGTTCAAACGGACTGCCAACTATAAGAAATACGAACTTATCAGCACTCATACCGCCCGGCGTTCGTTTTCTACCAACCTGTTTAAGAGCGGGTTCCCGGCTATTTCTATAATGAAGATAACAGGGCATAAAACCGAGAAAGCATTTTTGAAATACATAAAGATAACACAGCAGGAAAACGCCGACCTGTTAAAAATGCACTGGCAAAAAACAAGCATGCTAAAGGCTGTTTAATTCATAACCCCCACAAAACCAACACTTACCGCAATGCCGTTCAATTCAGAGGGAAAATATGAGCCTAAGGGTATGCCCGTTAAGTATGACGAATACGAAAGGGAGTTTGAGAAAACCTTTTATATCAAAGACAAAACGGCACGGCTTGCACAGATGCTAAAAATAGAGGAAGCCCGACCGCCACAACTCCCCGTAAAAGACAGGCCAACAAAGTACGATTTAGGGCACGGCTTTGCATACGGATTTGAATATGAAGCCGAAAGGCGGAAACTGCAAATTGAGGTCAAAATACTGGAACTGATTGAACAGGCCGGAATTAATTCAAAAGGCGACCCGGCTAAAGAAATTGAACTGTTGATAAATGCGCGTTACACAGAGCAAAAGAATTTGCTGTTATATGATTGGGAGAATTTATACTATGCCGATGAGTACAACGATTTTATCGGGGATAAGATACAGGACCGCATAAGGGAATTAGCGGCCCCCGAAACGGCAGCGGTTGAGGAAGCCAAAGGCCAAAGCCACGCAAAACTAAAATGGAAATTGGGAAAAAATGTACTTGGTACCTTGTTCGGAGTGCTGTTAAAAACCGGTGCAATCGAAGGAAGCCACGCAGCTGTGAACAGTTTTATATTGAGCGCATTCGATGGGTTCCGCAAAACTTCTTTGGAGGATAATTTAAAGCTAAAAGAGTTTAAACACAGCGATGCAGCCGCAAGGGCATTGGGAGAATTTAAAGAGTTTATTGTTAAATCACTTGGAAAGCAAGGTATAGAAGAAAACGACTAACAGATAAACGCGATAAAATACAGCTTGGTTTCACCCGGCAAAACCGCATTAACAGCACTTTCTTTAACTATCCATACCCTAAAACGAATATTTTTTATAACTCATGAAAACCGTGTTTAAACATATACAGAGCCACTTTTTGGCATACCCTTAAGGTATAATTGCCATTTTTTAGGGTATTGACATTGCGTTTCCGGCCGTGTTCCTTTGGGACATAATCAAGAACGCAATGGAAACAAGTACAATACAAATTCAGGGCATAAGTGCCCAAACCCTGCAATCAATGTTCGACCGTTTAGAGGCCAAAATTCAGGGCATAGCCGATGGCAAGCAGCCTAAGACGGCGGAACAATACCTTACCCGCATGGAGGTTGCAGACCTTTTTAAAATATCCCTGCCAACGGTTCACGCATGGGCAAATAAAGGTTTAATTCAGCCCTATAAGGTAGCCAACAAAACACGGTTCAAGCTTTCGGAGGTTGAACAGGCATTTACCAAAATGAACGCAGCTGCCAAATGATTACCCCCGATGAGCAGGTTTACAGCCTGCAAAGAGCGTTGGACGAATTAGCCCCCTTTCAGCAATGCCCGGCACAAGCGGACACACAAAGCGGGGTTCAGGTTAAAAAGGCTATGCAATGCCTGATAACGGCTTTAGGACTGCTAACAGCCGAAAACGAATGAAGGCAAGCTTTACGGCCTGCCTTCATAAGGGTTAATCAATCATTTACGGCAACCGTAAACGAGGCCCAAATATAGTAAACTCCCACCCACTTCCTGCAACCTTACCCCAATGTTTGACGGCTTCAAGTCAAAGCATAACTACCTGCTGCCTGAAAGTTGGCTGAATAAAGCCTGCCTTCAATTCCCGCTATCTGTTGATGAGCGGACAGGGGAGGTATTAGAGGGTACAAGGGTTGCCACACTTAACGGCCTGATATTTAAGATAACACCCGGCGGCACCGGCAGGCATTACTTAAACCTTAGCGGCTCCCTGCACAAGTTCTTTAACGGAGGGCAGCACAATGCCAACGATTACAGCATTGCCGATGTACATGACACCTTAACGCAGCTTGCAGCGGAATACGATATAAGGCCCGAACTGGCAGTGTTAGAAAGCTTGGAATTTGGCGTAAATGTTCAGTTGCCCTTTGACCCTAATAAGGTTTTAAGGGCTATTATATGCCACAACGAAAAGGCTTTTGAGCAAATAAACCATGAGCGCAAGGGATTAGGTTTTATCTGCTGCCGGCATGATTACACCCTAAAGGTTTACAACAAAGGGCAGCAAGCCAACGCAGATGCAAGCAACCTGCTACGCATTGAACTAAGGATAAATAAAATGCGGTTCCTGCAACCCTTCGGAATTAGCAGCCTTGCCGATTTGGCCGACCCTAAAAGCGTTAGCCTGTTGGCAGCCAAGTTTCAGGGCTTGCTTAGTGAGGTATTAATTTACGATAACTCCATAAATGCAAAGAACCTGACAGAAGCAAAGCGGTACAAGCTTGCCCAATACAGCAACCCAAAGTATTGGGAAAACCTTAGCCGTGTTCAGCGGCACCGGCAGAAAATGCAGTTTGAAAACCTGATTGCCGAACATTCGGAAACCAATTTAAAGGCTGTTGTTCTGGAAATAGTACAAACCAAGATTAGCGAACTCCTGACCGATAAGCACAAAAACTGTATACGAATTCACCCCGATTTAATACCCCCTGAAAAACAGGAAATGTATACGCTTTCACCGTTAGAATGCAGGGTGAAATCGTTACAGAGTATAGAGGAAGAAAAAAAGGGCAAAAACTGCAAAGACAATTTTCAGGCCCGAACCTGCAAAAGCTGCAATAGTGATATTTCCATGCAAAGCCCGAAGGCGGTCTTTTGTAGTGCAAAACACAAAGGCGCAAAAGCGGCCAAAGCCTGCCGCAACAAAGACAGTAACCACAGACGAAATATTAAAGCTAAAATCATGAAGGCGAAAACCGATAATTCTTTCCTGCTCATAACCTACCGGCATGAAGGGCAAATTTATTCCGACCTCTTAGGTGCGAATGAAATAGCCGTTACGCGGGACTGGCTCGACAAAGTTCTAAAGGTTGAAGTTCAGCCACGGCACCCGATGCCAACACCCACGCCACCGCCTGAAACCTTAGAAGGGCAAGCGGCCAAAGACTATTTGCAAACTCTAAACCAAAGCGGCAAGCCTGATGCAACCGCCTAACAGCCGAAATATGAAAGCAAAATTTAGTGAACTGCACAACGATAATTATTCCCTGCTCATAACCTACCGCCATGAAGGGCAGGTTTATTCCGACCGCTTAAGAGCGAATGAAATAGCCGTTACGCGGGACTGGCTCGACAAAGTTCTAAAGGTTGAAGTTCAGCCACGGCCACGGCTCCCGCACCCGTGGTGCCTGCCTGTAACATTTGAAGGGCAGCCGGCCAAAGACTACGTACAAGGTTTAAACAAAACCTCATTGGTTGCCCTCAACCTACCGGCACACAGTAATACCTATCGAATGAAAAACAGGGTTTACAAAATAGCCATAAAGGCAAGGCAGGCCGAATACTACGTAAGCGAGGCAAAGAATTACCCGGCATATATTCCTAAACATGAGCGCAGCTGAACCCATAAATTAAACTAACCATCAACCCCTACAACAACCCCAACCCAATGGCACAAACTAAATCAATCCAAAAAGAACAGTTTTCCAAGCTGTACCAAACAGGCAAATACACTCAAAAGGAATTAGCGGAACAGTTAAATATAACAGCAAATACTATAAGCGCATGGGTAAAAGCCTTGCCTTCCACCGCCTATGCAAAGTTAGCTGCAACCACGCAAGCCAAGCTGCAAAAGGCTTTGGAGGCTGAAAAGGTAAACCATACCGAAGTGCATAACCTTGCAAATGCCTTAACCGGTATCGAACGGCAGCGCGATAAGTACCGGAAATTGGGGCTTTAACCAACCACAGGTGCCGGCACCAAAATTTGGCGGTTTGCTTATCGTGAATGATTTAGAGGCTAATTTGTATTACAGGGGGTATCTGCAAAAACGGCCTGCCCCCTCGGTATGTAAATCAGGCTAAAACGGCATTTCCCGGCCGTTAGAGCGGTTTTTGTTCAAATGGGTAAGGTTTCCCCCGTCTTAGTTGGTTGTCGTTCCTTGTATTGTTCTTGTAGTGTTTCGGCCTCGGTGCCCGAAAACAGCCCCGCTATTTGTATCGGCCCTGACAAAAAGCCCGCTATTTGGCATTTTTCATGTTAAAAAGCTGTTAAATAATTGGTAAAAGGTAGCCCGGCCCCAACTCCTGCCGGCATAACAGCCTTACCCATGCCCAAACCTTTGCAGGAACAACGCAGCTAACTACATTTGCAGGGTAAGGGGTTGCGGGATAAACGGACAATCGCTATAAACGGTTTTTGCCGGTACAAAGTGGCTCCTTACTTTTTTACCCTATAAGCGGCCCGGCCCCGCCGGCGGTAAAAGCATTACACTTGCCGGGAACACGCCAACCCTTTGCAGAACCCAAACCCCTAAGCTACATTTGCAGGGTAAGGAATTGCGGGGAAACCGGCCAATCGTTTAAACCGATTTATGCAGGGCCAAAGCAATTCAATACAGCGGCATACCGAGGCCCGGTGTAAGTCCGTGGCGGTCTTAGGTTAAACCCTTGTACTGTGCTACCACGGTATGCCGTTATTATTTTTTGGAAATTCGGCAGGTAATTACCTACTTGCGCTTACGACAAGCAAAAGGGAGCGTACTCCCTATTTTTAAGTACGCAACAAACAAGCTTTAAGAAATTGGCATACCGAGGCACGGTGTAAGTCCGTGCGGCTATTGGTTAAACCCTTTTGCTGTCGTACCACGGTATGCCTATATTATTCACCTGCTTACCAAATGAATACGACAGCAAAAGGTGCGGGTTCTACACAAAGGAACCTGCCTGAAACCCCCGAAATTACAGATACCGCATTTGCCTACATGATTGGAGGCCCGGCAGAAATTAGCCTGCCAAGGGCATCAGAATACATGATTACAGCGGCGCAAAAAAAGGTAGCCCAAATTCTAACCTTTGAATCAAACCCGCTCGAAATCTTCAACGCCTTAGACGATGCACAAAGCCATATTGTTGAGGAAATGTGTACCGGCCTATGCGGGAATGAAGAAACAGCCTCCCGCTACCATGTGTTGCGCCTACTGCGTAACTCATTAGGGCTTGATATAATTTTGCAGATGGTAGACCGCAACCCGGCACCGGCCCTGAACAAAGATTAAAAACTAAGCATTGAACCGAACCCGAAGCCCTGCCCTAACCGGTGGGGCTTTTGCATTCTATGGGATTTGTTCCGGCCAATGCCTAACGGCTTACCCGGCCCGGCTTAACTGTTCACCTACTTTCAAAAAGCGGCAACGGCACCGGCAACAAAACAGCCCCAATAGGGCAGAAAAAGGAAAAGCGGAAACAAAGCGGCAACGACTTAAAAAATGAAGTCCCTAACACGCTATGTATTAGGGACTTGCATCTTTTTGGTGCGGTCTGGACGGGACTCGAACCCGCGACCTCCGCCGTGACAGGGCGGCATTCTAACCAA
>JAZKBN010000042.1:49745-51667 GCA_040388605.1 Bacteroidota bacterium | reverse complement strand
GTTCTTTTCCCATAGGTTAACGTTTTACGGTCAACCTTTTTTTAGGACGGGACAAACGCAAAAAGCACCCCTTCCGAGGTGCTTTTGCAATTTCTGCTTTTCAGGCCTTAGTTAGAATCTCCCAGCTTGTAGTTAACAGGGATAATCATTTTCTGGCTTACGTTACGGCCAGCTTGTTTTGGCGGGCTCCAGTCGGGCATCATGCCTACAACGCGAATGGCCTCTTCGTCGCAGCCGTAGCCGATACCGCGGGCCACTTTAATATCACGAATCTTACCGTCCTGCCCCACTACGAATTCTACGAACACGCGGCCGGAAACTTCTGCCTTTTGGGCACGATAAGGGTATTTAATGTTCTTCTTGAGGAACTTCATCATTTCCTCGGGTCCGCCGGGGAAAGAAGCAGGCTGTTCAACAACAGTGAAAATTTCTTCGGCAGGCGGGGCAATTACACCGTTTCCGCCGTCACCGGGCTCAATTACCAGGGTATTGGGGTCGGCGGTAGAGTCACCTTTAACAGATTCGGTACCGGCAACAGCCTTAACCAGCTCTTCCTGCTTAGGCGGGTCTTCCTTCACTTCCTCGTCGGGCTTAATTTCCGGCGGAAGGAATTTAACGGTAGTAACCTGCGGCGGAGGCGGCGCGCTTGGCATGGGCGGCGGGGGCGCAAGGTTAACTTCCCTTACAATTTCCTCCACAGGCGCTTCCTCAACCGGCTTCAGCGATGCGTAAACTATTGGGCCGGCAATAGCCAGCACAAATAAAGTTCCGGCAATAGCGAGCGCCTTAAGCACGTTATCGTCGTATAGTTTCCTGATAAGGTAAGCCCCGTAGGTCTTGTTCCTGTTCTCAAAAACTATATCGTCGAGGGTTATATTTTTGGAATTATAATCAAGCATGATATGCTGTTATGTAATTGTCGGGGTTATTGGCGGCTGCCTGCCTGAATAGGATGGGCAAATGCGGGGCCAATTAAGTTTCCAAAATTTTAATTCAGGCCGGGTGCAAAACCCGAATTCCTTTGCTTTTAATAAGCCTTAAAAGGCCTGATTTGAGCAAAAGAAAGAGCCTGCTTATTTAGGTGCAGGGGCTGCAGCCTTGGCCTTATCAACGAGCTCAACGTCTTCGGGCGTAATATCGGCAATGGCGTAGCTGGGGGCATTGGTAATGGCCATTTCGTCAAGCACATCTACCAGGTTCAGGTAGGTGCTTTTGTCTTTGGCTTTAATTACGAAGAATGCCTTGTCGCTCGTTTCTTTCAGCTTCTTGGTGATAACTGAACGTATGCCGGGCAAAGCGCCGCCTGATGCGCCGCCGTAAACGGCTTCACGCACTTCGGGGGCTTTAATGCCTGTATAATAAAACAAACGATTATCCTCGGCCATAATGATTACCATGGCCAAAGACTCTTTAATATCGCTTGTCTCGTCTTTCTTTTGGGTTTTATCGGGCATGTTTACTTCCATGGTTTGCGGTTTTGCAAACGTGGTTGTAAGCATGAAGAAGGTAATGAGCAGGAACGCAAGGTCAACCATGGGTGTCATGTCGACTTTGGTACTTACTTTCTTGGGGCCCTTTTTCTTACCCCCGCCACTGCTGTCTATTTCTGCCATTGTATTCGGCTTTTCGGGCAGGCATTACGGTTATTACCGCCTGCCTTGCAAAAGGTTATTTTGGGGTTGTATCGGGTTCAGCAACCTTGGTGCCGCTTGTAAACAGGACAGCCAAAAGGAAGCATTTCAAATTTTACCGGTTTAAGAAGCCCTTTTTCAGCCAACAGGCTTCAGGCGTTCATACCGTATTTATTACAGTGCCGACTCCTTTTTACCCGGCCTTTCTTCAAGGTCGGTAATCAGGTTGAACTTGTTAATGTTCTGATCCTGCAGGGTGCTTATAATTTTCTTGGCAACATCGTAGTGGCT
>JAZKBN010000042.1:44777-49735 GCA_040388605.1 Bacteroidota bacterium | reverse complement strand
GCCACGGATGGCTATACGCATTTTAGGATTTGCATAACGTGCAAACGCTATCCAGTCACGCAATTGGTTATCGGCAGAGTCTATAGGAATGCCGGGTTGCTTTACTTTTGAGCGGCTGCCCGATGGTAAATCAAGCAGGCCGGGCAATTGGTTAACAGGCACTCCAAAAGCCGACATCAGGGAGAATTGCTGTATCTGCTTCGGGGTAAAAGACAACTGGTATTTGCCTGCCATGCTGTTCAGCATAGATTCGCGGGTGGGCTGCGCATCTACGGCGAAAAACACGATACCGTTTTTATCGATGGCTATGGTCATCAAATCGGCATCGGGCAGCTTTACCTTAGAGATAGACGAAGGGGTGTCAACAACAACCGGGTCATCGGGCTTAAAGCTGGTGGTGAGCATAAAGAAGCTCAGCAGCAGGAAGGCCATGTCGCACATGGCGGTCATGTCCAGCGAGATGTTCTTCCTTGGGATTTTAACTTTGGGCATTGCCTGTGCGTTGCTTATATATTTATGCACCCGGCCGGGAACAGCCGGGCGCTTACAATATCATTGGTATGAATAATTACTTCACGCGGGCAGAGAAGCTCTGCTGAATGCTGAAACCGGCTTCGTCGATGCTGTAAGTAAGCTCATCAATTTTGCTGGTGAAGTAGTTATAGAAAATAATGGCGAATGCCGATGTACCAATACCAAGCGCCGTGTTAATAAGGGCCTCAGAGATACCGTTAGAAAGAGCCGCCGCATCTGGCGCACCGGCCTGTGCAAGCGCCGCGAATGCCTTAATCATACCAATTACAGTACCCAGCAGACCGGTAAGCGTGGCTACCGAAGCAAGGGTTGCAATAATGGTAAGGTTTTTCTCAAGCATTGGCAACTCAAGCGATGTGCTGTCTTCAAGCTCTTTTTGCAGGGCAAGCACTTTTTGGTCCTTGGTCATGCCGTCTTCGTTGAAAACATCGTTGTATTTGTTCAGTACGGCTTTTAGCACGTTACCTACTGAGCCTTTCTGGCGATCGCATTCAGCAATGGCTGCATTTACGTTGCCGGTGGCAAGCTTCTGCTTAATGCTGCGAACAAAGTTGGCTACGCTTCCGCTGCCGGTAGCTGCAGAAATCATGATAAAACGCTCGATGGAAAAAGTGATAACCATCAGGAAGAAAGACATAAGTATAGGCACAATGGGCCCGCCTTTGTAAACGGTACCTAACCAGTGGGCTGCGCCTTCGGCCACGGGGTGGTGGCTTGTGTCTCCGCCTTCGAAGTTAGAGGGGCTGCCTAGCACAAAGTTGTACAGCAGAACCGCTATTATTATGATAAGGACAATAATAATGCCCGAAAGAAAAGACTTGATAGGGCTGGGTGATGCTTCAGCGGCTTTTGGAGTAACCGGCGCCGTTGTTTTAGTTTCCATTCAGGTTAAGGTAATTTGTTAAAGGGGGTGTTTCGGGGGTTGTTGAGGTGCCAACTCGGCTGCGGCTGTGCCATGGGCAGGGCTGCAGTTTTCGTTAGCAAGCGCAATAATATCAATTAATTGCCGGCGGGCAAAATGTTAGGCTGAAAACGACGGAAAATAACATGATTCGTACGGTATTGTACCAAATAAAGCCCTGCAAAATTAGCCCGGCTCCCGGCAGCGCCGCATAAAATTCTGCCGATATACTTTTCCTGCTGCCCGCAGGCACAAGGCATTAACGCGGCATGAATATGCCTTATTGCAGGAGGCTATAGCAGGGGTGAAATTATTCCTTCACAATTTTCCCCGCACTCACCCCGACAGAGCTGCTGAACCTGTACAAATACAGCCCCGGCGCAAGCCCCGAAATATCTGCCTTATCTCCCGGCTCATACCGGTGCACAGATATACTCTGCCCCGAAGTATTATAAACAACAAGCTCGCCCGCTACCCGGCTGTTTAAAGAGAAAGATTCTTTGGCAGGGTTGGGGTAAGGTAGAAGATGCAATGGCTCTGAAACAATGGAAGGCTTTACGGAAACGGGGCTGCCTACACCGGCCATTTTTACGAAGTAGAAGTCGGGATACCCTGGAAAAACTGGATTGTTTTGATAACCCGCGAAAACGGCGCTGTCTCCGCCCATCCAGGCAACTGCATTAAATGCTGTTTCCTGCCTGGCATTTGCTGTAAGCTGAACCGAGCCGGCTATAGAGCTGTCAGGATTAATTTTGCGAAACCAGGCGCCCCCCTGGCCATAATCATATTCAAGCAAGACTTGGCCTATATTATTTACCTGTAAGCTGCGGCAACAGCCGGCTTCTGCATGCCCCCATATTTTAACTCCCCGGGAATCATATTTACCGACAAACCATTTATAAGCGTTGAAAATAGAATTTGAACCCCAAGCTATATATGTGCCATCGGGCAAAGGAATAAGCCCTGCAAATATTAAGGCTGAATTCCCCGGATCCTTCCAGTATTTACGCTCTGCTTTAATATTACCCAATGAATCAAGCCAGACTGCCCAAATGCTTGAACCGGCCCCTCCAGAAAGCAGGAAACCATTTTGTATTTCCATTGCGGAGTTAGAAAAAGCGCTTATAAAATACGGACATGTATAAATACTGGGCGTATAAATCTGTCGCCATTTTTCATTGCCGTCTTTATCTACCTTAATTGCAAAACCATGATATAAAGCAGCAGGCTCTGCGTCCTTAGAGCCAATTAATACGGCACTTCCGTCAGGCAGCACACACATATCCTTAACAAGCCAATTTAAAGTATCAGAATAATCAAGATACCAACGAATTTCACCAATGGGGCTAATTTTAAACAGGCGTATTGCCTTATAACCTAAGGTATCTTCCACATTTAAGGCAGTAAAGTAATCCCCGTCAGGGCACTTCTTTAAGGCTTTATTGGAAATTATAATATGCTCGAATCCATCCAAATCAATTGTTTGAATTGAATCCCCGTTTTCATCCAGACGAATCAGGACCGGTTTGGGGTAGCTTTCCCCGTAGTACCTCAAACCACGGCTGGAAATAATTCCTTTAGCCAAATAACCTTCATCGGTCTTTTGAATGGCTGTTATGGTTGAAAGATTGTCCCACTGGTACTTCTTTGTCCAAACAACAGTTTGGGTATAGGCGTCCAAAGAACTAATAAGTATAATAATGAGCAACAGAACTTTTTTCATTCCTTCACAATCTTCCCCGCACTCACACCGACAGAGCTGCTGAACCTGTACAAATACAGCCCCGGCGCAAGCCCTGAAATATCTGCCTTATCTCCCGGCTCGTAACGGTGCACAGATATACTCTGCCCCGAAGTATTATAAACAACAAGTTCGCCCGGAACCCGGCTGTTTAAAGAGAAAGATTCTTTGGCAGGGTTGGGGTAAGGCACCAAGCTGACAGGCTCTGAAACGATTGAAGGTTTTACGGAAACGGGGCTGCCTACGCCGGCTATTTTTACGAAGTACATATCACCATCTCCCGGAAAAGTTGGGCTGTTTTGATAACCCGCGAAAACGGCGCTGTCTCCACCCATCCAGGCAACGGCATTAAATGCTGTTTCCTGCCTGGCGTTTGCTGTAAGCTGAACCGAGCCTGCTATTGAGCTGTCAGGGTTAATTTTACGAAACCAGGCTCCTCCTTGGCCGTAATCATATTCAAGCATAACCTGGTTTATATTATTTACCTGTAAGCTGCGGCAATGGCCTGACTCTGCATGTCCCCATAACTTAATGCCGCGAGAATCATATTTACCGACAAACCATTTATAGGCGTTGAAAATAGAATTTGAACCCCAGGCTATATATGTGCGGTCGGGCGAAGGTATAACCCCGGCAAATACTAAAGCTGAATTACCCGGGTCTTTCCAGTATTTACGCTCCGCTTTAATATTACCCAATGAGTCCAGCCAGGCTGCCCAAATACTTGAACCGGCCCCTCCTGAAAGCAGGAAGCCATTTTGTATTTCCATTGCGGAGTCAGAAAAAGCGCTTATAAAATACGGACGTGTATAAACACTGGGCGTATAAATCTGCCGCCATTTTTCATTGCCGTCTTTATCTACTTTAATCGCAAAGCCATGATATAGGGCAGTTGGCTCAGCATCCTTAGATCCTATTAAAACGGCCCCGCCATCGGGCAGCACACACATATCCTTAACAAGCCAATTTAATGTGTCAGAATAATCAAGATACCATCGAATTTCACCTATGGGGCTAACTTTAAAAAGACGAATGGCTTTATAATGTAAAGTGTCTTCCACATTTACGGCAGCAAAATAATCCCCGTTCGGGCATTTCTTTAAGGCTTTATTGAAAGTTATAGTGTGCTCAAATCCATCCAAATCAATTGTTTGAATTGAATCTCCTTTTTCATCAAGACGAATCAGGACCGGTTTGGGGTAACTTTCACCATAATACCTGATGCCACGGCTGGAAATAATTCCCTTAGCCAAATAACCTTCATCGGTTTTTTGAATGGCAGTTATGGTTGAAAGGTCATCCCATTGGTACTTCTTTGTCCAAACAACGGTTTGTGCACCTGTCTTTAAAAAGCAGGCAATCGCAATAATTAGTATTAATACCTTTTTCATAAGAGCACAGAAAATTAAATGGCCGTAATTAATTACGGCCATTATTACCTATTTAATTACAGCAAGCCTTCTTGTAGCGGCACAAACACCATTTAAATCAAACTTAAGCATATATATGCCCGGCGCAAGTGTTCCGGTATTAATTTGAAGCTTTGTTCCCTCTTTTTCAAGCGGGTAAAATAAAACAGCCCTCCCTGTTGCAGTTTCATAAACAGTAATAGCAGCCTGTTCAGTATTCTCAGGCAAGGTATAACTTATAACGGTTTCATTGTTCAGGGCCGGGTTAGGTACACACTCGCCCAGCAACTGTTTATTGCTTATGCCCGGCAACCCGCTTACTTCACTGTTGGGCGCCGATATTCTTAACGGGAAATACTCATTTTCATCATCA
>JAZKBN010000042.1:24775-44767 GCA_040388605.1 Bacteroidota bacterium | reverse complement strand
TAAACAGGTAACCGTAAAGGGGATCGCTTGGTCCATTTTGTGCCACGCTTTCCCTGCACGTATTGCATTCGGTAAAATTACCTGTTGCGCAAAATTCACGCTCACAAATCTCCCTAATATTCCATAGCGTACCTGCTTTACCATCAGCAGGTTTTAAATTAACAGCACCGTTACCTGTTAAGGGATAAATATGCTCAAGTGGCAGTGTAGTAATTGATGGGTCAGTATTAAGCTCATTGCTACTATGATAGTACTTCACCGGGTTATCAGACTCATTGTAAATACTATACCAGTGAGAATGATCTATTGCCGGTTTTGTAGCCATTACAGGCCAGATATTTGCAGCTCCGGCATCTTGGTTTCCGAATTGGCCCAATTGGGCAAAAGGGTCTTCAATATGCATGGCATAGAGGTAATTAATACTTGTATTCTTAGCAAGGAAAACATTACAGCGCATATCAAGCGTAATGGCATTGCCTGAGCCCCCGCACAAAGGCTTAACTGTTATGCCCTTTACAGATTCATGGTTGAAATTAAAGTGGTTATTGGTTATGCTTATATTCGGCAAAGCAGGCTCAAGAGCAATACCATAAGTCTTACAATTGAAAATATTAGAATTTATTGATATCGGAGCAGTATTGCTGCAAACCTTTATTCCATATTGAGCATTAAACCAAACTTCAGAAATACTCACGTTTACAACATCATGCTCTATTTTAACTCCGGTTACGTTAGTGGTTACCAGCTGGGTGCTACTGCCTACAATACCGCCAATTTGGCCATATTCTAATGTAGCTGTAGTACCGTTTTGTAAAAGAAAGCCTGTTATTTCAGCAGGGTTAATTAAAGATGTGTACATTGTTGTTCCTGCATTTAAAGTGCCTGTTTCAAAAGTATTAATGCCTATACATTCATCTATTCCGTTGCCAAGCCAAAAGTGAGCGCCATTAACTGTTGTGCTGCAAGCTTTGGCTTTTATTCCAAAATGAACAGGCCTTATTGTAGTGTTCCCGGTAACGTTAACCACGCTGTTCTCCGCATCAATGCCATAGTCACCTTCTAATGCAGTCCAGTTTACGGTTAAGCTTGAGCAGGTGAGGGCTTTAATGCATTTTTCAACTGAATAAACGTTGCAACCTTCATCAACCAGCACATTGCTTGTTTCGGCATCAACACCATCTTTATCTGAATGCAAAGTACAATACCACAACTTGGTGCTGCACGCCAATGCTTTTACGCCTGTTTTATTGCTGAACAACGTGCTGCTGAACATTTCAAAAATATTGCTGTGAACATCGGCACAAATACCCGGCGCAGGAACAGAAGTTATTGTGCTGTTTTCCACCTTGGTAGAACAATTCTCTAAAGCCAGGCCCTTTGGCGCGTTTATTTCAGCCTCTATGTAAACCGGGCTGCTGTTCAGGCCTTTTATTCCAATAACCTTAGAATTAATTTCAGTAACTGCATTTACGGTAAGTATGCTTTCATTGGTAAAAATTCCAATATTACCGGTTTCAAAACTACTGTTATCTATTTGTGTATTGGCACCATCTTCAGATTCCAAGCCGTTATGTCGGCTGCTGAAATCAGAAAAAGACACATCTGCTGTTCCGCCTGAAACATAAACGCATTTTCCTGTTTCAGCATCAGAAAGCACCGAGCTGTGGTAAATATCCGATTCACAATCATACAGGTTAATACCATCAGAAGCTGTAATATGCGATGAAACATACACATCATTTGAAGACTCTGCCAAAATGCCTGTTTTATCGCAGTACAAATCTCCGCCGTTAACATGCAATGTACCGGAGTTTGCATAAATATTAGTTTCCTTGGCCTTCAGGGTGCAGGAGTTCAGCACTGTTGTGCATTCTCTCAGGTCGGCATTCATGTTCGGGCTGTAGGCTTTGCTTTGTGTAAAGTAAACATTAGACTGGGCGCCAAACACATTAAATGAGAAGTTGTTAAAATCGGCATTGGTAACCGTTGCGGTTGCATACCACAAACTGAGTCCGCCAATTGTGTTTTCAGGTGCATCGTATCCGCCTATCTGCCCGGTAGGGTTATCGTCTCGGTACTTATCATATTTGCTGGTAATGGTGGCCTGGTTAATTGAAACGCCAACGCCGCTTGGTGAGCTGTACCAATTGTACTCGCTGTTTATGGCTGCGCCCAGGTAATAGCTCATACCGTACCTGCGGCCGCGCACATTACAATGCTTAATAGTAAATGCGGTAACATGTTCACGGGCATCAATGCCCATGCCGTCCCAATCACCTTCCTGTAACAGAGAATCGCCGAGCAGGTTCACGCTGCCGCCCAAAATTTTCAAGGCCTTGTAGGTGCTGTGTATTTCATCTTCTGTGCTGTTAAGCGTGCAATGATTAGCCAAATCAAGCCCGGTTGTATTGAAATAGAAGCGGTTTTTGCTCATGATAATACCGGTATAGCTTGCAGCTTTAACTGCTGTATTTACCTGGGTCGCATTGTTATCTTTCAGAGTTAACAAACCGGAAACGAGGTCAATAAAGCTCTCGGCTGTATGGGTAGGCGCAGAGTAAGAAGCCCCGGTGGGAAAAGCCCCTGAAAAAAGGCATTTGCTGATTTCCGAACTTTGATTCGGCTGGGTTTTAAGCACGAAGCCTTTTTTGCAGGCGTAGAAAACCACGCCCCGTGCGAAGACTGATGAAGTGATTTGGTTGTCGTATTCCTGCCCCACACCCAGCATACTGCCTTCTATCCTGATGCCGCTTGTATAGTAAGGATAATTAGAGCAGGCACCGCTGTTCGGAAAGTCATATTCACCATGCAGCTCTATGCCGCGTTCAACATAGGACTGCGGCGGAGTCGAATGTCTTTTTAAAATACCGCCCCAAACATATCCCGGCCTCATGGGCTGCATTGTAACCCCGGGCATCACAATCAGCTTAGCCGATTCTGGAATAATAAGCGAATGTTGTTTCAGGGTTTCAACATCTGCCGACCCGCATACGGGGGCGGGTATGCCTTCAAAATACAGCTCAACACCGGTCATAAGCACCACCCTGGTAATATCATGGAATAGATTTATTTCCGCACCCTGGGGCAGGTAGTATTTGCCCGGTATCAGGTACAAAGTTCCTTCATTTCCGTTGTCCTGCACATAATGCCAGGGGCTTCTGGAAGCTTCCGTAGCGCCATTCGCAGGCGGAGGAACAGATATGCAATCACCGTTTGTAATATCATGATTTACCGGTACCCAGGCATAATCATTAACCGCGGCATAATTTCCTACCACGACAGAACCCAGGGTTCTGTACCCGCCGGTAAGTATAGGATTGCAGGAGTTGACCAAAAAGCTCATTTCAGCTATATCAGGAACATCAGCGACTGCATCGAATTTTGCAGTAAGCTTATAAAACCCTGCAGCAGCATACCTCACATAATTTGGCCCCCCAATATTCAGGGTGGCATCGGCGCCCCCCGTATATGGCCCAACCGTGCTCCATATTAAAGGCAGGGTTTGGCCCGCCCTGTTTACAGCATAGTCCGGTAAAACATAATAGCTGTTAGGGCACAAGGCAGCATGCGGGCACTCAATTCGCGGCGCATCAGGGTCAAGAATCTGCACTACTATTGAAATGGTTACAGGGCAGTCGTTGCCGGTCGGGCTTGTATAAAACATGGTATAGTTTCCTAATTCAAGGCTGTTGCCATCCATATCTACCCATGAGTCAAAATAATAAGACCCGTTGCTTTCGTAAACTTTCAGGCCGTCGCCTTCCCATGTTCCCCCACCCGGCACAGGCAGTGTAAACGGCTGCGAGGCCGCATACCGGTACAGTTTCATATCAATATCATCAGGCGCAATTACAGGGGTGCAAAACTTTACGAGCACCTCAGACTTATCTATTTCGCAGGTAATGGCCGCATTGGGTACAATGCCAATGTAATAGCTTTTAATTGAACCCGGCGCGCCTGTAATAACCGGTGTGCTAACATACTCTTTTCCCCGAACAGCGCCGGTTACCTCGTTAAACGGCGGTAAAAAATTATAAAGGGTGTATAATACATCTGTTGCAGGGCTAATGCCTGCAAGGTGGTTATCTGTTTTGAACGTAGCCCTGAAACCATTTATTCCTTTAACTCCAGGGGCTGTTACAGTATAAGTGGGTCTTACACCTGTTTCACCTTTATTCGGCCCGAAGTACAAATCATCAAAACTGACTTCTGCCGGGTTAGATGCACTACCATTACATTCAACCTCTAATTGAACTGTAACATATCCGTCAGTTGTGCATTTCCACGCTTCTGTCGAAGGAGTTGTATTAACCCATGAGTTAGCTGAAACGGTTTGGCTCATTAAAACCTTGCTTGGCCCGTTCGGCAGCAATACGGCCCTGATATTTGAATTATACCCGTTACCTTTAAGCTTTGCATTAAAGGAATAATAAACCCCTGCCAAAACCTTTATATCGGTTTGTTGCCAAACTATAACGCTGCCCGCAATTCCTGTTGAACATGGCCTTGTGCTTAAATAATAAGACTGCACATTATTCTCCATTACAAACTTATACTTCGCCGGGCCCAAATCGAGCAGGGAGTTCTCACAGCTCAGCCTGGGGTCGCAGCTTTGTTTAAGATCTTCGCTCAGGCAAATGTGGTTTTCATTAAAATGCGGGTTTGCTATTAAATTCACGCATCCGGGGTTCGGCAATGTCTGCAGCGCTTCCGATTTAAGCTTGCCCGGCGACAGATACCCGCCTTCGTTTACCATTACATTCCCGGCAGCCATCAGGCCGGTTTTACCGGTGTTAATTTCTGCATTAATATTGCCGCTGCTCAACACCACCCCGCTGAAATTCGAGCTTTTAATTTCTACGTCGCCTATTACGCGCCATGTAATATTTTCAAGCTGAAACGCAGCAGCCTTCATTACCGTTCCGCTTGCTATGGTCAATGAACCTGAAACTTCAATATCGTACACGGCATAGGGTATGGGGTCAAAAATAATACTGTCGGTTAGCATTACATTGTTACCCAGGTAGGTATAGCCGGGGCTTATATGCAGCCCGCTCAAAACCGGTTTCTGCGGGCTTTTAGCAAGCCTGGAAGAATACAGCATGCTGTAAGGCTGCTGGAAGTCAAATTCTGCCATCGCGCTTAAATATATTTCCGATGATTCGCCCATAGCTGAGTCGGCAGGCAAAAAGTTGCCGGTATAGGCAGGTGCCAAAGCCAGGCCATTAAAATTAATTGAATCTGATGCGCTTTCAATGCTGTATCCGGCCAAAAGTGCAACCCTGTTCAAGGCCTGCAAAGGCAGAAATTTGGGATGATACATGCTTTCCTTGTACATATCTTCAGCGCTGAAAAATATCTGCCGACCCTTTCCTGAAAGCAGGTATATATCGCCTTGCGCCAGCAGGCTTATGAGGCCTGCATCCGTTTTATATGCTGCTATATTTCCACCTGCCACAACTATGCCCGAAAATTGTGCGCCTTCATCTATAAAAGCATTGCCGTTCACATGCCAGATAATATGATCAGGACGTATGTTGCCAAGCAGCTTTATAACAGCATTGCTTCCGGCTGCAAAATTATTGAGGGTGTTAAAAACAAACCAGCTGCTGCTGTCGCCTCGCAGCGTTAAGGTATCATTAATATATGATCCGTAAGTATTTCCGCTCGGGTCAGCGGGCGATTGAAAACTGTCATCGTCCGTGCAATAATATACGCCTGCCGATATACCATTTATAAAACCAGGAAAAGGATCAGGTGAAATTTCGTAGCTGTATAACAGCGTTCTGAAATTGCTGAGATTGTCGACAGCAGCCTGTAAAGAATCAGGGTCGGTTACAAGCTCGGTATTTGAAACAACATTGCCGTAAATGCCTGAATTAGTAGCTACACGGCCTTTAGATACAGCCCTGCTGCTGCATTGAATTTGCCCTTGTGCGAAGAGGCCGTAGCTGTTCAGGCTTCGCATATCATCAAGACTTTGGGCCTGAAGACTAATTCTGCCTGAAAATAAAGTGAGTATAAACGCAAGTACTGCGTACCGCCTGCAGGCAGGCATAAATGTAGTATATAGTTGGTGCATAAGACTTTAAAACAACTCCGTATAGCCGCCTTGATGATGGTTTTCTTAAAATACTAAACTCCTGTATAAATGCTGATTGAAAACAAATCAATAATAATTGCCTAAACGTAGCCGGTATAATTTACAAAACAAAAAAATGGCTGATTTATTTTTCAGCCCCTCACCCTCCTCACATTATCGCAAATAACCGCGGCTGCAATGGCAGCGTTCAGGCTTTCGGCCTGCCCGTAAGCGGGTATGCTGATTCGTTGCGTAACGAACTTAGCAGCCTCATTACCAATACCATGCGATTCGCTGCCCATTAATATAATGCCCCCGGGCCCGAATGGCTCATGGTGTACATTTGCCCCGTTCAGGAAAGCGCCGTAAACAGGCAGGGGCTGTGTGCTGAGAAAATTTGGCAAATCGGTGTACCAAATATGTATGCGGGTAAAGCTGCCCATGGTGGCGGCAATTACCTTGGGATTGGTATGCTCTGCGGTATCGGGGCTAGCAACTATGCGCTTTATGCCGTACCAATCAGCTATACGTATGAGCGTGCCGAGATTACCCGGGTCGGCAATTCGGTCAAGGGCGAGAATGTACTCATCGGGTCCGGGACTGAATGGCGTGCCGGGCTTGCTTTGCACAACAGCCAACGCGGCGTTATTGCTCTGCAGGGTACCTGCCCGCTCCAATATGGCCGGGCTTACTACATCTGTTTCGGCGCCCGATGCTATTATAAGGCTCTCGTGCTTACGGGCAAATTCTTCGGTGCAAAGCAGCTGAACACATTGGTAATCAGACGCTAAAAACTCCGCAACAACCTTAGCTCCTTCGGCAAGGAAAAGCCCTTCTGCCTGCCTGCATTTTTTTGTTTGCAGGGAAATGATGAATTTTATACGGTTGTTGGATATCATCAGCGTGAATGCTTTTAATTTTATGCCGGTAAGCGGACCGTGCTTTGACAGGAAACAAGCTTAATTTATTTCAATCTTACAAAAGTACGCTGCGCAGGCTTGTATTCCTGCTGCCTGTAGCCTCTGTTTTATTCAGCGGATGCGTAAAAACACTTTTTCTGCGCGAAAGCAACCAATACCTGCTTACCCGCCAAAGCGTTACAGGCAATAAAGCCATTCCGCGCGAAGAGCTGGAACCGCTTTTCAGGCAAACGGCTAACCGCAAAACCCTGGGCTTTATGCCTTACCTGTGGGCTTATTATGTAGGTGAAAGGTTTTACAACAAGGAAAAGGAGCAAATTAAGCTCAACAACATGGTGAGGGCCATTGAGTACCAATCGCAGCAAAAAGACCTCAGCGACAAGGAAAAGCGTGCCATTGTTAAGCTTGAGCGTAAAGCCGAAAAGCAGGCTGTAAAGGTAAAAGACGGCAACTGGTTCATGCGCAAGGTAGGTGAGCCCCCGGTTATTTTCGACAGCCTGAAGGCAAAATTGACCGCCCGTGAAATGGAAGCCACCTATTATACCCGCGGCTTTTTCGATGCAAGGGTTAAATACGAAACAGATGTGGTGAAGCTGAGCAGGAACATGAGCGTTACCTATCATATTACTGAAGGCAAGCCCCTGTATATTAACCGAATCAGGTACCTGGCCGACGACAGCACGCATAAAGCCATTATAGCCCAAAACCTAAGTACAGCTTTTGTTAAAACCGGCGATCTCTATAACGAAAACCAATTAACCGCCGAGCGCGACCGCATAGATAAGCTCCTGCGCAGCCACGGCTATTATAAATTCAGCCGAAACTACATTGCCATAGACGGCGATACTGCTTCGCGCCTTGATTCGGGCTACGCCAATATTGATTTTATAATCCTGAACCCGCCAGACGGCAGCAGGCACAAGCAGTTCCTGATTACCGATATGACCTTTACTATCGAGAACCCGGCAGGGCTGCATACCCGCCCGCTCGATACAACGGTTTTTAACAGGGTAAAATACCTGAGCCGTCGGAAATATGCCTTCCGTATTCTTGACTCAAAGCTGCAGGCAAAGCCCGGTAACCTGTATGATTCCGAAAAGCTGGTGCAGTCTCAGGCACAGATTGGCAGCATGGATATTTTCCGTATTGTGAATTATAATATTGATACCTCTTTAACTGTCAGGTACACAAGCCGCCCGGCCCCTGAACCCTTGGTTATAGATTCTTTAAGGAAGTTCAACCGGCTTTTGCAGGATACAACAGGGCATAATAAGCGCGACACCCTATCGGCAGACTCTGTAAGGGGCAGGTATTTAAAAACCGATATACGCAGGCCCAAGCTCCCCGGCGATACCGTTTACCGAAAGCCTGTGCTAAGGCTCAACGCGTATGCTTCTGAAAAATTCCAGGTTAACTTTTTAGCCTCGCGCCTGCCCCGCTACCAGCTCAGCGATGAATTGGGCCTAATCATGAGCGCGGGAGCGCCGGGCCCTTTCGGCAGCATTGGCTTTAAGGTGCGCAACATGCTCAACCGGTTCGATATATTCGAGGTAAACCTGCGCGGAAGCCGGGAGGGTGTGTTCAGTAATTTCCAGAACAGCAGCGTAGTTTTCCTAAGAACGGAAATCGGCATAAACACCTCGCTTACCTTCCCGGTAATATCATTGCCCTTCGGCATTGGCGACAGGCTGAACCCTTATAACCCGAGAACCAAGCTTATACTAGGCTTCACAAGCCTGAGTGCGCCTGATTACAGGCGGGCAGTTTCGCGCGCAACGCTCACTTACAGTGTGCAGCCCAATGTGCGCAATACGTTCGGGTTAAGCCCTATAGATGTGTCGGTAATTAATACGCCTTTCCTCTCTACTGCCTACAACAAATATTTAACAGATCAAGCCGATCTATACGGAAACAATCTAAATCAAAGTTTTAAAAGTTCGTTAGTAACTGCGTTTACAGGATACTACATGTATACTAATAATACGCCTATGGTTACATCCCCGTCATGGTATTTCAGAACAGAGTTTGAAATAGGAGGTTTGTTGCCCAAATTGGTAGACAGGACATTTTACGGGGATACCAATAAAATTTTCGACAACTTACGTATTTACAGGTATACTCGTATTAGGGCAGATTTGCGCTACTACCTTCCATTACACAAGGGTACAGTTTTAGCTACACGTATTTCCGGCGGAATTGTAAACCCCTTCGGCGGGCCCAATTCGTTACCATATGAAAAGTACTTTTTCAGCGGTGGCACAAACAGCTTACGCGGCTGGCTGCAACGCAGGTTAGGTCCCGGGGGCTTTGCAAACCGGACCAACGGGGAAATAACCTACACATTTGAGCAGCCGGGCAACGTGCAGTTAGAAGCCAATATTGAGCTCAGGCAAAAGCTGATAGGCTTTATTGAAGGTGCACTTTTTGCCGACATTGGTAACGTTTGGCTTACATCGCACGACACAACCAAGCCGGAAAGCCAGTTTTATCTAAACCAATTTTACAGGCAATTGGCTATGGACGCCGGCATTGGCCTTCGTTTCAACTTTTCTTTCCTGATTGTAAGATTTGATGCAGCTACAAAAGTTTATGAACCCGGGCAGTTACCAGGAAACCGATGGAGGCTGGGTAAAATCGGAGTTTCTGAAATCTGGAACAAGGGCCAGACGCAGCTGCAGATTGGGGTGGGGTACCCGTTCTGATAAGCGGGCAGGCAGAACTGCTTTTTTATAAAGTTGAAAAACACCCAAATTTGCATTAACCAATTCTTACACCGGCCCCTGCGGCAAAGAGCCAAAATTATGCCTGTTACATCTACCATCCTTGGCCTAATGAGCGGCACTTCGCTCGACGGGCTTGATCTTGCCTGCGTTCGCTTCACCCGCAACGGCGAGAGTTTCAGCTATAAGGTGCTCGCCGCCGAAACCGTGCCTTACTCGGCTTTGTGGCAGCAACGGCTCAGGGCCCTGCATAATACCGATGCCCACACCTTTGCCCGTACCCATACAGATCTGGGCAGGTTGTTTGCAGAGCTCAGCCTCGATTTTTGCAAACGTAACCACCTGCATCCTGAATACATTTCATCGCACGGGCACACGGTATTCCATAACCCTGCAGCAGGTTATTCGGTACAGGCGGGGCATGGGGCTGTTATTGCTGCTGTTTCGGGCATCCCGGTTATCTGCGATTTCCGCAGTCTCGATGTGGCGCTGGGCGGGCAGGGCGCACCCCTGGTACCCATAGGTGATGCCCTGCTCTTCGATGATTATGACTGCTGCCTGAACCTGGGCGGCATTGCCAACCTGAGCATTAAAGACCAAGCCGGCCAAATGCGCGCATGGGATGTTTGCCCCGCCAATATGGTGCTCAACAAATTGGTGGAACCCCTTGGTCTTGAATACGACGATGCCGGTAAAATGGCAAGGAGCGGCAACCTGAACACCGGGCTTTTACATACCCTGAACGAGCCTGCATTTTTCAAATCTGCCCCGCCAAAATCTTTAGGGCGTGAATGGGTGGAACATGAAGTATTTCCTGTTTTACACAACAGCTTCCTGAATGTGGCCTGCAAGCTGCGCACCTATACCGAGCATATTGCCCTGCAGCTGGCCCGAAGCCTGCAAAACCAACCCGGGGGAACCATGCTCATAAGCGGGGGCGGCGCGTTCAATACCTTTTTGGTTGAACGCATACAGGCGGCATTGGGTTCGGCATGGCAGGCTGCCGCGGCCGATAAGCAGACCACAGCTTTTAAAGAAGCCATTGTATTTGCCCTCTTAGGTATGCTCCGCGTAACGGAAAGCATTAATACGCCGGCATCAGTTACCGGGGCGCGTAAAGATTCCTGCGGTGGCTGCATTTACCTGCCCTGAAAACAGGCAGCAGATTAAATATTATATATTCTTCTGATAATAAATTGAATTCCATTTTGGGCTGCTTTTGGTTTACCGGGGTTTTCCGGTAATTTTTTTATACTTTTTCGAAGTATAGTTCTATATGCTGCATTTTGCATACATGCAGCTTACTATTCATTGGTTATCAGGCGTTTTCAGGATAATAACCCGACCTGGCAATGGCTTTACACCTGCATTCTACAGCCTCTTCATAGAAGTTTACCCTGAACATTGCATGCAGGGGCATAGTTTTTGATTTGTTTCATAATGCCTGTACATGCGGGTCGGTTTACCTGGCCGGCTTGTTTTTGTAGTTCCCTTAAAAGCAGCAATCATGGCCTTAATATAGGTTTCGGCCGAAATTAAACAAGGGTAATTATTATTCAAAAAAACGCGAAAGTCGGCACTCTAAAAGACTGCCTGTTTGTGCGGTATGATATTAATATAAAATTAAACAAGGCGCAGCCGTTCATACAAAAAGCCTTCCCGGGTAAAAACAGAAAAGAGCAGATCGCATTCCATAAACAGGGTCAGGGAATGCTGTATTAAGCGTATGAAAAGGCCCTGAGGGTAAGTAAAACCAGGCAGTGCAGGTATTCAAAACAGGCCTTGCCGCCAATGCCAATACCCGAATAAAGTAACAAACAAAACAACACCGAAATTAAATGAAATATCTTTTAATATCTGTTTCGGCCTTATGCCTCGGGCTTTCCTTCAGCAGGGAGCTTAGATCAGGGGCAATGGGGCTGTTCAGTCCAACAGCGGCTGAAGTTCAGCAGGTGCACGGCAGAGCAGCAACAAGCAATAGCAGGCGCGTAACTTCAATCAGCGATGTGGTTGCCAAAGCTGCCACTTTTAAATCGCTGCTTACTTCGGCTCAGGTAAACACTTTGCAGCAAACTTATTCCGCCACATTGGCGCACAGGTGGAGCAATTTGCCTTGCGGCATACAATGCAGAAACGGTTTACAATTCAGCAATTTAACCACCGCCCAGCAGAATGCCGCCCTTGCTGTAATTCAGGCCGCAGCAGGAACAAGCGTTAATGAAGGCTTTGATGAATTCAGCATGGTTCGGCAGGCCGACAGCCTCTTGGGAATTACCGCCGGCAGCGGCTATTCAAAAGGCATTTACTTTATTGCCTTCCTGAATAACCCATCTGAAACCGGCGCCTGGATGCTGCAATTCGGCGGACACCATTATGCTTCAAACATAGCATTCAACAACGGCATGGTGGTAGGCGCCACCCCTGTTTTCGAAGGTATTGAGCCTAAAAGCTTTACAAATGCCGCCGGCCGCGCCTGCGCGCCAATTGACCAGGAGCATTCGGCAATGGTAAACCTGTTTGCTTCGCTCACCACTGCGCAGCTCTCGGGCGCACGCCTTACCCAAACATTCTCTGATGTGTTGCTGGGTCCTAACCAGGACGGTAATTTCCCGGCAGTAAAAGCAGGACTGAAAGTGGGTACTTTGAGCGCCGGGCAAAAAGCATTGGTATTGGAAGCTATAAAACCATGGGTGAATGATGCGGATGATGCATCGGCCGCCGAGCTGCTCTCAACTTATGAGCAGGAGCTTGATAATACATATATTGCTTATTCAGGCAGCGCCGCGCTGAGCGCCAATGCCAATTACACCCGTATAGACGGCCCAAGCGTTTGGATAGAGTTCGTTTGTCAGACAGGTGTGGTGTTCCCCGCCCAAATTCACTACCATACGGTTTGGCGAGATCATCTTCGTGATTATGGCAGCGATCTTTCGCGCACGGCACTTGCCATTGCCCCCGATGCTGAAGCCCAAAAAACAGTAACGGTTTTCCCTAACCCTGCATCCGATAAAATCTCAATTTCGTTGCCTGATGGTTTAAGCAATGCTTCCCTGAAAATCACCATGGCAGCAACGGGGCAGCAGGTTTATAAGGCAGCAGGTATCAGGGGCAGCCTCAACAATATAGATGTTTCGGGCTTTGCACCCGGCATTTACATGGTTAGCATAAGGGCCAAGGGCACCACCTTTACCGGCAGGTTTGTAAAACTTTAATGCAAAAAAACGAATAGCTTTATATCCCGGGCAGGCAGGCAAAAGCCTTCATACCCGGGATATTGCATAAAAGGGCCTTCATGAATATTAATTGCAACTTTTTTAAATCCTGTTCCAAGCATAATGCGTTGAGCGGCACTACACAGCACCCTTCATTTGAAGCCTATAGGGCAGCGTTTTCAGCAAAAATATTTAATGGCATAAGCCGCCTGAGGCTGCCCGTGTTTTTGCTTATTTTTTCCTTTTTTTTCACAGGAACATTTAATGCGGGGGCGCATCCTATGCCCTATTCGGTGCTGAAGCTGAATATACAACGTTCGGGCCTTGCTGCCGAATTGGAGCTGCCGGTTTCGGAGCTGGAGCTTGCCCTGAATATGAGCCTGCTTACTAAAGGCAATACCCTTAAAACGGAGGAACGTGAATTTTTACAGAACTACCTGTTCAGCCACATACGTCCCGAAAGCCATGGCAAAAAATGGGAGGTGCAAATTAACGAGCTGCGCATAGCCAATACCGAACAAACCGAAACCGGGCCCTACCGCGAAATTATTGCCCAAATTTGGATGCAGGCCCCCTTAGGCGAGAGCCCCCGTAATTTCAACCTGTATTACGATGCCATAATTCACCAGGTGGTAACACATAAAACCCTTGTAACCGTTCACCGCGATTGGGAAAACGGCATTATGGGGCATAACGATTCAGATGTGGGCATAATTGGTATGAACGTTACCGATAACAGCATTCCTCCCCTTAAGATCAACCTTTCTGCAGGCAGCACATGGACAGGCTTTAAAAGCATGGTAAGCCTCGGCGCATACCATATTTCAGAAGGAACCGATCATTTGCTGTTCCTGCTGGCCTTGCTGCTTACGGCACCGGTATTACCGGCTAAGGGCCCCAAGCATATTAAAGACCGGCTTGAAAAAGCTTCGCTCAGGTATAGCTGCATAAGCCTGCTTAAAATAGTGAGCGCCTTTACATTGGGGCATTCGCTGACCTTGGTTTTAGGGGCTACAGGCCTGCTTGTTTTACCTTCCCGGCCGGTTGAAATGCTGATTGCCATATCGGTATTGGTAACCGCGGCACATGCGGCAAGACCGCTTTTTTATGGCAGGGAAATGTATGTGGCCTGCGGTTTCGGGCTGGTACATGGTTTGGCATTTGCCGGTGTGCTTGAAAACCTGCAGCTTAACTGCAACAGGATGGCTATAAGCATTTTAGGCTTTAATTTGGGCATAGAGCTTATGCAGCTTGTAATTATTATAATGATTGCTCCCTGGCTTTACCTGCTCAGCAGGTTGCCGGTTTACAAATGGTTTCGCAGAATCGGTGCAGGTATTATTGCAATTGCAGCCATAAGCTGGCTTGCCGAACGCATACAGGAAGCGCCTAATGCCGTAACCATTCTTTTGCAGCATGCCACTGGGCACGGCCGCCTCTTTATACCGGCTCTTATGCTGTTTTCAATACTTTGCTATTACTTAAGAGGAGGTAAAATTGGCAGGGCAAAAGCATAATTTCAGGCCGGGCTGATAGGCTGATTAAAAAGCAAATGGCTTTGAAAAAAAATAAAACAGTCTCAATTTTTATAATTTTAATTTGGCTTTAATCTGCCGGTAAGCTCATTTTGGCTATGTTTGTTTTCAGCTTATACTGATTTACTGCTTTTATACCGAAAATAAATTCGGTTAATGGAACAGTTTTAAAAGGTACTTTAATACTCATAAACTTTCATACCATGCTACTATCTTTCAGGGGCTTTTCAGCCGCCCTTTTAATTGCTGTTTCCGCTTTTGTTTTAACATCCTGCGGAGAAGATGATGACGATTCCCCCACCCCGCAAAACGCCACCTGCACCTTAACAAAAATGAAAAGCTTTTGGCAGGAAAGCGATTTCGATTATGATGCAACCGGCAGGATGGTAAGGCTTACTAAGATTGATACCATAGGTTCAGATGTATCTGTTACGCTGACTGAAATAAGCTACTCAGCCGATAATGCCACCGTTTACGCCAAAAAATCTTATTTCGCCCGCGAAAACGGAGCCGACACCCCGGAATATCCGTATGCCGAGTTCGATACTGCCAAGCTGCAATCAGGCAGGGTTGTATGGGAAAGAGATTTTAAGAAACGCAAACTCACCTTTTCTTACGATGCCGATGGTCATTTGCTGAAAGCTTTAAGAGCTACCGGGGAAGCAGATTTTGAATATACATGGCAGGGCGGCAACCTGGTAAAAAGCGTAATGCCAGATGTGACTCCCGCATACGTTACCACCCTGACAATTTCTTATTTCGATTCCTTAACAAACCCGGTATACGCATACAATTACTACGGCACCAACAATTTGGGATTGCCTGCCCACTTCTACGGCACACAAAGTAAAAACCTGCCTAAGAAAGCTGTCTCAAGAACCGGTGACCAAGCTGAAAAGGTATTTACCTCCACCTATATGCGTAATTCAAACGGTGCGCCCACAACGGCCAATGTAGCTTACCCGTTATCAGGCACATCTGTAAACTACCCTATTTATTTTGCCTATAACTGTAGGTAAAACGGGGTTACAAACAACAAAGTGCCCGGCTGCGTAAACGGTCGGGCTCTTTGTTGTTTGTAATGTTCTTAATTGCCTTCCTAAATCCGCTTAATATTAACAATCCTGATATCGAAGAATGGCATACCAAACAGGTGCTCCATTATTTCAAATTTCAGTTGCTCAAAATCTTCCCGGCCGGCATAAACAATATTGCCATCGGTATATGTATTAATTTTCATTGCCGTTTCAGCATAAAAGTAGCCGTGCTGCTTTATAAACTGCGCCTCCTGGTTAAAAATGAAAAAATGCCCCTCGAAATCAAAGGAATACAGGAACTTTAAACTGTTCAGCTCTGTGCGCATTCTTTGCAGCTTTTCACGGGTTTCAAGAATATGGCGCTTAAGCAAAGCTGCCGTACTTATATCGGCAGGGCTTAACCGACTGCGCATATTAAGCGCATTGGCCTCTAATTTTGCCTTAAAGTTACTTTTAGATAATTGTGCTATTTGTAAGGACAGACTTTGAATTCCGGCGTGACGATTGTTAACTGGCATAGTAATTTATGTTATTCAAACGCCGTACCGCAATAATATCCCGATTTAATCAGCAGTTAATGCCCCGTTTCCTGAAATAGCTGCAGGCTGAAACGCAATTAGCAGCCGAAAATCATATATTTACCCTCCTTGCCGATGCGCCTTCTTATATGACCTTCAATTTTTCAGGACGAAACACTGTATTAAAACGACTGCTTTGCGCCATTACAGCCTTTGCCGCCGGCTTTAGCGCCTGGCGATTGCTCTTATATGAATCGGTAAGCCCTTGGCTGCAGGCATTTATTATCAGCAACCAATTGCCCTCAGATTTAAGGTCGGCCTTAATGGTTTGCATGCTTGTTACCTTACTGCTCGTTTCCGGTTTAAGCTTCGGGCCACTTTCAAAAACGCGCTTCAGTTTAGGCCTGCGGGAATTGGGCGCATTGGCCGGGGCATCTGTATTTTTGTTGGCTTGGGTATGTATAACTGCCGGGGCTATATATTTCGACAGGCCGCAACATGCGCTTATTACCGCAGCAGTTGGCACTTTGGGCGCATGCCTGCTTATGTTCAGCTTTTCGGCAGGTAAAAACACTATGTTGCCGCCTGCTTTTTTAAAAAAGGAATTAGCAGGTTTACCCTTGCCGCTGCTTGCAGCCATGGCCGGGTTCGTTTTTTGGTTTACTGCATACACCATCACCTTCCACCATGCCCTCTGGAGCAGCGGATACGATCTCGGTATTTTTAACGAGGAAATGCATAACATCATTACAACGGGCAAGCCTTACAGCACCATACTGAACCATATACTGTTGGGCGAGCATTTCAGCCCCATACTGTATTTATGCGCCCCCTTTTATGCCCTGTATCCGCATGCCGAAAGCCTGCTTGTAATGCAGTGCTTACTTTGCGCCTTTGCCGCAATACCGGTTTATAAACTGGCTGTGCTGAAATTAGGCAAAGGTTTTACGGCGCAGGTAATTGCATTATCTGTAATGCTGTACCCGGGTATGAGCGGACTGGTTACTTTCGAGTTCCACGAATTTTGCTTTGCGCCGCTGCTGCTTGCCTATACCCTGCTCTTTTTGGAAAAGCGCAGGTTCGGGGCTTATGCAGTGCTTGTATTCCTTTGCCTCTGTATTAAGGAAGATATGGCCATTGCCTGCACAAGCATAGGCCTGTTTGCCCTCTTTAACCGGGAAACACATAAAGCCGGGCTTTTTACCTGCATAATTTCAGTTGCGTGGCTGGTCATTGTTACCACCTACATTATACCGTTTTTTAACCCCGACGGTTACCGTTTTATGAACGAGCGTTATGCCGAGCTTTATAACGGAAGAACAGGCATAAGCGCGCCTTTGATTACGCTTTTTACAAAGCCCCGGCTGCTCTTTAAAATAGTATTTGTCAATAAGAAAATACTACTCCAGGTACTTGTGCTGGGCCCTTTGCTGTACCTGCCCCTGCTTCGGCTGCGCAACCTCGTGTTTTTCCTGCCGCTTATTGCCACAAGCCTGCTTTCCAGCGCCCTAATGCAATACCAGGTAAATTTCCATTATTTGGCTGCAAGTATTCCCCTGCTGTTTTTTGCAACAATTAATACTATGCAAAACTATAAATGCTCAACAAGGCGCGTACTGGGGGCCGGCATTTTGGCCTCATCGTTTTTGCTTTGCACGGGCTTTGGAAGAATGCCGTTCAGCAAGCACGTTTCAGGTTTGTGGGTGGCGCCGGGCTATGCGGCTGCCTTGCCCGCCTTTTACGAAGCCATCCCTAAAGGAGCCCGGGTATCGGTAAGCAACCAATTGCATGCACATATTGGTGAAAAGGTAAATGCAGTTCTTTTCCCTGTTGAGTACGATTCAGCGCCATACATTTTGCTTGATGCCAACCTGAGCATAAACGAAGGAGGCTGTAAATCTTCAAGGAAAGAAATTGCCGGTTACATGCTGCCACTGCTTAAAGCCGGCAAATACGGCATTGTGAAATACAGCCTGAACATAATGCTGCTGCAAAAAGGGCGCGACACCTCCGGAAACTCAACACTTATAAAAGACCTGGAGAGCATGCACGAGCTTTACGAAGCCGAGCGCATGCCGGCTAAATACCCTTTCGATATTACCCTGCGTGATTTACATGCCTCTTCGGAATGGTTTTGGTCTGACATGGTATCGGGCCTTATTGCCAAACCGGGTTTTTATTGGGAAAGCCCACAAGCCCTTATTTGCAAAAGCCCGGCTTTGCCTTTCGGGGCGGGCAGTTACCGGTTTCACTTTCGCCTGCAAACAGGTAATCATACAGGAAGCGCCCCTATTGCCCGCATTTTCGTTTCCGACAGCAGCAGCGGCATTTTAAAAACGCAGGTAATTACCGCCAACCAATTTATAGCCCCAGACCAATACCAGGTTTTCACACTTGATATAACTGTGCCTGCGCAAGGGCGAATGCTGCAATTCGGGGTGTATTATTTAAGGCCCGAAGATGCCGAGCTGAGGGTGGATTATGTGGAGGCGGAGGAAGTGCGGAGGTGAGGAAAGAAAAAAATTTGCCCAGGTATTAATAGTTCGTTACTTGTTTTCGGCTTTTGCAATACCCCCTGCATTTGCCTTTCTCCCCCCCTTTGCCCAATTTCGCAGGGCCTTCCCTTTAAACATTGTTATGAGCACCACCCCTGCCAACACGCCGCCGCCCAAGCTTTTCCTGCTAGATGCCATGGCGCTTATTTACCGGGCGCATTTCGCGCTCAGCAAAACGCCGCGCATTACATCTACGGGCCTGAATACCAGTGCTACTTTCGGCTTTGTGAACACCATGCTCGAAATTCTGACCAAGGAAAAGCCCACGCACATAGGTGTTGCCTTCGATGCCCACGGGCCTACCTTCAGGCATACCGAGTTCGAGGCGTATAAGGCAGGCAGGCAGGAAATGCCGGAAGACATTGGCACCGCCATACCTTACGTGCAGAAAATTGTGGAGGCCTTCAACATTCCCATGCTCATAATGCCCGGCTACGAGGCCGATGATATTATAGGCAGCATGGCAAAAAAAGCCGAGGTAATGGGTTTCAACGTGTTCATGATGACACCCGATAAAGATTACTGCCAGCTCGTAAGCGAAAACGTGTTCGTGTACCGCCCGGCATTTTTAGGCAGACCGGCCGAAACATTAGGCATACCTGAAGTGCTTGCCAAATGGGAAATTACGCGCATAGACCAGGTGCGCGATATACTCGGCCTGCAGGGCGACGCCGTAGATAACATACCCGGCATTCCCGGCATTGGCGAGGTTACCGCTAAAAAACTCATTGCCCAGTTCGACAGCGTTGAAAACCTGATTGCCAATGCAGATCAGCTGAAAGGCAAGCAAAAGGAAAATGTTATAAACTTCGCGCAGCAGGGTCTGATGAGCAAGCAGCTCGCCACCATACACTGCGATGTGCCCGGCATTGATTTCGACCCTGAGCATTTCCGTTATAAAGAACCTAACCGCGATGCCCTGCGCATACTTTTCGATGAGCTGGAATTCCGCACCATCACCAAGCGCGTTTTGGGCGAGGAAGGCGGAAAAACAGCCCCTGCTTCCGGCGCAAACTTTAACGGAACTTCGAGCGCCACTTCGGCAGCCCCTAAAACTGCCTCCAAATCATCGGCCAAGGCAGCAGCTTTAAAGGCGCAACCGGGGCTTTTCGATGCCCCCGCGCAGGACAGCACGCCCGAGGAAACAGCAGAAACCCTTGCCGAAGCAGCCGTTCCTGTTGGCACAGCCAGGCAAAACCTGCACAACAGCCTGCGCCGTTATCACCTTATAGATACCCAGCAAAGCCGCCAAAGCCTTGCCGATTACCTTATGCAGGTGCCTGAGTTCTGCTTCGATACCGAAACCGACAGCCTCGAATCTATAACGGCCAACCTGGTGGGCATGAGCTTTTCATGGTACCATGGCGAGGCTTATTATGTTCCCGTTCCGGCAGAGCGTGAGGCTGCGCAGGC
>JAZKBN010000042.1:0-24765 GCA_040388605.1 Bacteroidota bacterium | reverse complement strand
GCATTGGAAAGCCATACTATAGGTAAAACGGGGCAGAACATGAAGTTCGATATAGGGGTTTTTGCCAATTACGGCATAAAAGTGAACGGTCCCCTCTTCGATACCATGCTGGCCCATTACCTGCTTGAGCCCGATATGCGCCACGGAATGGACCTGCTCAGCGAACGTTACCTGAACTACAGCCCGCAAAGCATTACCGAGCTTATAGGTAAAAAAGGAACCAAGGCAGGCATAAGCACACAGGGCAATATGCGCGATGTGCCCCTGAATCTCATATCAGATTACGCCGCCGAGGATGCCGATATTACCTTCCGCCTGAAAAAGGTATTTGCGCCGGCCATCACCAAGCGCGGGCTCGAAAGCCTGTTGCGTGACGTTGAAATTCCGCTGATGTCGGTTCTGGCGGAAATGGAGCTGGCCGGGGTGCGAATAGATACGGGGGCTCTTTCCGAGCTGAGCACAGCGCTCGGTGCCGATGCCTTAATTATGGAGGAGAAAATATATGCCGCCGCCGGGGAACGCTTCAACATCAGCAGCCCCAAGCAGCTCGGCGATATACTTTTCGACAAAATGCAATTGGTGAAGAATGCCAAGAAAACCGCTACAGGCCAATATGCCACCGGCGAGGAAGTGCTTTCGGGCTTAGCTTATGAGCATGAGATTGCCGGGCTTATACTGGAATACCGCGAGGTGCTCAAGCTTAAAAACACCTATGTAGACAGCCTCCCCCTGCTCATATCGCCGCGCGACGGAAGGCTGCATACCAATTACAACCAGGCCATTGCCGCCACCGGTCGCCTGAGCAGCACCAATCCCAACCTGCAAAACATTCCCATACGCACTGCCCGTGGCCGCGAAATACGCAAGGCCTTTATTCCGCGTGACGATGATCATATTCTGCTCAGCTGCGATTACAGCCAGATAGAGCTGCGCATTATGGCCGCTTTCAGCGAAGACGAAACCATGATGCAGGCCTTTACCGACGGCGATGATATTCACAGCATAACGGCATCGAAGCTGTATAAAATACCTTTGGCCGAAGTAACAACAGATATGCGGCGCAAGGCCAAAACGGCCAACTTCGGTATCATATACGGCATATCGGCATTCGGTTTGGCGCAGAGGCTGCAAATACCCCGTAAGGAAGCCGTTGAGATAATAGACTCTTACTTTGCCCAGTTCCCTAAGATTAAACGATACATGGACCGCGTGGTGAACGAAGGCCGGGAGCAGGGCTATGTAACCACCATTCTTGGTCGCCGCCGATACCTGAACGATATTAACAGCCGCAACCAAACCCTGCGCGGCTATGCCGAACGCAACGCCATAAACGCCCCTATTCAGGGCACCGCGGCCGATATGATTAAAATTGCCATGATTAACGTTGGCAAAGCCATGAAAGAGCAGGGCCTGAAATCGCACATGATTTTGCAGGTGCACGATGAGCTCGTGTTCGATGTATATAAGCCCGAGCTGGAGTTAATGACCGCCCTTGTGCCTGAGCTTATGCGCAATGCCCTCCCGCTTGGCGTACCCATGGATGCCGGGGTAGGCTCCGGCGAGAACTGGCTGGCGGCGCATTAATTTATGCAAGCCTCAAAAACCATAAAAGCCCTGCTTAATGCCTTGGAAAATCGGTTCAAATCACCGGTAATTCTTTTCGGGTTTTATGCGGGGCTTTTAATTTTATGCATGGCTGTGCTCCTGTTTCCTAAAAAGATGAACAGCAATATTGAGCACCGCGCCGGCAGGCTTGATGCTTATGTGGTTTATAAAGCCATGCACTTAACCGGCACAGACCCCGGTTTAAACATTTACAATTTAGATGCGCTTCGCGCTGCCAATGACGATGATACCGGCAGATTTATTACAGGCCCCTACTATTACACGCCGCCCGCCAATGCCATTTTAAAAATCCCCTTTTTAAGCGGCACTTCATTTTTTAACTATTGCAAATGGTTCCGCCTGTCAGATTACGGGGCCCAAATGCTTGTTGTTTTACTCTTCCTGCTGCTGTTGCGGCAAGTAAGCCCGGCTATGAACAGCTGGACTTATATGGCCATCTCGGCATTTGCATTCAGTATGTTCAGCCCTATGTACGATGTGCAATCTTATATTATACAGGTAACAGGTATCATGTCGGCATTGGTGCTGGCGGGGTTTACAGCCACGGTTTTTAAACAAAACCATGCAGCAAGGGCGGCGCTTTATGCAGCATCGGTATTCAAGATATTCCCGCTTTTATTTATACCCTTTGTGCTGAAGCCCGGCATAAGAAGCTATATGCTTTTCGCTTTTACATGTTCTGCAATTGCTATAATAACCTGCGTAGCCGGCGCCTACAGCATGGAACAGGTATCACAGTTCCTGGGGCCCAAATCTTTGGCTACCAAACACCACATGCAGGGCGCATTCAGCTTTTATATGAACACATCGCTGGTGTCTGATTTTATGGCCATTACAAAAGGTGGCGGAAACCTTGCTTACCTGTTCGCCGCTGTTTACGATGGTGTATCGCTGCTGCTCTTTATTATGTTCGCAGTAAGTGCCGGGAGGCTGTTTTTTCGGGAACCGGCGTTTCTGCCTAACAGGTTGCTGTTCGCGGTAAGCATGGTTATTTTATTGCTTGAAGTTTGGCCGGTCACCTGGGCATTCAGCCACATTATTATTTTCCCGTACATGTGCCTGCTTGTTGCATGCACCCAAATACCAAAAGTCCTGCGCATAGCGGCATTTGTGTACCCATTCTGCTTTTCAATTCCCTTTTTGCCCGAATTAACCGGTGGCCCGGCTCTTTTGAACCCGTTTTTGCAGGGCTATAATTGGGTTACAGAGGTGAATACGGTGTTTGCGGGGCTTGCCATAACCGTATTGATGAAGGCCGGGGAATCTAAAAGGCCGCAGTTTGCAGCTGCGCACTAATTCCCATTTTTAATTAAACAGTGCTGCCATGTTTAGCCACAGACATGATAACCGGTAAAATCATGATATAAATTTTACTATATTGCCACGGGAAATTATAATTAACGAATACTGAAAGTGTTTTTCATTTTTTAATACACCATAAGGTTCAGCGTATGTTTTTAATACTGCTGGGTTTAATCTCTTATAAGGCGGCCTTCAGGCCATTGTTTACAGGATTGTTAAAATGAATATCAGCCATATTTATTGGTTTTGCTATTTCAGTACCGAAGAACCAAGTGTAAGATACAGGGCACTATATCCGCTTGCGGAACTGAGTCAAAACCATGAAATTACTTATTCCATAGTTTACCCCGGTTACAGCATTAAAAGCATTTTGTATTTCCTGTATGTATGGTTCGGGGTGCTGCTGTTTCGTAAAAAGGATTCGGTAATCGTATTTCAGAAAATTTATACCAACCATATCTACAGTCTTGCACTGCGCATACTCCTGTTTTTCAGAAGAAAACGTACGCTTTATGATATAGACGATGCCGAATACCTGCGATACAATGAGCAGGTAATACATTACTTTATGCGTAACTGTGAAGCCTGCGCAGTAGGCAGCCGGGAACTGTATATACATGCCAGGCTATATAACAGCAATGTATTCCTGCTTACCTCGCCTGTAATTGCACATAATCAGCTTAAAACTGCTATTAACGAGCACTTTACAATTGGCTGGATTGGCTATTACGACGCCCATAAGCCCAACCTGCACGAGCTTGTTTTCCCGGCAGTTGCCAATGCAGATATTGATATCAGGCTCATTATTTTAGGTGTTACAAAGGCAGAAGATCGCGAAGAAGTAATCAGTTATTTCGCAGGCAAAAGCCATGTAACGCTTGAAATGCCCGATGAAATCAACTGGCACAACGAGGAAACAGTTTATGAGCATATCAGCCGTTTCGATATTGGTGTGGCTCCGTTGCTGAACAATGAATTTAACAGGGCAAAATCGGCATTTAAAATGAAGCAATGCCTTTCTGTAGGGGTGCCTGTATTAGCCAGCAACATTGGCGAAAACTCGTGGTTTCTTAATCACAGCAATAATGGTTTTTTCTGCAATACGCCGGCAGAATACCTTCAAATGATTCACCATATAAAAGCCCTTTGCGAAGAAGAGTACCTTGCGCTTTGTACCGCAGCCAAAGAATCGGCATCTGATTTCAGCATGGGTAATTATGGGAATGTGCTTTTAGATTACTATAAAAAATAAGTACGGCTTAATATAAGGCAGGAACCTGAAAACCGATACTTTGTAATATAAAAACCCGGCAGCTCCTGCAGTAATCAATTCTGCCGGAGCTGCCGGGTATGCCGTTTCCTTTTAGGCAACAGCTTAGTACTTATTTTACTTCAACACCCCCAATTCTTTCCCCACCTCAGTAAACGCCTGAATCGCCTTATCGAGATGTGCGCGGGTATGCCCGGCCGAAACCTGCACCCTGATGCGGGCTTTGCCCTGTGCTACCACGGGGTAATAAAACCCAACCACATAAATACCTTTTTCGAGCAGCTTTGCGGCAAATTGCTGGCTCAGCACGGCATCATACAGCATAATGGGCACTATAGGGTGCGTGCCCGGCTTAATATCGAAACCGGCGGCAGTCAATTGCTCCCGGAAATAGGCCGTATTCTCATGCAGGCGGTCGCGGAGCTCGGTGGTTTCACTGAGCATATCAAGCACGGCAATACCTGCGCCTACAATAGACGGGGCTAGCGCATTGCTGAACAAATACGGGCGCGAACGCTGGCGCAGCAAATCAATTATCTCTTTCCTGCCTGATGTAAAACCGCCGGATGCACCTCCCAAAGCTTTGCCAAGGGTGCCTGTAATAATATCCATACGGCCCATAACGCCGCAGGCCTCGTGCACACCACGGCCTGTGGGGCCCATAAAGCCGGTGCTGTGGCATTCGTCGCTCATAACAAGGGCATTGTACTTATCTGCGAGGTCGCAAATTTTATCGAGTTGGGCAATGGTGCCGTCCATGCTGAAAACGCCGTCGGTAACTATAATGCGGTGGCGGGCATCGGTGCAGGCCTGCAGCTGGGCTTCCAGGTCGGCCATGTCGTTATTTTTGTAGCGCAGGCGCCGGGCCTTACAGAGGCGGACACCATCAATAATACTGGCATGGTTGAGTTCATCGCTGATAATGGCATCCTGCTCATTGAACAGCGGCTCAAATACGCCCCCGTTGGCATCGAATGCCGCGGCATAAAGTATGGTAGCCTCGGTACCTAAAAATTCCGATATCCTGCGTTCCAGCTCAAGGTGCGTATCCTGTGTTCCGCAAATAAAGCGCACCGAGCTCAGGCCGAAGCCATGGGTGTCCAGGGCCTTATGGGCAGCTTCTAAAACCCTTGGGTGACTGCTGAGGCCTAAATAATTGTTGGCGCAAAAATTAAGCACCTCGCCGGCCTCGGCCGTATTAATCTCGGCGCCCTGCGGACCAAGAATGGTGCGTTCTTTCTTCATCAGGCCTGCATCGGCAATTTTCTTTAATTCAGCCTGCAGATCGGGTTGTAGGGTTGCGTACATAGGGTTTTTAAAACAGGTTTGGGCCGCCTGTGAAAACAGCAGGCCGTTCATTATGTATTAATCGGGGTTCATTGCCGGTATGGGCAGCGCAATATTATTATTTCTTTTCGGGAATGCAGCAGATACCGGGCCTTTTGCCCTTTATTATACAAATCCACTGCAGAAGCCTGCAATTATCGTAAGACTATATTAGCCTTTATGTTAATTTTACAAGACAAAAACCTACTGTTTATATCCCGTAAGCAATGCTTACAGGACAAACACCCCCTGTTTATTTACCAATGCTCAGGGCTTTTTACAATTCTGCCTGTGTAAACCAAAGCTGCTTTCCTTAACAACAAGCAAATGGTGAGCATTACGCGCTGAAATTCCTGATTCCGAAAATTTTACCTGTACTTCCTATATTATGAAAATACTGCTTTACAGCGCAAAGCTTTATGACCGCGAATATTTCAGCGCGGCAGCTGCATCTTTCAATCACCAGGTTGAATATTCTGATGCCTCGCTCGATATAAAAACCGCTGTACTGGCCGCAGGCTGTAACGCTGCCTGTATTTTCGTAAACGACCGTGCCGATGCCCCTGTTCTGCAGGCACTGCGTGCCGCCGGGGTGCGCACCCTCGCCCTCCGCTGTGCCGGCTTTAATAACGTAGATATTCCGGAGGCCGAAAGGCTGGGTATAGCCGTGGTACGTGTACCTGCCTACTCGCCCGAAGCAGTGGCAGAGCACGCCTGCGCACTGCTCATGACCCTGAACCGGAAAACCCATAAGGCATATAATCGTGTGCGGGAAGGCAACTTTTCATTAGAACACTTAACGGGCTTCAATATTCACGGTAAAACGGTGGGCATAATAGGTTTGGGACGCATTGGCCTTGCCTTTGCCCGCATCATGAACGGCTTCGGCAGCAAAGTGCTTGGCTACGACCCGCTTCCGCCGGCAAACCCGGAGAACATAAACCTTGTAAGCCTTGATGAGCTTGCCGCCCAAAGCGATATAATAAGCCTGCACTGCCCACTTTCGCCGGGCACAAAGCATATAATAAACGCTGCATTTTTGGCCAAAATGAAAGCCGGGGCTTTTTTAATTAATACAGGTCGCGGCGGCCTGCTATGTACCGAAGATGCCATTCAGGCCCTGAAGACGCAGCATTTGGGCGCTCTCGCCATAGATGTGTATGAGCAGGAAGAAAAGCTGTTTTTCCGGGACCTTAGCGAAAGCATTATACCCGATGAGCTGGTTTTGCGCCTAATGAGTTTCCCGAATGTGCTCATCACCGGTCACCAGGCTTTTTTTACCCGCGAAGCCCTGGCTGAAATTGCCCATACCACCCTTCAAAACCTGGCCGATATTGAGCAGGGCACAGCCACTCCCAATCGCATTAGGCCGGTATAGCTGCCTTTGCCCGGTCCCGGTTTTTCTTAATTGCGGAACAGAGCCCCGTTTAAGCAGTTTTATTAAGCCTTAAGGTTATCCCCTATTAACGGTAAAGGCCCGCGCAGGCATAAAAAGCATCTGCACGGGCTTGTCCGATTTTGTAATCTATAAAATTTTAACAACTTAATCAGCAATGCTTTAACACGCCGAATACATACATATTAATTCAGTTATAAAAGTATTTACTTTGTTGAACGCTCATATATAACGTAACAAACTTAAGCCGGTGCCGCATACCTGCCAACTTTATTCCGGGAAGTGTAGGTTTGGCTTATTGAACGGGGCTTTGAGGCGGTTTTGCGTAATTCGTGCCAGGTAAAAAAATTGTGAGGGCATTCCGGCTTAAGCCAAAGAGCAGCTGAGCCCCACGGTTCTGTGCCTGATTTATACCGTTGCACGCAAGGCTTGTTTTTTCGCAATGGCATTTTACCAAAGTCGGCTACATTTACTGTATTGAACAAAGCTGCAAAAGCCCCTTCGTTCATTTATTCCGAACCAAACAGCGCTAAAAAATCATGGCCCTACATGCCGACGACAACTTTTTCAACAACGTTTACCAAATAGTCCGCCTGATTCCGGCCGGGAGGGTAACATCTTATGGCGCCATAGCGCGTTGCCTGGGCAGCGCAGGCAGCGCGCGCATGGTAGGCTGGGCCATGGGCCATTTACCGACAGTTCCGGTTGATATACCTGCACAGCGCGTGGTAAACAGCGCAGGCCTGCTCAGTGGCAAACATCATTTCGGGCCCGGCGATGAAATGAAAGATTTGCTGGAAGCCGAAGGCGTAATGATTGAGAACAATAAGGTAAAAGACTTTAAAACCATTTTTTGGGACCCTGTTCAGGAATTGGGTATATAGCCAACAAATCAGTTTTAACCGCTTACGACCCGGTTATTGATTAACCATAACGAAACAGGCCCCGCCCGGAATTAACCGAACGGGGCCTGCTCATGTATGCTGCTTTCGGGGGCAGCATTAGTTATACTTATTCAACTACCACTTTGCGGCTTAAGGTACCGTTTTCGGTGGTGCAGGTTACGTTGTAAACGCCTGCTTTCAGGCCTGCGCCCAGTTTCTCGGCAGCAGCGCCTGCGTTCAGGTTAAGCCTGCGGCTTTGAACTGTACGGCCAAGCATATCGGTAACGGTAATGGTAGCATTTTGGCCTTTGGCCTGGCCAATGTTAAGCGTAATGTCTTCGCTGCGGCCCGGGTTAGGGCTCACGTCAAACATTGCACCGGCCTTAGCGCCTATACCTGTAACTGATGAAGGTGTAAACACAATCTCGAATCTGGTTGCGCCTTTGCTGGCAGGGTCGGCATTTATTGTGAAGCTGTAATTCTGCTCAAGTGCAATATCCTGCATTACACCGTTATAGTTGTCTTTCAGGTAAACGGTAAATCCGTCGGAAGTCAAATCAGCAAGACTGCCGAAGTTGAGCTTGTGGGTACCGGTTTCTGTAGAAGTTATGTAAAGCGTAATGCGTTCTTCGGCAACAGGTATTGGCGACCTGGCAATGGCAAGGTGCTTGTTATCTGCGCTTATTACGGCTACGTTAACCACACTGCCTGAAAGCAGCCTGGCATCAAGGCCACGGTCGAAACCTCTTGTGGCTCCATCGCGCAGGCTGAGTAATGAATTGTTCTCATAACCGGCAGGTGAACGCAGGTTAATATTCATTACGTACTCAGCGCCGATGCGTTGCAGGCCGGTGTAAGGAGTGGTTCCGGTTACCTTAATATCCTCGTTAGCGCTCAGGCTTGCTGCGGCGCTCAAAGCTTCCACAAAGAAGCCCTGGCCTGAACCAAGTGTTCCGCTGCCGCCGTTGATGGCTGCTTCAGAAGATGCTCCTATTGCCGGGTCGTAGATATATGCGCTGTAACGTTTTTGATTCTGTTGCCAGATGTAAATGGCCGGGCTGATGTCGTTTTTAGTCCATCCGCTTGATTTCCATTCTATTTCAGAAGGCACAGGGTTTGCAACCATGTTCCAGCCGTTGGTGGTCATACCCGGTGAACAACCAGAAGCGCAATAGCTGATTGGGAAGCTATGCGTTAAGCTGCTCGGAGGTGTACCGGTAAGAGAGTAAACAGCCGGGCTTGTCATAAAGGCTCCTGAGAAGAATATTTTTGCACCGCGACCGGGGGTCATGGCATCGGTAATATTATTCGGCAGAACCCAACCTGAATTTACGCCGTTATCGTTAGGGTTAAAGAACCATACCGAAGTTGAGCCGGGAAGCGGTGACGCAAGCGGTGCACCCGGGAAACCAAAGAATCGGTTCAGCGGGGTCTGGAAATCGGCAAGCGTGGTGTTCGTGAAAGGTGAGCCTAACAATACAGATGAGCCTATACCTGTAAACGAAGTCAGGCTTCTCGGAATATGGCGTTGCGTGGTTAAGCTGCCTGTAATTTGACCGTCTGCTGTAAGCTTGCCTACACGGGCTGTTCCGTTGGCATTTGAAAGCAAAGTAGTGCTTCCAAGACCGTTGTACTTACCGCCTGAGGGCAGGCTGAAGGTATTCCAGATGGTTACGGCAGCACCGGCTGCGCAGGTTACACCTCCGCCGCTGTTGCTCACAATAAGATTTTTAACATCTAATGTTCCTGAAAGAACCTGTAATGCTGTACCGTTAAATGTAACAGAACCGTTTGTTCCGTTCCTTAACCAGCCGCTGTTGGTGAAATTTCCGCCAACTGTAAAGTCATGGTCAGGCATGTTAACAGCTGCGTAAAGCCTGTTATCGAAGTTTCCGCTCACATTCAGGTTATTGTTGTTTATATACATAACCTTCTTGTTGGCGAGGGTGCCGGTTACAGTAAGTGCCGACGTACCGTTCATATAAAGGGTATCTTCTACAGTAAGATCAAGTGTTGTAAAAGATTGGCCGCTCTTAAGAACGGGGTCATGTTTAACCCTGCTGAAAGGAATCAGAACATTGTTCGGGAGCAAGGGAATACAATCCCAGTTACCCGGGTCAGACCAGTCAGAACTTACGTTCCCTGTCCATTTGCTGACTGCAGGCGCTTTAACCTGAATGGTCAGTACGCGGTTCAGTATGTTATCTGTGGCATCACCGTCATTGAGCCTTAAGGTAATATGCGCGGTACCAAATGCACCGTAAACAGGATTAAAGGTGAGCGAAACTGTTGGGCTGCCGTTTACATAAGTAAATGTTGGTGCAGGCAATACCGAAGGATTGTCTGATGTGGCAGTGATAGAAAGGGTTTGAGTTCCTTCATTACCATCGCTGATGCCGCCTAAAGTAAGGGTTTGCATGCCGCCGAAAGTACAGAACTCTGTATCAGGCATCACATCGGCTGTAGGCGCGTAGTTGGCCATCATAAAGCTGCCGCCTTGGGTAAATGCGCTGCCTTTAAATGCCTGGTCAATGGTTTGCACCGACCAGAAATATGTACCCGGTTTTACAACCAGTGTTTCAGGAAGCGCGCCTTTATGCAGGCGATCACCGGTTACAGCCAGCGTGCGCATACCGCTGTTTAATGCAGGTGCGCTCAGGTAAGCATTAGTATTAGATACAGAACCAACTTTCAGGCTGTATGTAAGACCTGAAGCAGGTGTTTGCGCATCGGAACCCCCGGCGAATGTGAATGAAACCTTACTGTTGTCTATTACAGTTGCGCTTAATGCGCTTGGCGCGCTTGGTGCAGTGTTGGCAGATTGGCCTCCGCTGAGGTACACACCTGCGGTAGCGCCCGCAGGTACAGAACTTGTTGAATTACCGGTAAGTACAATATCAAGATCACCGTCGTTATCCGCATCGGCCCATGCTGCTGCGCCAAGTGATACGCCTGAAAGCGCATAGCCTGCATTAGAGAAGCTTGTGCCGCCGTTATTTGTATAAACCCTTGTTATACGACCCGTGCCGTCGAAACCGGAGAAGAGCAGGTCAAGGTCGCCGTCGTTATCATAATCGCCCCATGAGGTATTTGATTCCATCAGGTTAGGCAATCCCATTGTTCCGCCGTTTGTAAAAAAGCCGCCTCCTATGTTAATAACAACGTTTGTGTAGAGTTGGGCTGCTGCCTGGGTACCGTTTTTAGATCCGGATATTAAAATATCCAGGTCGCCGTCTGTATCAATATCTGCAAAGCTGAGATTGCTCCAGTTAAGCCCTTGGAAAGCTGTTGTTTGCGATGGTGTAAAGCTTCCTGCATTATTAACATAAAGCCTTGTGTAATACAGGAAGGTTGTACCTGAATAACCGCCAATAAGCAGGTCCGGATCACCATCGTTATCCATATCTCCCCATGTAAGTGCAGAGTAGCCAAGCTGTAAAATGCTGCTTGTGTTGGCGGTAAAGGTGTTGTTGCGGTCGTTACGGTAAATATAGCTTTGGCCGCTGTTGTAGAAGGTTGTGCCAATTTGCTGGCTTAGGCCGGTGAGGGCAATATCAAGGTCGCCGTCGAGGTCATAATCTGCAAATGCGGCTTTACCGCTGTACAGGCCCGGCAGTGTAACCGGTGCGGCTGCAAAGCTGCCTGCGGTATTCACATAAATCATGGTTGTACAGGTGGTGGCCGAAGTTGCGCCCATGAGTAACAGGTCAAGGTCGCCATCGTTATCGTAATCGCCCCATACAGAAGACCCGAATGCCACGCCTGTTAAAGCCTGGCCTGCATCTGTATAAGCACCGCTGCCGTTGTTTGTATAAATAGTGGTTTGGTAAACACCTGCCGCGGTACGGCCTGCAACAACGAGGTCAAGGTCGCCGTCTTTGTCATAATCACCAAAATCCTGCGATGAGTTAGATACCGGGGTAACGGCAGTAGTTTGTGACTCAAAGCCTGTAACGGTAAATGAGCCTTCGGTACTGAAGGGGCCGCCTGCGAAAGCGCCGTCTATTGCCTGCACTTTCCAGTAATAGGTACCCGTGGCAAGGCCACCCAAGGTATCGCCCGCTGCCTGCCACTGGGCCGGACCGCGAGCCGCTATGCGGCGTGTTCCTGAAGCAGATGCCATGCCTGAAACAATGTTGCTCAGGCCGGGTGCAGTGCCTACGCGCAGGTTGTAAGCAAGGCCGTTAGAGCTTGTTTGGGTATCGGTGCTTTTATTCCAGGTAAGTTTTACACGGCCACCCAATACCTGCGATGCTGTGTTTTGCGGCTGTGAAGGCACTGTGTTGGAATTAGCTGTGCCGTTGATAAACAACTTGGTTATACCGCCTGCAGCAGCAGGTACTGATGTGGTAGAGCCGGTAGTAACAGTGGTATTGCCTGTGGCAAGTACATCAAGATCGTTATCACCATCATAATCTGCCCATGCAACAGAGCCAAGCGCTCCTCCCGGAATAGTATAACCTGCATTGTTAAATGTACCGCTGCTGTAAGTGTAAACCCGAGCCAATCGGCTTACACCATCGAAACCGGAAAGAAGCAGGTCAAGGTCACCGTCGTTATCATAATCTCCTGTGGCAACGCTGCTGTACATAATGTTGGGCAGGCCTGCGTTACCCATATCGGTAAATGAAGTACCTGCACCTTCGTTTCGGTAATAACGTGTACGTACATCTGAAGATGTGGCATTGCCGTTTATGCTGCCGCAGGTAATCAGGTCAAGATCACCATCGGCATCAAAGTCACCGAAAGTAAGGTTACCCCAGTTTACACCCTGGAAGCTAAGGCCGGAATTTACAAAGCTGCCGGCATTATTGCGGTAAATTAAGGTTTGGTAGGTAAAACTTCCTGTACCTGCATAGCCGTTTATGGCAAGATCAAGGTCGCCGTCATTATCATAATCACCCCAGGTAACGCCTGAGTAGCCAACATTCAGGAATGTAAGGCCGCGGTCTACAAACACTCCGTTACCGTCGTTACGGTAAATACGAACAGTACCGCTGTTAAAATAAGAAGCATCTGTGTTTGAGAAGTTCTGCAGCCCTGTAATGGCTATATCAAGATCACCGTCGGTATCATAATCACCCCATGCGGCACGGCCGTTATAAATTGCAACTATGCCCGTGGTAATTGGTGTAAACGAAGTGCCGTTGTTATTATGGTAGAGGTCTGTTGATTTTGTGAATGTTCCGGTTTGGCCGGTTACAAGCAGGTCAATAAAACCATCGTTATCATAATCGCCCCAGGCAACTGAGCCTGAGCCTGAGCCGGTAAGGGTGAAGCCAGCATCGGTAAATACACCGGCAGTATTTTTGAAAATTTTGGTTTGGTAAGTACCGGCAGTATTCATGCCATTTGTAGCCAAATCAAGGTCGCCGTCGTTATCATAATCACCCCATGAAACAGATGAGTAAGAAAGGTTGTCAATAGCTGTATTGGCATCGGTCATGAGCGTAATGGTGAAGCTGCCTTCGGTGGTAAAGCCGCTGCCCAGGAAACCGGGGTCAACTGCCTGCACACTCCAGTAATAGGTACCGCTTGGCAGGCCAAGAACTATGTACCCGTCAGACTGCCATTGTGCCTGCCCGCGGGCAGATACACGGTGATATCCGGTTGTAGTATTGGCAACAAGGCCGCTTAATTCGTTTCCGCCGGGTGTGGTACCCAGGCGTAAGGTGTATGAAAGGCCTGCGGATGCTGTTTGCGCATCGGTGCTCTTGTCCCAGATAAGTTTAACCGAACCGCCAAGTGGCAGGGTGGTCGGGTTACCGGGTGTTGAAGGAGCTGTGTTTAATGCAGAGCTAAGGCTGTGGGTAAGTAATTTGGTAAAGCCGCCTGCTGCTGCGCCGGTATTTGTGCCGGTTAACAATATCTCCATTTTACCATCGCCGTTTACGTCGGCAATGCTCATATTACCGTTCTGAATATTCAGGTTGGTTATATTGGCAGGTATTGCATAAAAATTGTTGCTTATGTTTTTGTAAACAGTAAGCTTGCGCGTATTGGCCGATGTAAGCCCGTTTACAAGTGCATCAAGGTCGCCGTCGTTATCATAATCAAGCCATACAGAAGTAGAGTTGGCTGCGCCTGTCATAACAGCCTGGCCTTGATCATAGTAAACAGCGTTGCCTGCATTTGTATAAATTTTAGCTACCGCTTCAGGCGCATTGCCCGATGTGGTACCTGTAATCATTACATCAAGATCGCCGTCGGCATCATAATCGGCTACGCTGATACTGCCGCGGTTGGTTCCGGTGAAGCTGGTTCCGAGGGTAAATGAGGCTGCATCGTTCTTGTACAGCGAGTTTGTATAAGTGGTTTGTGCAGTACCGTTACCGGCATAGCCGCCTACGAAAAGGTCAAGGTCACCGTCGTTATCAGCATCGCCGAAGGTTAAGCTGCCATAGCCTGAACCTATCAGGCCTGTGAGACCATACGTAGCAAACGCGCCTGCTGTATTCTTGTAAATACGCAGGGTACCGGTATTGAAGTAATTACCGTTTTCTGCATTAAACTGAACAAGGCCGGTTACGGCAAGGTCAAGATCGCCGTCGTTGTCAATATCTCCCCAGGCAAGCTGGCCGAAGTAAGAGTTATACAATACTGTTCCGCCGGTGGTTGAAGCCACACCGCTTACTGCAGGCGCAAATACACCTGCGGTATTGCTGTAAATAATAGTGGTGCAGGCGGTTGTGCTTACCTGTCCCATAAGGGCAAGGTCAAGGTCGCCGTCTTTATCGTAATCGCCCCATGAGGCGCTGCCGTTGTATACGCCAATCAGGCCTGCAGCTGCATCGGTAAATACGCCTGCGCCGTTGTTTTTGTAAAGGTATGTAGCAGGTGTGCCGGCCGTGGTGGTCTCACCAAAAAGCAGCAAATCCTGATCGCCGTCCATATCATAATCAGCCCAAGCGGTTCCGCTGCTTGAAAGAGCGGGAAGGCCGGCAGCTAAATCAGTCAAAAGAACGCCGTTATCGCCAATAGTAAAGCTTTGCTCAGTACTCCATGCGCCGCCTTTAAGGCCGCCATCCACTGCCTGAACACTCCAGTAATATGTTCCGGGGGTAAGGTTTACAACAGATGTGGTTGTTGCCTGTAAGAATCCCCTGGCTGCTACACGACGAACGCCGGTAGTGGTATTAGAGTTGCCTACAGCAATATTGTTTGTGCCTGCTGCAGTGCCTATACGTATGTTATAGCTTAAGCTTGCAGACGGGGTAAAATCATCGGTCGGTGCTGTCCAGCTAAGAGTTGCCGAGTTAGAAGTAGGGCCCGTTACCGTATTTGAAGGAGACGTAGGTGCGGTAGGTGCGGTATTAACTGTAGGGGTTGGTGTTGTGCCGCCATTGTTCAACAAATAAAATGTAGAGCTCCCGGCAGGCGCTCCTGATGCGGTGTTGCCAAAGCCGAAGAAATCAAGGTCGCCGTCGGCATCATAATCGCCCCATGCGCTGTAGCCATAGCTGCCGCCGTTAGGCATGCCTGATATAGTGAATTGGGTGAAAAGGCCCGTTGCGCCGCAGGTATAAACGCGGGTAAAGCGGTTGGTTCCGTCAAAACCCGTAATCAGAACGTCAAGGTCACCGTCAGTGTCATAGTCTGCCAGGCTTATGGTGCCTATTTGTGCAATCGGCAGGCCGCTTGAAGTGAGTTCAGTATAAGTACCGCTGCCGTTATTTTTATATACCTTGGTAATAGATGTGGCAGCAGACTGGGTACCGTCGGTGCTGCCGTTCAGGAACATGTCAAGGTCACCGTCGTTATCATAATCGCCAAGTGCAACGCCGGCCCATGATACACCCTGCAGGGTTTGGTTGGTATTAGTATAAGTACCGTTGCTGTTGGTATATACGTTAGTCGCGTAAAAATTTACTGCGTTAACTGTATACCTTCCTGCTGCCACTACATCCAGGTCACCATCACTGTCTATATCACCGAAAGCAACCGATGAATAACCCGCGCCAATAAATGCGCTTTGGGTGGTTGCTGAGAAAGAGCCCGTTCCGCTGTTCCTGTAAAGTACAAGGGTGGAAAGAGAGCTGCTGCCGCTGGTCATACCACCCATAAGCAAATCTATATCGCCGTCCTGGTCATAATCTCCGGTAGCAATGCTTGCTGCAAAAACGGCGGTAATACCGCTTGAACCTGATGACGTAAAGGTGCCTGAGCCGTTGTTCTTGTAGACTACTGCTGTGGCCGGCGCAGCTGCTGCAGAACTTGTAGCGCCTGTAACTACCAAATCCTGGTCGCCGTCGCGGTCAAAATCACCGAAGGCAATGGCTGCACCGTAAAAGCCGGTAAAGCTGCCCCCGGCAGCAAATGTGCCGGCGTTATTGAAATAAAATTTGAGCGAATAAGTATTCGTAGTAGTGCTTTCGCCGCAGAGTGCGAGGTCAAGGTCGCCATCGTTATCAATATCGGCCCAGGCGCCTTGTCCGCGGTGTATTGAGGCTATTGCCGACACAGGTGTACCTGTTACTGCAGTAAATGTTCCGGCAACCTGTGGCCCTTCGGGCTTCATGGCTTTACCGTTTTCTATCTTAAATATTCCGGCGGAATTATTCCGCTCAACAGTTCCGGCAACAGCCGAAAATGCACTGACAGCCATAGCTGCCAACAGCAGTAAACGTTTCGGGTTCAACATAATTTGGTGGATTGTAATTTTTCGGGTTTTGTTTTTTTGCAGCTTAATCATGCCGCGCAATTGTCAGTGAACAGGTTGGTGTATTGGGTAATAGTAATTTCAATTGCTTACAACAAATCCCTCCGGGTTATTGCACGCAATATGAATGGTAAGGCATATAATGTACAGATGCGTTCTGAACGCAATTCAGGGGTATGCTTGAAATGGGTAATTGGTGCTGTATCCGACTCGGTATAGATAAAGCCGGTAAATTCAGTGTTTTTGGTGCGGTTGTGTATTGTATAATGCCACACCTTTCATATTCCGCAAAACCCTGAGGCATTGCGCTCAATTAAGGCAGGCTTTAATAGAAAAACCGGAAATGCTGTTCCTTGAAAAGGGTACGGCATAACTTATAACAAAGATAAACCCATTTTCTAACCTGATAACAAAAAAATAATCAGCGTAATTTTAAGCAAACCACTGCACAGCCTTTAAATGATATAATTTATAATATTTCCAATGAAAAATTAAATCGGAATATTTATATACCTATGAGTCAAACACTTCGGGGTACAGGCTTATCTGCGGCCGGAATATCATATTTGGTAAATATTTTCTATACAAAGGGAAAGTAAAACGGTATCCGGCCCGGGCTCAATCTTAGATAATTAATGTTTTGGTTTTATTTTTGCCTGAACAGGCATATACAGCAAAGCACACTGCCAAACACCTAAATAATCACTAAAACACTCGCTCTGCAAGCAAATGGACAACAAAGAAATTTTCAGGCAGATTATTGACGCCTTCGAAAAAAACGATTTCGAAAGAGTTCTCACCTTTATGGCCGAAGATATTGAATGGAACTTTATTGGCGACCATGTAATTAGCGGTTTGGAAAATATTGCCAAAATGCAAACTGAAAACCCGGACATCGGCAACATGAGCACAAAAACTTTCAACCTGATTTCGGAAGGCAATATTGCATCCGCAAACGGCGATGTAAGCTATACCGATAAAGAAGGAAAGCTTCGAGAAATGCACTACTGCGATTGGTATGAGCTTGAAAACGGGAAAATTAAAAAGATGACATCGTATGTAATTGATAAAAAGAAGAAATCATAAGCAGCCGTTATACAACGCAAACCCAAAAAGCCTTTCGGAACTTACCTGAAGGCTTTTTTTGTGAATCTTAAGGGAACAAAACCGCTCAATAAAGCGGCTTACTCCTTTCCGTAGACCTGCGTTTCAATGGTATTGCGCATTTCAAGGTAATCAGAATAGGGGCCGGTGAAGCGTACCCGGTCGCGAATGCATTGCTCCCAGTTGCCGCGCAGGCCAATCAGCATTTCGCAGGCCTCACGCACGGCATGGTTGCCACCCGTGCTTGCACTGATATAATCTGCAAGCTTGTTATCGCGCACGTATTGGGTAAAGAGCTGCCCTGCAAGACGATCTGCCTGTATGCGTATGCCGCATCGCTCAGCCACGCTCAGGTCAAGTATATCATCGAAAAAGAAACCTATCTCGGCATTTTTCAGGCGGTTTTCTGAGCAGATTTGATCTACGGCCTCCACCTTGTTCCTGTATTTAAAAAAAACGGCATTGTAATGCTCGCGTTTGGCAAGCTGCTCTGCTGCCGGGTTATATTCGCCAGATATTATGGCCGTAAACGGCAAGGCCCCGTGCTGTAAAAAATGGCTGAACCTGAGCATGTTAATGCCCATGCTGTCTACCTCGCTGAAAGTGCTGAAGAGCGTGCCGCCCTTATGCCCCTTGTTGAACACGCCGTCCCAATCAAAAATCCATGCGCGGTTGCCGATAAGGTTTTGAGCCAGGCCCTCAATATCCTGCGGAAACTCGCCGCCAATGGCTTCAAACTTGCTGCGTATGTATGCTGAATCGCTCATGGGGGGTGCTTTTATGTAAGATCAGTTTAAGGAGCAAATGAATAATTGCGCTTAAACGAAAATTCCATTCCGGGCACAGGCACAGAACGGAATTTTCGAAGAAGCTATTTAAGAAAAAGGCTTAGCTGATTACGTTCAGCTTTACCAAATCCTGTATATCGAGCATACCTACTACGGTATTGCCTTCGGTTACAATAATGTTATCTACCTTCTGTTTCTTGAACATATCAACCGCGTTAAAGAGCAGGCTGTCGGCAGCAATGGTTTGCGGGGCTTTGAAATCGAGCTCGCCGAATTTCTTCTCAAGCACGCTGCGACCTTCAGCTTTCAGCAGGCGGCGTAAATCACCGTCGGTGAAAATACCAAGTACGCTTTTATCTTCATCAGTTACGCTAACAGCGCCAAGTCCCGATTCAGTCATTTTCACAACGCCGTCAAGAATTGTATTGCCAAACTGCACCATCGGGTTTTCAGGACGAATAGCCTCTTCAACACGCATGGTAAGCAGCTTGGTGTGCTCAAAGAACTGGTCGGTACCAACCTGGGTCAGGTTGTTCTCGGTCAGCTTCTTCATCACGCTCCATGGCACGGTGCAGGCATGCACGCCAATGTTAATGGCATTGCGCACGTGCTCAGGGTGGCGCACAGAGCTGAACATGATACGGCTGCCGAAGCTGTAGTATTCAACAGCTTCAACGCATTGCTTTACAAGGGCAAGGGCATCGTGCCCCTGGTCCTGCAGGCGGCCAACAAGCGGACAAACATAAGTTGCACCCGCAATCATGGCCATATATGCCTGCTGAAGGGTGTACACCAGGTGAATATTCACCATAATGCCTTCGTCGGTAAGGCGCTTGCAGGCTTTTACGCCTTCGTTGCTTACAGGAATTTTAAATACGGTGCTGTCGGTTTTCAGGCCGAGGGCAATAAGCCTGTGGGCTTCCTTTACAATCTCATCCGCATTGGCGCCGAGCGCTTCCACCTGCAAAATGGGCACCATCTCTGCAAGGCGCAGCATGGTGGCATCCAAATCAGTCACGCCCTGCTTGTGCATGAAAGTAGGTGTGGTGGTGAGGCCGGTGAGTGAGCCGAGCTGGAAAGCCTCTTCTATTTCTTTGAAGTCTACGGAGTCGAGGTAGAGTTCCATTCAGGTTGTATTCGTTTACGGTGTTTTTTTGCCGGGCAGGTCTGCCGGGCGGCGGCGCAAAGGTAAGCGGATTTTCCGCGTATCTGAACGCTTTATTAAACTAAGACCTGTATATGTATCAATTATGCAGGTAAAATTTCGTCAGGATCTGCCTTTCCCGGTACATAGCAGGCAATTATACCTGCAGCAGCGCGCAGGCATCACAAATATAATTTATTGCAAAGGCCTGCTGAAAACGCTTAAGGCGGCTTTCTTAATTAAACCTGCCCGCTGAACTGGCGCAGGAACCTGATGTCGTTCTCGGTGTACAGGCGCAAATCACGCACTTCATATTTCAGCATGGCAATGCGTTCAAGGCCCATTCCGAAGGCAAAGCCGGTATATTCTTCCGGGTCTATACCGCAATTGGTAAGCACTGCCGGGTCTACCATACCTGAACCTGCAATTTCAACCCAGCCGGTATATTTACATACATTGCAGCCAGATCCGTGGCAGATTCGGCAGTCTATATCCATTTCAGCGCTGGGCTCTGTAAAGGGGAAATAGCTGGGGCGGAAGCGTATTTTCACATCTTTCCCGAAGAGTTCGCGAACGAAGTAATATAAGGTCTGCTTCAGGTCGGCAAAGCTTACGTTTTTGTTGATGTACAGGCCTTCCACCTGGTGAAACACGCAATGCGCCCTTGCAGATATAGCTTCGTTGCGGAAAACACGACCGGGAGATATGGTGCGTATTGGCGGCTTGCTGCCTTCCATAACCCTTACCTGTACCGAGCTTGTGTGCGTACGCAGGGTAATATCGGGGTTTTGCTCCACGAAGAAGGTATCCTGCATGTCGCGGGCCGGGTGATGCTCGGGGAAGTTGAGCGCGCCGAAGTTATGCCAGTCGTCTTCAATCTCCGGTCCCTCGCTCAGGTTAAAGCCTATGGAGGTAAAAATGGCTACAATTTCCTCGCGCACAAGGCTGAGCGGATGCCTGCTGCCGAGGGTATCGGGCACCGGGGGCAGGCTGAAATCAGGATGTTCCACAGCCTGTGCGCCACTGTTTTCCAGCTCTTCAGAAACCGCATCGAAGCGGCTTTTGGCGAACTCTTTCAGCTCGTTAATAAGCATGCCTACCTCGCGGCGCTTTTCAGGCGCCACATCCCTGAATTCGTTCATAAGGGCCTGAACGCTGCCGTTCTTCACTAAAAAAGCAAGCCTGTATTTCTCAAGCTCTTCCTTATTCTGAATCGGGAATTCTGCAGCCTGTACACGCTGCGCGGCTATTTTTTCTTCAATAGATTGCATCGGGCGCAAAATTAAGCCTTCCGCCTGATTTTTAACTGAATTAATTTTACACCGTGCATATAAGCGGCAAAATTAACCGTTCATCAAAAACTGCCCCTTGCATTATAAAACCGGATACATTGCAGCACTAGACACAAAAACCATGAACATGACCCGCAACGCCCTCGGCTGGTTCGAAATCCCGGTTACAGATTTCGACCGTGCCCGCAAATTCTACAGCGCCATCTTTGATTTCGAAATGCCCGTTTACGAGTTCGGGCCCGACGGAAAAATGGGCGTATTGCTGCATGAGCAGGGCAAAGGTGTGGGCGGGGCCATATTCAGCAGTCCCAAACACCGGGTAGCGCCCAATGAATCAGGCACTATAGTCTACCTTGATACCACCCCTGATATGGACACAGTGCTTCGGCGCATAACAGAAGCCGGCGGGCGCATAACCATGCCGAAAATGAGCGTTCCGGGCACGGGCGCTTACGCCGTATTCATAGATTCTGAAGGCAACCAGGTAGGCCTTTTTGAGCAGGCTTAGGCCCGAATCCAATTGCCGGCACAGGTATTAAAATAAAATTTCCGAAACTTGTCCTGTTTTCCGGAGTCCGGCAGTTATATACATATATGCAGGCCGGGCCGTTTATCACCGGAAAGACGCGCATTATATCTGCTATAATCAGGCAGGCCCCGGCAAATTCAGATTTCTAAACTCCACTCTAAACAAGCAAAACCGCATGCAGGTAAGCAGCTACCCCAATATTTTCAACACAAGCGTATCAGACCAGGTAATACAGCGCATAAACAAACTAAAGCCCGAAACAGCGGCACTGTGGGGCAAAATGAGCGTAGACCAAATGCTGGCGCATTGCAATGTGCCTTATGAAATGGCCTTTACCAATAAGCATCCCGAGCCTAATTTCATTTTGGGCTTTATACTGAAAACCTTTGTAAAAGACACCGTAGTAGGCACCAAGCCTTATAAAAAGCACAGCCAAACCGCCCCGGCTTTTGTAATAAAAGGCAGCCGTAATTTCGAGAATGAAAAGGTACGCCTCATAAGCTATATTAAGCAGGCACAGCAATTGGGCGAAAAGCATTTTGATGGCAAAAAATCAAACTCATTCGGCAACCTTAATGCCGATGAATGGAACACCATGTTTTACAAGCATATAGACCATCACCTGCAGCAATTCGGGGCCTAATAATCAGGGCTTTACCCGGGTACATAGCTTTTTTGAATTGACCTTAATTCACATTGGAAACCACTTTTTACAGAGAAACTCACATATACACTGCGCCCGGCTTGGCCGGCCGGGCTTAGGCAAGCAGAAAATAACCGGCAATACGCTTAATGCTGATCCTTATTTTCTTAAAAAAGGATATCTTGGGCAACTCTTTTAAAATATTATTGTCTTTCTTAAAAATCATTATTTATAGGTACATGAAAACTCTTCTCGCATTTCTCCTCGCGTTAACTGCAATACTGCAGGGCTTTTCACAGAGCCTGGTTTGGGAAAAAACATATGGCTGGAAATACAGTGACTACGTTTTGTCTTTAGAGCGGCAGGGAGCCGGCTACATTGCCGTTGTAACCACAGATACTTCCGGGTATAATTACTATATAGGGCACCCGCACGGACCTATTAATTTTTTTCCGCAAGTGCAACTCCTGAAATTAAATGCCTTCGGCGATACCATAGGCACTATCAAGCTTGATTTTTATGCCCAATATGCCCAAGCAAAAACCTGCCCCGATAACGATATATTGCTCGCAGTAAAAGGTGTGGATCCCTTTGCAGACTTTATTGGGCTCAGGATATATAAGATAAGCCCTGAGGGCCAAATCAGGTGGCAATCAGATTGCAGCAATACCGAAACATTTTTAGTTTTGACCGACCTGTGCATTTGCCCCGATGGCGGAGCCCTGGTGGTTGGCTGCGCAAACCCATTGCGGTCAGGAACAGGAATAACTGACGGCCTTGCACTGCGAATAGACGCCGCAGGCAACGAGCTTTGGCGAAAACACATTGCTCCCGGCACACAAACCTACCTATACCATGCCGAGTTGCAAAACCACAGAAAAAACAGCTTTTTGGTGAGCGGTACGGCATCGCCTTACATATACGGGGTATGGCTCGATTCTTTAGGCAATACATCAGGTGACAGATTATATTGGGCAGATCCGCGCGGAACATTTTTTTGGCATGCCGCCGTTCAGCAAACGCCTGATGATAACCTGCTCGTTTATGGCAGCAATGCAAAAGAACGGGGCTCCCTATACTATCTGGGTAAATATACCCCGGGCGGGCGCAGATTATGGGCCGACACTTTTGCCGGCACCTGCATAAGCCCCTTTATTAATTCTGCCGGGAACATTTTGCTCAATACCCAGGATGCCGACGGCCATGCGGTAAAAAAAATATCGTCCGACGGGTATATCCTAAATACCACACTTCTTACCAATAATGTAAATTCCGCAAGGGTTATTACCTGTGCCGCATGGACAAACGATGACAGCGCTGTTTTTGCAGGAAACAGCAGTGGAATATACCCTTTAGGTGACCAATACTACTTTGCTAAAATGGCCGGTGTAGGCAATCCGTATATTACCGCTGCATCCGCTTTTGTTTCCGAGCGCCAGGACATGACGGTTTTTCCCAACCCCGCCTCCGTTGAAACGAGCATCAGCTATAATGTGCCACAAAATTCAGGTCGGGCCCTGATAAGCGTTTTGGAAATGGCTACCGGCCGACTAATAGCGCAATACCCTGTTGAAAACAGGCAGGGCAGGCTCAGCGTATCTACAGAGGCCTTGGTTCCCGGCATCTATATGCTGCGCTTCGATGCCGAAGGGCTTAGCTCCGTATGCAGGAAGCTGGCAGTGGTTAAATAGTTGAATCGCTTATCTAAAGGAGGTCTTTTAATTACTCCGGCCTCCGCATGCAGCCCTGTTTTTTATAAGTGAGTGATATTCAAGTTTAGAGTGAGTCTTTATATTTACCTGATTGCCCTGCAACAATTCGGGTTGGCGCAAGCATTATACCTGTAAACTAATCAGCTCTTAAGGCAGCAGAATAACACAAAGCAGTAAACCGGCAAACGTTCAGGCGTTGCTCTGTTTACTGCTTTTACTTTTTCAGGATTCTGACCCGGCCTTTTGGGCCTGGCATTCTTACAACTCATTTTGAACACGCAGCCTGTAGAAATAGCTTAGCTTATTTTCCTTATCATCGTAGGTAACAATGTTGCTGTCTTTATGGAAATCAAAATAGCTGAGCAGGCCGAAGTCGCCGGAGCATAAAGCAGTATGGGTTAAAAAAGCGGCCGATACCATAAGCAGACCTGCCGGGGGCAGCACAAAAAGCAGTGCAGTTAAAGCCATGCTGATACATACAAAAGGCGCCAATGCCACAATCTGAAACTCCCGCCTGTTTGCAACAAACCTGTCGGCAATAGCCAGGAAGTAGAATTTTTTAAGGTTTGAATCAAAAGAAGTATGCTTCGCACCTACAGCCCTGTAGGCAAGGGCATGAATGCATTCATGTACAGGAATCAGGCCCAGGGCCAAAATGAAACCTGCAAAAGTCCAAGCCATAGCTGTAGGCATATTAAAACCAGGTACATGCCTGCGCATGCACCAAATAAAGCAAAAAGCCGATTCCGCCATTCCAATGCCGCAGAAAGCAAACCAAAGAACCGAGAATCGTGTGGGCTTAGCCAGGTATAACTGCACAAAGGGAATGAGTGCCCGGTGATCAAGCTTATCGAGCAGCTCATAACCTTTGGCTGTTAATTCTTCGGGTTCAATTTTCACGGTAATACTGCCGTTTGCATAACAGCTGATTGTAAATATAGCCTTAAACCGGCCTCGTTAAAACCTGCTCGCTAATTTCGATGTGTAATACCCGCACCCATATAAACACAAAAGGCGGGAATACCCGCCTTTTGTGTTTAAGTCCTCGCGGACCGATATAATAAGGTGCTTTAGCCTTAGTAAATAACTT
>JAZKBN010000041.1:120699-121250 GCA_040388605.1 Bacteroidota bacterium | reverse complement strand
TGGGTTGCTTCTGCTCATGATTTTGAGCTGTCAACCTATGTCAGGACGGGACAGGCTATGTGAATTGTGGCTGATTTATCCAATATAACTGCTTATACAGCTTTGAGCGCTTGTTCCCGGTGGGTTACATTCTGCCGGAGTCAGGTGGCCTGTTTTATCTGCAACCGATGGTACTTTAAACCGTAATCACATGGTCATGCTCAGCAAATTCTCCGGCAAAACCACTCAAGGTAAAATACAAAAATAAGAGCCGCCTTACTCACTTATTAGACGGTCCTGTGTTTTTGTTGCCGAAAATACAGCTTCTTTTTTCGCTTGTAGCTAACCTGCAATTACGGTCATTTTATAATCCGGCTTACATATACCGGCGGCCCTTATCAGGCTGCTGCCGCTGCTCCTGAGATTGCGGCTCCTGTAATTGCCCCTTTGCGTTTCCGGCGCTTTACCACCCTTCCCCTGATGTCGGTAAAAATTATCAGCCAAAGGGCCAGCCACGATGCCGAACGGCCAATATAATCGCCGTGCTTTACAAAGAAGGTGAGGTATTTAAT
>JAZKBN010000041.1:115911-120689 GCA_040388605.1 Bacteroidota bacterium | reverse complement strand
CAGTAGAAGCAAGCTCAACTCTCATTTGTGGATTTGTGACGGCGGCAGGAGGCATTACGTCTCATGCAGCAATCATTGCAAGAGCTAAAGGCATTCCCTATGTTGCAAACATTGACATCAAGGTATTCAAGCATCTGCATCTCTATGCCAGAAGGATCGATATAGCCCGAAATGCCGGTGTTGGCCGAACGGGCTATGTACCTGCGGGTTTCAATGGCACGCAGCTTGGCATAAGCCCAATGGTGCTTGTGACCGGGGGTATTACCCCACCAGCCGTCGTTGGTAATTATACCAATCATGTGGGCGCCGTTGCGTATAAAGCCGGTCAGGTAATCGCCGTAAGCAGATTCGTAGCATATTACCGGGGCAATAGGCCCCTGCCCGGTTTTAAACACCGACCTGTAATCCTGGTAGCCTAAGCCGCCCGATGCCCCGCCCAATTCTATAGACAATGAGGTAAGCAACCCGAAAAACTTAGGATAAGGCAGTCGCTCCACGCCCGGAACCAGCATGCTTTTATGATACAGCTGAAAGGGCTGCCCGTGCTGTATGCTCAATGCCGAATTAAACACATCAAAATACCCGAGGTCATCCCTGAACCTGGCCGAAGGCGTGGCATGGGCCTTATCTGCATAATGCTTCCAGGTACTCAGGCCGGTAATCAGGGTCATTGTCGGGTGTTTGGCGGCGAAGTCCTGTAACTGCACAATAAGCGTGTTGCCGGTAAGGTTATCTTCGCTGACCACTTCGTCTACTGCCGTTTCGGGCCAGAGCACTATGCAGGAGTCCTTGGTGAGGCGCATTTCAGTAAGCTCTATAAAGCGACGGATTTGCTCCTCTACGGGTATAAACTCAGGCGTGCCGGCAAACTTGGCGGTATATGGGTCAACGTTGGGTTGAAGCACTATTATTTTAACGGGGTGCTTGGTAGGGTCGTTTTCGTTACCCACCTTGCTGTCGGGCGAAAAGGACCATGATAAAGACCACAGCACAGGAATTACGTAGAGGGCAAATGCGCTGCCGAGGTATCGCCATTTGTTATGGGGCAGGCGCATGGCGGTAAAAATGAGCAGGTTAATTACCAGTATCCATAGGCTGCCGCCAAGCGGACCTGTAAACTCGTACCACTGCACATCCCAAATCCTGAACGCGAAAACATGGCCTAGGTTCAGCCAGCTCCAGCTGAGATCCCAATTTTGGTGCAGGTATTCGAAACAGAGCCAGTAAAAGACCAATGCCATGGCACCCACCAAGCCACCCGATGAGCGCCGGGTACGGCGATACAGCACCAGGGGCACGGTCATAAACAGGGCATTGAATACGAATGCCGCAATGGCTCCCCAAAGTGTGCTGTTAATTATCCACCAGGTACTTATTATATTCCAGCTGAGCATGGAAAGGTATGCCCAGCCAAAAAAACGGCGACCGCGGCCGCGGTTTTCTTCTTCATCGAGCATTTGCTCAAGGCGGAAAAGCGGGATCCAGGCGAAGAAAATAACCGGGGTTAATGCCGGGGCCAGCCAGCCCGATGAGAGCAAAACCCCGCTGCTGAGGCTGAGCAACAGGTAAAGGCTCCAATGGTATTTGCGACCTTTTTTGGCGGGAAGCGCATTGCCGGCATCGCTTAGGTCTAAGCCTGAAGCTGCCTGCGGAAAATTGCCTTTTAAAGAATCGTCTTCGGTATTACCCATGTTATTTGTTTCCGCCTACTATTATAACTATTTCGCCCTTAATGGTTTTGGGGCTGAAATACTGAATTATTTCCTGCAAGGTGCCGTTAATGGTTTCCTCGAACATCTTGGTAAGCTCGCGGCTTACGCTGGCTTGTCGCTCGGACCCGAACAGCTCAGGGTCGGCGAACTGCTCAAGTGTTTTCAGCAAACGGTGCGGCGATTCGTAGAAAATCATGGTGCGCTCCTCGTTTTTCAGGAATTGCAGCCTGGTATGCCTGCCTTTTTTAACGGGCAGGAAACCTTCGAACACAAAACTGTCGGATGGCAGGCCCGATTTTACGAGCGCGGGCACAAAGGCGGTAGCGCCGGGCAGGCAATCTGCTTTAAGACCCCTTCGCAGGCATTCGCGCACCAGCAAAAAGCCGGGGTCAGATATGCCGGGCGTACCTGCATCAGATACCATAGCAAAACGCTCGCCTTTTTCCATGCGGGTGCAGAGGTAATCAAGGGCGCTGTGCTCGTTAAAGTTATGGTAGCTCTGCATGGGCCTGCTTATACCGAGGTGCTTTAAAAGCATGCCGGTATGGCGGGTATCCTCGGCCAGGATGCAGTCTGCGGCCTGTAATACTTTAATGGCGCGCAGGGTAATATCATCGAGGTTGCCTATGGGTGTGGGCACCAGGGTGAGGCTGGGCAGTTTGGGAAGGGCTGTTTCGGGTTCCGGCAGGCTCATATAAGGTGCAAGTTACGGAAGATGGGGGAGAGCGCAGGCAAATAAGAGCAGGGAATGTTAATCGCTTTTTCAGGCCGGGTTATCACTTGCTTATTAAGGCTTGCCGCCTGCTTAGGCCCCCAAAATCCTGTACAATTCAGTATTCAGGTAATAGTGGCTGCCTTTTATGGTTCTGCGTTCCAGTATCTGCATTTCGCAGAGCCTGTTGAGGTAATTGCGGGCTGTGTTTTCGGCATATATGCCCTGTTCGGTCAGGTGCTTTACACGGGTAAAGGGCTGGGTAAAAATATGGTTCACCAAAGATTCAGGCCTGCTTATTTCTTTCAGTGAAACAATTTCCCTGAGAATGGCATCTTTGGCGGCTATTATATCGTTTATTTTTATGTAGGTAAGGTTGCTTGTTTGCTCAACGGCTTTCAGCATATAGATCAGCCATGTTTGCCAGTCGCCGAACTGCGATACGCGGGTAAGAGCGCGGTAGTAATCGTCTTTATTATCAAGAATGTACTTGCTCAGGAAGAGAATGGGGTAATCGAGCAGGCCTTTTTGGCAGAGGTAATGTATATTGAATATGCGCCCGGTACGCCCGTTGCCGTTGCGGAAGGGGTGTATGGCCTCGAACTGGAAATGGCCGATTACCATTTTCAGCAGGTGGTCAAGCTTATAGATTTCGTCATTGTTCATAAAAAGCAGCAGGTTATTTATTTTCTGCTCAATAATGCCCTTGCCCCTCGGGGGCGAGTACACTACCCTGCCTGCATTGGGGCCTGTTCCGCCATGCCTTATTACCGTTTGCACTAAGGGCGATCTTATGCCGTCGGTTGCGGTTTTAACCTGCCGGTATATAAGCTCAAGATATTTTTGGTCGAAGCCCTCTTTATGTTTCAGGTGTTGGAAGCCGAGCCAGAGGGCCTCGCGGTATTGCAGCACCTCCTGTGATGCGCCCCGCAATTGATCGGGCGTATGTTCGCTGAAGGCTTTGTAGAGTTCATCGTCGGTTGTGAAAATATTCTCTATGGCGCTCGATGCCTTGGCTTCCTGCAGGCTTATTGAGTTTATAAGCAGGCCTTGGTTGGGTATGGCAATGCTGCGCCCCTGCAACCTCGCCAATGCCGATTTTGCATTGCCCAATTGCTCATATACATCAATGGTTTTAAAGAGGCTTTCTTCTATGGGCAGTTCCGGCAGCTTATTCCAGGGCTCATTCCTGTCAGGGTTTATTGGATATGCCATATAGGTTTAAATGTTTAGCCTGATTCCGAACTTAATTTATGTCTTTTTTCCATACCTCACCTTAAAATTCCCGTTTTTTAATGTTTACCCCCAAACCCGACCTCAATTTTAATGTCGATACCCATATCTCACCTCAAAATTCCCGTTTTTTAATGTTTACCCCAAAACCCGGCCTCAATTTTAATGTCGGCTACCATATCTCACCTTAAAATTCCCGTTTTTTAAGGTGAGGCATCCGGCTGAATAAGAATTAATGCCTAAAATTGAACAGGGAATTTATGTTCTCCTAAGTATAAACAAAAACCGCGGTATGCTTAAATGAGCATATATGGGCAATTAATCGCATAGGTTTATTGGTTTAAATTTATTTTTATTCAGATTTATAAAAAACTATTACATAAGCACTTGCGTAATCAGAATCTATTTGTTTCCTTTGTACGACACAGCATGTTATATAACCTTTGGTTACTTATATGCGCTGAGTTACATTTACTCTTATAAATATAATAATTCCATGAATACGGGCTATAAGCCTGTAAGTACCATCCCCGACAGTTCCGGGTCCGGGCAGGTAATATCACAATCAATCTGAAGATAATTTTATTTAAAGGGCCTTTCAACCAGGGCCTGCCACAAAAATTACAGCGTTACAAATGCACCATTTACTTATCCGGAAACTAAAACTGTTGGCTGCAACAGTGCTAATCACGCAGCTGTGCGCCTGCAGACCGGCCAATTCTGAAACAGAACAGGAAATTACCGCCGACACAACCTTAAGCAGTACTCAAAACCTTGCCTTTGAAAACATTTCTGAAGATGTCCCTGCCGAAAATACCGATAAGCTGATAGATGATTACGAAGCCGGTATGCGCAAATACATTGAGCTTGTTAATAACGCCGATGAAACAAACCCCGAACTTGTAACCGAATACACCCTTGTTTTGGAAGAAACAAACCGTATTTCTGAAAAACTGCAATCTTCATCGGGTAACATGAGCCCGGGGCAAATGGAGAAATTTACTAAAGCACAGGCCGAGATTTCTAAAGAAACGCTGAGGGCAATGAAATAAGCGTCTGTTAAAGAACAGAAGCTCATGGGCCAACCTGTTTACCTAAAAAAGCTGTTTCCGGGTATCGAT
>JAZKBN010000041.1:103941-115899 GCA_040388605.1 Bacteroidota bacterium | reverse complement strand
AAGCAGCTTTTTTTATTGCGCATGGGCAGCAAACAAAGTGCAGCCGGCAGTCTGCCTTAAAATTTGGGATAGGGGTATTAGGCATAAACCCGCAGGCTTTGTAAATTGCACAAACCACAGGAATTAATTGCCCGGCCAACATGACAAAGCAGCTTATTACCATTGCCGTTATTTTAGGAATTTCTTCAATACTCATCTATAAGTTTATGTTCCTTACCGATGCCAAAGAAGCGGTTAAGGATGAGGAAGAGTTTGCGCAGGATCGCTCGCCTGAAGCCATTCAGCGTGAGCAGGATTACCTTGATTTCAGAACCGAGGTGAATGCAAGCACCGATATTCCCAAGTTGCTTGGTTATTACCGCGATCACAGCAAAATATATATTCGCTTTGCGAAAAAAAACTACCTCGAATCGGTAGACCAGGGCTATATGGAAATTGCTAATCGCAAAGCCACGCTTATTGAAGAACGGCTGAATTTGCTTAAACGCAATATGACCCCGGCCCAAAAAACTGAATTCGAAACACAGGTAAAAAAGTTTAAAAACCTGGAGCCAAGCTAAAGCAGGTTATGGCTTTAGTGCAACAGGGGTTTATAATGAAGTAAAAAGCGAATGGAGATAGTTTGTAAGTAAGCGCAGATAATTAATTAACCAATACAGATGTAATCAAGAGCAGCATCAATATATTTAACACAAAAATTATTGAATTAAACACAACAGATGATTTTAGATCTTTCCTATATATTAAAAATGCAATAGACGGAAAAGCAGGCCAGGTATAGAATACAACAACAAGACCAAGTAGAATGCTGATATTGCTACGGTCGTTTACAATGGCAGTATATATACCCTCTGACAGCGCGATGATATAAATTGTTAAAATGACAATCGATAATACGTAATTAAATCGAAACATAGGAAATCTAAGCAAAAGCCAATGCGGCACTGCAATATGCAATGCCATATTGAATTTGGTAAAATAAGGGTCAATTTAATTTATATCCTGCCTGGTGAATATAGGGCCTGGTACTTTCTTTTTAACCTGTTTACAGTGCTCCCGGTCTTTATAAAGCAGGAGATTAAATCATAGAATGGAGTAAACAGGCAGAAAACCCTGCAAAATAAATAATCAAATTAAGGTTCGGCCGGGCAGGTAATCATGCAATAAGTGCCATTAAGGCCCTTTCCCCCGTTCCGATACATGGTACCGTTTACCCCGGAAGGGCATTCCTGCACCAATTCATTATATTTGCAAGGCTCCATGTTAAGGTATCTTTTTAAGCTTAACCCTATAATAAATTACAACACCCTGCACACCCTTTCGCCACATGAAACCAAAAATTACAAAACACATTTTCCTGCTTTTCGGCCTGCTGCTGATTGCAGGGCCTTTAATGGCGGTGCAGGTTACCTTCAGGGTAAATATGAGCCGCTTAACAGTAGCGGCAGCCGGTGTGCACATAGCCGGCGATTTTCAGTCAGAAGCCGGTTTTCCCGCCGACTGGAACCCGGCCACCACGCAGTTATCTGACTCTGATGCCAACGGCATTTATGAGCTTAAGGCAAACCTGCCCACGGGCATTTATCGTTATAAATTCATAAACGGTACAGCATGGGCAAACGCCGAAGCAAACCTCGCAGGCTGCGGCTCCGGCAGCACGCTCAACCGCATGGTAGTTGTAAGCGACGAAGACCTGGTGCTGCCTGTATCTGATTTCAATTTCTGCCCCATGCCGGCTACCAATTACCCGGTTTACAATTGGAGCAAGGAAGTGTTTTACCTGGTGTTTGTCCGTTCTTTCTACGACAGCGACGGAAACGGTGTTGGTGATTTCGCCGGCCTGATGAGCAAGCTTGATTACCTCAACGACGGCGACCCGAACACAAACACCGACCTTGGTGTAACCGCCCTTTGGCTGATGCCCATAATGCCATCACCAAGCTACCATGGCTATAACATAACCAATTACAAGGCCATACAGCCTGCATACGGCAGCATGGCCGGCTTCGATGCCTTTATGGCTGCGGCGCATGCCCGTGGCATAAAGGTAATTCTTGACCTTGTTCTGAATCACACATCCGAAGAGCACCCCTGGTTTACGCAATCTTCAGCCAATACAACCAACCCCAAGAGAGATTGGTACGTTTGGTCTAATGTTAACCCCGGCTTTCCCGGCCCCGAGGGCCAAACCGTTTGGAAGCAGAAAATACCCGGGTATTATTATGGCGTTTTTAACCCCTTTCCTGACCTGAACTGGAACAGCCGCGCACTGAGAGATACCATGTGGAACGCCGTAAGCTTCTGGCTCAACAAAGGGGTAGACGGCTTCAGGCTCGATGCCGTTAAATACTTAGTTGAAGAAAACATTCTGCTCCCGAGCCGGGTGCTCACCAACACCGCAGGCACATACAGCGTTTTGCAGGAATTTAACAACGTGGTTAAAAGCATTAACCCCAACGCCTTTACCGTGGGCGAAGCATGGCAAAAAACCGAGGAGGTGGCCCCCTACGTGGTACATGACCGCCTGGATGCCTGCTTTGAATTCGGGCTGTCCGGCGATATTTTAAATGCCGCCAACGTAGCCAATACCGATGCCCTGTACGATCGCCTGCTGGCTGTGAACCAGGCCTATCCCACTTTAAAATATGGTTCTTTCTTAACCAACCACGACCAGGACAGGTCTATGTCGCAATTGGGCAACAGCCTCAGGAAAGCGAAGGTATCGGCATCGGTAATGCTTACAGTGCCGGGCGTGCCTTTTATTTATTATGGCGAAGAAATAGGCATTACCGGCAGCGGCGCCCATGAAGACGTACGCACACCCATGCAATGGAACGCAAATGCCAATGCGGGCTTTACAACAGGCAGCCCCTGGAGAGGCGTAAATACAAACTTTGCTGTAAACAATGTAGCCGCTCAGCAGCAGGATTCAGCATCGTTGCTGAACCATTACAAAAAGCTTATCAGGCTGCGTACCGGGCACGATGCCCTGCAAAAAGGATATTACCTGCCGGCGGTGGCATCAACAGGCACTGTGCTGGCTTTCGCCCGTATTTATGGCGAAGAATCTATCATCATAGCGGCAAATTTCGGGGCGGGGGCGGCAAGCCCGGGCATAACGCTGGGCAAATCTACCTTGCAGGCAGGCACTTATTATGTATATGAGCTTTATTCAGGCCGCAATGCAGGCACCGTGGCTGTAGATACCCTGGGCAGAATAAACGCATGGTCGGCGGTGTCGGCATTGGGTACGCTCCCTGCCGGGGCAACCTGGCTGCTGAGCCTTTCTAAAAACCCTGTCGGGGTAATGCCGCAGGCCGGCCGGCTTAACGTGCAGGTAATGCCAAACCCGGCATCGGGACAGGTTGAGATAAACCTGGGCACCGAGGCCGAAGGCAACGGCACCGCAAGCCTGTATGACCTGAACGGAAGGCTGCATCAGCAAAAAACATTTACAGGCAGCAGAACCTCTTTACAGACCAACGATTTGCCATCAGGCAGCTATTTGTTACGTATTGAATCAGGACAGTCAAGATCAGTACAAAGACTTGTGGTTGTGCATTGATTTTTAAGCATGCAGAGGGCTTTTTATACTCATAAAGGGCCCTTTGCGCTGCTGTCTTTTTTAAGGCAATATAGGTTTATGGCTTAAGCCTTAATAAAGAGCTGCGTATTGCTCTTGTGATGCCTGGCGGGGCATGCCATACTGCCGCTCCTCAGCCCGGTAACGCAAAAAGGATTTCCAAAAGAATTTCTGCCGAAAATTCGGCAGGCGGGATTGCCGAATCAGGTAAGACTGAATGATTACGAAGAGCTACCGACCCTCAAGCTCGGCAAATACCTTTTCCATCTCACCCAACATTTTTTGCAGCCCGTAATTATTAAACACCCATAAACGCGCGGCCCCGGCTTTTTGCTGCCATGCGGCCGGCTTAAGCATTATATCTAAAATGGCATTGGCCATGCCTGCCGCATCGCCGGGGATGTATAAATTGCCCAGCTCTCCGCCTTTAAGCAGGTCAATGGTTCCGCCGGAATGGCTGCCGGCAACCGGTACACCTGCTGCCATAGCTTCAAGGGTTACCATGCCATAGGTTTCGGCCCCGGAGGCAAGCAGGAAAACATCAATAGCATTATAAAAATCAGAGGGATTGGGTTGGTAGGGTTTGAAATACACCTTGCCGGCAATACCCAGCGCTTGCGGCAGGGCCAAAATCTTATCGAGATACTCAGCGGCTTCCTGCTCGTTGCGGGTGCCTTCGCCCATAACCAGCAGGGCGGCATTATGGCCGGCTTTGTTTAACAGGGCTATGGCTTCAATACACAGGCCCTGCCCTTTTTGCGCATCAATGCGGCCCAGTATGCCTGCAATAAAGCCCAAAGGCGGCAGGCCCAGCCTTTTTCGGGCAGCAAGCTTATCGGCATCCTTCAGCTGCTGCATATTGGCAGATGCAGGCAATGCGGCAATGCGTGTTTCTGTATTATACCGACCGGGCGGGGGCTTTAAGGCACTCAAATCAAGGCCAATAGGGATAACGTGCACCCTGTTTTCAGGGAAACGGGTATTGGTAATAACCTGTTGCTTCAGGTAAGGCAGCGGGGCCACCCAGGCATCTATGGCGCTGTAACGGAAGGTATGTACCGGGTCGCGCTTTTTAATGGTGAGCTGCATGTGCTGCTGGTACACCAACCTTATTTTCCCCTTACCGAAACGCCTGAGCCAGCCAACAAGCGGCAAATCAGGATTATATACGCTGATAAGAATCTGAGGTCCGCGCCTGCGCAGAAGCTTTGCCAGTACCCATGCATCACACAAAAGCTTAATGAAGGAAGACCGCTGAAAAAGTAAAACCTTTAGCCCCTCGGCCGAAGCTTTGGCTGCAGCTGCCGAGCCGGGCGAGGCAATAAAAAGCAGGTTCGCGCCCCGGTCGCGGAGGCCGGCGGCCATGCGAACGGTGTTCATCTCAAGCCCGCCCCAACTGGCCGACAGGCATAAAACAGTAATACGCCTTGCTTCTTTTTTCAGGGTACTGCCCGGTTATAAAATCATTTGGCAACAAATATACCGTTCCAAGCCACATTTCCGCCTTTCAGCATCAATTATCGGCATATTGCGGCATTGTTCTATATTTGCCGGTTGTTCATAAGGCATGCGCTGTTATGCTTGCCCAATTTATGGCACCGGTGTTGTACCCAATAAAAACCAAGTTTCAGCAATTGAAATACCTGTTACCTGCTGCTTTCAAATATACCGGATCTAAGGGTTCGGCTACGGTCGGCTTTATGTTTTCGGCTGTGTTATTCCTGTTCTTAACTATGAGCCATACCATTTCGGCCAAACCAGTATTGCGGTACACCCTTTCCGTTACCGAACCACATTCACATTACTTCGATGTCGAGATGCGGCTTTCGGGCCTCAGCGCCGCTGAAACCGATATTAACATGGCCGTCTGGACCCCAGGCAGCTACCTTGTGCGCGAATACGCCAAAAACGTGGAAGCCTTTAAGGCCGAAAGCGCAGGCGCAGCCCTGCCCTTCGACAAAATAAACAAGCATACCTGGCGCATTAAAAACGGAAAAGCAACAGAAATAGTAATAAGCTACAAGGTTTATGCCTTCGAGCTTACTGTTCGCAATGCTTATGTGGATGCCGTGCACGCTTATCTGAACCCTGCTTCAGTGCTTATGTACCCGGCCGGTCTTACCGATTTGCCAAGCACCCTTACCATTCGCCCGCTTGCCGGCTGGAAAGTAATCAGCACGCCTTTAAAGCCCGCAGGTGCCGACAAATGGACATTCAGTGTTCCTGATTGGGACACCATGGTCGACAGCCCCATAGAGATGGGTAACCATACCGTGCTTAATTTCACTTCATCGGGCGTAGAGCATAAGGTAGCCATGTTCGGCGATGCCGTTTATGATGCCGAAAAGCTGAAACGCGATATGAAGCTGACTACCGAGGCCGCAGCCTCCATAGTAGGTGAGCATCCAAGCCCTGATTACACCTTCATTATCCATAACATTCCCAACGGAAGCGGTGGCCTGGAGCATAAAAATGCATCTACCCTGCAAACAAGCCGTTTTTCCTATTCGGGCGAACCGGCTTATACCGGTTTCCTCGGTTTGGTGGCGCATGAGTATTTCCACCTCTGGAATGTAAAGCGCATTCGTCCCAAGGCGCTTGGCCCCTTCGATTACCAGAACGAGAATTACACCCACATGCTTTGGGTATCTGAAGGCTTAACCGCTTATTACGATGACTTTATCCTGCGCCGCGCCAACCTGATTTCGCCGGATAAATACCTTGAAATTGTAGCCTCTAACATAGGCTCGGTAGAGAACACACCCGGCAACCGTGTACAGGCGGTTAGCGAAGCCAGCTGGGATGCATGGATAAAGTTCTATCGCCCGAACGAGAACAGCAATAACGCATCAGTATCTTATTATACCAAGGGCGCAGTAATAGGCATGCTCCTCGATTTGGAAATTATGAACGCAACAGCCGGGCAAAAAAGCCTGGATGATGTTTTGCGCTACCTCTATGCCGAATACTACAAAAAGCAAAAACGCGGCTTTACCGATTCGGAATTTCAGCAGGCTGTTGAAAAAGAAGCCGGCAAACCGCTGTCTGATTTCTTTGCGAAGTATGTAAACGGCACCGAAACGCCGGATTACAAAAAGTACCTGGCCTATGTCGGCCTGGATATGCTGAACACCAACGAAAGCCGGCAGGATGCCTGGATAGGCGCAGGCAGTCGTGCCGATGCCGGGCGCTTAACCGTTACAAGCGTAAGCCGCAACAGCCCCGCCTGGACACAGGGCCTTTACGTAAACGATGAAATTATTGCCGTAGATAACGTTCGCGCTGCGGGTGATCTGGGCCAATTGCTTGCCGGCAAAAAGCCAGGCGATAAAATTAAGGTGCTCATCAGCCGCGGAGGTTTTATAGAAACCCTTGATATTACCCTTGCCCGTAACCCGAATGTGAATTTCCGCATTTCGAACGCAAGCGGCGCAACGGCAGAGCAGGTTGCCTTACGTAAGAAGTGGCTGAGAACGGCTGAGTAAGCCGGGTTTGTTAAAGCCGATACTTAATAATCCGTATTCGGAAAACCTTGTGCCTGAATGGCTTAAGGTTCCGGATACGGATTATTTGTTTTTCTAATCAATCCATTATTATATAAATAGCTAAGCTTACATTGCTTTTATAATTCTTCATCTTACCTTGTTTACAATTCGTTTTATATCATAAAATACTTTATTACTAATCCATTAAATTCTTATGAGAAACCCGGTACACAAACTTGCCTTCACCATCTCCGTTCTGCTTTTATGGCTTGGCATATTTTTTCAGCGGGCAAGCGCACAAACCGGCTGCCCTGCACCCTATATAGCATATTGCCCGGGACAACTGCAGTTCTGCGAAGGGACTGATACCATAAAAATAATGGCTTCACCGGGCTATTTAAACATTGCCTCTTATGCCGGCTCCTATTACGGCAACATAGACAGTAGCAACCTGCAGGCACATTTCCGGGAACCAACAGGCATTTTAAGGGATGCAGCAGGTAATACTTTTATTACAGACTATCTCAACAACGCGCTCAGGAAAGTATCTCCCGGCGGCACCGTGAGCACCATAACAGGCGGGGGCAGATTCAATTATACTTCAATTAACCTGCAGCCCGGCCGTGTGGAGGATAAAACTATTGGCCGACCCGAATGGATTGCACAGGACAGCGCAGGCAACACCTACCTGACCGGCACCGATTATTACGGGGTGGCCCGGAAAATTTTCAGAATTTCCGCAGCAGGAGATGTAAGCATATTCGGTGCGGGTTTCAACGGCTATCATGACGATACACTTGGCGCTGCCATATTTAACAACCCGGCAGGCATGGCCACCGATAATGCGGGCAACTTATATATAGCCGACCAGGATAACCACTGCATCAGGAAAGTAAGCCCTGCAGGAACAGTAAGCACTTTTGCCGGCACAGGCACCCAACGCGGCTATGAAGACGGCCCCGCCGCCACAGCAAAATTTGCAAGGCCAACCAATATTGCATTTGATGTGGCAGGCAATATGTACGTAACTGATAATCTTAACTATCGCATTCGCAAAATAAGCCCTGACGGAATGGTAAGCACCCTGGCGGGCAGCGGCACCGTCGGTTCTGTTAACGGGCAGGGCACTGACGCTTCTTTCTCTGATTTCAGCGGCTTAGCCATTGAGCCGGGCACAGGCAATATTTTCATTAGCGAAGGATCAAGGCACATTATCAGGAAAATTACCCCTGAAGGTTTGGTAAGCACGTTCGCAGGCCAGGTAAACCGCCGAGGAATGACCAATGCCGCCGGCACAGCAGCCCAATTTAATAACCCTGCAGGGCTGGCTTTTACCCCCACCGGCGAACTGCTTGTTGCCGACAGAAAAAATAACTTAATCCGTATGATTGCGGTCAACGGTAATGTGAGCACATGGGCCGGCGAAATATATTCGGGCTTAAAGAACGGCACTGCCGAACAGGCAACATTTACAACACCCGGGGCTACGGCAGTTGATGCGGCAGGCAATCTTTATGTTGCAGACGCCGCTGTAATACGCAAAATCACACCCGAGGGTATGGTAAGCAATTTTGCCGGTAACGGATCTTTAGGTACTGCTGATGGTTTAGGAGAGGCAGCCCGGTTGCAAAACATCCACGGTATGCATTTCGACAGCCAGGGACTCTTATGGGTTTCCGATGATTATGTTTTAAGAACAATAAGCCCGGCCGGTTTGGTAACAACCGTTTGCGGTACAAAACGTATAACCGACGGCATATATTATCGTGACGGGCCTGCTGCACAGGCACGCCTCAATCCCGGCCATTTTACCATTGATGCCGAAGACAATAAGTACTTTTTCGATTACGGCAGCTATGTGCGTAAACTAAGCGCTGATGGCATAGTAAGCACACTGGCCGGTAATGGTACCGACGGTTATGCGGATGGCAGGGGCAGTGCGGCAACTTTTCTTGGTTATTCAGAAACAAGCATCGCCATGGGTCCTGGTGGTTACCTCTATACTTCCTCTCCGCATCTGCGCCGAATAAGCCCCGAAGGCGATGTGCTCACCATCTCTAACATCGCCGATTCTCTCTCAGGCTATAATTATTATAATCCATGCGGCGCAGCCGGGAACGACATGCTTTTCACAGCAAACGGAGATATGGTGCTCAGCTCCGCAGGCTGGATATCAATTTTACCTAAAAACGGGGGCGGTTCTTATTCTTTCCTGGCAATGGGTCCTTCTGAGGAGCCCGGCAGCTCGCTGTTTCTTCGCAATGTTCAGGGAATGGCCATTGACAGGGCCGGCACTATTTTTATGACTGATTTGCACGCGCGCAGGGTGCTAAAAGGAACGTACGTGCCGGCAACCGGCTACCTGTGGAACAACGGCCAAACCGGCCGCACTTTACAGGTAAGTACCGACGGGCAATACAGCGTATCATACATCTACGGTACATGCACTTCTGCGTTTTCCGAGCCTGTTTCGGTTCCCATGCTGCACAGCCGTAAGCCCGAGCTTTCTTTCGATGGCGATCTGCTTTATAGCAACGAAATTGCTGATACTATTTATTGGTACCTTGACGGAGTACTTATTCAAAGCGGGCCCGAACCATCTATAACCCTTAACGGCAACGGGGTTTATACCGCCCGCTGCGCTTATACTTACGGCTGCCCCACACCCCTGTCGGAGCCGTTTATTTTTACCGGTGTTTCAAATTTAAGTCGTACTTCCTCCCTCAGCATTGTCCCCAATCCTTCGGGCAGGTATGTGCATATTGCAGGTGCTGAGGCCGATGCATCGGTACGCATAATAAACACATTGGGCCAAATTGTGCAAACTGAAAAACCCGGCTCAGAGGGCAATATAGATTTGCAGAATCTGCCGGCAGGGGTTTATGAAGTCTGCGCAGGGCTCAAGCATGCCCGGCTTGTAAAAAGCGAATAAGCAGCAACAAAGGCTAAAGTTTAAATTTCGGTTGTATTTAAAACGCCGTTCTGCAAATACAGGGCGGCGTTATTATTTAGATTTAAAAGCAAAAATCATTAATCAGCTCTTAATTTATGCGTTTGGCATTTCATTTAAATTTGCATGAAGCGGCCTGGTAATTAAAAGCCTGTGCCAACCCAAGCTTATGAAATGGTATACCTATATAGCCGCCTTTTTCGCGGGCGCCTTTTTGGCCAACAGCATTCCTCACTTTGTGCAGGGCGTTTCCGGCAATGCCTTCCCAAGCCCCTTCTCCACACCGCCGGGCATTGGCCTTTCATCGGCGCCGGTTAATGTGACTTGGGGCCTGTTTAATATGTTTGTCGGCGTATGGCTGTTCAGGGCAGGCAAAGTGAAAGAAGGGAATTTAATAATTACGGCATTGTTCATTGTCGGGTTTTCGGCCATGAGCCTGAACCTTGGCTCGCATTTCACTAAAAAGCAAAAAGAAGCTATGCTGTATGTAAACCCGGGAGCAAGATTAAAAATGCGGGCTTAGCAATTAATACTGCATGCTGATTGATGTGCCTGTTTTTGTAATTACAAAAGCAGGCGGGTAAAATGTTTTTATACAACACCTGTTAATTTCAGGAATAAAGCGTTCAGGGGTTTATTTTTTTACCTTAGCTTTCGGCATAAACCGGCATGTGCGTGTATGAGTGCAGGCAATACCTGCTTTACTGCCCGCATAGACCTGCTATAACAAAACTGAAACAGCCAACATGTACCTGATAACGAATATAAAGGGCCTTGTGCAGGTTCGGGAACAAATACGTGAGCCCTTGCGCGGGCATGAGATGTCGGTTCTGCCTGTGCTTGAAAATGCCTGGCTGCTTACCGAAGCCAACCGCATAGCAGCATACGGACCCATGAGCACCTGCCCCAAGGGCATAAGCGAACAGCGAACCACAGATGCATCCGGCCGCTTTGTATTCCCCTCTTTTGTTGATGCCCATACCCACATTGTTTTCGCCGGCAGCCGCGAAACTGAGTTTACAGATCGCATACTCGGCCTGAGCTACGAGGAAATGGCCCGAAAAGGCGGGGGCATACTCAACAGCGCAAGGCTGCTGCAGCAAACATCTGAAGATGATTTGTATAAGCAAAGCATGCCCAGGGTGCGCGAGGTAATTGCAGCCGGAACCGGGTCAATAGAAATAAAAAGCGGCTACGGCCTTACCCTGCCGGATGAGCTTAAAATACTGCGTGTGGCCAAACGAATAGCCCAAAGCACCAATCTTTTTGTGCGTACCACATTCCTGGGCGCGCATGCCATACCGTCGGAATATACCAATCGGGAAGATTACATTAACCTGGTATGCGATGAAATGATACCGGCCGTTGCCGCCGAAAAGCTTGCCGATTACTGCGATGTTTTCTGCGACCGCGGCTTCTTTACACCCGAAGAAACAGACCTAATCTTAAAAGCCGGCTTAAAGCATGGCCTTCAGCCCAAGGTGCATGCCAACGAGCTGGCCCTCAGCGGGGGTGTGCAGGTGGCTGTAAGTAACCGCGCCCGCAGCGCCGACCATCTTGAACACATGGGCGAAGAAGAAATAAACCTCCTGCAAAACAGCCGTACCATACCTGTTCTTTTACCCGGCACGGCTTTCTTCCTTAAAATTGGCTACCCTGATGCCCGCCGCATGATTGCAGCTCATTTACCGGTTGCACTCTCAAGTGATTATAACCCGGGCACTTGTCCGTCGGGCAATATGAGCATGGTGCTCAGCCTGGCCTGCACCCAGCTGCGCATGACACCTGAGGAGGCAATTAACGCGGCCACCATTAACTCGGCTTTCGCTATGGATGCCATAGAGCACACAGGCAGCGTTACTGTAGGCAAAAGAGCAAACCTGTTTATTACCAAACCCATGCCTTCTTATGCCTATTTGCCTTATAGTTTCGGGAGCAAT